>JAZUQC010000065.1:0-14458 GCA_045605525.1 Acutalibacteraceae bacterium
AGTGACAGAGGGGTTTTAACGGCAATATCAGACTTTGTTAACCAAGTTTGTGCAGACTTGGTTAACCCCTCCGACGGCTTCGCCGCCACCTCCCCTTTCAGGGGCGGCAAGTGTTTGAGGGGGTAATTTTCATTGATAAGCGCCCGACAAACCGCAATTTACAATTGCTACTTGATTTTTCTTATGTTTCGTGGTATTTTAATAGATGCCACACAAGTTAATATGTCATTTGTTAAAGAAAGTGTTTTTGCTTCGGCAAAAACGCAATCTTTTCATTTACTTTCTTTACAGATGGCAAATGCTTGTGTGGCGCAAGTTGAGATTGCGTTTTTCGGTGCGCGGTTTTAACTGCGCACTTTTTTATTTGCCACACGGGGAGATTTTTGCAATGAAAAGACCTGATTCAACGGGTGCAAGACTGCGGGCAATTCGTCTGCAAGAGGATATGACACAAAAGGAATTTGCAGACCTTTTAGGCATAACACGAGATGCCTATGCCGCTTACGAAACCAACGCAAGTTTGCCATCCGTGAAGGTGCTTTGCAAAATCGCAAAAACTTTAAATGTTTCAACAGATTATCTTCTTTGTTTATCAGATACGAAATAAGCGGTATGATAGTTCTTCATACCGCTTTTCATTTTTCACAGCAAAACTTCCTTGCCCGTTTCGGCGGATTCGTAAATGGCACAAAGAATTTTGATCATATTCAGCCCCTGTACGGGTTCAAAATCGGGTTTGGTTCCGTTGAGAATACAATCCATGAAGTGTGCAATGTTCGCCTGATGGCCGTCGAGTTCTTTCATCTGCGGTTTAAGATCCGTCAGCACACCGCATTCTTCGCCGTACACTTCAATTTCATCCGAAGACTTCCATGCAAATCCCGCTTTTGTGCCGCGCAGTTCCACATAGCGTTTTTCCTCGCCGACATTGGAAGCCCAGCTGAATTCAATCTGCAGGCAGGCACCGTTGTCAAAACGGATGAAGCCCATGGCAAGGTCTTCAACATCGAATGTGCCGCCGTCCTTGGTATCGCCGAATTTGGAGTGTTCGGAGTCACTGTCTGCTTTGTCGTCGGCAAAAACATTATAGGTGCAGCCCGAAACAGCAATGGGCGTGGGGTTACCCATTGCCCAGATTGCAAGGTCGATCATGTGCACACCGAGGTCGATCAGCGGACCGCCGCCCGACTGCTCTTTGGTGGTGAACCAGCCGCCCTTGCCGGGAATGCCGCGTCTTCTCTGCCAACCGCAACGGGCCGCATAAATATCGCCGGCTTTTCCGTCGGCAATATATTTTTTCATAAATACAGAGGGTGCATAATAGCGGTTATTACGCATAACCATCAGGATTTTGCCTGCTTTTTCGGCGGCATCTTTCATTTTTTGTGCGGCTTCCACACTGACGGCATCGGGCTTTTCGCAGAAAACATGGCAACCGTGCTCCAGTGCAAAAACAGCCATGGGGGAATGCAGATAGTTCGGAGTTGCAATGTCCACCGCATCGGGTTGTTCCTTTTCGATCATTTCACGGTAATCGGTGTAAACGCGTGCATCGGGGAAATATTCGTCACGCATTCTTTCAGCACGTTCGGGGATGATGTCGCAGAATGCAACGATTTCGGACATGCCGAGATTCTTGTGTGCTCTTGTGTGGTGACGGCCCATGCCGCCCAGACCGATTGAACAAATGCGAAGTTTTTCCATAACTGTTCCCTCCTGAAAAAATGAATTATTAAAAATCAGAAATAAAGTCTGTTTGTCATTTCACTCTTGGGTTCGCAGGTCAGGTTGACACCTAATTTTTTGAAAGTGCGTTCGTCCACATTGGACAGCATGACCGATGAATGTGCATCCAGCCCGCGCAGTTTCGGCAGTTGTTCGAGTGCCTTTGCGGCGGCGTCATCCGTCACCGCACAAATGGCAAGGGCAATGAGAATTTCATCAATATGAAGAAGCGGATTGCGATTGCCCATATTTTTCACTTTCAGATTCTGAATCGGTTCAATGACCGACGGAGACAGCAGCATAACTTCATCGGCAATGCCCGCAAAATGTTTTAATGTATTGAGCAGCACGGCAGAAGAAGCACCGAGCAGAGTGGTTGTTTTACCTGTGATGATGGTACCGTCATCAAGTTCAATTGCCGCAGCAGGTGCACCGCCGGTTTCGACTTCTTTTTTACGTGCGGCAACGGCACTCTTGCGGTTTTCGAGCGTGATATCCAACTGATTCATAATCAGTTCAATGCGTTGCAGTTCCGTGGCATCGGCAAGACCTTTGCGTTTTTCACACGCGGTGTTGTAGTAACGGCGGATAACCTCGCGTTTAGAGGCATCCGTTACGGCATCGGGATCTATTATACAATACCCTGCCATATTGACTCCCATATCCGTCGGGGAACGATACAGCGTTTTGCCCGTGATGCGGGTCATAATGGTGTTAAGAACGGGAAAAATTTCAATATCACGGTTGTAGTTGACTGCCATTTCGCCGTAGGCATCCATGTGGTAATTGTCGATCATATTGACATCCGACAAATCGGCGGTTGCGGCTTCATAAGCAAGGTTGACGGGATGCTTAAGAGGCAGATTCCAGATGGGGAAAGTTTCAAACTTTGCATACCCCGCACTGATACCGCGTTTGAACTCATGATACAACTGCGACAGACAAACTGCCATTTTGCCGCTGCCCGGTCCCGGTGCGGTGACAATAACAAGAGAACGCTCGGTTTCGATGAAATCATTTTTGCCGAAGCCGTCGTCGCTGACAATCAGCGGAATGTTGGACGGATAATCGTCAATGCTGTAGTGCTGATAAACGCGGATGCCGAGGGATTCCAGGCGTTTGCGGAACATGATTGCAGAGGGCTGCTGATGGAAGCGGGTGATGACAACACTACCGACAAGAAGCTTTCTGTCGCGGAAGGTGTCAATCAGGCGCAGAACATCCACATCGTATGTAATGCCGAGGTCGCCTCTGCGTTTGTTCTTTTCTATATCGTCGGCACTGATGACGATGACGATTTCCGCTTCGTCTCTCAGTTCGCACAGCATTCTGATTTTGCTGTCGGGCTGAAAACCGGGCAGTACACGTGCGGCATGGTAATCGTCAAACAGTTTGCCGCCGAATTCAAGATATAATTTACCCCCGAATTGCGAAATTCTGTCACGGATGCATTTGGATTGCAAACGCAGATATTCGTCATTATCAAAACCGATCTTAGCCATAAGATATCCCTTCTTTTTCCGTTAATCTTGCTTTTTCTTACGTGCATACATAAGATTATTGTAACATTTTGAAAATGCATTGTCTATACACTTTTTCAAAAAAACATATTTTTTTATAAAAGTGTTTCATTTATCTGCATTGTGTTGACGGAAAACACAAAGTATGATATTATTTAAATGAACAAAAAATGAACAAAAAACAACAGGAGGTGCAAAACGATGCTTGCCATTATCGCCATTCTCAGCGACATTCCGCTTTACATTTCCGCTCTTATCAACAGCATAAAGGAAAAACTCGGCATCACCATGTAAAAGAAATCGCCGCCCCTCTGGCGGCGATATTTTTTTATTCCGCAGTCAGTTCTGCTTTTTCTTTGTGATGATAAGGATTGAATTTCAAAAACAGGCTTGCACAGACACAGCCGACCGTATTCAGAACGATATCACCCATGGTATCCATCAGTGGCCAACGGGTCGGATCAACAGGTGCAAACAAGGTGCGGATCTTGGGGGTGTTTTCGGCAAGTGCCAACGACCAGTGCTGTGCATCGCCGACCGTACCGCCCAAAAGCGAAATCTGGTCAAATGAAAACTCGAACAGTTCCCATATTGTGCCGAACATGAAAGAAAATCCTGCCGCACACAACAGCATGATAGAAACGGGCACCTGTGTTTTTGCTTTCTTCTGCAGGCAGACAGCAGCTTCATAGCCGAGAATGGTCAATCCCGCACCGCCGAGTGCATGCAACATCCAGTCCCACCACACAAG
Organism: Acutalibacteraceae bacterium; assembly: GCA_045605525.1. GTDB lineage: Bacteria > Bacillota > Clostridia > Oscillospirales > Acutalibacteraceae > RUG806. The sequence continues at coordinate 3,997 of JAZUQC010000065.1, forward strand.
GTCATAATAGAAATTCAGAAAATACCCGCAGAACGAAGCACCGAAGATGAGTACTACGGAAAAATTCTGTACATAGGACGGCATCAGGCGCACAAAACTCTTTTTGGGAAAGAGCTGAAAAATTTCCCATGCAAACATACCGACAAAGTTGGCGAGCACCTGCAAGGTATCCGTAATTTTATAGGTTGGCCGCATGGTTCCCGCGATCATCGCAAAGATCATCGTACCGCGAAAACCCCACCACCATGCAAGCTGTTTCATACTTGTCAATGAGCGGATTTCCTTCCATTTTCGTTTTACCATTTTTCTCTTCCCCTTACTGCATTTATGCGACAATTTGTTTTTTTTGTATAATATACAAAAAAATAAAGCAAAAAGCAAGTCTTTTCAACTCTTTTTCCGAATCTTTCCGAATCAGCCGTTGACAAGCGGTTATTTTTTTACTAATATTGAAAAAAGGGGTGAAAGGCATGAACAGTAAGGATCTTTTAATCGGATATAACACATTTGCGGATCGTATCAATGAAATTTCCTTTTACGGTCCTGCACAATCGGGCGGCGGTGCAGATTGGGTGCTGTGCCATTTTGATCCGCACGAAAGTGTACAGAATTCCTGCCAACAGGCGGATGTGACGGCGAAGCGATTTGCTGAACTCGGCGTTGATTTTGTTTCCAATTTTGAATTTATGAATTTTGCGGAACATTACACCACCGATGACGGCTATGACTGGTGTAATCATGCGGACGGCACACACAGACTGAACTTACCGCCTGAATATATCAATACTTTTGCACAGCACAAAAACTATATCGGCTGTATGCACGATGAGATGGAGCATGTTATCATCAACCGCAATCTTTCCATCGCCCTTAATAACAAGAAAAAACGAATATATTCCATGTTTCCGCTTTACAACGGAAAAGATGTGATTGCCCAAGGTGAACTGTGCAGCAAACAGGTGAAAGAATTTGCAGATTCGATCAAAGCCATGGGTGCACCCGCTTTTGCAGGGGAACACGTCTTCCCCGTCTTGTTTCACACCTTTGCCCGAAACGGCATCATTCCGAATTTCAAGTCGCAGAAAGAAAACTTTTCTTCGCTGATGTTTGCCGTTGCGGCAGGTGCGGCACTGCAATACAAAATGCCGTTATGGAACTGCGTTGACCTGTGGCACATACTGACCTATCCCGGACATTCCGCAGATGAAATGTATCACAACCTTGTGTTTGCATACCTTGCAGGTGTCAACCGCGTGTATGTGGAAGCCTCCAATCAGTTTTATAAACAGAATGAAGACGGCAGTACCGAACAGACAGAATACGGCAAACAGTTTGACCGTTTCACAAGCGAATATCGCGGCAAAGAACGCAAGTATGACATTCAGGATTATCGTCCCGAAATCGGCATTGTCCGTTATGACGACACATTCTGGGGACAAAACGACCCCTTCATGTGGGCACCGATTCTGTTTGGCAACAAGAATATAAAACCCGACAAAAAAGCAAAAGAATGGCTTCGTGTGCTTCATGTTGTATCTCACAAATCCACAAGCAAACATGGCTTCGGCTGGAATAAAATCAGTCCGTGGTCTTTGCGTAAGCATCGTTCGTTTGCCCCGATGAATGCACTTGCGGTGTTTGACGATCGCGTAGAAAAAGATGTGCTCGAAAGCCTGTCTTTGTGTTTCCTGTGCGGATACAAAATCGAAAAAAACACCCTCACCGCCGTGGAAGAACTGGTCAAAGAACACGGTCTTACCGTTGTCACACCTGCACGATTTGCACCCGATTTTGTAAAAAAACAGGTAAAGTTCGGTTTTGCGGAGGTCAAAGACGGCAAGGGCCGCTGGATCGTGACAAAAAAAGCCGACGACCCGAGAGTCACCAAACGCATTCGTCCCCTGTTGGGAAACAAGGATGAAATCCGCCTTCGTTTCTCCGAAGAAGAAATCATACTCAAAATCGCACATGACGGCGACGGATTTGTTGTCATGTAAAATAAAATCGGGAGTTGCTGTATTTTATTACCGCAACTCCTTGTTTTATGCACTGTTATTGAATATTTGTTGTATATTCATGCAATTTTATGTATTTTTCCTATTGACAAGCCTTTATAATATGTGTATAATAAGTCCACATTTTCCAAAATATGCACAAAACTGAAAGAAGGCACTTTTTTGACAAAGATTTTTATTGACGGCAGTGCAGGCACAACAGGTCTGCGTATTCACGAACGCCTGCTTGACCGCAAAGACATTACACTGATTACTCTGACCGAAGAAAACCGCAAGAATGCGGCAGCCCGAAAAGCAGCTCTCAATGAAGCAGACATTGCTTTTTTGTGTCTGCCCGATGCGGCGGCGGTGGAGGCGGTCAGTTTTATTGAAAACCCTCACACGGCGGTCATTGATACCTCGACCGCACATCGCACGGCGGATGGTTGGACCTATGGCTTTGCGGAACTGCCCGGACAGAGAGAAAAAATCAGAACCGCAAAACGCATTGCGAATCCCGGGTGCCACGCAAGCGGCTTTGTCGCCCTTGTGGCTCCGCTGACACAAGCAGGCATTATTGACAAAAATGCTTTACTCACCTGCTTTTCGCTGACAGGCTATTCGGGCGGCGGCAAAAAGATGATCGCAGAGTATGAAGATGCCCAACGCGATCTGCTGTTAAATGCCCCCCGTCAGTATGCACTCACGCAGATGCACAAACATCTGCCCGAAACAAAACACCTTTGTGAACTTAATAATGCCCCTGTGTTCTGCCCCATTGTCGGTTCGTTTTACAGCGGGATGGAAGTCACTGTCCCCCTGTTTGCAAGTCAGATAAACGGTTCGGTCGAAGACATCAAGGCTGTATATCAGAATCTTTATAACGGCCCGATCGTAAACTTTGTTGAAAACGCAGGCGAAAGCGGATTTCTTTCGGCAAATGCACTGGCGGACAAGGACACCATGGAAGTCAGTATTCTCGGCAATGCTGACCGCATCCTGCTGACGGCACGTTTTGACAACCTCGGAAAAGGTGCTTCTGGTGCCGCCATTCAGAACATGAACATTTTACTCGGCACGGACGAAACGTGCGGACTGAACATATAAAGGAGAAAAAATCATGCAACTCATTTCCGGCGGCGTATGTGCCGCAAAAGGATTCAAAGCCGGCGGTATTCACTGCGGCATCCGTAAAAACCGTACAAAAAAAGACCTCGCTCTGCTTGTGAGTGACGTTCCCGCTTCTGCGGCGGCTCTTTATACAACAAACCTTGTCAAGGGTGCCCCCCTGACGGTCACCAAAGAACACATTGCCGACGGCATTGCACAAGCCGTCATCTGCAATTCGGGCAATGCCAACACCTGCAACGCAGACGGCATTGAAATTGCAGAAAAGATGAGCGATCTCACGGCAGAAGTGCTCGGCATCAAGGCGAGCGACGTTGTGGTCGCATCCACGGGCGTCATCGGTCAGCCCTTGTGCATCGACCCCATTGCGGCGGCTTTACCTACCCTTGCAGAAAACCTCAATTACGAAGGCAGTCCCGATGCAGCAGAAGCCATTATGACCACCGACACCATCGACAAGCAAGTGGCAGTCGAATTCACCCTCGGCGGAAAAGTCTGCCGTCTCGGCGGCATTGCAAAGGGCAGCGGCATGATCCATCCAAACATGGCAACCATGCTCGTGTTCCTCACCACGGATGCCGCTATTGACAGCAAACTTTTACACAAAGCACTGCATTCTGACATTTCCGACACCTTCAACATGCTGTCCATTGACGGCGATACGTCCACCAACGACATGGTCTGTATCCTTGCGAACGGCATGGCAGGAAACGAAAAAATCACCGAAGAAAACGAAGATTTTGCAGTCTTTATGAAAGCACTCAACACCGTGACCGTGCAGCTTTGCAAGCTCGTTGCAGGCGACGGCGAAGGGGCCACAAAACTGCTTGAATGCCTCGTTTCGAGTGCAAAAGAAAAACAAATTGCAAAAACGGTGGCAAAGAGTGTTATCTGTTCTTCCCTGCTGAAAGCCGCCATGTTCGGTGCGGATGCCAACTGGGGCCGTGTACTTTGTGCCATCGGCTACAGCGGAGCACAGGTGGATGTTAACAAAATCGACGTTGCATTCCGTTCCGCAAAAGGCACAATTGCCGTCTGCAAAGACGGTGCAGGCATCGAATTTTCGGAAGAAATTGCAAAAGAAATTCTGCTTGAAAAAGAAATCGAAATTCTCGTCAACCTCAATGACGGCGACAAAGAAGCCTGTGCATGGGGCTGTGACCTGACTTATGATTATGTAAAAATCAACGGTGACTACCGCACTTAATAAAGAGGATATCATGGAAAATCAGTTTTCAAACAAACAACGTGCGGAAGTGCTGACCCAGGCACTTCCTTACATCAAACGCCACAACGGCAAGGTCATCTGCGTCAAATACGGCGGCAATGCCATGGTGAATGACGAACTCAAGCATCAGGTCATGGAAGACATTGTGCTTTTGTGGCTGATCGGTGTCAAAATCGTGCTCATTCACGGCGGCGGCCCCGAAATCAACGAAGTCATGGACAAATTCGGCAAAAAACCCGTTTTCGTGGACGGACTTCGCGTGACCGACAAAGAAACCGTGGACATCGTGCAGATGGTGCTTGCCGGAAAGGTCAACAAAACACTCGTCAATCTGCTTGAATCCTACGGCGGCAAAGCCATGGGGATTTCGGGTATTGACGGCAGAATGATCGAAGCCGAAGTCAAGGACGAAAGATTGGGCTATGTCGGCAAAATCAAAAAAATCCACATCAAGCCCGTGCAGGACCTGCTTGAAAAGGGCTATATCCCTGTCATTTCCACCGTCGGCTGCGACAGACAGGGCAACACCTACAACATCAACGGCGACACTGCCGCCGCTCACATTGCAGGTGCCCTCGGTGCGGAACGTCTGATTATGATGACCGACATTGCAGGCATTCTTCGCGACAAGGACGACCCGTCCACCCTCATTCCCGATGTCACCATCGAAGAAGCAAAAAAACTGCACGAAGAAGGTATTATTTCCGGTGGGATGATCCCCAAAGTCGATTGCTGTATTGAAGCCATCAAGGAAGGGGTCAAGAATGTTATCATCATGGACGGCAGAATCCCGCATTCGATCCTCATGGAACTGCTGACCGATGAAGGTGCAGGCACCATGGTCATGGAGGAAAGAAAATGAGCAATCTGCAAACAATTGACAAACAATATGTTGCCAACACCTATGCCCGTTTTCCCGTGGAAATTGTTTCGGGCAAAGGTTCTGTATTGGTTGATACAGACGGCAAAGAATACATTGACATGGGCTCGGGTATTGCTGTCACAAGTTTCGGACAGGGCGATAATGTGTGGCTGAAAGCCGTGACCGAGCAACTCGGCAAGGTGCAGCACACTTCCAATCTTTATTACACCGAACCCTGTGCAAAACTTGCACAACTTTTGTGCGAAAAAACAGGCATGAAAAAAGTATTCTTCGGCAATTCGGGTGCGGAAGCCAACGAATGTGCCATCAAGGTTGCCCGCAAATATGCACAGGATAAGAAAGGTGCCGAATACAGCACCATTATCACACTTGAAAACAGTTTTCACGGCAGAACGCTGACTACACTGTCCGCAACGGGGCAGGAACATTATCACGAACTGTTCAATCCTCTGACTCCGGGATTCGTACATACCCCCGCCAACAATTTTGCGGCCCTGCAAGAATTGGCATTGAAAGAAAAAACCGCCGGTATCATGATGGAGATCGTGCAGGGTGAAGGCGGTGTCATTGCTCTCGATGCCGACTTTGTGAAAGCGGTTGCCGACTTCTGCAAGAAGCAAGACATTGTGCTTGTCATCGACGAAGTGCAGACAGGCAACGGCAGAACGGGTGCAATGTATGCCTATATGCACTACGGCATTGAGCCCGATGTCGTCACCACGGCAAAGGGCTTGGGCGGCGGTCTTCCCATCGGTGCGGCACTGCTCGGTGAAAAGGTTGAATCGGTACTCGGATTCGGCGACCACGGTTCCACATTCGGCGGCAATCCCGTCTGCTGTGCGGGTGCGGTAAGCATTGTCGAACGCCTGAATGAAGACTTTCTCAATGCAGTCAAAGCAAAAAGTGAAAAAATCTTCACCGCTCTGCAGGGTGCCTCGGGTGTGAAATCCGTTTCGGGCTTGGGTCTTATGATCGGCATTGAAACCGAAAAAAGTGCAAAGGATGTTGTGGCAGAGTGCATGGCAAACGGTGTGCTGTGCCTGACAGCAAAGACCAAAGTTCGTCTTCTGCCGCCGCTGAACATCCCCGAAGACAAACTCGACAAAGCAATCGACATTATTAAGACAGCCTGTGCAGTGTAAGCACAGGCTCATTCTGCTTATATAAGGGAGGAATCAAAATGCTTTACAAGAAAAATACCACCCCTGCATTAACGGATGAACTGTTTAAAAATCCGACAAGCGAATACCGCGGAACACCGTTCTGGGCATGGAACAGCGACCTGAAAAGCGAAGAACTGCAAAGACAAATTGAAGTATTCAAAAAAATGGGCTTGGGCGGATTCCACATGCACGTGCGTACGGGTATGTCCACCAATTACCTGTCCGATGACTTCATGGGGCTTATCAAAGACTGTGTGAAAAAGGCTGAAAAAGAAGAAATGCTCGCATGGCTTTATGACGAGGACCGTTGGCCGTCGGGTGCGGCAGGGGGGCTTGTTACCAAAGATGAGCAGTATCGTGCACGTTGCCTGCTGATGACAACCGAGCCCTGCGAAGAAGTAGCGGAAGATTCCAAGTTCATGGATTCGCGATCCGAGGGCAGCCGTGACGGCAAGGGTCATCTGATCACCTGCTATGATGTTGTGCTGGATAAGGACGGCTTTTTGCAGTCCTACAAGCAGATCGGCGAAAAAGACGAAGCCGAGGGCACAAAGTGGTATGCTTACTTAAAAATCCATGCCCCTTCCCCGTGGTACAACAATCAGACTTATCTTGACACCCTCAACCCGAAAGCCGTCCAACGTTTTGTGGAAGTGACCCACGAACGCTACAAAGAAACCGTCGGCGACAGCTTCGGCACCACCATTCCGTCCATTTTTACGGATGAACCGCAGTTCACCCGCAAGCAGTTGCTTGACAATTCCACCGACACGGACGACATCTTCATGCCGTGGACGGATGACATCCCCGAAACATTCAAAAAACAGTATAATGAAGACCTGCTTGCCCACCTGCCCGAACTGTTCTGGGAACTGCCCGACGGCAAGGTAAGCATTATCCGTTACCATTATCATGACCACATTGCAGAGCGTTTTGCCGCAGCATTCGCGGATGTCTGCGGTGACTGGTGCCGCAAAAACGGCATTGCGCTGACAGGCCACATGATGGAAGAACCCACCCTCGAAAGCCAGACGGCGGCACTCGGCGAAGCCATGCGTTCTTACCGCGGCTTTGACCTGCCCGGTATTGACATGCTGTGTGCCAGCTTTGAATTCACCACCGCCAAGCAGACGCAATCCGCCGTGCATCAGTTCGGCAGAGAAGGAATGCTCAGTGAACTGTACGGCGTTACGGGCTGGGACTATGATTTCCGCGGCTACAAGCTGCACGGCGACTGGCAGGCATGCCTTGGTGTCACCATCCGTGTACCGCATCTTTCATGGTATGCCATGGGCGGTGAAGCAAAGCGTGACTACCCCGCATCCATTCACTATCAGTCCCCGTGGTGGGAGGAATTCTCGGTGCTCGAAAACCACTTTGCCCGTGTGAATACCGCGATGACAAGAGGCAAGCCCGTTGTCAAGGTCGGTGTGATTCATCCCGTCGAGAGTTTCTGGCTTCACTGGGGGCCAAACGACAAGACGGCATTGCTTCGTGACAACATGGATGCAAAATTCCGCAATGTGACCGATTGGCTGTTAAAGGGAAGCATCGACTTCAACTTCATCAGCGAATCGCTGTTCCCCACCCTTTGCGAAAACGCAACAGCCCCTCTGCAGGTCGGCAAAATGGCTTACGATGCTATTGTTGTGCCCGATTGCGAAACCTTAAGAAGCACCACCCTCGACCGTCTGGAAGCCTTCCGCAAGGCAGGCGGCAAGCTCATTTTCATGGGCAGTGCACCGAAGTTTGAAGACGGTGTGCCGAGTGAACGCGGCAAAAAACTGTTCAGCGAATCCGTCTGCATTTCCTATGACCGTGCAGAGCTTCTGACCGTACTTGACGAAAACCGCACCCTCGCCATCTGCGATCAGGACGGCTCTTTGGCAGAAGGTTTCATCTATCAACTCAGAGAAGACAATGATTGCAACTGGCTGTTCATCAGCCGTTGCTGTGAACCCTATAACAAATCCGTCTGCCGTGACCATGACCTGATGTTGCAGATCAACGGCGAATGGACTCCCGTAGTGTATGACACGCAGAACGGCACACAGTATGCCATCGATTGCGAATACAAAAACGGCAAAACCGTCATTCTCAAGACATTGTTTGACTATGACAGCCTGCTCCTCAAGCTCATTCCCGAAAAAGCGGAAACAGCGGTCTGCGCACAAGCAATGCCCGTTGCACTCAAGCAGGTTGCACTTCCTGCAAGCGTTCCCTACACCCTTTCCGAACACAATGTCCTTCTGCTCGACATGGCAGAATTTGCGTTCGACGGCGGTGAATTCAGAGCACAAGAAGAAATTCTGCGTCTTGACAATATTGTTCGTGAAGCCCTTGGATTCAAAGAACGCGGCGGCGGTGTTGCACAGCCGTGGGTGCTTGAAAAAGAAGAACTCACCCACACCATTTCGCTTCGCTTTGCTGTCAACAGTGAAATCGAATACGAAGGTGCATTGCTTGCTCTCGAAGATGCCGAAAAAGCAGAAATCACATTCAACGGCGAATCCGTTTCCAATGAAATCACAGGCTGGTATGTAGACAAAGAAATCAAGACCGTCAAACTGCCTTCCATCCGCAAAGGTACAAACACCCTTGTTGTGACCGTGCCCATCGGAGAGACCACCAACACCGAATGGTGCTATATTCTCGGCAACTTCGGTGTCAGAGTACTCGGTACGGAAAAGGTAATTACAACTTTGCCCGAAAAACTGTATTTCGGTGCGATTCAGAATCAGGGACTTCCCTTCTACGGCGGCAATGTGACCTACCACCTGACCGCCGAGGGCAATGCGTTTTCCATTGAAGCAACCCGTTACATGGGCACTCTGATGAAAGTCATGGTCGACGGACAGGAAAAAGGAAAGATCATTTATCCGCCTTATAAACTCATCCTCAAAGACCTCGGAAACGGGGTACACAATATTGACATCACCCTGTTCGGCAACCGCTTCAACAGTTTCGGCCCCGTGCACTTAAGCAACCACAAGCATTCCTGGCACGGCCCCGACGCATGGAGAACTCGTGGCTGCACATGGAGCTACGAATATGTGCTTCGTGATGTCGGCATTCTCACAAGACCCGTTCTTTGGGAAGTGAAATAAAATTTTTGTTGCAAAAAAACAAAAGTATGCTATACTGATTTTGTCGACAAAATTCAACAGAAAGAGAGTTTTTTTATGGCAGATAAGAAAAAAAGCACATTCATGAAAGATTTCAAAGCATTCATCACCAAGGGCAATATCATTGACATGGCAGTCGGTGTGGTCATCGGCGGCTCATTCGGTAAGATCGTTACGGGGCTTGTCAATTACATTATCAACCCCTTTGTAGCCATGTTCATGCAGGCAGGCAGCCTTGACAGCATCAAAACCGTTATCAAGGAAGCCGAGCTCGATGCAACGGGGGCAGTGATTGCAGAAGAGGTTGCCATTCTTTGGGGCACATGGCTGCAGACCGTTATCGACTTCCTGATCACCGCGTTCTGTATTTTCGTGGTGCTTCGCATCATCATGAACGTCAAGAACCGCTTTGAAAGCGAAAAGCTTGCAAAGGCCGAGGCCGAAGCCGCAGAAGCAAAGCTGAAGGCAGACGAAGAAGCCGCCGCACTCAAAGCCCGTCAGGATGCACTCGAAGAAAGCACCCTCAAGCAGGCAGAATTGCTCGCCGAAATCCGCGACCTGCTGAAAAAACAATAAGACCATACAAAAGTGAGCCCCGACTTGTGCGTGAAGTACAAATCGGGGCTCACTTTTTTCGGGAAATATTCTTTTTTAAGGTTCTTCACTGAAAATTGTGGGATTTTTGATTAAGGGAAGTGCAAATTACGGTTTAGCGGGGAGTTGGTTGTTTGCCGTAGGGAATGCATAGTATGCATTCCGACCCCGTCCTGCCAAGGTGATATGCGCACCTCGGTAGGGGTCGGTGCCTCGACGACCCGTTTTTGGATTTCAAAATTATATCATTTATTGCATCGATTATGTATTATTTCAAATAATAATGTTCAAATCAATGATTCTTTTATCCTCATGCGGGATGCCGAGGGCGTCATCCCCTACAGGAT
>JAZUQC010000066.1:0-13518 GCA_045605525.1 Acutalibacteraceae bacterium
GCTTGGCTATGGCGCCGTATAATAAAAAATGGAGCGGATGACGAGGCTCGAACTCGCTACCTCCACCTTGGCAAGGTGGCGCTCTACCAGATGAGCTACATCCGCATCTATTTTATTTTTGAATGGAGCGGATGACGAGGCTCGAACTCGCTACCTCCACCTTGGCAAGGTGGCGCTCTACCAGATGAGCTACATCCGCATATTGCAGGGAGGATTGCTCCTCCCTTTGGTGCCTTAGGTCGGAATCGAACCAACGACACGCGGATTTTCAGTCCGCTGCTCTACCAACTGAGCTACCAAGGCATTTGCACAGGAAAAATGGCGACCCGGAACGGGCTCGAACCGTCGACCTCTAGCGTGACAGGCTAGCGTTCTAACCAACTGAACTACCGGGCCAAAAATGGTGGGAACAACAGGGCTCGAACCTGTGACCCCCTGCTTGTAAGGCAGGTGCTCTCCCAGCTGAGCTATGCTCCCTTACCTGTGCGGCTCGTTTAATATACACCATTCGCAAGCATTTGTCAAGCCCTTTTTTCAAAATTTTTCAATTTTTTTTGAATTTATTTTTCCGCTGAAAAAGCCGGCAAAAAACGATCTGTTTTCTGCCGACCTTTATTTATATTATTTATTTTAGTCTTCGTCAAAGCCCTTTGCGGTGGCTTTTTCAAAGATATCGGTCACTTCTTTGGAGGGAGCCTTGTCGATAAGGGTGACAACCACACAAGCAATAAGACCTGCGATGAAACCGGGAACAATTTCATAAATACCGGTTTTTGCAGAAAGGGTAAGAAGCCATACAACGTCCACAACGGCACCGGTGACAACACCTGCGATGGCACCCTTGTAGGTCGTACGTTTCCAGAACAGAGAAAGAATAATGACGGGACCGAATGCGGAGCCGAAACCGCCCCAGGCATTTTCAACCATGTTCATGATTGCCTGTGCGCCTTCCCCTTCGCTGCTTGCAATGAAGTAAGCAACAACGGCAACACAGATAACAACCCCTCTGCCGATCCACAATACTTCCTTATCGGATGCTTTTTTACGGATAACAGCCTTGTAGATATCGCTGGTGAACGAAGAGGAAGCAACAAGAAGCTGTGAGTCTGCCGTGCTCATGGCGGCGGCAACAATGGCGGAAAGCAGAAGCCCTGCAATGAAACCGGGGAAGCAATCCTGCACAAGACGGATGAAAATGGTCTGCTGTGCACCGGCATTGACAAGTTCTTCACCGACAAGCATTCTGCCGAGAACTGCAATTGCCATGGATGCACCAAGGCTGAGAATAACCCACACAATAGCAACGGTGGCAGATTTTTTGATCATGGATGCCTTTTTGATGGACATAAAACGGACAAGGATGTGAGGCATACCGAAGTAACCAAGTCCCCAGCCAAGACCTGAAATGATATCCTGCACGGGCACACTGAACGGATTGCGTTCAAAAGTATTCATAACACCGTCTGCACCCATAAAGGACAGTTTTGCAGCATCCGGATCTTTTGCAATCAGAATAACAATCGGCACAGCCAACAATGCAACAAGCATCATAAGTCCCTGGAAGAAGTCAGTCCAGCAAACAGCTTTGAAGCCGCCCGAGAATGTATATGCAACAAGAATCAGTGCAAAGATCAACAACGCAATGCCTTCCTTGCCGACCAACTGCGGAACAACACTTGTAAGCACCGTGGCACCTGCAACAAAGCTCGAAGCAACATAGACGGTGAAGAAAACAAGAAATACAATCGCGCAGATAATCTGCAACACATGGTTGGTTGCTCCAAAACGGTTATTGAGATACTGCGGCAAGGTAATGGAGTCATTGGCGGCTTTTGAGAAATTACGAAGTCTCTTTGCAACAAAGATCCAGTTTGCAATCGTACCGAGTGCAAGACCGATACCGATCCACATCTGCCCCATGCCGAAAGCAAGGATACTGCCGGGGAATCCCATCAGCAACCAACCACTCATGTCGGATGCCTGTGCACTCATGGCGGTGACCCACGGCCCCATGGAACGACCACCGAGGAAATAATCGGCTTCGCCTTCGTTTTTGGATTTCAGCATAAAGAAAACACCGATGCCGAGAACAACGACAAAATAGAGAATAAATGCAAGCAATTGAGATGTCATTTTTCATCTTCCTTCCTTTTGTTTGCCATCCATCATAACACAAAAGCGATATCAATGCAATACGGTAAAGTAATAAATTTTCATTCTTTTTACATTTTTCGCAAAGATTTGGTTAATTTTATTTATTTTTATTCAACATTTGCATCTATTTTGTTCCTATTGACGAATATTAAAAGTTGTGTTAATATAAATATAACTGTAATGAAGGGGGATTCATTATGAAAAGCTGTAAAAAAGCAATCGCTGTTTTATTGAGTATTACACTCGGTGTATGTTGTTTTGGCATATTTGCTTTTGCAGAAACGGAAAAAACAAAAACAGAAAGTGACATTGCTTTTGAAAATCTGCAAAAAGACATACCGCTGATTCTCGTTACGGGACTTGGCGGTCAATTCCACAGCGGCCTGCTGACCGAAACGGAAGAAGATGACGTGCGAATCTGGGAACCAACGATGGAAATCATTGAACCCGTCATCAGGGAATACGGATTTGATCTTATAAAAGCCATACTTTCAAAAGATTATGCACAGACCAATGCCGTGCTCGAAAAAGCAGCGGAAGGTGTGTTCGGACCGTTCTCGTGCGATCCAAGCGGTGTTCCCGATCCCGACACGGGCAAAAAAGAATCCTGCACAAATCATTTGCGCGACGGCAACGGTTATTTTGAGTCCTATGATTTTTTGTATGACTGGCGTTGGGACATTGTGACCATTGCAAACAGACTCCATGCCTATGTGCAACAGGTTATGGAACTGACGGGGGCGGACAAAGTTGCTTTTGTCGGCACAAGCATGGGTTGCAGTGTGCTGATGACTTATCTTTATAAATACTTCTACACCAATGAGGATTATGCAGGTCACATTCAGTCCGTTATTTTCGTTGCAGGTACGATGAACGGTGTGGCACCCTGCCAGGATCCGTTCTCGGCAAACATCAGCCTGGATGAAGAAGCACTTGTGCGTTATATTGAAGAATTGGCAGGCGAAATCCCCGTTCTGCGTGCGCTGTATTCCATGGGTATTCTGAATCCCGTGTTTGATTACGTGGGTGAACTGATGATGGGGCTTGCCGAAAACGGGCTGTATGATGCAATGGAAACCACACTGGCAACCATCCCCGGTTTCCATGCGTTGATGAACGGGGAACGGTATGAAGAAGTAAAAGCAAAAATGTACAACACCCCCGAAAAGCAGGAAAAGTTTGCCGCCATTCTGGAAGCGGGTGACTATTTCCACAACGAAGTGCAACCGAACAACAATAACATCATTCAGAAATTGCTTGACAACGGTGCACACGCGGCTGTTTTTGCTCAATACGGTTACAACCTTCTGCCGCTGACGAGCGACAATAACCGTCCTGCAGACGGAACGATCGCACTCGGGGATGCAAGTTTCGGTGCAACTCATTCGGATTCGGATATGACACTCGGGGAAGATTATGTGCAGGCAGTAAACTGTATCTGCGGCAAAAATCACCTCTCCCCTGACGGACAGATCGATGCCTCCACCTGTGCCTTTGCAGACATCACATGGTTCGGCAGAGATATGATGCACACCTTCAGTTCGACATTACTCGGCAAACTCATAGATCTTGTCACCTATTCCGACGAACAGATCACAGTACATACCTATGAAGATCTTCCGCAGTTCATGATCAACATTGACAACACGCTTGTTCCGCTGACGGAAGATAATTTCGGTGAGATCATCGAAATTGAAAAGAGCATTGAAAATGATGAAGCAACTGCGAAGATGGTGAAGACCGTAAAACTCATCATTGCGGTGGTTGTGATTGTTCTTGTTGTGTTGCTTGGACTGATCGTGTTCGGCATTGCAAGAAGTGTGAAAAAACGCAAAGCGAAGAAAGCAAAATAATATAATGTAAAAAGGGGACTGTTTTTCACAGCCCCCCGCTTTTTTGTTTGTTGATTACTGATAAATACGGACGTAGTCAACGATAAATTCGGTTTTATATGTTTCTTTATCAAGCCCGGCAAGCACATCCGCATCGGGAATGCAAAGATTGATAATGACATCTTCTTCGACCTGCGAAACACCGTTGCCAAAGGTTGAACGGCAGGATTCAACACCGTTGACATAGAAAATATATTCATCTTCCGTCCATTTCAGACCGTAAGTGTTGTATTCTTCACAGACATTATCACCTTTGAAACAGCCGAGCAGACGGGACTGAAAACCTTCCTGTACACCGTCTACACCTGCACAGTGAATGGCATTGGTGATGTAATTATTGTATTTGCTTTCATATTTGGATTCCATGATATCCAGTTCCGCACCGCCGACACCGCCTTGTGAATAAGCAGCTTCGTAGGGATGGGATGCCTGAATCCAGAATGCACTCCACATGCCGGGATCGGCATTGCAGATGCAACGGCACTCAAAATAGCCCTGTTTATAGCGCTCGGTCAGAATGACCTGTGCACTGTACCAACCGGGGCCGAATTTGCCGTCTTCAAGGTATTCACCCGTAATCACAAGATTTCCGTCACGGAAAGAAACCTGACTTGCACTGTCAAACCCGCCGCGGGTCGGTCCTTCACGACGAATACGCATTTTTTCGGGATTCAGTGCATCACCGTCAAATTCTTCTTCAAACACAAGTTCATACCCTGTCAGGTCAAGTTCATCGCCCACAGGGGTCAGCGGGGTGTCAAAAATGATACAGCCGAGTGCTTCAGCCAACACAAGACCGAGCACGGCAAATCTTTTAAAATTGCCGCTGAAAACTTCTTTGAGAATACGCACAAATCTGTTCCATGATTCTTGCTGACGATATGCCAGAGGACCCATAAAAACAACACTCCTTTGATTTCTTTTTTTCAATGATAGCACATACTATAAAGCATTGTCAACAAAAAAGAAAGCCGCAGATAGTTTTATATTGACACATCTGATAATTTTGTTGTAAAATAAAGTAAAAAGCAAAGGAGAATCGGTTATGGAAAATGACATCAATATAACAAACACCGACAACGAAGTGATACCCGATACCAATACACCGATTGCGGAAGTGACCTTGCAGTTTGCCCCCATGGAAATTGAGCATGTACTGAATCATCACGCAAAAACATATATAAAAAGAATGAAACGATTGGCATTGATTGCAGGGCTGATTTTTACAGCGGGTGCTGTGCTTT
The DNA here is from genome assembly GCA_045605525.1 of Acutalibacteraceae bacterium. Classification (GTDB taxonomy): domain Bacteria; phylum Bacillota; class Clostridia; order Oscillospirales; family Acutalibacteraceae; genus RUG806. The sequence goes on from JAZUQC010000066.1 coordinate 5,291, forward strand.
CGTTCTCTTACTCTTATGAATTATCCGCTTTCTGTCTTTGTGCCGTTCTTATTGTTTTGTTTTATTGTTTCAGAGCCATCAAAAATGTAAAAAAGGCCGCACACAAAAATGCGCAGGATGCAGATTTTACAAAAGATACTTTCGAAGTATTTGAAAAGCATTGCAAAATCAGCATTGTCAAAAATGATGTTCTCAAAACGATTTACTATATTGACTATGAAGAAATTGACAGCATCGTGGAGGATGAGCATTATTTCAGCTTTGTCAGGAAAAATCTGATTTACACGCTTCGCAAAAATGATTCCGTCTGCAATTTGCTGATGGATAAAATCAAAGCCAATGCCGCCTGCGAAGCGGAAAAAGAAACAAAAAAGGAAATCAAAAAACAAACTGCCTCCATTGCGTTGATTGCGGTAATCTTTATCAGTGCTATGTTACCGATGGCATTGCACAATTGGCTGCCGTATGACTTTTTCACTGCTTTGCCGATACAGTTGGAATATTTCTTTATGGTTATTCCTGTTATTGTGCTGCTCATCAGCATTATTTTCCGCAAAAAACTGAAAGCAGCCGTTTTGTGTGTGGCCTGCGTGGTTGTTATGCTGTTGTTGCCCATGCTTGCCTTTGTAAACGGTGCCGACACGGAAGATGCCGACTACCAAGCCGAACAAGACACAAATGCGGCAAGTTTTTTGCAGCAGGCTGAAGAAATAACAGACTTTGATCTGCCTGACGCTTTTGAAACATTATATGCACACGAATCAACCGAGCATAAAAACGGATTTTATGCAGGTCTTTATATCAATGAAAATGAAATTGAGCAATTCAGCAAGAGCCTGCAAAACAGTGACAAATGGCTGGACTATACCCCGAGTATTCTTGCAGGTTTGCAACCGTATTACGGCGAAACGGATTTTATGTTGCTTTATAATGAAGATACAAAACAGTTCAACACCCTTCCCGAACAAAGCGGCACATACTCTTTTCTCTATATGAATTTTAACACCGATGACGGATTCATGTATGTGGAACGGTATGAAGCCGACTATGTAGCTTACGAATAATGATAAAACCACCGGATGCGATGTGCCCGGTGGTTCTTTTTCAAATCAGGATTTACAGCATCAGTTCGCAAATAAGAGAACTGAATTGGGCGGGATTTTCGATGCTCATGCCGCCGATGAGTCTTGCCTGTGCGTTGAGCAGTTTGGCATACTTATCGAGGGTGTCACGGTCGGTTTCAAACAAATCGGTGAGCTTGTCTGCAATGGCATGGTTTGCATTGATTTCGAGCACCAGAGAAGCCTTGACCCCTGCCGCACCGGGCATGGCATTGAGCACTCGTTCCATTTCGGAAGAAAGACCGCCTTCGCTGACCAGACAGACGGGATGTGTACCCAAATTTTCGGTAAAGCGTACAGCAGTGACATCATCACCGAGGCTTTCTGCCATGAAGTCAAGCATGTCCTTGCATGCTTCGTTCTTGGCTTTGACGGTTTCTTTTTCTTCGTCGGTGCCGAAGTCTGCGTTTTCGGCACAGATGTTCACAAACTCCTTGCCGTCGACTTCACGAAGCATCTGGATTGCGAATTCGTCCACATAATCGGTGAAGTAAAGCAGCTCGTAGCCCTTTGCCTTGACGGCATCTGCTTGGGGCAGCATATTGATCTTATCGACCGTTTCGCCTGCGGCATAGTAAATGGCTTTCTGGTCTTCGGGCATGCGGGAAATATATTCTTCCACGGTAACGAACTTATCTTCAAACGAAGATTTAAACAACAGCAAATCTGCAACGGCATCCTTGTGTCTGCCGTATTCACTGTAAACACCGAATTTGAGCTGTGTGCCGAATGCTTCAAAGAATTTTTCATAGGTTTCGCGGTCGTTGTTGAGCATTTTGGTAAGCTCGGACTTGATTTTCTTTTCGACCGTTTTTGCAATCAGGCGAAGCTGATAGTCATGCTGTAAAGTCTCGCGGGAGATGTTCAAAGACAGGTCTTCGCTGTCCACAAGGCCTTTGACAAAACTGAAATAATCGGGCAGAAGGTCGGCACATTTTTCGGTGATAAGCACACCTTTGGAATACAGTGCAAGTCCTTTTTCAAAGTCCTTTGAGTAGTAATCAAACGGAGCGTGTGCGGGAATGTAAAGCAATGAATTGTAGGTTGCCTGCCCTTCGGTCTTGGTGTGGATGACCTTCAGCGGGTTTTCGTAATCATAGAATTTATCTTTGTAGAACTGATTGTATTCCTCATCCGTGATTTCGGACTTGTTCTTCTTCCACAGAGGAATCATACTGTTGAGGGTGCGGTCTTCCACGGCATCCTCGTATTCATTTTCACTGTCCTCCACCTTTTTGCGGGTGGTGAAGAACATCTTGACGGGATAGCGGATATAATCGGAATACTTTTTGACAAGAGAAGACAGACGGTAAGCATCGAGAAATTCACCGTATTTTTCTTCTTCGGTGTCTGCCTTGATGTGCAGAATGATATCGGTACCGACACTTTCTTTTTCACAGGGTGCAATGGTGTAGCCTTCTGCCCCCTTAGATTCCCAACGATTGGCGGTTTCTTCACCGAATGCACGGCTGATGACGGTCACCTTATCAGCGACCATGAATGCGGAATAAAAACCGACACCGAACTGACCGATAACATCGATTTCTTCATTCTTTTCGTTGTTGTTCTTAAAATCAAGCGAACCGCTTTTGGCGATGGTGCCGAGGTTGTTTTCAAGTTCTTCGGCGGTCATTCCGATGCCGTTGTCGCTGATTGTCAGCAAGCGGTTATCGACATCTGTCGACAGACGGATGCAGAAATCTGCACGGTTGAGTCCGATGCTGTCGTCCGTCAGAGAACGGAAATACAGTTTATCGACCGCATCGCTTGCGTTGGAAATGAGCTCACGCAGGAAGATTTCTTTGTTAGTATAGATGGAGTTGATCATCATGTCCAACAGTTTTTTGGACTCTGCTTTGAATTGCTTGGTGCGCATGAAAAAGCCTCTTTTCAAATAGTTTTGAAAAGTATTTTAGCCCCTTTTTTTAAACTTGTCAACAACTAAACGCTTTCTTTTGTTCTTTTTCGGTAATTGTATCTCTTTCGACAACAAAAACAGGCTCATTATATTCGGAAATGCAAGCAATGCATTGATGATATCGGATAATTCCCACACCAACGAAAACGAAGAGCAACTGCCCGCAAATGCCGCAATGCAGAACAACACCGTAAACGGCAGATCTCCCCTTTTGCCGAACACAAAGTGACAGCTTTCCCGTCCGAAAAAACTCCAGCCTAAAAGTGTTGAAAAAGCAAACAAAGTCAAAGCAACGGCAACAATTTTACCCGCCCAAGCACCGAATTGGCTTTGCAGTGCAAACACAAACATGGTTTCGGGCGGGCAATCCATCGCACCGGGAACACACAGAACGCAAACGGCGGTCAGGGTGCACATGACAACCGTATCAAGAAACACCTCTGCCATACTGCGAAGTCCCTGTTCATGGGGCGTTGCATCGTCTGCGGCGGCATGGGCGGCAACGGAAGTGCCCAAGCCCGCTTCATTTGAAAAAATTCCGCGCCGTACACCGACCGACAAGGACGATCGCAACAAATCTGCCGAGAAACCTGCCGCCGCACTTTTAAAGCCGCATGCCGAACGTAAAATAAGTCCGAACACCGACGGCAACGCTTTATATTGCGTCACAAGCACGCAACCGCAGACCGCAAAAAAAGCAACACACCCAAACGGAACCAATACAGATGTCAGTTTTGCAACCGTTGCCCTGCCTTTGTGTAACAACACACCGACACAAACCGCACAAGCCGCTCCCGTCACATAAAACGGGATCCCGAATCCGCTGTTCAGAGCATTAGCGGCGGCATTGACCTGCACGGCATTGCCCATGCCGAATGAACACAAAAGACACAAGACGGCATACAAAAATCCTGTTCGGCTTGCGGTTTTTTGCGAAAAGATACGGCAAACTCCGTTTTTAAGCGTATACATCGCCCCGCCGTGCAATGTGCCGTCTGTGTCGCAATCACGAAACACAACGCCGAGATAATTTTCCGCATAGGCTGTGGCTTCACCGAGCAAGGCACTCAGACACATCCACAGAACAGCCCCGGAACCACCCGCCGTGATTGCTGCACACACGCCCACAATATTGCCCGTACCGATGCTTGCCGCCAGAGCCGTGCACATTGACTGAAACGGAGAAATCCCATTTTTCGACTGTTCCTTTGTTCTGCCGCAAACCGCACGCAGAATTTCACGTCCGTCCGTAAACTGCAAAAAACGCAGTTTAAAAGTGAAAAACAACCCACAGAATAAAAAAAGGAGCACCGTCGGGGTGCCCCACAGCAAGGTTCCGATTCTTTCAATCATGCACAACACCTCGTCCATGTATATGCACGAACAGCCGAAAAATGCAAAAACCTCCGACCGGAGCCGAAGGTTTCTGCCGTACGGAAAAGGCATGAACCGTACGGATATGAGAGAGGAGAAAGGAGAAGTCAAAACAAGAAAACGGCTTCGCCGTAACGCGGCGACCGTTTTCGAATAGTCCATCTCCGAGCACGCGCAGCGGGCGACGCAGGGACATATAATATTTTTTGCTTTATGGAAACGCAGTTTCCTATAAAGTAAATAACGACAACAAATTCACATTGTTGTCGCCATTTTATTGTTATTTCCTTAAATTTTCTTTAACATTTTTCAGCAAATGCTGACAAACTCAGACTTTTTTCTTCTTTTTAAGAAAATCAATCTTCTATAGCCGCTTTGCGTGTGTTGACTTCGCGGAAGAATTCGCAGGGGAATTTTTCTTCGCGATTATAGGTGTAAACACCGTTCTGTTCCTGTTCGACGTCGGTCAGTTGTGTATAGCAGAAGCCCATGATTTTTTCATTATCGAGCAGAAGGTCGGTAAGACCCTTGTAACGTTCCATGTATTCTTCGGGCGTCTTCGGTGCATTGCCGTACCCCCAGGCATTGTCGCCTTTATCCACAACGCTCCAACGGATGCCGCCGTATTCGCTGACAAAAACAGGTTGTCCTTTTTTGTAGTCCTGACGGTGATTGCAGTGGTTTTTGAATTCATCCTTTTCTACAAGGTCTTTGTAGCTTTCGGCAAGTTTTGCGGGGTCCTGTTCATAGTCATGCACATCGAAAATATCGGTAATGACATGATAGTTACCGCTTGTGTCGATGCACGGACGGGTGCTGTCGGCGGCTTTGGTGGCAAGATAAGTCAACTGCAGAACACCGTCATACTGCTTGCAACCGCGGATATCCCATGTTTCGTTGAACGGACACCAACCGATGAGTGCAGGGTGGTTGAAGTCGCGGTCGATTTCTTCGAGCCATTCGGGCAAGAAAGAATAAATGGCTTCGGGATCGGTATGGTCAAGGCCCCAGTTGCCGTATTCGCCCCATACAAGGTATCCTTCCTTGTCGCAGTGATATAAAAAGCGTTCTTCAAACACTTTCTGATGCAGTCTTGCACCGTTGAAGCCGCAAGCCATGGAAAGCTGAATGTCTTTCAGCAATGCGGAATCGGAGGGGGCAGTGTAAATACCGTCGGGATAGAACCCCTGGTCGAGAATCAATCTCTGGAACACACTCTTGCCGTTGAGTAGGAATTTGAAGCCGTCCATGCGCACATTGCGAAGTCCGAAGTAACTCTGCACACGGTCTTCGCCGTAGGTCAGAATCAGATCATAGAGTCTTCCCTTGCCTGCTTCCCACAGGTGGATTTCATCCACCTCAAGACGGATTTGCTCCTGACCGCCGTCGGACACAAGGCTTGCAGAACCTACCTGTTTGCCTTCATACAATGCCACAACATGCAGTTCATCCGCACCGACAAGGTCTGCCACGATATTGACAAAACCGTTCTTGGCATCGGGGAAGAATTTTACTTTATCAATATATGTTACGGGAACAAATTCAAGCCACACTGTCTGCCAGATGCCCGTGGTGCGAGTATAGTCGCAACCGTGGGAAAAATATTCTTCACTCTGCTTCCCGCGGGGGATCATCGGGCAACGGGTGTCGTCTTCGCAGTAAACGGTGATCACATTTTCGCCGTCGCAAACAAATTCCGTCACATCAATGCGGAAAGACACATAACCGCCCTTGTGCGTGCCTGCAAGAGAGCCGTTGACATAAACAAAAGTCTTGTAATCAGCCGCACCGAAGTGTGCAAACACCTTTTTGCCTTTCTGTTCGGCGGGAATTTCAAATGTGCGCTTGTACCACACGCCGTACATAAAATCTTTGTTGCCGATGCCCGACAGCTCACTTTCGGGGCAGAACGGCACGGTGATTTTCTGCGAAAATACGGCATCGGTTGCATACAGTTTTCTCGGCTGACCGCTTCTGCCGTTGTCGATTTCAAAATCCCATGTTCCGTTGAGATTCATCCAATCGTTTCTCTGAAATTGCGGTTTGGGATGTTCGGGACGAGGTATATTCATATCATTATTCTCCTTTATACAATACCGTTATCAACGGCAAATTCAACAAATTCGGCAAACAGTGAGTTGCTCCATGCAAACCAGGGTCTTGTGAATTTCGTCGGATCATCCGCACAGAAGCCTTCGTGCATAAATCCCGTGTCGGCATCGGTGCTTTCGAGCATGGTAAGCACGTTTTTCATTTCTTCCTTGTCACGGCTTGTCAGCCCCTGCATGGAAAGGGCTATGTGCCAGATGTAGTTTTCAGGTGTATGGGGACTGCCGACACCGCAGGCGGCTGTGCCTTTGTAATAATACGGATTTTCTTCACTCAACACGAACGCACGGGTTCGCACATACATCGGGTCGTCATTCTTGCAATAGCCGAGGTACGGCATGGAAATCAGGTTCGGCACGTTGGCATCGTCAAACAATCTGCGATTGCCCATACCGTCGGTTTCACAGCAATAGATTTTGCCGAATTTCGGATGGTCAACAACACCGTAGGTCTGAATACCGTAGTCGATTTCGATTCTCAATTCCTTGCACTGTGCAACGAATTCGGCATCGGGCAGTATGTCCGTAAAGATTTCTTCAAGATAGCGAAGCACCACCACGGCAAACATATTCGACGGCAGCAAATAGCCGAATGTACACGCATCGTCACTCGGACGAAAACCCGACCATGTCATACCTGTATAGCTGACAGGCATCCCCATTCCGTTGTTGTGAATGGTGTCGTGATAGGGGCAGCCCGTTCTGCTGAAACGGTAGGGTGAATTTTCAAAATGACGCTGTTCGGTCTGCCAAAGTGCAACCGTCTTTTTAGCGGCAGAAACAAAGGTTTCATCAAAAACGGAAGTGTCTGCGCTGTTCTTCCAATACAAATATGCAAGGCGCATGGGGTAGCACAAAGAATCAATTTCATACTTGCGTTCCCATACCCACGGGTCATTCAGCGGAATGTCATCCGTGTGGCCGTGACCGTTGGCTTCGGCATTGAAGGCATTGGCATACGGATCAATGCAGATGTATTGCATCTGCGCGGTAACAACACCTTTGATAATGGCACGCATTTCGGCATCGTCTTTTGTAAGCGGCAGGTAGTGCGTGACCTGCGCGGTGGAATCGCGAAGCCACATGGCGGGGATATCCCCCGTCAACACGAACAGCGAGCCGTCCTCACGGTCCGTGACGGTGGTTTCCAATGTATTCGGACAACAATTGCGGTACATCTGCTGTAATTTCGGTCTGTGCGAAAGTTTTTGTGCATAATTGTCAATGCGGATTTGCAGTGCTTTCGGAATGTTCATATTTTACCTCCTGTTTCTCTTATTTTACTATACCACAAGCACAACCATCATTGCAACCGAAACACTTTTTGCAGAACAGAAAAAAACACAACAAAACATTGTGCACATTTTTTCAAAAAAATGCTTGACAAACAGCACACAAATTACTATAATAATTGAGCAACCGCTGAGGACCATTAGCTCAGTTGGTTAGAGCCACCGGCTCATAACCGGTTGGTCCGGGGTTCGAGTCCCTGATGGTCCACCAACTCTGCTTGGAGGAAAAACCATCAGGCAGAGACATATAGGGGCATAGCTCAGCTGGTAGAGCAGCGGTCTCCAAAGCCGTGTCCCTATGTTCGTATGGTAACTCAATAAAACTTAATATTTGCTGTTTAGGGGTATAGCTCAGTTGGTAGAGCATCGGTCTCCAAAACCGAGTGCCGTGGGTTCAAGTCCTACTGCCCCTGCC
>JAZUQC010000067.1:0-95893 GCA_045605525.1 Acutalibacteraceae bacterium
CTCGAAAATCCGCCGAGGATTTTCTGCGTTTTGTGCCTTGTCTCGCCAAAAATCCGTTCTGTAAAAAATCTTCGACCCGAAGATGAGTTATTTTTATTGGATTTTTGGTGTTGAGACCGCAGGAAGGCTGTCGCCTTTCAAAGGTGAAACGCCGAAAAGACTGAAAAAGAACCGTTTTCGGGCGGGTTCAGATTATACCCGTCACCCTAAGATCTAGAAGTTCCGGGATAAGATAGTTCAATCGAAGAAAGCGATGGATCTGTGCACGGCTCTCGCCGAATTCAACAGCCATTTCTTCATCTGTGCGGATATTCGTCTCAACCTGAGACGCATTTTTCGGAGGTCGCCCTGCGGTGTGCTTTTTAGCGTCATACCACATCTTATACGCTCTTGCTTTCTCGCTCGGGAGGATGCGTTCACGGTGCAGATTGCTGTCAACGACCATGATCGCCGCTTCGTCCCGCGAAACGTTACAAATAAAGGCAGGGACCGATTTCAGCCCTGCCTTCTGCGCCGCGTGTACTCTGCGGTGCCCTGCTATGATATTATACCTGTAAGGGTCATGGTCTCGTTCGCGGACGAGGATCGGCGTCATAACGCCGCGATCTCTGATGCTTTCGGTCAGTGCGTCCATGGCTTCGTCATCCAAAACCTTATAAGGGTGATCGGGATAGGGATACAGATGCTCGATGGGAATGGATTTCGGCTTCGGTTCCTTTTCTGCTTGCTCTCTTTTGAAGCGTTCAGACATTTCATAAATGGATTCTCTTTTTTCGGTGACAGGCATTTCGAACTGACCATTATCTTTTTTCTTTGCCATATTTAACGGCTCCTTTCTTTTTTTCGGGTATCAAAAAAAGACGCCTGCAAAAACAAACGTCTTTTTTACCCTTCCATGTATAGACCGGAACGGGAACAGCACAAATATTCCAATGATCCGAAAGAAAATGAAAGATTTTTAGTCCGTCTTTTTACCGTTCCATATATAGACCGACACAAAACGCGAAAAATATTCCACTTTTCTGATATTTTTCAAAATATCATGTTTTTTTTGAACAGATACAGGATCTTTTTGATCTCCGGATCGAATTTCAGCAGCGCCTCCCGAATCTTTTTGATATGTTTATTCACCATCGGCTGCCCGACGCCAAGCTTATTCGCGATTTCCTGCTGGGTGTATTTTTGCATCAGCAGCTCCGTGATTTTGCGGTCAGTTTCGTCAAGCGTTTTCAGAAACGCATCCAGATAGGCGCTTCCTGCCGCCAGTTCCTCCACGGACACCTGATTCATTGCCGCCGCGCGAAGATCCGGATCATGGATATCATCCTGAAACAGAACAACGGTAACCTTTGCACGGGTATGGAATATTTTCCGGTAAGCGTCTTTCCGCGCACGGTTTTCCTGACGGGAGGAAAAATCTGTTTCTTGTGGCACGTTTTTGGATAAGGCAAACAACTCCTTTGCTTTTTGCCCAGCGATCATGATAGCCAGCTCTTGCGAGATTACGTCGTCAGCCCATTGATCCAGCACCGCGGCGGACGCCTCCACTGGCATATCTTCCGTTGTTGCACCGAGTTCTTCTGCTTTTGCTTCCAACGCTTCATTTATATCGGAAAAGACGGTTTTGAAGTAGTTTTCAAACAGAAGATCCATCAACGGATCGTCGTATTCGTCTTCCTCCGGCCGGTTTTCGGGATTTGGCTGTGCCGTCTCTGTCTCAGCATCTGCCACCGCTGCTTCAAACAATGCATTGATATCCGGAGCGAGCGCCTCTGTAAACTGTGCAATAGCAGCGGCGTCCGTATCTTTTAACAACGTCGGCGGATGATCCTCCGTATAATTCCCGGAAAAGTATTGACTCCCTCCCGGCGCATTTCCTGATCCCAGGCGATCTTCATGATTCTTCGCGCTTGGTTATATAGAGCTGCACCGTTCTTTTTATCGGCAAGGTAACGTGCCGAAGCAGGGATCTTTGTTATGTCGTTTTTCTCGGAAAGCAGTGCCTGCGCCACCTCTGCGTCAATCGTGCCGTTCAGCCCCAAAAAGCCAAGGTCAAATTCCTGTGCCATTTTGATTCCTCCAGATTTACTCAACAAAGCGAACAAATGTTCCCTTGATCAATAGAATATCATGGCAGGAGGAAATTTGTCAAGGAAAACCGTCGAACAATTGTCCCTTACTTAGGACTTTGTTTCCACCCGCTTATTTGGACAAAAAGGTGCAAAAGGTGCCACAATAGATTTGTGGTTATGATTTATTTCGTTTTCAACATCAAAGTATCAGAAGGGGAAGTCATCTTGTGGAGAAAGCGGTTCCGGTTCATCTCCAAACCAACGGTTCAGGGTCACAAAGGAATCCCACAAAATAGTTTCTTCTGTCACAAAAAGCGGATATTCGGGCTTTACATCCAGCGGCTCGCGGCGCTTGTCGAACAAAACCCTTGTGCGAAGTCCGTTAGTGAGATCAATGCGGTACAGCCACACATCATATGCGTCGGAATCCTCCAGTTCGACCAGTGCGTCGTCAAGGCAGGCGTTCAGGTCGTAATAGATGCCCCGGTTATCCAAAAGCAGATCAATTTCCGGATCGTAATAATTATAGGCGATCTGCCCGTCTGTATCATAGAACTCCCGCAGCAGACGGTCGTGCAGCGCCATATAGTCCCGCAGAAAGGCGTGCACACTCTCCCGCGGGGCTTTCCAATTTGCAAAGGGGATCGCCTCGTCCGGTACGGTTTCAACGATCTCCCGCCACGCGGCGTGCTTATGTGCCAACGGTTCACAGCGCCGCCAGATGTGATACGCCGCTGCAAGCGCACCGCTCATTTGAAGTGGATTGCCCTGCGGCGGAAGAAATGCAAAACCGCCGTCGGTTTCACGCAAAAACATAACGTGATCGAACTCCGGTGAGATGCCGAACCCGTAAAAAGAGCAGATCGCCGCTTTTGGGACCCGCTGCACAGCCAATATCGGCACAGCAAACATACGCGCCAGCTTTTTGAAGACATAAGGGACACAGGACGGCGGCGAAAGACGGCGTTCGAATTCGTCACAGTTACAACCGGAGTATTCCCAGCGTTTGCGGATATCGCCTCCGCAATCGCCGTACATACGATCAAAACGGTCGATCAGAACCAGTCCGATCGAATCGTCCGAAAGCAGCAACTCCCGATGGGAAGACGGGGTATAACAGTCTGACGAGAAATCGACCAAAAACCGCCGGGCAAGCGTTCCCTGCGTCAGGCCCGTTCTTTCGGCAAGCCGCCGAACGATTTCCGTTTTTTGCTTCGCTCTTTCTTCCTCTGTGCCGGAAAGGCAAACCAGCAGCACGTTTTCATCCGCTTGTTCCGTAAAAGCCGTCGCGATATCGCACAGAAGTTCCGTGCTGTCCGTCCGAACGCTGTCTGCAAGACAGCTCAGCTCTCCGCGCCGTAACCCGCCGCCGAGAAGATTGTCCAATGCGGGCATGCCTGTTGAAACTGCATTATCCTGATTTTTCATTCCTCTCCCTCTTTTATAGTATTTGGTTTCAGTCCCGAAAGCAGCATACCCTCGTCTGTGATATCCCGCGGCAAACTTTCGCGTGCGGATTCTTCCAGAAGGATCTGATGATACGCCCACGCAAACAATATCGCGTCGATCTCGCCCTTCAGGTGGTTGCCGAGTGCTTTCAGGATCCGTTTTTTACCCGTCAGCTTTTCTTCCGGATACCGTTCCAGATCCATATAATGATGCATGCATTCCGCATACAGCGTTCCGTCTTCTTTCTGAAAATACCCATATGCCGTCATATCCGTGTAGCAGTGCATATGCCGCCCCGTCACTTTAAAAATATCCGCAGCGGTTTCCGTTAGCACAAACGGCCCATCGCAAAAATCTTTCTCGTTACCGTTTGGATCGTAAACGATATCGCCCTTTTTGAAGGGCAAGGGGAAGGCAAACCATAATTTGAAGAAAAAACCGTGTATACGACGTTCCATCTCCTTTTTTTGAGCAATCGCAAAGACCTCATTCACCGCACCGCTCGGATTGAAGATCATGATCGGATCATATTCATCGCCGTCGATTTTTCTTTTATTGATAAAAAAATGAGTGATTCCTCCGATTTTGTACGCCGCCAACTCTTCTTTCATAGCGGAAAAACAGGCGCCGTATTCCGCGAAAAGACCGGAAGTATATCGGTAGTCGATTTCTCGTTCGTAATACCCGTATTCGTAGACTGCATTTTCCTCGGGCGTGATAAATCTTTGGAACCAAATTTGTTCCATCGCGATATAATCGCACAGGAATTGATGCAGACTCTCAAACGGCTCCCGGCTGTCATCCAGGAATTCCACCCGCATATCCGGCATGGTATCGATGATCTCCCTCCACGCGGCGTGTTGTTCTTACATCGTCGCGGTATGGCACTGATACACCAGCCACGCCGCCTCAAGCGCATTGAACTGATATCCGATATTTTCCAGATGCGCACGGATATCCTTTGAATTGATAAATCGGTAAATATCCATAGTGAAATGCCTCTCAATCGTAAACGTCTATCCATTTGCCGTCCACATCGCATTTGATGATCGCCCGCTGTGATTTGCCCCACATCGCACAATTCGGATTCGTACAGGTAAACCCATCGTTTGAAGACGACCCGTTTGACGTCAGGCGGTTTCCCGAAGTTTCCCCGTTTTGCGTCGTACCGCAGGTTTCGCATTTCCATTTGTACCTGAACTCACCTGTCTGACTGTCAAACCACGTCACGACCGCACCAGACTCCGCGTAAATGAAATAGGTCTCGACGTATTCCTGATGAGGCTGCCTTGCGGTCGTTTCCGTCGGAGTCTCCGACGGTTGTGTCTGTTGCGTTCCGGTTACCGGGGACATGGTATTACCGTTTTCCCGCGATGAGGGCGTTTCCTGTTCACCGGTCCCGGTGCAGGAACATAAAGAAAACAGCAATGCTAAAGCGATTACAAACGTGATGATTCTTTTCATTTTCAAAAATCCTTTCCTTTAATTTTTCCGTTTTGGCCAAAAAACAGTCGCAGAAACAAAACGCATCTTTTTCAATAGAGATCTCGCCTTTCGGCAGATCGACACATATCAGATTGCTACAATCTATGAATGCGTCACTGCCGATGCTTTTCACACTCTCCGGCAACGTGACCCGCAGGAGTTCGTCGTTACCGTGGAACGCAAATCCGTTGATCCGTGTGACACCGTCCGGGATGATTACTTCGGAAAGCCCGCCGAAGTAATCAAATAAGACGCCGCCCATAATCACAAAACCGTTTTCATCCACCAACCGCTCGCATCCGAGAAAAGCCGCGTCTTCTATGTGTTTCACGCTCTCCGGTAATGAAATCTCCCTAAAGTTGTCGCAAAACTCAAACGCACCACGGCCGATTTCTTCCAGTCCGTCGGGTAATACTACGGTTTCTATATGTTCTTCTATTAACAGTTCTTGTGCGTTCTCGGAAATATCCCCATACCCCGAAAACGCATTTCTTCCAATCTTTTTCACGCTTTGGGGAATGACTACATAATCATCGGAGCCGTAATACCCGTACAATACGTTCCCAACGATCAAAAAACCATTCTTATCGATCAGTCCTGTACATTCACGAAAAGCATCATCACCGAGAACGGCGTTTTCTGTAGGCTGCGTGATCATCGACAACTTGCAACATCCTCTAAAAGCGGACGCTCCGATCTCCTTCACACTTTCGGGAATGTTGATGCTTTTTAACTTGCCGCACATGTAAAACGCACGTTCGCCGATACGTTCCAATCCCTCCGGCAGCGTTACGCTGACAATGTTGAGGTAGCAAGAAAAAGCCCCGTCCCCGATTTCCCGCACTCCTTCAGGAAGAATGATCTGCGTGTTTACGTTGTACTCCTTCAGCACACCGCCTTCAATAACAAAATAGTCAGAATGATCCATAATATGCCTCTCTTTATGTATATTCTTCTTCCATCGTATCCAGACACAGGCAGCCGAGGCGGCCGCCCCAGGCGGCGGTGCAGTCGATGGCGATATGGCCGCAGCCCTGCCAGATCTTTCCGAAAAACGCGGGGGCGATCACATTGGTGGGGGTATGTCCGGTAACAAACCGGGCGTTGTCGCCGTAGCGGACGGTATAATCCGGCTCGCCCCAGATGAACTCCCGCAGGGTTACGTCGTGGATATCCAGCCCGGGGCGGTAGTCCGGCAGGGTGTGCGAAAGATGGAACCGCCGCCCCTCAACCGTGATCTCTTCATACACCGAAAAGCTTTCAATGTAATCCACCAGTGCCGCCTGCGTTTCTTTGGGCAATGCCCGGAACGCTGCCGCGGTGGGCTCGCCGTCGGACAGCATCCACAGGCAATACGCGCATTTTTTTCGCAGTTCCTCTTCGGACGCGCCGTCCCGGATCAGCTTGAAACTCGACAACGCCAGCGATTCGTGGTTCCCGATGACGGGGATCACGTTTTTTCTGCCCATCATATCCAAAAGGATTTTGATCCCGTCCGGTCCCCGGTCGATCACGTCGCCGAGGATATACAGCGTATCGCCGTCCCCGAAGCCGATCTTCTCCAACATCTTCGCGTATTTGTCGTAACACCCGTGCAGGTCGCTCATCACATAGGTCATTCACATTACTCCTCAAATTTCATTCTTTCGTGATCCCAATGACCCGGGATCGCCCCAGTCGGACCGTAACGGTTCTTAACAACGATCAGCTCAGCTTTTTCATTTGTTTCTGTGTCTTCAATATTAAACGATTCGCGGAAAGGAAAAATTACGATGTCCGCATCCTGTTCAATGGAGCCGGGTCTGAGGTCTGCCAACTGAGGCTTGTGCGACGTGCCTTTGCCTCCTGCGCTTCTTGAAAGCTGGGCACACACAACTACCGGAACATTGAGGCTTTTGGCCATAAGCTTCAGGTCTCTGGTGATCTCGGTGACCTCCTGAACCCTGTTGTCTTTACTTTTTGTCGAGTGCATCAGCTGAAGATAATCAACAAAAACCGCATCACATTTTGAAAAAGAGCGTATCTTTTCTGTAATATAAGGAACGTCAGCTTTCGCGTGACCGTCGAAATAGAGTGTTTCGCGTACAGGAATGGTACCGGTTTGCTTCCGAAAAAACCTGTTGAACCAGATTACATTGGATTCCATAGAGCAAAAATAGACGAATTTACCGGCTGTGGCAATATTTCCCGCAAGCTGCATTGCGAAGGTCGTTTTCCCCATGGCAGGACGCGTTGCGATCAAGGTGAAAGAGCCGCGGGGCAAGCCGCCGCAAAGCGTATCGTCAAGAGAAAGAATCCCGGTCGGGATTCTGTCTATGCCGTTTTTCAGAAAGTCATTACTTTTTTCGATTGTTTGGTTCAATTCCATCTTTGTCCCTCTTTCTTTGTTTTTGTCTACCGGATAGGCGTCTTTGCGCCCCGCAATACAATTAATACCACTTCCGATGGGGCGTTTTCGGGGCAGGGGTCATTTACCCTGCAGCATATCCGCCATATACCGGTCCATCTGGCGCTGGGCGAAGGCGGCGTCGTGCTGGTTGCCGCGCATTTCGGCGTTTGCCTTATGCTGCGCCCACTTCTGATATTCCTTTTTCGCCTGCGAGTTGTTTGCGGCGATCATATCCGCAAAGGCCTTATCCATCTGCCCCTGCGCCCGTGCGGCGTCCTGCGGCCGCCCGGTCATGACCGCGCCCGCCTTATGGCCCGATTGCCGTTTATACTCCTCCGCGGCCCTGCTGCGCGCGTTGGCGTCCGCCGTGCTACGTCCTGTCGCCACGCTGTTTCCGGAGTCACCGGAGGACGAGACAGCGACCATCAACACAAACAACACCACCAGCGACGGTACACACAACAGCTTCAGCAGCAAACGCAGCCATTGGTTTTTGATATCAGCCTTTGCCACCAGCAGACCGCTCAAAACGGAGATCACCGCCAGCCCGATGATCTTCACAAGCCCCGTCTGCTTGACCAACTTTTCGTCGCCGCTGTACAGAGAGCGGACGTGAACTTTCAGCTTGATATCTTCCACATCTTTACCGGAGAGTGCTTTATAAAAATCCGCATGCGGTCCGTTTTTTTCCACGCAGATTCGATTTGCGATGACGAATTCGCCGTTTTTGCCGTAGTTATCCCGGATCGTATAAACCGCGGAATCGCAGATGATATCCAGATGATAGCTCGTGATCGGTCTGTGAAATTCATTGACAGCATAAATCAGCAGCTGGATCTCATCGTCGGTTTCTTTCTTCAATTGTGCTTCCGCCGTGACGCAATCGGTATGAAGCCAGATAAGCGGCGTGGAAAACCAGTTTTTCAGGCCGTCCCACCCGACAAAAACAAACAGGAACACCGTTAAAAGAACGGCGACTACGCCTACGATGACGTTTTCCTGTGTGCCTGTCAGCTTTTTTGTTTGATTTGTTTGATTCTGTTCCATCTTTTTTCTCCTTTTTCGAAAATGTGTATGGGATGGTTTCGGCGCATGGGAACCGCGCCGTTTCCCGCCAGTTATTTTTAATCGTAAACCTGGGTTCTACTTG
Source organism: Acutalibacteraceae bacterium (assembly GCA_045605525.1). GTDB lineage: Bacteria > Bacillota > Clostridia > Oscillospirales > Acutalibacteraceae > RUG806. Next base: position 8,546 of record JAZUQC010000067.1, read on the forward strand.
GTCCAAATCCGCAGATTGTTTACAGATTGTTCACACCCGGCGGGCTTCTGTTTTGATAATACACCCTTCCATGACCCCAAAAGAGCCCACCGGGACGGTTACAATAAAACCGTCGGTCGATCCCGAAAAAAAAAGAGGCCGAAACCGACCAAGTTGAGTGAGATCTGCGATTAGAAAGTAACACGAAAAGGAGAAAGAACGATGAACACATTTGCGCATTTACACGTTTACACAGGCTACACCAACCCCGAGGGCGTCTGCAATATCCGAGACCTGGTTGAAAAAGCAAGGGAGAACGACATGGAGGCGCTGGCGATCACCGATAAAAACGTGATGTTCGGCGTGCCGGATTTTATCCGGGCGTGCAACCGCTATGAGATCAAGCCTATCGTCGGCTGCGAGGTCACCGTGGGCACTGCGGACGAACACTCCCCTCTCGTGCTTCTCTGCGAGGATATGACCGGCTACAAAAATCTGGTGCGGCTGGTTTCCGACGCGTGGCTGCAAAGCGACGGGGTTACGCCTGTCGTGCCCCTTCAGGCACTGAAAAAGCGCAGCGACGGGCTGATCGCCTTATCCGCCGGACCGGAAGGCGAGATCGCGAAGGCGCTGCTTTCGGGCGAACGGGAAAAAGCGGTTCGGGCAGCGGTGTTCTACCGCAGCGTCTTCGGCCCGGACGGCTTCTATATCGAACTGCAGGATCACGGTCTGCAGAAGGAAAAAGAACTTCTGCCGCTGCTGCTGGAATTGGCGAAGAATACGAAACTTCAGACCGTTGCAACGAACGCCGTCCATTACGTTGACAAGGAAGACGCCGAGCTGCAGAAAATCCGCACGTGCATCGCGCTGGGGCTGACAGAAGCGGAATGTGCCGGAACGGGGCTTGAGACCGACGAGTATTATTTGAAACACAGGGTAGAAATGGAATATCGTTTTCACGGATATGAAGAAGCGGTGAAGAACGCAGGAAAGATCGCCGCCCGCTGCAGTGGCGATCTTGGGCTGTTCCCTGACCTTGTATCGCTTCCGCCGTTCCAGACGCCGAACGGCGAGCACGCCGGGAAGTATTTCCGGGAGCTGTGCCTGAACGGGCTGAAAGAACGCCTGAGCGGGGTCATCCCGCCGGAATATAAACAGCGGCTGGAAGAGGAGATCCTGTATATCCGCAAAATGGGCTATGCCGATTACTTTCTATTGATATGGGACGTCGTGCGGTACGCGATAAGCGCGGGGGGCCCGGTGGGGCCGTGCAGAGGACCTGCGCCGGGCTGCCTTGCACTTTACGCCTGCGGCGTTACGGAGGTCGACCCCGTTAAATACGGGCTGAGCTCTGAGCGCTTTATGAACCCGGAGAGGATCACGACGCCGGATATCGATATCGACGTTGCGCCGCAGGATCGGGATCGGCTGATCCGGTATCTCAAAGAAAAATACGGCGAGGAGCACGTTTTTCCCGTTTGTTCGCTGCGAACCGGTTATTCCGAAATCCATGCCATACAGGAGATCGGCAGAGTTCTGGGCATAGAAAAAAAGCGGATCTATGACTATCTGGACGAGATCGGGGTAAATCGTCATTATTTCTCGATCGTCTCCGCGATTCAGGACGGAAAGGTGGCGTATTATCGGTCGATCCACCGTCCGGACAAACGGTTAGACCGTCTGATCCGGCTGGTTTACGATTTTTACCGCAGGGCTGATTACAATCTTTTGTATTCGGTCGGCGTTCACCCCTGCAAGCTCGCGATTCTTACCGACGAAACAGTTGATTTGATTCCGCTGATCAAAAAGGAAGACGGCGTCGTTATGACGCAGTATGAAAAAACATGGGCGCTGGAAAGATTCGGTGCACTGGACGTGGACTTCACGCCGCTGAACGTGCTCGGCACGTTGGATGCGGCGGACAAACGCATCCGGGAAAAAGAGCCGGATTTCCGGTTGGATACGATCGACCTTGCGGACAAAGAGACCTTCGATATGCTGCGCACGGGGAAGAGCGAATCCGTTTTCAGTTTTGAGAATGAAAGCATGCGGGAGTTGCTGAAAGAAGCGTTACCAAACTCTATGGCGGATCTCGCCGCGATTTACGTGCTGGACAGACCGGGGACGGAGGATTTTATCCAGGAATATCTGGAAGCAAAACTCCATCCGGAAAACGTGACTTACCGCACGCCCGCACTGGAGCCGATCCTGAAAGAGACCTGCGGCGTCATCCTGTATCAGGAGCAGGTCATGGAGATCCTGCACATGTTGGCGGGGTATTCGATGTCAGGCGCCGATCTCTCTCGCAGAGCAATCAATAAAAAACAGCCGGACGTTCTTAAGACGCAAAGAGAGCTTTTTGTTTACGGCAACGACGAAGATAACGGCCTGCCCGCTTGCGACGGCTGCCTGAAACGCGGGATCGATGAAGAAACCGCCAACGCAGTGTTTGACGATATCGAAAAGTATTGCCCCTATGCGTTCTGTAAATCCCACGCCGTTTCCTACGCGCTGCTCGCCTACTGGACCGCCTATCTCAAATGCCATTATCCGGAGAAATGGCAAACTGCGGTAGAGGAAAACGAAGCAGCCGAAGACGATTTTTGAATTGCAAATAGGAACCCCCGGCTAAGCCGGGGGTTCCTATTTGATTTTATTCCAGTATTAATTTTTTTCCAGAACTTCTTATTTAAAAACATCCATAGTTCTCTTTACTACTTCTTTAAATATGTTCCCAAATTCCCCTTTTTTATCTAATTCAATCGCTTCTTCCTTTTTCCAAGAATACTTAATTAAAAAACCAGGACACAGATTAACTTTTTGATAGTTTTTCGATGTTATTTTATCCTTAAATTCTTCAATATCAGACTGAGCCATCATTCCTTTTTGCAAAAGCTCTTTTGGATATGATTCAAATTCTGTTCTTTTTATTTGGTTAATCTTACCCTGCTTTTTCTGATCTTGCCAATATTCAAGATACTTATCAAAAGAAAGTGTAGTATTACACCATACTTTTCCTGTTTGTTGTGTAGAAAAATGGAGATTTGGTGCAAATGAATAATGCGGATCGTTTTCTTTCAGCTTTAGAAGTTCTTGTCTGTTCATTTTTCTGTACGCTTCTCTTGAAGCATTCATAATATCACCAGCATACATCCAAAGATTGATTTCCCAGTTACCGTCTTGTACGGCGCTATCCAAAGCAATTTCTGGTATTATATAGTTTCCCGAAACATAATGCTTCCAACCCTTATGATACCAGACATTTTTATCATATTCCTGCATGATTTGAATGCATTTATGATCTAACAGATACTTGTTTGATTTACAAAGGTGAAATTTATTATATGGATTCAACCATCCGTAGTTTTGATCAACATATTCAGTAAAATCATTAACAAGAGAATGTTCGAGCGGTGAAAAAACATCGCTATTATTTAAATTGTTAAGTGAATTGATTATCTCCCGCCAAGACAATGTACACGGTATTTCAATTATTTCCACATCCTGCATCTTTTTTATATTTGGATCCAACTGGCCTTCCCATATATTTCCAACCCATGGTTTATTCTCAATTATGAAAATTGTTGATGGTTCACAGATAAAAACACCATCATATCTTGCAGAACGATCACTACCACTTACTATGTGATTCGTCTGAAATTCATCATCAGATATGATAACAGAAATAAGCTTTCCCCCTGAAACACGATCAAAAATATAACTGCAATCATTAACTTGTGTGTAGTCGTTAACTCCTACTCCTTCATTGATAGTTTTCCGCTGCTTCTTTGAGGTCGGCGGCGACGGTGTCGGCGAGGGATTGGGGGGAGAGAATGGTAGCGTGGCGGGCGTACTGCATCGCCCAGTGGCGCATGGCTTCCAGATTCACGGTCACGCGGGCGGTGGCTTCGTCGCCGGGGGCGTCGGTGATTTTGACGTCGCTGCCGAACCAGTCCATCACGTCGTTAATGAGGTACTTCTTGAAGCGGAAGGTCACCGGGGCGCTTTCGCCCTGGAACATATAGATGTGCTCCGCCATGTGTTTGGGCAGATTCATCCCGTGTTCCAGCCCCCGCACCTGTTTGGCGGGTTTGGCGGGGGAATCCAGCAGGCGGATCTCCGCAATGCGGTCCAGCCGGTAGTTGGAAACGTCCTCCTTGCCGTCCAGATTGCAGATCAGATAATACCGCCCGTTCGCCGCCGCGATCTGGTAGGGGTTGATGATATACTCCCGCACGTTCCCGTCCCCATCGGTACGGGGATGCTGTTTTTTATCCAGCCCGTAGCTCAGGTACCGGAAAGACACCTGCCTGCCGCGGCTGATGGCCTCGTCCAGCACCTCGATGGTGTAGAAGAGCTGTTTATTCTCCGTGGAGCGGTCCGGCAGGGTGCGTATGTGCTTCACCCGCGACTGAAAATACTTGTTTGAGAGACCTTCCAGCTTTTCCACCAGCTCTTTGCACTGGGCGTAGGGCACGTGCTTGGAGAACAGCAGGCCGTCGATCAGCAGCCGCAGCTCCGCGTCGGTGAACTCCCGCACCAGATAGTAGTCCGAGGTGACCACGTTTTCCACCAGCTTCCCGGTGTCACGGTCCGGCGTCATGCGGATCGATTCGCTGTATTCGATCTCGTACCCCGCCTCCATCAGGTTCGTCAGGTTCCGGCGCACGGCCTTGCGGTCCGCCGTCATGCCGTATTCGGTTTTCAGGATTTCGATGATGTCCTTCTGACTCAAACGGTGATCCTCGTCCGTGTACTTCCTGAGAATGTCCAGAATGTTCATCACCAGCATCTTTTTGGGCTGCTTTACGTTCATATTTTACCCCTCGGTGATATCTGCCAGCAACAAGGAGATATCGATCGGTTTATTATATTTTTCTTCTACTAAGTTTCTGCAGTCATCCATCCGAAACTTTTTTCCATTACCATCCGGGTGCAGATATGCCCAGCACTCATCATCCTTCCAACCGTTTTTTGACTTCGGATCTCGTTTGTCATCTTTACAAGCAAGGTAGAGATTCGTAGCAATACAAATAGATGCAATCGGGACCGTTTCGTTGTTTTTTCTGGCGATATACAATCGTGCATGCGGACCGTCAAGCATTTTTCTCTGTTCGTCGTCCGGTTCTGTATAGCAATACCTGTTTTCATCAAAAGAAATCCGGCTGCGCAGAAATTCAGTCTGCAGGAGTATCTGCAACGCTCCGTTTTTATCTCCGTTTAGTGCAAGTAACTCAATCAATGCTTTCGTTTTTTTGTTTGCTTCAAAACCGTTTTCCCATTCAAGTGTTTCCAAAACTGTCATCTTTTCATTTTCCGACGTACACATATCTGAGATCACCTCTTTATACTGATAAATAATGCTTGTAATTCCCGTTACCGGTTCCAGTTTTACCGCTTTCAATTTATCAAACCAAGCATCAATCTCTTTGGCAAAAGAGATACAAACAACGGATTCCTTTGATAGGTTCCTCATGCTTTTCTTTGAAGGGAACCATCCACTTGGCGTCAGATAATAAATACGCCCGTTAGTATGCCCGAAATAATAACGATAGTAGTCTTCGAGCTGTGTATCCTGGTCATCCGCTTTGATCTTCACTTCGATCGGATAAACGTTTCCGTTGTTTCGAATCACGATATCAACACGTCGGTCATCTTTAATTGTTTCTTCCAGCACAACAGATGCATTCCTCACATCATCTTCAACTTGCAAAACCGTTTTCAAAAACAATCGCAGCGGCTCGGTGCCCAGTCCGTGTGAGCCGTTTGGTTCCAGAATGGCTCCAAAGAAACGGCAGGTCAACACCTCTTTGGCTTCGATGCCAAGCGCCTTAAAAATATTAAAACCGGCAGATGTTTCTTTTCTTTGTGAAAGGAATCCCTTTTTGATCAGGGAATCAAAGAGAATACCGATGTTTTCTTTTCCCATTTGCAACACCTCGTTTCTAATTATAACGAATCATACAATAGAATACAATACTCCATACGGCATTTTTGTCTCATGATCATTTTTACACTTTGATCCTTGCCACCTTGCCCCACGGCGGGTCCACCTCTTCATTATTCAGCAGCCACAGCACCGGGATACCCATGGCGAGGTGCTCCTGCGGGAACGGTGCGTACCCGTCCGTAAGAATGATGATACTGGCGGGGAGTTGATCCTGCATGTGCCGCGCCACGTATTCAAAGATGATCTGAAAATCCGTGCCACCGCCCCCGTAGGCGCGGATCACCCTGAATTCGTCCTCATTTTCAAAGGGCTGCGGCTCGATGATCGCGGCGTCAAAAAAGCCCAGCCAGCCACACAGCTTGCCGCCGAACTGATCGATGGCTCCTTTGATCTCCGAAAACGCGGCGGTGATCGCGGCGTCGCTCATGCTGCCGGAGGTATCCACCATGAACAAAATGTCTTTGACGGTATCTTCCTTTTCGTTGAAATCCGGAAGAAAGAACGGGCTTTCTTCAAAACGGCGGTCCGGCGGGGAAAAGGAATAATCCGCAATCTCTTCCTGCACAAAATCGTTCAGGATCGTCCGCCAGTCCGTCTGCGGACGCCGCAGCTCTTTGAGCAGCCGCGCGGCAAAAGCCGGCAGGGTGCCACGACCATTGGAGGCCTCTCTGAACTCGATCGCCTCGGCGGCGTTCACAATACGCTGTACCCACACCGCGCGCAAGGTATCGTCTTCCTCTGTTTCCGCGTTCATCGGCGTATGCTCATCCCAGCCACCGCCTCCAACCGGACCTTTCTTATTCTTCGCGCGGCCCTTTTCTCTGCCGCTGCTTTTTCCGGCACTGCCGCCGCTGTTCCGCGCTCCGCCGTTCTGTGCGCCATCCCCGCCCTTTTCGGTCTCTTTCCCGCCTCCGCCGGAATCCTCATTTTCAGCATCGGATTCCGGTTCGTTTTGTGCTTTATCGGGGCTGCTATCGTCGTTCTGCGTTTCCTCCTTATTGTCGGTCTTTTTTTTCTTGCTTCCGTTTCCCTTTGCCTTACTGCCCGGTCCCTTAATGGGATCGCCGTTTGGGTCCGGAATCAGCGCATAGAGCTCCTCCGCGGTGAATTCATACCCCTCTCTGCCGTCCGGTGCACGGTGCCGCTGCACCCCGCCGTTGGCGCGCAGCATGATGCTCCGCTCGTCCATGCCGTTGGATTTGAGGATGTTGGAATTCACCACGATATCGCAGGCGATGTTGAAGCGTTCCGGTTCGTAAGCCGCGCCGCGTGCGCCGTGGCGCAGGGCAAGGTGCAGTACCTCGTGTTCCATCGCGTACAGCAGCTCTTTGTCGGAAATCCTCTCCAGAAAATCGGGGTTGAAGCAGATCTTTTCGCCGTTCGCGTCCCGGCTGGTGCACGCGTTTTCAACAGCGTCCGTCAGCGCGAAACCAATGTGCATCAGCAACAACCCGTAAAAACCGTTTTTCAGCAGCAGCTCCATGCGCGCAAGCAGCAGGCGGCGCGAGTATTCCCGCAGCTTATCATTCGGTACGTCCATTCAGCAGACTTCCTTTCGTGCTCAGCCAGCGGGTAAAGTCGGGAACGGACAACAGCTGCTCTTTATACTCCGGCGCGATACACATATAGTCCTGCATCAGTACCATCGAAAAATCCGGCGGCAGACGCAGGGCGTAAGCGATGGAATGGCTCACTCGCATGAGATCGTCCTTGTGCTCCCGCGCGTAGGCCGTCATGGCGGAGACCAGCGCGTAGAGGGCGTCCGGTTTTGTCGGGACGGGCGGCGTTTTGCCGTTAAAGATATCCTCCACGCTCGGCAGCTCCCGCCAGATTTTTTCCCATGTGCGCAGTTCCATGGCAGCGCCGGTGCCGACAAGGCCGCACAGCAATGTAAAGCAGTCGTCCACGCTGCCGCCGGAGAGGTCCAGCAGATTGCCCGCCATCTCCCAGCTTCGCGGCGTGGGGAACGCGAGATCATCCGTGGCGGGGTCGAAGCCCATCAGGAAGTTGGGCCGGAACGACAGAAATCCGACGATCTTTTCGTTGACGCCGTGCCCGATCGCCCATTCCTTCCAGCTTTTGAAGCTGCCCTCGATCTCGATGTGCAAAAGGCGGTTGGCGAGTGCCCTGGGCATTTTGAAGGCCACGCTCTTGTCCGTCACCCGGTTGCCCGCCGCCAGTACGACGCAGTTATCCGGCAGCTTATGTTCTCCCACCACGCGGTCCAGCGTGATCTGATATGCCGCCGCCTGCACGCTCTGCGGCGCGGCGGAGATCTCGTCCAGAAACAGGAGGTTGATCACGTCTTCGCTGTCGTCCATCTGAAAGATCTGCGGTTTGAGCCAGATGGCCAGCGTTTTGTCCGCGTTGGCGGTGGGGATGCCGCGCAGGTCGATGGGATTGAACAGCAGCAATCGCACATCGGTCACCCGCGTCTTTTTTCCCGTATCGTTTTCCAGCCGCCGCGCAATTTGCCGGATCGCCTGACTCTTACCGACGCCGGGCGGGCCCCACAGCATTACGCTCGGCAGCGTTTTGAAAGGCACGCCGTTCTGCACCGCGCCGCCGTAAAGCACCGTCAGTTTTTCCACCGTCTTTCCTACCGTCATCTGCGGGATATTGCTCATTTTCAGATCGCTCATTTTTTATCCACTCCCAATTCTTTATCGATTTGTTCCAGTTTTTTCATCAGGGCTTCCAGCTCGTCGCCGTAATCCGCGCCGGCGGCAAGCTCCCGCCTGATATCCGCCTGCCGCACCGTCAGTTTTTTCACGGTGTCCCACAGATTATCAACACGCTGCGGGAATGCCTCAAGGAAGTTATCAAGCCGGATCAATCCTCCCGCCTCGCTGCCGCCCGTTTCCACATAGTAGCTGCCGTGTTTTTTCAACCATACGTATGGCTTTTCTTTCATCATGTGCGCGGGAAGCACAACTTCAAAACCGGCATAAGTGAACAGCGGCGTTTCATGCGTGCACATTACGTTTTCCGAAAGTCTCTTATGCAGCGTTTCACGCAGATGACGGCGGCGTTCCGCCTCGTCACTCTTTTCTTTCGTCGTAACGGGAACGGGCTGCGATTTCTTCCACGCGGCATAGTCCGCCGCGTCCAGCCGCGCGACCGCCAGTTTTTCGGTAAAATCCTTTATCTGTCCCGGCAGCGCCTCCAGTTCCTGCGAGAGGCGAAGCTTCTCAGCGCGGGTCTTCGCCTGCAGCGCGGTCAGCCGCGTGATCTCGTTGGCGGTCTCCACACGCTCTTTGATCCGTTCGTCGCCCACCGCCAGCGCTTTGACCTCCGCGTAATCCAGTACTGTATCGGCGACGTCGCTGCCGCTGCGCTGCGTGAGCGACCCGGAAAGCAGCTCGGTAATAAAGCGCTGCTTGGTTTCCAGCAGCTGCCAGGAATACGCGTCAAAACTGCCTTCGGTAACGTAGCGAAAGATTTTCACTTTATCGTTTTCGTTGCCCTGACGAAGGATGCGGCCCTCCCGCTGCACCATGTCGGCGGGCCGCCACGGTACGTCCAGATGGTGCAGGGCGATCAGCTTATCCTGTACGTTTACACCCAATCCCAATTTGAAGGTAGAGCCCATCAGTACCCGTATCTCGCCCTGTCTGACGGCGGTAAACAGCTTTTGCCGTTTTATCTCCGTATCGGCGGTATGGACAAAGGCGATCTCGCTTTCGGGAATGCCGAAGCCCACAAGGATACGCTTTAATTCATCGTACATATTAAACGCCTGTTTCGGCGTGGAAACGTCGCAGAAAACGAGCTGCGCGCTGCGTGCTGAAGCCGTTTTCAGATAGATATCCCATACGTTTTCGGCACAGCGGTAAACCTTGCTGTTTACGTCGAAGGCCGCCGTCGGTTCCGCAAGACGCAGATCCAGCGCCGCCTTGCGCCCGTCTGTGGTAATCAGCAGCATGTTGTCGTCTTTGCGTGATATGAGACCGTTGCGCACAAGATCGGCCCGGTTGGATATGGTTTTCAAATACGCGTCCAGCGCGGGCGTCTTGCCCACCAGCGCGTCCGTATAGCCGTCCAGCACCGGTATGCCGTCGGATCCGTCCACCGTGTGGAAATCCGCGATCCCCGCCAGCAGGTTCGTCAGCTCCGGCAGATTGTGGAATTGGGAAAAGCGTGTGGCAAGGCGGTAGCCGGAAGTGTCCACGTCGATCTCAAATTCCGTCACCGGTTCGGCGAACATGCCGATCCAGCTGTCAAAATTCTGCAGATCCAGCAACGCCAGTTCGCCATTCTGCAGGTACTGCTGCAGGGTAAACACCTCTGTGACGGAGTTGGTGATCGGTGTGCCTGTGGCAAAAACCACGCCGCCACCGCCGTTCTGACGCTGGATCGCCTGCACCTTGCCCAGCATATCCGTGCATTTTTGGGAGCCGTTCTTATTCACGCCCAGCACCTTGGTGATCTTCGTGCTGATCGGCAGGTTTTTGTAATTGTGCGCCTCGTCCACAAACAGGCGGGAAACGCCCAGCTCGTCAAAGTAGACGCCGTCGTAGCTCTCTTCTACCGCGCTGATCAGTTCCCGCAGCTTTTCCCTGATCTTCTCCAGCGCCGCGTGCCTGGTTTTTGTCACCTTTGTCCCGTCTGCGAAATCCTCCAGCTCCTTTTTTCGCGCCTCCAGCTCGCCTTCGTAATAGGATTTGGAAAGCGGAATTTGCTCAAAGCAACTGTACGCCATAATGATCCCGTCGAATTCCCCGTCCCGTATGCGCTCCAGCATCTTTTCGCGCTTGCCGGGCGTAAAGGTTTTCGGTTCCACGATCAATAGCTTTGCCTGCGGGTACATGGTGTGAAAAATGTTTTCCCATTGTCCCACGATGTTGTTCGGCACCACGTAAAGGTTCTTTTTTGACCTGCCGGTGCGCCGCAGCTCCATGCCCGCCGCGATCATCACGTAAGTCTTGCCCGCCCCCACGTCGTGCGCCAGCAGTGTATTCGACGAAAACAGAATGCGGGCAACGGCGTCCTTCTGATAATCACGCAGCGTCACCGCAGGGCTCATGGTGGGGAAAGTGAGGAACGCCCCGCTGAAACGGCGGCGTACCACGCAGCTGAATTTGTTTTCAAAAATCATCTCCAGCCGTTCTTTGCGCTTTTCGTCCGTCCAAACCCAGCTTTGGAACGCGGAAATCAGCTTTTTCTGCTTTTCCAGCGCCAACGCAGTTTCCGCCTGATTGAGCACCCGCGTCACGCCGCTTTTTGTGGCGTTCGTCTTTTTTTCGTCCGTGACCGCGATGGGACGGAGATTCAGCGTCCGTTCCAGAATATGCAGCGCCTCGATCCGGGACGTGCCGTAGGTGCTGGTCATCGCCACGTTATGATCGTATCTTGCTTTATCCGCGATCTCCCAGCTGCCCGTAAGCGGATCGAATTTTGTCCGCAGGTATTCCCGCATGCTCCGTTCGTCCCAGTGCGAATACGGGCCAGGGACACCGAAAAGATACATAATGAAGTCGTCAATCACGTCCGGCGGTACCCACGGAGAACCGAGTGTGACGAAGATCTCACCAGTGGGAACGGGCGCGGGCAGCACCCGCTCCAGTGCCTTTACGTTGGCCGCGAAATACCCGCGGTACTTTTTGTCGGCTTCAACCGCGGCGTTCCATTTGCGCACGATGTTGCCGGAAAGATACTCGTCCGCAGTCTCCCAGCCCTTGTAGAAACACTCGTTCCACGTTTCCGGGTTCTGGTATACGCTGCCCTTCAGCGCTTCGATTACGTTTCTCATCGGTTCGCCTGTGATTTCTGCGATATATTCCATATCCACCCGCCCGAGGTTCTCGAGCGACAGCCACAGTCCGTCTCCTGGACTTTCGGCATGCACCCCTGCGGTACGGTCATCCGTCGCAAACGCGTTTTCCCATGATAAAGGCAGATCCATGGAAGTGACCTTTTCCACATGACGGCGCTCTCGTTCTTCCTTTTCGGCCTGTCTGCGTTTTTCTTCCTCTTCACGCCGGATCACGTCCGCTTTTGCTTTTTCCAGCTGTTTCACCATGTCTTCAATGTTTTCCGAGGAAACGGTGTTTCTGCCGATTTCCCTGATCAGCGCGTCAAACAGGGAGAGCTGCATTTCGTCTATGTTTTTTTTATTACCCATTACGGCACGTCCTTTACGGTTTGTTCATTCCCAAGCGAAACGGGAGTATTCCGCGAAAACAGGCCATACTGTCCTGTAGCCCGTCCCATCATATTTTTAATCGTTTGATGCGTCAATTTCGGTCCATTGTTCCCGGTTATTTACAAACAATTTACAATTGTCGGGACAGTTTCACGAAAGATATCCTTCCCACTTTTGCCGCTTTGGTTTAAGCGGAAAAACCGATCACTTTTGTGCAGGCGACCTTTTTGCCCGTCGGCAGGTCGATATCCGCTTCCTCGATCGTGGTGAGCGTTTCCTTTGTCACAGCGGCGAGGTCCGTCGTCAGCAGCCGGCTTGCCATGTTCATCTTCGCCTGCTCCACCGCGTTGCGGGCGTAACGTCCGTTGCCGAAATCCGGCTGAAGCCGCACCGCTTCAAACACGGTGCGCAGTTTTTTCACGGCGTCTTCACTGAAGAAGACGCCCTTTTTCTCGCCGATCAGCTTGGCGATAGCGCAGAGTTCTTCTGCCGAATAATCGGCAAAGGGCACGTGGAACGCAATGCGGGAGCGCAGACCGGGGTTTTTCTCAAGGAACGTCTCCATCTCGTAGGGATAGCCCGCGAAAATCACCACCAGATCCTCCCGCCGGTTTTCCATCTCCTGCACGATGGTGTTGATGGCCTCGTCCCCAAAGCTGCCGCCCCGGTCGTCCGCCAGCGCGTACGCCTCGTCGATAAACAGCACGCCGCCCATGGCCGCCTTGAATTTCTCCTGCACGGTTTTTGCCGTCCAGCCCACATATTTCGCCACGAGGTCGCTTCTGCCCACCTCCACGAGATGCCCCTTGCTGAGCAGGCCGTTTTCTTTCATGATCTGTGCGAAAAGCCGCGCCGTGGTGGTTTTCGCCGTGCCGGGGTTGCCGGTGAACACCATGTGCATGGCGGGGCGGTCCTGCTTCACTCCCATATCCTTATACATGCGCTGCAGCTTGTAATAATCCAGCGCTTTGCCGATCACGCTTTTCGCTTCGGTAAGCCCGATCATCTCCTGCAGCTCGTCCCACGCGCTGCCCTTTGCCGTCTTTTTCGCCGCCTCACGGCTGTTGACGGCCATTTCTCTGTACTGTGGATAAACAGAAGTTTTCAGCTTTTCGTTGAACCATGCGTCGAACCGCTCCCGCAGTTCCGACGGCAGGTAGGTTTTATCCGGCTCCGCAAGCCGCTTTAGACGCCCGTCCGTCCGTACGCAGTTTTCCTTTGCCAGCCGTTTCAAAAACGATGCGGCGCGTTCGCCTGCCAACAGGTCTTCCCGCAGTTCGATGAGGTCCGTATTGCCCAGATTCTCATACAGCGTGCTCTTCTCCTTTTCGCAGACCCGCGGCAGACAGAAGACCGAAAGCACGCGGTTGCGGTATTTCTGCGCGTATTCGCCCACAGCCGTGATAATGGCAGCAGAAGAGGAGACAAAATCATCCTCTTTTCCATCGTTTTCAGAGGGGAGAAGCAGCGTCAGCATCCCCCCGACAGAGCTGCCGTAAACAGCCTCCAGCCATTCAGATGAAGGGGCGCTGCAATAGCGCAGATCGGCACAGCAGCAGCGGCGGTTGTCGATACGACCGTTTTGAATGAGTGCTTCTCCGAGCACGTTCGCAAAGTTGTTCTGCGTTTTCTCCGCATCCGCGGTGATCAGATAATGCACGGGGTGCCCTTTCACCTTTGCGATGCGCCGCTGCGCAAAGATCCTTTCCAGCTCCGGCGCGAGCGTATCCCTTGCGGGCAGCTCATCCGCACGCCGAAAAAGGCTCTCCCGGTTTTCACCGTCGGCAAGCATAAATTCACGGAAAGAGCAATCTCTGTAGCCGTGCCGCATAGGGACAAGCGACGTATCCTCCAAGATTTTGTCGTCGTCCTCGATGTAATCTCCCCGATAGGCGTTCCGTAAACGTTGATTCCAGTCTGTAAAGGTGATCTCCTCCGGTGCGGAAACCTCGGCGGAAACGCCGATTTTACGCATAAAATCCTCCGCGCGCCGGCTTAGATTTTTATCATCCGTAACCAGTGCCGCCCCCTTGATCCGTGCGCCTCTGATCTCCGTAAGGAAGAAAAAGTCCTCTTTACCCTCGTTGCGACCTTCGGTTCTGTCGCAGATCTCTTCTTTGTGCTCTCGATACGTTTCCCTGTCCTTGTTTCCCTCGATCCATTCTTTATCCGTTGCCGTCGCCGTGAATTTCAAAAACTGCATGTTGCCGTCCTCCCGTGTTTTTGTCTGCAATCTATTTATACCATTTTTCATGGGGCAAAAACGGGGCAAGGGCGTTTTGATGCACAAAAAAAAGCAGCATGGTTTCCCACACTGCACAGCACTTTTTTCCCTTATACAAGTATCAATTCATTGTTCACGATTTCGGTTGTTCGTTCCCGGATGTTATTCATCTGTTGCACCCATAACATTTTATTTTCTGACTTCAGTGCCTCTGTCACGCCTTCACGCACGGCTATTTCTTTTTCTGTCCGAAGGAAGAGATCCTCTGCCTGCGCGTTCAAGTCCGCGAGGTAGGCGTTCAGCTTTCCGGACGCGAACAAATCGAAATACAGCGATTTTTTGTATTGACGGATATAGCGCAGATGCCGCCGGCCCCATATCCCGATCGCATTTTCTTCTTCCGGCCTGTTATCTTCAGGCAGTTCACTTGGTGTCAGCACACCATTTCTTTGCACCCTGCCGGTGGGATAATACTGCTCACCAATCAGTTTATATTCCCACCCAGTACATTCGTCAATGATCGTCTTCTCCATTTTACTTACCCTCCGCTTTGTCGATGATTTTGAGCAGCAGAGCGTCAACGTCCTCCGTGGGGTAATCCACAGCAAGCAGCATATTTCTCCATTCGTTGATGCCGTTGATCAGCAGGTTGCACTCGAAGTCCGTTAACATCATTTTGACTTTCTTTTCTTTCATATTGAAAACCTCCTATTATTTTGGTGATTTCATGATACCAAATAACAGGAGCGCCGTCGAATGTGCGAAATTAGTTAATTTGATTATGTATATTTTTCTGCCAATCAACCCTTATTAATGAACCCCCTTATGAACACCCGTACCAAAAAAGTGCAGCAACCCTTGTGGTTGCTGTGCTTTTTTTTCTTTTCGATGTAAGTGACTTGAAGTACACGGGAGTGAATGAACATCCGGTGGATGTTCAGAGCCGCACCTGCCCGTGCATCGCAACGCGAGAATCAGTCCTGTCAGGCGAATCAAGAATAGCACAGCAACTTTTATGGTTGGTGTGCTTTTTTCTTTTATATGTTCAATTTGCACATATTTTTTGTCTTGATTTTTACAAGGATAACACTTGCAACTTTTTTTGCTTATGCTATACTTATTATGAATAATTATGAAAGGAGACTCGTATGTATAACGAACCTCTGAAAGAGAAAGTCTATAAAAAATTAGAAGCTCTGCTTGAAATCTACGGCAAAAAAATCTTCGTTCCCTGCGGCAACGTCGAAAATATGCAGTATGTTGATTGCGGTGCTGAGCATCTTCGTCAGCCTCCTGTTGACGGATGGGCACCTGCCGAAAAAGGCACCGCATGGGGCGGCGAATGGCAGAATCGTTGGTTTACGGGTACAGCTACCGTTCCCGCTGAAGCGGAAGGCAAAAAACTGTTTGCCGTTTCTGCCTGCGGCGGTGTTGAACAGTTGTTCTTCATTGACGGAAAGCCCATGGGACTTTACAATTCCAAAAATGATTTTGTCGGCGGCAACCATTGTGCTTTGCTCGTTTGCGACAATGCAAAAGCCGGTGATACCTATCAGCTTTCTTTTGAATGCTATGCAGGTCATTTCTGTGTTGATTGTATGCCTTTTGACAATTACGGCTATCCCGACATTCCTGCCAAAGATTATATGCACACTTTCAACGGCGTTCAACTTTGCTACATGAATGAAGAAATCAAAGATTTCGTTTTCGACGTGCGCGAACTGCTGACCGCAAGAGAAGTTTTACCGAAAAACAATTTTGCAAGAACGAGAGCGATGCGTGTTCTTGACAAAGTTGCAGACTGTATTGTTTTCTATCCGCTTCACTATACGGATGAAGAAATTCAGGAAGGTGTCCGCAAGGCTCTTGTTCACACACGTGAATTCTTCAATAAGGGTGGCAACAGCCGCACATTCGGTCGTGTCGGTATCATCGGTCACAGCCATATGGATACCGCATGGCTATGGCCTGTGGATGAAACCATCCGCAAATGTGCCCGTACTTACTGCAATGCCATGTCCCTTATGCGTCAGTATCCCGAATACAAGTTCATTCAGTCCTCTGCATTGCATTGCGAATGGATGAAAGATTATTATCCCGCCATTTTTGAAGACATGAAGAAATATGTTGCCGAAGGCAGATATGAACCCAACGGCGGCGTTTATGTCGAATGTGACTGTAATGTTACAAGCGGCGAATTTATGGTTCGTCAGTTCCTGAAAGGTCAGTTGTTTACAAGAGAACACTTCGGCTACACTTCCGACTCTTTCTGGCTTCCGGATACATTCGGCTACAATGCCAACATTCCGCAGATCATGCGCGGTTGCGAAGTTCCCTATTTCTACACCACCAAGATCGGCTGGAACGAAATGAACCACTTCCCGTTTGAAAGTTTCACATGGAAGGGCATTGACGGAAGCACGGTTCTTACGCACTTCAACAGAACACATTGCTTCCCCGATGTGGATGACATTACGGATGCCGTGAACCAGATCACGCTCAAAGAAGCCAACGATATGCGTCTTGTGGCCTACGGCTACGGTGACGGCGGCGGCGGCCCGACCTACGGAATGATCGAATCCGCAAGAAGAGCTTCTTCCATGGAAGGTATGCCTGAAGTCGAAAACATGACGATCAGCAAGTTCATGAAAGAACTTGAAAAAGATACCGAATATCTGCCCACTTATGACGGTGAACTGTATCTTGAATTGCACAGAGGCACGCTGACCCAGATGCACGATGTCAAGAGAAAGAACAGAAAAGGTGAATTTGCCGTTCGCAACATGGAATATTTCAATGTTGTTTCTGACTCCCCTGCCTGTGAATATGCCGACAAGTGGACAAAGATTCTTCTTAAGAATCAGTTCCATGATATTCTTCCCGGCACCTGCATTACGCCCGTGTATGAAAAATACAATGTTGAAATGGATGAACTGATCTGCGATCTCAACAACAAGGCTGATGAATATGCAGCACTTCTGACTGCAGAAGATGCTGATTCTGTCACTCTTTACAATACGCTTTCCTTTGCAAGAAATGACATAGCTGTCATTGAAAACGAAACCCGTTTTGCGGCAGATGTTCCCAGCCAGCAGTATACCGATGTCTGCGGCAGAAAATGTCTTGCCGTTGCAGCCGGTGCAATTGAAGGCTTCAATGCAAAGACCATCAAGATGACCGACAAGGCTTCCGAAGCTGCATCCGTATTCAAATATGACGGTGAAAAGCTCGAAACGCCGTTTGCTGTTATCACATTCGGAAAAGACGGTTACATTTCTTCTTTCATCGACAAGAAGACCGGCAGAGAACTGCGCAAAAACGGCGGTGATCCGCTGAACTGCCTGCTGTTCGGCGAAGATGTTCCGCACGTATGGGATAACTGGGATCTTGAAACTGACGTTGTTGAAAGACTGCAGGTCGTTGACGGCTTTGTTTCCCGCGAAGTGGTCAGCGATGGTGCTGTTGAAATGCGCATTCGTTCCGCATTCAAATTCGGCAAATCCACACTCACACAGGATATGGTCGTTTATGCAAACAATCCGCGTGTTGATTTCCAAACCCTTGTGGATTGGAATTCTCCGCACTCCCTGCTGAAAGTCGGCTTTGATCTTGATATCCGTACCCTCAATGCAAAGAACGAAATTCAGTACGGTTTTGTTGAACGTCCCACCACCAGAAATACATCCCTTGAATATGCAAAATTTGAAGTCTGCAACTACAAGTGGACCGATGTTTCCGAAAGCAGATTCGGTGTGGCACTTCTCAATGATTGCAAATACGGTATCACCGTAACAGATGCCAATCTTCGTCTTTCTTTGCACAGAGGCGGCACACATCCTGATGTCACGGGTGACAAGGGTGTGCATGAAATGACCTATTCCCTGTTGCCGCATGACGGCGATTTCAGTGCGGACAATGTTGTAAAACCGTCTTACGAGCTCAATATTCCGACTGTAGTTATTCCCGGTACTGCAAAGCAGACAAAAGCATTCATGGAAATTGATGCATCCAACATCATCTGCGAAGCTGTCAAGCCCGCTGAACTGATTGAAAATGCTTACGTTATTCGTCTGTATGATTGTGAACGCAATGCAACAACTGCAAAAATCACAATCAACGCACCGTTCAAGAAGGTATGGATTACCAATATGCTTGAAGACAAAAAAGAAGAAATCACTGCTGTTGACGGCGTGATTGAACTTGCCTTCAAACCGTTTGAAATCAAAACCTTGTTGATTGAAAAATAAAACATAACAAAAAGGCTTGCTGTCCTGATGGATCGCAAGTCTTTTCTTTTTAATACTCAACAAATTGCAACAATTTGTTCAAGATTGACTTTTTTGCGCATTTGTTATATAATATAGCGATCTATGTATCTGTCTACAAAATATAATTCATTTCTTTTTTCAAAATTTGTTAGGAGGCTCCGAAATGTTTAGACAGAAACCGACAAAAAAGCAAATTGTCGCATTGGTATTTTCTTTGCTGATACCGGTAGTTGATTTTCTGATTATGATCGCCGTATCGATTATCCAACATCCGTATTTCCTTGTTGCAGCAATGTTAATTCTTCCCCCGCTTCTTGCATCAATTTTCATTGGTCTTATCATACCATCAAAAATTAAAACATGGCAGAAGGTAATTCTTACTATTATTCTATTACTGATTGTAATTTATCACGCATCATCTTTTTTGCTTATAGAGTAACATCCACAACAGGCTTGCAATCCATTTCGGACTGCAAGCCTGTTCTTTTATTAATATCAGAAATATTTTTTCCAATCTTCCACCGTGATGAAAGAGCCCTTTGCAAGGTCGAATGTGAAAGAAGAAACAACACCGTCTTTTTCGGTTGTGACTTTGATAACTTCGTCACGCAGATATTCGGCATCGATAACCTTTTCGTTTGTCTTGTCGAAGAACTTCTTCAGCAGTTCGCCCGTTTTGGCATCGTAATCGCCTGCATTATCGGAAACAAACAGAACATCACCGCAGAGGTTGTTGATCTTGCCGAGCAGATACTTCTGTTCATCGGTAAAGGTCAGATTGTTTTTACGCAGGAAGAAAACGTCGGGGTCGTTCATCCATACACGCTTGCTCAGATGGCGACGGAACAGCGAGTTGTTGATGGCACTTCTTGCATTGAGCATTTCGTTGCTGACCTGAATACGGCTGTAGAATTTGCCGAAATAAGTCAGGTCAACGTCACAGCTGATGCGGCATGCATCCACAACCCCGAGAGCAGGACCGATGGGTACACCGCAACCAAGGAAGAGTTTGTCGCCTACCAATTCACGCAGGAATGCCATGGCATCGCACATAATTTCACCGCGGCACTTGCCGTGACGGGGCTTGATGCACTGGCTGTAGAGGAAGTCAAGTTTGACCATGTCATAGCCCCATTCATTGAGGACAACATCGAAAACTTCTTTCAGATAAGCACGGACCTCTTCATTGTAAATATCAAATGTATAAGCGCCGCCCCAGGCAATGCAACCGACCATCGGCTTGCCATTGTCATCCTGAATGAGCCAATCGGGATGTTCCTTTGCCATGCGGGAAACCTTCTGACAGTTGAAAGGTGCAAGCCAGATACCTGCTTTATAGCCCTTCTTGTGAATTTCGTCGGCAATGTATTTCATACCCTTGGGGAATTTCTTGGGATTGGGATCGAGCCAGTCACCGATAAAGGTTTCATAACCGTCGTCGATCTGGAAGATATTGACCTGATCTTTATAGGGATCCAGACCGTTAAGGTCGCGGATGATAATATCTTCGGTGATATTCTGGAAATAGTTGTACCAGGATGTGTAACCACTCATCATGCCGAAACGGGTTTCGGGCATTTTCCACATTGCAAAATACTTGTCGAAGACTTCTTCGTAAGTACCTTCAAAAGAAACAATATCAAAAATCTGCCAGGGTTCTCGAATCAGCTTGCCTTCAAGGTCTTTAACAAAGAAGAAGCGGTTGGCGTTCATCTTGACTTTGAAAAGCGTATAACCGAATTTTTCAGTCAGAGAACCCCAAAGTTTTACGTTATCACCGTTGCGGATATAGGTGTAGCAATGGCTGTGGAATTCACCTGGCAGTTCGGAATAATCAACAAACCAGGCATCGCTTGTTTTTCTTGCAATGCCTTTCGTAAATTCACTGATATCGGCCAGATGAATAATGCCGGGCATGATTTCATCTGCAGTATATTCTTTTGTCTTTGTCCAGGACTGATAGCCGTTGCCAAAGAACTTGTCACCTTTCTTAAAAGCATAAGGCATATCAACAATGAAATCAACGATTTCAAAGGTTCTTTTGGGAATCAGGGTAACGGTATAGCGATTGTCCTTTTCAACAATGTCGAGTTTGAAGAAATCGGTTTCGGTTTCATGGGTGGTAATGACTTCATTCGCATTTTTGTAGCGGATGGTATAGAGTTTATCCATTTTATCTCCTCCTGAAAGGTAATGAATATATAATAGCAGAAAATGAAGTCATAATCAACCTAAATTTATTTTTTATATTGGGATTGCAATTTTTATTTCTGTAATATAAAATATTAACAATCCTAAAAAAGGGGCTGACAAAATGCCAAAATATCTTCTGGGAATTGATGCGGGCGGCACAAAAACAGATTTTGTGCTGACAGACCGACAATTCAATGTCATAAAGGAGTGGACACTCGGCAGTGCAAATCCCGTGGATGTTGGTATGGGACAAATGCAGAATGTTCTGAAAGAAGGAATTGAACATTGTTGCATTGGTATTGATTACAGCATTGTTTCTTGCTTTGCAGGCATTGCAGGCGGGATTTCGGGCGACAACAAAGAAAAAATCCATTCCTATTTATCGCAATTCGGCTTTGGCAGTTTTGACAACGGCAGTGATATTGACAACTGCATTGCCATGACACTCGGTAACAAAGACGGCATTTGTGTTATTATGGGAACCGGGATTGTTGCATTTTGTCAGAAAAACAACACATTGCACCGCATCGGCGGTTGGGGATATTTGCTCGACAAAGCGGGAAGCGGTTATCACATCGGTGCAGATGCTTTATATTGCGCATTGGGTTGCTATGACGGCAGAGGCGGCAGTATGTTAATGAAAAGCCTGATTGAAGAAAAGTTAAACAAAACCATCCCCGAGGCAATCCCTGAAATCTATGCAGGTGGAAAATCTGAAGTCGCATCTTACACTCCGATTGTATTTGAAGCTTACAAGCAAAAAGATGATTACGCAAAAACCATTCTTGACAGAAACGTGCAAGAGGTTGCAAGTCTTATTAAAACCGCACAAAAGATTGCACAAACAGAAGATTTACCTGTTTTCATCTGCGGCGGCCTGACAAATGAAAAAGACATTTTAGTGCCGTTTTTTAAACAGCATCTTCCCTGCTGTGAACTGCATTTTTCAAATAATCGCCCTGTGAACGGTGCATTGAAAAAAGCACATTCCATTTCCGAGAACGGAGAATAAAATATGCTGAATACCGAAAAAAGAAATCAGAATACAACAAAGCTTGAATCAATGTCCACGACGGAGATTGTTAAAATCATCAATGAAGAAAACAGCACCGTCACTGCGGCTGTGGATAAGGCATTGCCCGCTATTGCCAAAACATGTGATGCTGTGACAAATGCCATTCAGAACGGCGGCAGAGTATTTTATGTCGGAGCCGGCACATCAGGCAGACTCGGTGTTTGCGATGCGGCAGAGTGTCCACCGACATTCGGTGTGCCGTATGATCTTTTCAACGGTATCATTGCAGGAGGCAATGACAGCATGTTCAGAGCAAGCGAAAACAAGGAAGACAGTGCAGAACTTGCTGTGATAGATTTAAAAGAACACAACGTCTGTGCCAAAGATATTATTATCGGTATTTCTGCATCGGGTTCGGCGGCTTATGTGATCGGAGCGATTGAATACGCAAAAAGCATTGATGCGGTAACGGTATCTGTCACCAACAATCCGGACACAAAAATGCAAAAAATTGCTGACATCGGCATATGTGCAGACACAGGCCCCGAAGTGATCACGGGTTCCACCCGCATGAAAGCAGGAACGGCACAGAAAATTATACTTAACATGATCTCCACCACTGCCATGGTAAAATGCGGCTATGTGTATGAAAACCTGATGATCAATCTGAAGCCGACCAACAAGAAACTGAAAAACCGAATGATCGGAATTGTACAGGAGATTTTGCAATGTACCGCAGAAGAAGCAATCAATCGTCTTGAAAAAAGTGATTGGGTTATTCGCGAAGCAATCAAATAACAAAGTTAAAAGCCTGCTGCTGAGCAACAGGCTTTGTTTTATGGTTTATTTTGCAACGGGAACATTGATTACTATGTCAGACAGCGGGAATGTGCAACAAGGATGAATACAACCGAATTTATAGTCTGCCAGACGTCTGTAATCAAGATGCTTCGGAACATAGATCTGTCCCGAAATCAGGTGGGAATGACAGAATCCGCACTCGCCGCTTCTGCAACGGGCAGGCACGGAAATACCGTTCTTTTCAAGAATCTGCATGATGGAGTCATTGCTTGAGCCGCTGACGGTGGTGGTGAAATCCTGAATGGTAACGGTGATATTGACCGTTTCGGGAACACCTGCAGGATAGTCTGCTTGGGTGGAGGGATTGTGGAATTCACCGAACATCTCGTGACGGATGAACTTTTTGGGCAGATTCAGTTTTTCAAGTTCCTTGTCAACAAATTCATACATCTGTTGCGGTCCGCAAAGGAATACGGAATAGGCTTCGTCAGCAGGTGCATATTTTTTGATGAGTTCGGCCGTAATAAATCCGCTTTCTGCACCGTCCAAAGCATCGGCCGCACCATTGTCACTCAGAACATGAACAACCTTGACTTTACTACATTTTGCGGCAACAGCATCGAGTTCGTCTTTAAACAGAATAACATCTTTGTTTCTGCTGCCGTACAGAAGCGTCATTTCAAAATCTTCATCACCGTCGGCAATGGCATTTGCCATGGACAAAAACGGGGTGATACCGCTGCCGCCGGCAAGACAGATGACCTTCTGTGCATCACGAAGCGGTTGATATTCAAAATTACCGGAAGGTGCGGAAACTTCGACTTCGGTGCCGACCGTCCATGTATCGAGAATATAACGAGAAACAAGGCCGCCTTCAACCAGTTTGATGGTAAGAACATATTTACCGTTCAAAGCATCTTTGGGAGAAGAAGAAATAGAATAGGCTCTTGTGACAGGCATATTTTCAATGGTTTCAAACACGGTCAGATATTTGCCTGCCCCGAAATAAGCAAGTTTTTCGGTTCCGCGGTCTGCATCGGGAACAAGCACAAAACTCTTGCAATCTTCGCCTCTTGCAATGACTTCGGCTACTTTCAAATACTGTCTTTTGGGATGCAGTGCTTTTGCAAGGACAGCAGCATTATCCGAGAATGTCGGAAACTCAGCTTTTGCATCTTCAAATCTTTTCTGTCTTGCAGAAAGCATGGGGAAGAATTTTTTTGCTTTTAATGTTTTCAAATCAGCCATCTTATTTACCCTCCTTTTTCATTGCCTTCACAACAAGCCCACCGGCTTTTTCACCCGTGTAATATGCACAGCCGTAACCGTCACCACGTTCCTGCGAAGCACCGCAGAAGAAGAAATTGTCAAACGGCTGATCCATGTCGTACTGAACAGTACGCGGAATCATGCTGTCCCATTTTTCAAGCATGTAACCGTAAGGCGTTCCGAAGGGTGTGTTGAGGTATCTTGCAAATGTGGGAGGAAGTGCAATTTCAATTTCTTCAATATAAGGCATGATGGACTTGTTAAGTGCTTTTTCGCAAGTCTCGATCATATCCTTAGCAATCTTTGTTTTGAACTTCTTATAATCTTCGGGCTTAACATCCTTCATAACATCACCGAAGGTCATAGTCGTCAAGAACAACTGACTGGTGCCCGCAGGTGTGCAATCCGGGATGATTTCATTCATGCAGTTGATGATACAGAAACCGCTGAAGAAATTCTGAGCAGCTTCATACTGTTTATCGGAATCAGAATCGGGAGCAATGAAAATGGAATAATCATTGAATCCGAGTTCTTCCTTTGTTTTGTTCATACCGAGATAAACGGTGGTAAGAGAACAAGCAGTCTTTCTTGCATTGAGCATTTTCAGCTGCTTTTCGGGGATATCCTTTTGATCAAACAGATCCTTAAAAACGGCATAGGGATAGGAGTTGCAAACAAAATATTTTGCATAAACTTCCTTATTGCCGTTGATAACGACCCCTGCAGGCTTTCCGTCCTTGACGATTACTTTTGTAACCTCGGAATTATACCAGATGTCACCGCCGTTTCTGCGGATGACTTCATCCAGAGCAAGGCTCATTTCGTGGCTTCTCAGCTTCGGAATACCCGTACCGTTTTCGACATAACTGTGAACCATGGCAAGATAATACAAAAAGTCAAGCTGCGATGCAGGAGAACCAAGATAGCACCAATAGGTATTGAAAATATCCTGTGCTTTCTTGGGCATTCCAAGGCTGTCAAGTGCTTCACTCATGGTATGAGAAATCATTCTCAGCAGATTGGGAACATCCTTCAGCGAACCGGGCAATTTTGCAGGATTGTCAAGGCAATCAAAAGCCTTGAACATACGGTCGGAAAGCCTGAAAGCTTCTTTGCAACTTTCATAAGAGCCCGGAACGAGTTCATCAAGCTTACGGGCAAATGCCTCAAATCCGACAGGCATACGCGCATCAACAACCACTTCAACCCCATCTTCATTGATAAATGTATCCGTGTCGCCTTCTTTTGCAGGGACAACCAAGCGGAAGGTGGAATCATGCTGACACCAATCAACGTTACCTTCCATACGAATAAACATATCTTCAATCTGACCGGATTTATCGGGTGCACCAACTCCTGCCAGTTCATGCAAAGAGGGTTCAAATTCAAATCGCCCGCGTACAAAGGAAGATGCAGAGCCGCCGGGAATATTGTGACGTTCCAGCAAAAGTGTAGAAAGTCCTGCTCTTGCACAAGTTGCAGCAGCCGCAAGCCCACCATTGCCTGCACCTATTACAATGACATCATATTGTTTGCTCATAAATAGACTTCTCCTTTACAATATTGATTACATTTTACCACAGTCATTTTTTATTTACAAGCATTGTTTTGTTTTTTATTATAAAACTGAAAAAATTTTTCTTGATTATTCGGTTCCCTGCTTATATAATAGATGTATTACATTGGAGGAAGTGATTTGCATGTTGTTTACCGAAAAAATTAAAGATGTAAAAACACAAATTTCCGACTGCACAAATTTTGCAGTCGAAGGAATTACCAATATCTGCAAAAAATACGGTCCGCGAGCTGCCGGTGCTGACAGCGAAACCATGGCACAGTATGAAATGCTTGAAGAACTCAGTGCATATTCCGACACGGTTGCAAGAGAAACTTTCAAAGTCAACCGTGATGCATTCATGTCCTTTGTTCCGATTGCAGGTTCTGCATTGATCGGCGCAAGCGCACTCAATACGGTTGCCGCATTCAAAAAGAAACCCAAGACCGCGCTCGGTTCGCTCGGTCTTATCGGCGGTGCTCTTGCAGGCATTGCCGGAGAATTCGTATTCTATAAAAAGGCTCTTGATCCCTTCTTTAAAGCATATGAATCGGGCAATGTCATTGCAGTGAGAAAGGCAAAAGGTGAAACCAAACGCAGAATTATTCTTTCAGGTCACACTGACTCTGCTCCTGAATGGACTTATACTTATAAACTCGGTTCTCACGGTGTGATCATGGTTGCAGGCTATGCTATTGCAGGTCTTGCATACACAGCCGCCACAACTGCAACGATTCTGAAAAACAAAAATGCCTGCACCGCAAAAAAGATGGCGATCGGACAGGCGGCATTCCTGCCTGCTTACGGTGCACTTTATAAGTTCACCAACAGCAAGAAATATGTTGACGGTGCAAATGACGACCTCTCAGGTTGCTATGTTTCTGCCGCTGTTATGAAGTATCTCAGCGACAATGATATCCGCTTTGAAAACACGGAAGTTGTTTGTATGCTTGCAGGCAGTGAAGAAGCAGGGCTGCGCGGCTCCAAGGCTTACTTTGAAGCTCACCCCGAGCTCAAAAACGATGGTGTAGAAACTGTTTTCATCGGTTTTGATACCATCCGTGACGAAGAATACATGATGATCTACGAAAAGGACATGACCGGCACGGTTCAGAATGACAAGCGTGTTTGCGATCTTCTGAAGGAAGCCGCAAGAAAATGCGGCAAGGATGTACCTGTCGGTGCCATTCCGCTGGGCTCCACCGATGCCGCCGCAGCTTCCCAAGCAGGCATTGCCGCCGCAAGTTTTGTGGCTATGGATCCCGCACCCGCACAATACTATCATACAAGACTTGACACAGCAGAAATCCTTATCCCAGAAACCATCGAAAAAACACTTAAAATTGCATTGCAGGCGATCTTCGATTTTGACGAAAACGGAATTTAAGACACATAAACAAACAATACCCCTTGCTCACTGCCTGTGAACAAGGGGATCTTTTTATTCTTCGGTTTTTTCTTCACAAACAGACTCTGTTTCCTGTTCTTGTGACAAAGCAACGGCAGAAGCGTTTTCATTTGTTTCTTCAGATTCTGCAACAGGTATTTCTGCTGTTTCTTCCGTTTCGGTTACCTTAACATCGTCGTCAAAGCCCTCACCTGCTTCCAATACTTCAAGGCTCTTTTTCTGGCGGTTGTCACGCGGATTTCTGAGTTCACGCTGTTCATTCGGGTCAATAGGATCACGCTGCACGCGCATATTCGACTGCGGAACGGGGTCTGTCAGTTTCAGGAAGTCAATCTTTGCCATCTTGGTACGAGGGAACGCATCAAGAACCACAACCTTGCGCGGAACCGAGAATTTATCAAGTGTTTTTTCGCAATAATCTCGAATTTCTTCTTCGATCTTTTTGGTATTGGCAACAGGTTCACGAAGAGTGACGTACAGTTTGACGATCGGTTTTTCATCCACATATCCTTGAACTGCACATGCTTCGGATATGTATTTGAGTTTCAGAACTTCCGATTCGATATTATAAGGATATACATTATAGCCGGAAATAACGATCATTCTCTTTTTGCGGCCGGTGAAGAAGATAAAGCCGTCTTTATCTTTATACCCGAGGTCACCCGTCATAATCCACTTTTTACCGTTTTCATCCGTATAAATACCGTCATCCTGCACGGCATCATCCTGAAAATAACCGTTCATCAGCGTATCACCGCTGACAACGATTTCACCGATGGTATTACGGGAAAGGCTGTTCTGATTTTCGTCCCAAATTTCAATTTCAAGACCTTTCAAAGGCATACCGATGGAATTTTCACGATAAGCATTATAGTTATTCACACAACAGACAGAGGCTACTTCCGTAAGACCGTAACCACGCATCAATCTGCCCATGCCGCCGTATTCGGCAAGGGTTGCATTGAATACATCAACAAAACTTTCACTAACAGTATCACCGCCGCTAAACAGCAATCGAAGGCGACGCAGATGCGGCCCTTTGAAGTTTGCCTCCTGATGCATTTTTTTGAACATATTCGGGACACCGACGATAAATGCAACGGGATATTTCTTTATAAGCTCATTCGCTTTTTTTGCATTGAATTCGTGCATGGTAATGCAGCCATAACCTGCACAAAGGCTGAAATGCATTGCGACAGCCAATCCAAATGCATGAAAAATGGGAAGAACCACAAGTGACAATTCCCTGCCGACTTCGTGCGGAACATCAAGGTCATTGATCTTAAAAGCAACCGAGTTGATTGCAAAAGCAGACAACATAATGGTTTTACTTTTGCCTGTTGTTCCGCCACCATGCAGATAGACAGATGGTTCCCTTGCATCGCATTTGCAAACAGGTACATCCTCAATTTTATAAAGCTCGTTGATAATATCAATATACCGGATAACCGTATTCTTTTTGAGTGTTTTCCCCGGACGTTTGCTGACTGCCGCCAATTTATAAAGCGGTCTTTCGGAAAGTTTGGCATAATCAGCCAGAGAGCAAAGAATAACATGGCATCTGTGTTTTTTGATAACACTTTCATAAGGAGAAATAAGCATATCAAGCACAAAAACAAATTTTGAACCGACATTTGTAAGGATACGGTCAATAGCTTCAGGCGGAAGAAGCGGATGCACAATATTGGCAATGGCTCCGATTTTACTCAATGCATAAAACGCAACAAATGCCTGCCCGCAGGTAGGCATAAAAATTGTACAAACATCACCCTGTTTTACACCGGCAGCAGACAAATATGCCGCCACAAGATCCACATCTTTAATAAAACGGGAAATTCTGACGTTTCCGCAAGTGCCGGTCAAAGCAACAAAATCGCCGATGCGGTTGCTGTTTTGCAAAAGATATTCGTAACAAGATTGATTCAAAAGAGTTTCCATGCTTTCTTCTTTGCGTTTATTTCCGCAATCCTTTCAGTTTAATGCCATATAAAATCATTAAAGGTGAGATGATTGACCATAGTGGTCCGCACTGTGAAATCACGTTCAGTCAGAACAAGATCAAAATTCACTTGCATATTTACTTCGGTTATCATTTTTTGCATCAAAGATATAATATGCCCGCTGTTTTTGTCGATTCGGCAACGGATTTCGCAATTATAATACCGCAATGCAGCGGCACAATTACTTGCATTCAACACAGGAAAATATGCATTCAGATTCTGTAGCAGTGCTTGTTTAGAAAACGGTGTCAACATCTGTGCAAATTCAGGTGAAATTCCGTCGGCAGTTTTTTGTTCATGAAAAAGAATGACAACATCATAGGATTGTCCGTTATCATAACACATTGCATCCTTGACAGATGCACCGTCATAGATTTTGCACCCGTAATCTGTATCATACACGGGAAAATACACACGACAAGCAAGGTCATCATCCTTTGCAACCGTAACAACGCCATCTGCAGAATGAACATCTTGCGTCAATATATGAATCACGGAATTCAACAATGCAACGGCTTCACCCTTTGCATCCGTTTCATGAATTTCATTTTCCAGGGTTCTCGTAAAACCGGGGCATCGAAGTTTAACAAGATCAACCGCCTGCTTGTACATCGCAAGCACCTGTGTTTTTGTCAACGGAGTTCGGTTGCTTGTTCCGGCACTTTCAATTGCCGCTCGTTCAGTCTGATCAGACTGCTCTTCAACCGCATCACGTGTTGACTGTAAAACCGGTTCCGTGAAATCTCCCTGCGGTTTACCGCAGGAAGAAAACAACAAAACCGATATAATGAATATGCTGAAACAAATTGTTTTATTCAGGTTTAAACGCCTCCGAAAACGGCGATTACTGCATCTTTGCCTTTCCGCCGTCCCTATAATATTGGGTATGTGTCAGCGGATGCTTCGTAGTAGCCCAAAGCTCATCGGCAACGGGTTGCCATGCAAGCGCAAACTCATCACAGCGACCACACAGAGTATCAACATCTTCTTTTACAAGGAAGTCTGTGGATTTTGCACCTGTTTCTTTGATCATGCTGCGAAGTTTGTCCGGATTTTCAAGCATGGGACAAGGACGCAGATGATTGTCATTGAACGGTTGTCCTTTGTAGTAAGCCGTGAACAACGGATTTTTGAGGCCTTCAAGAAGCGTATGTGTGCGGATGTTTGCATCCGAATAGTGAACAAACACGCAAGGTTCCATATCCCCTGCAGAATTGATGTGGAAATAGTTTCTGCCGCCGGCAATGCAACCGCCGACATATTCGCCGTCATTCTGGAAATCAAAAACAAACATCGGCTTGCCGGTATTTCCGTTTCTTGTCTTTTTGATCCAGTAATACATATATTTACGATCAGCAGGCGTGGGGATCAATGCTTTATCAGCATCGTGCCCGACAGGCATATAGTTGAAATAGAATGCAAATTTGACACCCTTTTCGACCATGCTGTCCAAAAATTCATCGCTTGTGACGTAAGGAACATTATTATGCGTATAGCAAACGGAGATACCGAAGAAACAGCCGTTTCTTTTCAGAATATCCATTGCATTCATGACTTTATCATAGCACCCATCGCCGCGTCTGGCATCGGTGGATTCACAAGAGCCTTCCACACTCAATGCAAAAGTCAGATTGCCGACTTCAACAACCTGCTTGCAGAAGTCATCATCAATGAGAGTTGCATTTGTATACGCAAGGAATACACAATCAGGATTATTGCGGCAAAGCGTTAAAATTTCATTCTTTTTGATCAACGGTTCGCCACCCGTCATCATGTAAACATGTGTACCAAGTGCCTTGCCCTGATCGACAACAGACTGCATTTCGGCAGGTGTGAGATTCAGAGAATTGCCGTATTCTGCTGCCCAACATCCTTTGCAATGCATATTGCAGGCACTGGTCGGATCAAACAGCAGAAGCCACGGAATATTACAACCGTACTTTTCACGATTTGCACGAACGGTTCTGGTTCCGTAAAGCCCCGCATCAATACCGGCTGTCAGCAAAAGATGCTTCAATTGCTTGCGATTGACATCCTTGAGAATATTTTTTCCTAATTTCACGTAGGCATTCTCGGGATTTCCTGCCGCTTCTTTCATTTTTTTCAGATTTTCTGCAGGAAAAAGACGATCCGCAAAATATTTTTCCGCGAATTCAAGAATGTTCTGAAATGCTTTTTCGGGGTCTTTGTCGGCATACGCAATAACACGGTCAAAAACAACACCTGCAGCGGCACGTGTTAACTCGTTTTTAATAGCCATCTGAACTCTCCTAACCAACAATATACTATTTTACAGTATAACAGAATTTTTATGCAAAGTAAATAGAAAAAAGATATAAGATTCAAGTCAAAAAACATCGTTTTTTGTTCTATTTTTCCTTTTTACGGACTTGCGTTCCCTTACATTATATGATAAAATTTTAAGTAAAGGTTAACAATACAACAATTTCGATTTATTTGAGGAGAATTGACAATGTTTTTGAAAATATTATTCGGCATTTGTTTTGTTGCAAGTCTTATCCTGACCCCTTTCTATCTTGAGGCACAAAAAAACAAAGGATTGAAATCTCTGACCCTTAAAATGCTGGATTCCAACTGTTTTTTAGGTGCCGGAATTCTTGCCATGTTTATCGCAGACAACCATTCTCCCTTTTCAAAATACATGATCATTGCTTTGGCGATGTCATGGGTCGGTGACTTTTTACTGCACGTCATTAAACCGAAAATCCTAAATGCTTTCGGTTTTCTTTCCTTTATGTTTGCACATGTCTTTTATATTATTGCCTATCACACTGCGGCACAATCCATCGCCCCTGGCAGAACTTTTTTACAGCCGTGGGGGTATGCACTTCCCGTTGTCTGCATCATTGCATACGCTGTATTCATTGTAAAGAAAATGAACTTCATTAAACTCGGAGTTTTTGCAAGCATTGCCTACGGTGTTGTCATTCTGATTATGTTTGCAAAAGCAGCAGACCTTGCTGTACTCGGTTTGCAGTCAGGTGTTGAGAATGCAGTCACATCCGCAGTTTTACTGCTTGGTGGTGCGGCATTATTTGTCGCCTCGGACTTCACGATTTCATTCCTGATTTTCGACAAACGGTTCAAAGCCAATTATCCGCTGAAAATATTCAATATTGCCACTTATTTTGCAGGGCAACTGCTGTTGGCATCCCTGATTCTTGTGGTAAAATAAGATAAGGAGCTACTATGCAATACGATTTTAACACCATCCCGAACCGCCGCAATACCGGTTCCTTCAAATGGAATTTTTCATCCGAACATAAAAATGCTTTTCCCTTTTCTGTTGCCGACATGGAATGGAAAACTGCACCGCAGATTATTCAAGCCATGAAAGATTTTGCATCAAAGGGTTTTTTCTGTTATTCTGCAGCAGATGACACATACCGCACCTGCGTAAAAGATTTTCTTTCACGCAGACACAATTGGAAAATCGAAAACGATTGGATTGTCTGCACACCGGGAGTTGTTGCCGCTGTCAACACCGCAGTGCGTGCTTATACAGATCTCGGGGACGGAGTTATCATTCAGCCCCCGGTTTACTATCCTTTTGCCAATGCAATCAACAATAATAAACGCAAATTGGTTGCCAATCCGCTTATAAAAACCGACAACAGCTACAAAATGGATTTGGTTGGACTTGAGAAACTTGCAAAAGACCCAAACAACAAATTGATGATTCTCTGCTCACCACACAATCCCGTCGGCAGAGTCTGGACAAAAGAAGAACTGACGGCCGTTGCAAACATTTGCCTTCGTAACAATATGATACTTGTGTCGGATGAAATTCATTTTGACATCACATGCACTGAACATACCTGCCTGCCGACCCTCGGCAAAGAATATGCCGATAATTGCGTGGTCTGTACCGCTGTTTCAAAAACATTCAACATTGCAGGTCTTGGAACTTCCAATATTATTATTCCGAATGAACAAGTAAGAACCGCTTTTGCTTCTCAGCTTGCAACCGATGGCTATACCTGCATCAACTGCTGTTCTTACCCCGCAACCCTTGCCGCTTATACTGAATGTGACGATTGGATTGACGAGATGAATCGCCATGTGAATGATAATTTCAGTTTATTGGATACATTCCTGACGGAGAATCTTCCGCAAATCAAACTGTTTGAACGTGAAGGTACATATCTTGCATGGTTGGACATGTCCGCATTGGGCATGGATGATTTTGCCCTTGAAAAGTTTATGATTGACAAATGCGGCATCATTCCCGATCCGGGTTATTGGTTCGGCGAAGAAGGAAAAGGTTTTACAAGACTGGACATCGCCGTACCGAAAGAAATTTTGAAAAAAGCACTGATTGAACTGAAAAATCAGATTGACAATCTGTAACAAACCAATACACACAAAAACTCCGCTGTCACGGTGACAACGGAGTTTTTTGTATGCTTTTATTCTGCACCGATTTCTCTTAAAATGCCGTGCAAAGCGGTTGCAGCAGCATTGAATGCATCGCGGTTGGTCGGATAAGTATACAATTCATTGACCGATACCTCTCCGCCTTCTTTTTCAAGAGCCTGTAAACCGTCAAACACTTTCAGGTGCGGTTCCAATGTCAGAAAACGCTTGCCATCTTTTTTT
The DNA here is from genome assembly GCA_045605525.1 of Acutalibacteraceae bacterium. Classification (GTDB taxonomy): domain Bacteria; phylum Bacillota; class Clostridia; order Oscillospirales; family Acutalibacteraceae; genus RUG806. The sequence goes on from JAZUQC010000067.1 coordinate 41,973, forward strand.
GCAAAGCGGGAAAGCAGTTCTTTCAGACAGCCGTCACCCTTTCCGGGAGGAACAACAAAACCGTCTTCAAAGCGGCAATCCTTGATGTGCATATACTCAATATAATCCGAAAGCAAATCATAAGCGGGCAAGATCTGCACACCGCACTGAATGAAATTGGCAGGATCAAAAATGCCTTTCAGTTTTCCTTCAAAGGTTTTCAGAAGATCCAGACAGCGAACATCGGTATCACCGTAAATATCTTTTTCATTTTCATGGCAACACCAGATACCGCTTTGCAAGGAATAATCACAAAAACGTTCCACCCTTGCAAAAACTTCATCTCTGTAATCTTCCGGCTTCTGATCTTCATTAAAGAAGAAACTGAACATACGGATATTTTTGGTACCGAGAATACAGGCATTTTCCACACATTGTTTGAATTTTTCAAAATGCGGTTCAAAATCATCTGCGATATTGATTTTACCAAACGGTGAACCGACGGAGGAAACACCGATACCGTGATAATCAAGAATCATGCGCATTTCCTTGCAGTCTTCTGCGGTATAATCGGCAATGTTGCCGTAATCCAGACCGCGGGGTTCAATATGTGTCAAGTCGTTTTCCTTGAGGGCTTTGATCTGCGGCAGCAATCCGCCGCCTGCTTCATCCGCAAATGCGGAAAGTAAAAATTCAGCCATTCAACTTCCCTTTCTTACTTCAAAAGAGATTTATACAAACGGATATAATCATTTGCAGAACGCTTCCAGCTGTAATCACATTCCATAGCGCGTTTGCGAAGAATTGCCCAGCCTTCTTTGTCTGCATATCCGCCGATGGCTCTGCGGATACAATGAAGCATATCGTGTGCATTGTAATTTGCGAAGGTAAAACCATTTCCTTCACCCAGCCCACTGTCAAAGACGGAATCTTTCAAACCACCTGTTTCGCGTACAATCGGAATAGAACCATAACGAAGTGCGATCATCTGCGACAAACCGCAAGGCTCACTCTTGGACGGCATCAGGAAGATATCCGTACCCGCATAAATGCGTTTTGCAAGCGTGGGAATAAATCCGCAACGGAATGCAAGTTTATCGGGATAACGGTCCGCCATATCACGCATAAAACTTTCGTATTCCCAGTCACCGGAACCGAGCACGGCAAACTGCACATCTTCCGTGCAAAGCAATTCTTCAAGAACTGCTTTTACAAGGTCAAAGCCCTTGTGAGAAACAAGACGGCTGCAGATACCTACAAGCGGAACATCTTTAAATTCGGGAAGCCCCATTTCTCGCTGCAATGCAAGTTTATTGGCAACTTTCTTTTCGCTGTTTTCGGAAGTGTAATTCTCGGCAATGTCTTCATCGGTTTCAGGGTTATACATATCATAACTGATACCGTTGAGAATACCGTGCAGTTTCCATTCACGCATCAGCAGAATGGAGTCAAGACCATGCGAATACCACGGATCAAGAATCTCTTTTGCATAAGAGGGGCTGACTGTTGTGACCGCATTGGCACATTCAATTGCACCTTTCATGAAGTTGACACAACCGTCATATTCAAGCAATGACCCTGCTTCCTGAGGAATACCAACTACATCATTGAGAATTTCAGGCCCGTATTTACCCTGATACTGAATATTATGAATGGTGAAAACGGTTTTGATGTTTTCCCATCCGGGTCTGTTTGCATAAAACTCAGAATAATAAACGGGAATTAAGGCCGTCTGCCAGTCATTACAGTTGATGACATCAGGCTTAAAATCAATGTGCGGAATAATTTCAAGAACGGCTCTTGAGAAGAATGCAAAACGTTCAGCATCATCATAGTGGCCGTAGATGCCGTCACGCTTGAAATAATACTGATTATCAATGAAGTAGCAAATAACACCGTCTACTTTTGTTTCAAAAACACCGCAATACTGTCTGCGCCATGCAACGGGAACGGTAATGTGTGTAATGAATTTCATATTTTCGCGGAATTTTGCAGGAATACCTTCATAAAGAGGCAAAACCACGCGGCAACCGATCAGACGCTTACGCAATGCTACAGGCAAAGAACCTGCAACATCGGCAAGACCGCCGCTGGCAATAAACGGGCGGGCCTCACTGACAGCATATAATACTTTCATAAATTACCTCCCCTTTTATACTCTGATTCCTTTTGCAAGATAAACGGGATATGTTTCGGCACCGGACAATGCACGACCTGAACGTACGGTAATATCCTTATCGAGAATGCAACAGTTCAAAGATGCATCATCTGCAATGAAACCGCTGGGCATAATGACACAGTTTTTGACAACAGCACCTTTTGCAATGCGGCAATTGCGGAAGATAATGCTGTTTTCAACAATACCGTCAACAACACAACCGTCTGCGACAAGTGAATTTTTCACATCACTGCCGAGTCCGTAAATTACGGGCATATCATCGTAAACCTTTGTATAGACAGGTCTGCCGCAACCAAACAGTGATTTCTGATTTTCAGCATCAAGCAATGCAAAGTTTGCATCAAAATAAGTCTGAATAGAATCAATGATCGGGCAGAATTCCTTGAATTCATAACCGAATACACGCAAGTTGGAAATATTTTTAAGCAACACATCGCGTTCAAAACTTGCCGCACCGGAAGCCGCAGCTTCACGAAGCAGAGATTCAAGCAAAGATTTACGCATAATGGTAATATTGGCTGCACAATCGGCTTCGCCTTCTGCCCCCGAAACGATGCTCATGGCACAGACTCTGCCGTCGGTGATTTTATCAAGAATCAAGCGGTTATTGAGTTTCGGAATACTGCCGTGACGATAGACCATAGTAATGTCCGCATTTTTTTCGACATGGAAACGGAATACATCCTTCAGGTCGATATTGAGAACTGCATTACAATCGGACATAACAACATATTCTTCGTTGGACATTTCAAGGAACTGCGTATTGTTCTGTAACGCACCGAGTCTGCCGGTGTTATAGCGTTCAAGTTCCTGTGCACTGAACGGAGGCAGGAAGAAAAGTCCGTCATGTTTGCGGGCAAGATCCCAGGGTTTTCCGTTTCCGAGGTGATCCATGAGGGACTGATAATTGTTGCTTGTAATGACACCGACTTTGTCGATGCCTGCATTGACCATATTGGACAGCGTAAAGTCAATCAGTCTGTAACTGCCGCCGAACGGAACGGAGCCCATCGCACGCGGAGCGGTCATACCGCCAAGCACACTGTCATACGCATTTGCAAAAATAATACCTAAAATGTTATTTGCTCTCATTGTGCGTCACCTCCCTTGACATCTTCCGCAATCATTGCTTTTGCGGGAATTTTCACATTTTCACCGATATTGACCTTTGCACCGATAACGGTGACACCCCAGTTATCAAGATTTTCTATTCTTTCAGGATCTTCACCGACAACAGCACCGCTTTCAATCACGGCATCTTCAGCAATCATGGCATACTGTACGGTTGCACCCTTCTTGATCGTTGCACCGGGCATAACGATGGAATAACGAACATTGGCACCTTCTTCAACCGTAACATTGGCAAACATAACCGAATAATCAATGTTGCCTTCAATTTTACAACCACCGGAAACAAGCGAATTCTGCACAGTTGCATCCTTGGAAATATAGTGCGGGGGCAACGCGGAATTCTTTGCATAAATTCTCCAATCAGGGTCGGTCAGGTCGATATTTGCCTTGGGATTGAGCAGATCAAGGTTTGCTTCCCACAGGCTGTCGATGGTTCCGACGTCTTTCCAGTAACCGTCGAACTGATATGCAAACATTCTCTCACCTGCATTGTGCATAGCGGGAATGACGTTCTTACCGAAGTCATTGCTGGAACCTTCTGTTTCTTCGTCAGCGATCAGATAAGCACGCAGTTTCTTCCATGTGAACATATACACACCCATGGAAGCCTTGTTGCTGCGCGGATTCTTGGGTTTTTCTTCGAATTCGGTGATAACCCCGTCGTCATTCACAAGCATCAGACCGAAGCGGGATGCTTCTTCCCACGGCACTTCCATCATAGCGATGGTGCAGTCTGCATTGTGATCCTTATGGAATTGAAGCATTTCGGCATAGTCCATCTTGTAGATGTGGTCACCGGAGAGAACCGCCACATATTCGGGGTCATACCGGTCGATGAAGTTGATATTCTGATAAATTGCATTGGCTGTGCCTTTGTACCATTCACTGCCCTTGATCTGCTGATAGGGGGAGAGAATATGCACACCACCGTCCATGCGGTCGAGGTCCCACGGCTGACCGCTGCCGATATATTCATTGAGAGCCAGCGGCTGATACTGTGTCAGCACACCAACCGTGTCAATACCGGAATTTGTGCAGTTTGACAGCGGGAAGTCAATAATGCGGTATTTGCCGCCGTAAGGTACGGCGGGTTTTGCAATGGAATGGGTCAAAATGCCGAGTCTGGAACCTTGTCCGCCGGCAAGCAGCATGGCGATACATTCTTTTTTAGCACCCATAATAAATCATCCTTCCTTTGAAGTTTTTTTCTTTGTTTGTTTTTTTGCTTTGGGTTTGAATTTTAAATATATAACCGACATCGGCGGAAGCGTCAGCCGGAATGAATACGAATAGCCGTGCATGGGATTGTCTGTGACAGAGATACGCTTTTTCAATTCAATGCCTTTGCCGCCGAAGCGTTCTTCATCGGAATTGAATAAAGGAGTTAATGTTCCTTCTTCGGGGAATCCGATGCAATAATCATCGCGTTGAACCGGTGTAAAGTTGCAAACGACTGCAACCGTATCCCCTTTTTCATCCTTGCGTGAAAATGCAATACAGGAATTGTTGTTATCATCACTGACAAGCCAATTGAATCCTTCCCATGAATAGTCAATCTGCCAGAACGGTGCATTATCTTTATATATATGATTGAGTTCTTTCACATAGGACTGCAATTTCTGATGTTTTTCATAATCCAGCAACAACCAATCAAGCTGTTGTTTTTCATTCCATTCAATGAACTGCCCGAATTCCTGTCCCATGAACAGCAGTTTTTTACCGGGATGTGCATACATATAACCGAGAAAAGCACGCATGCCGTCAAACTTCTGGTCATACTCACCCGGCATTTTATTCAGCAATGACTTCTTCCCGTGCACCACTTCATCATGCGAAATGGGAAGAACAAAGTTTTCGGAGAAGGCATAGAAGAAAGAAAATGTAATCAGATCGTGATTGTATTTTCTGAAGTAACCGTCAAGCGAGAAATAGCGGAGAATATCATTCATCCAACCCATATTCCACTTGAAGTTGAAACCGAGACCGCCGATATTGACAGGTTTTGAAACGAGCGGCCATGCCGTGCTTTCTTCGGCAATCATCAATGCATCGGGATACTCACGGAAGATTGATTCATTCAGGAATCGAAGAAATGAAACCGCTTCGAGGTTTTCATTTCCTCCGTTGATGTTCGGCATCCATTGTCCGTGCTCTCTACCGTAATCAAGATACAGCATGGAAGCAACTGCATCCACACGCAGACCGTCAACATGATATTTATCGAGCCAGAAAAATGCAGACGAGGCAAGAAAACTTCTTACTTCATTTCTGCCGTAGTCAAAAACTCTTGTTCCCCATTGCAGATGCTCTCCCTTGCGGGGATCTGCATATTCATAACAAGGTTTACCGTCAAATTCATAGAGACCGTATGCATCTTTCGGAAAATGTGCAGGCACCCAGTCCAGAATAACAGCAATTCCAGCCTGATGGCACTTGTCCACAAAATACATAAAGTCATGAGGAGTACCGTAACGCGAGGTGGCTGCAAAATAGCCTGTCACCTGATATCCCCAACTGCCGTCAAAAGGATGTTCCATAATGGGCATCAGTTCAATGTGCGTATAGCCCATTTCGGTAAGATACGGAACAAGTTCATCTGCCAATGCACAATAAGAATAGAAATTACCGTCCGGGTATTGTTTCCATGAGCCGGCATGCATTTCATATATATTGACCGGTGAATCATAAACACGGTGATTCTTTTTGTCGGCAAGATATTTTGCATCGTGCCATTCAAAACCGTCTAATTCATAATACTTGGAAGCATTGTCAGGTCTTGTTTCGCAATGATAACCATACGGATCGGTCTTATATCTTTTTTCACCGGTCGGTGTAATAATGCAATACTTGTAAGTATCATACAACTGTACTGCATCCGACACAGCTTCCCATATCCCGTTTTCGCTGATTTTGGTCATCGGACAGGCATTTTCATCCCAGCCATTGAATGACCCTACAACGCTGACAGCCGCCGCATTCGGTGCCCAGACACGAAAAGCAACCCCGTTTTGCACACGGTGTGAACCGAGGAATTCGTAACTGCGGCAATTGCTGCCCTGATGAAACAGATAAATCGGTACATTGTAATCCGTAGCGATATTATCGTCTTTTGTTGTTTTCTTTGGCAAACAAATCACCCCCATTTGACATTGTAGCAGTATTTTTGCAAATTTGCAAGTATTTTTTGAGTATTTTGTTAGAAGTGCTGTTACAAAATTTTTGTAATTTTTGTCGAATATGACGAATACAACAAACAAAAAAAGCCTCCCGCTGCACAAGTCGGCAACGGGAGGTGATATTTGTTTAATAGTGAGCAGCTCCGCATTCACAAACGGGATTCATCTTAAACAGCTTCCAGAAGAAGCGGATGATTTTCCAGAAGAAGCCCATAATGCCGTCACTGTGGCAAAGGTGGGAACAATTCTGTGAAGGATCATCAGGTTCGTCGGGTGCATCGGGTTCTTCGGGAACATCCGGCTCTGCGGGAACATCCGGCTCCGTAGGTTCTTCCGGATCGGGGTTTTCAATGATACTGCTTTCATCCACAATGATGTAAGGACTGAAAGAGCTGGCCATAAAGCAGATATAACCGTTTTCAACCGTTACCGGCTGAATCTGTTCAAGCACACCTGCCTGCAAATTAACATGATAAACCGTTACAGTATCAGCATTGTAATCATCCGGCAAGGGCAAGCGCACAAGCACGGGAACAGCAGGCTGCACTTCTTCACCATCGATGCAGGTTTTGATATTCCAGGTCTGAATTTTACCATACTGCTGCGTAAGATACAGCGAGCCGTCAAAGACTTCCTCAATCTGCAGGGTGACCTCCTGCGGATAGGCTTCGGCGCTGTACTCCAGTTGTATACCGCTTTGCGAATCGGTTACGGTTTGTGAGATTTTTGTCGGCACATATTCACCAAGCGACACAAACTCACATCCATATTTTTCGGCATATTCTTGTGCTGTGGAGTTTTCATAGCCGTGCATAACAACATCTTTCGGGAATGTTCTGTTTGTCACGATCGGTCCGTCTCCGTCTATTTCCACCTCCCTTATTTCGCAATCCGGATTCAGTATCGTAACATCCGTAAGTGCCTCACATCCATCAAATGCCATTCTTCCGATTTTAACAATGTTTTCAGGAATAATTACACTTTCAAGAGAAGTACACTTATAAAACTGCCAAGTGGTCAAAGCAGTCAGTCCGTCACCGAATGTAATATTTTTAAGGGCAGAGCAAAATTCAAAGCTATAATCTCCCAGCACACTCAGCTTATCAGACATAATCACTGTTTCAAGATAATGCGTTGAACTGAACGCAAAAGGATCAGTACTCACAACCGTATCCGGCATTTCAAACACAGAATCCTTTTTACCGGTCGGATAGGTAATCAACTGTGTCATATCTTTATTATAAAGCACACCATCAACAGAAGTGTAATATTGATTCTCAGGATCTACAATAATTTCTTCAAAATCGACACCGGCACAAGCAACTGCCACTAATCCAATATTTTCAACATTTTTAGGGATATAAATGCTTCTCAATGACTCACACCAAGTAAACGCATAACCATCTACACTTACCATACTCTCAGGCATGGAAACAGACTCAATATTTTTGCACTCAGCAAAAGCATATGTCCCTATGCTTGTTACTCCGTTTTCAATTATTACGGATTTTATTAAAGCACTATCGGAGTCCCATGGCATATCATCTTCATCTTCATAGTCATACATATCCCCTGTGCCGGAAATGGTAAGCGTCCCCTCGGAATCGAGTGTCCATGTCAGGTTCTCACCGCAGGTGCCGGAATCGACAATATTTGTTGCGGAATAATTAAAATGAATGGTTGCCTTGAGTAACGGATCATTGTCTGATGCAATTTCAATTGCATTCCAGTCTTCTTCTGTGCCGAAATAATAAACATCCATCAGTGATTGGCAATAATAGAATGAACCCCCACCGATGCTCATTACACTATCCGGAATGGTAACTGAGGTTAGAGTAAGACAGCACATAAACGCCATTTCCTCGACTCTCGTTACACTATCCGGAATAGCATAACTTGTTCTTGCGTTAAGGACAGGATAGTAAATGAGCGTTGTTTTATCTTTATTAAACAAAACACCGTATTCATCACTGCTGTAGTTTGCATTGGCAGAATCCACCGTGATTTCGGTAGCACACATTTCAAATGCATCGAATGCGATGTTTGTTACACTATCAGGAAGGGTTATCGAGGTAAGAGAGATACAAGCGCGAAATGCCATTTGTCCGATGCTAGTTACATTTTCCGGAATGTTAACCGTTTTCAGGCTAGTGCAAAAATCAAATGCACTATCCCCGATTCTCATTACACTATCCGGAATGGTAACCGAGATCAGCGCGGTGCAATTATGGAACGCATAATCCGAGATGCAAGTTACTCCGTCCGGTATAACAAGATCAGTTAACAGCTCTTCGTTCAGATAGAGACTTGCTTCATTGTTATCAAGTGGATGAGAATACGAATTATTAATGTCAATATTACACCATACAGCAATGTCAGAAATATAAACATCAGTCAAAGAACTGCAATCTGTGAACGCATAATTTCTGATTGTTGTTACACTGGGCGGAATGGTGACTGCGGTTAGTGCGGTGCAGCCTTCGAGCATACTCCTTGCGATTTGCGTCACACCGTTTGGTATCGTAACCGAAGTCAAAGAGGTACAATCGTGGAACGCAGACTCACCAATGCTCGTTACACTGTCCGGGATGGTGACCGATGTCAGTGCTGTGCAACTGTAAAAAGCACTACCACCGATACTTATCAAGCAGTCCGGGATGGTAACCGAGGTCAGCGAGATGCAGGAACTGAACATCCTATCACTGATACTAGTCACGCTGTCAGGAATAACAACCGAGGTCAACGAGGTGCAATCATAAAATGCTGCATCTCCGATGTTTGTTACGCTGTCAGGGATAGAAACAGCCGTCAGTGCAGTACAAGAAGCAAAAGCTTCACCTGCAATTGTTTTAATTCCATCTTTGATTGCATAAGTGCCGGAAACAGAGGTCTCAACTTCAATCAAATGATTACCAATCTGCAAAGTGCCGTTTTGCCAATTATTTTCGTCATTATAATAAACAGTTCCGTAAAAAGCGGAATTTCCAATGCTTGCGACACTGTCAGGGATGACAATTGTGGTCAGAGAGGTGCAATAGTAGAACGCAGAATTTCCAATGCTCGTTACACTGGCCGGTATGGTGACCGAGGTCAGAGAAGTGCAATTGCAGAACGCCTCATCACCGATGCTTGTTACACTGTCCGGTATGGCGACTGAGGTCAGCTCATTACAATAGTGAAATGCTCCGCCTGCAATTGTTTTTGTTCCGTCTTTAATTGCATAAGTACCGGAAACAGAAGTATCAACACCTATCAGGTGATTGCCAATATACAAAATACCGTCATGCCAATTGTTCTCATCATTATAATAAACAGTGCCACCAAAAGCAGAACTTCCAATGCTTGCGACACTGTCAGGGATGACGATTGTGGTCAGAGAGGTGCAACCGTAGAACGCAGAATTCCCGATGCTCGTTACACTGTCCGGAATGGTGACCGAGGTCAGCGAGGTGCAATTAAGGAACGCAGAATTCCCGATGCTCGTTACACTGTCCGGAATAGTGACCGAGGTCAGCGAGGTGCAATCGTAGAACGCATCATCTCCGATTCCTGTCACTCCATCTTCAATGATAACCATTTTAATTAAAGAAGGATTATCATACCAAGGATTTGGATCGTACCTAAAATAATTGTTGTAATCCGCCATATCCCCTGTTCCGGAGATAGTGAGAGTGCCCTCACTGTCGAGTGTATAAGACACATTATCTCCGCAGAATCCGGAATCAATGGTTTCTGCCGCCGATACAGTCAGTGCAACAGCAACAAACAACATTACAGCCGTCAGAAAGAACAGAATTTTTTTCATTGTGTTTTTCATTTTTGACATCCTCCTTAAAATGAAAAAAGTGTGTGCTGACCGTAGTCTGCACACACGAAAAACGCAGACTTGATCAGCTACCACACCAAATCAAATTGCTCACAGAAGAAATGCGAACACAGAAGTCTGCATTTTTGCCAAAGCAAAAAATACACACTCCTTCTGAAGCAACACGATTTAATTTGATGTGGTATTAACAATATAACACATCAAACCGACAACCGCAAGTAAATTATAAAATTTTTCATAAAAAACGAGCAGAACGGCATAATCCATCCTGCTCGTGTGTATTTATTCTTTTACAGATTCAAAAAGTCTTTTCTGTAGTTTACACCGAAGAATTCGGCAAGTTCAACCATTTCACTGTCTTTTATTGTGTTAACCCTCGGCAGATGGGCGGTCAACATATAAATCTGTGCGGCTTTTTCAACCGTTTCAATCAGGCCGAATGCTTCATCAAGGTTTTTGCCGACACCGTAGATGCCGTGCATTCCCCACACAACAAGGCGAAATTCTTTCATCTTTTCAGCCGTTGCCATGCCGATTTCATTCGTACCGCAAAGCATCCACGGAAGAACACCGATACCATCCGGGAACACAACAATACATTCCGTGCACATTTCCCAAAGCGTATGTGTAAAGCTCTTTTCGTCAAGTTCATGTACATAATTCATGGCAAGTGTGTTTGTGGGATGGCTGTGCATGACAACACGATTGGAAGGATCGACCGAAAGTCTTGCCATGTGGCTCATCAGATGCGCGGGCAGTTCGCTTGTGAATTTGCCGCCGTCAGCATAGCCCCAAAGAAGTTCGGCGGTCGTGCCGTCTTCGGCAATACGAATGATGCCGAGATTGTTTTCGGGATCATCCTGCACATTCTTGAAATACTTGCCCGTCCCCGTGACGATAAAGATTTTTCCGATAAGGGCTGTTGCATCAAATCCGGTCGGAATGGTGCGGATAACCTGATTCAGATCAAGATACTGTGCAACTTCAGATTCTTCAAGCATGTAGCTGATATTGCCGCCGTTTCGCTCATCCCAACCGAGACGATACATATTGGCGGTGGTCTTTTTCATTTCCTCCACAAACGGAGCTGTCAGAATGTCTTTCATTTTCATACCTCACTATTATATTTCAGTTTAATTTCTTTTAAAATTTCTTCATCCGCAGGGCAAAAATCAAAATCATCAATCTGTTCGGGAGCAATCCATTGTATATCGGCGTGTTCAAGTTTTTTCGGACTCCCCTGTTTGATCGTGCAGTTGAACAAAGTCAACTCAATTGTAAGATCAGGATATTCATGCACAAGCTGCATAAACACATCACTCACCTGCACCGTGACATCCAGTTCTTCTCTACATTCGCGTACAAGTGCCTCTTGTTTTGTTTCACCGGCTTCTACCTTACCGCCGACAAATTCCCACAAAAGCCCCCTTGCCTTATGTGCAGGGCGTTGACAAATCATAAATTTTTCATCCTGCCATATTAAAGCGGCAACAACCTGTATCATAACCTCACCTCAACCACAGGCAAGTTTAATAAGTAAACGAACTATCTGCTCCATGGATTCAACACAGATATATTCAAAACGACTGTGGAAATTATGTCCACCTGTGCAAAGATTCGGACAAGGCAGTCCCATGAACGACAGAACGGCACCGTCCGTACCGCCTCTTACGGGACGGATCAGCGGATCAATTTCCAATTCTTTCATGGCAGAAACCGCATTGTCAACCAGAAAAGAAAACTGCGGAACGATTTTTTCTTTCATATTAAAATAAGAATCTTTCACATCTGCAATAACGAATCCTGCACCATATTTCTCATTGAGTTTATCGGCAAGAGAGAGAACAAGTTCTTTGCGTTGTGCAAAAAGTCTGCTGTCGTGTTCACGAATCAGATAATGCAATGTCGCTTTTTCAATATCGCCCTGCATATCGGTCAGATGATAAAAGCCTTCATAGCCATCGGTACATTCGGGAACCTCACATTGCGGCAACAAGGAATTAAATTCCATTGCAATGCGGTTTGCATTTTTCATTTTATCTTTTGCACTGCCGGGATGCACACTGACACCGTTTACCGTAATGACTGCTGATGCTGCATTGAAATTTTCATATTCCAGTTCACCCAGCTCGCCGCCATCCACTGTATAAGCAAAATCAGCACCGAAACGGGCAATATCAAAATGCTCCACCCCTGCACCGACTTCTTCGTCGGGCGTAAAGGCAACAACAATTTTACCGTGCTCTATTTCTTTGTGTGCAAGCAAATAAGCCGTCATTGTCATAATTTCCGCAACACCGGCTTTATCATCAGCACCAAGCAAAGTCGTCCCGTCTGTCACAACAAGAGTCTTACCGATATAACTGCGAATTTCAGGAAATTCAGAAACATGCAAAACAATATTTTCTTGTTCATTCAGCAGAATGTCTTCACCATTATAATCTTCAATTACATTCGGTTTTACATCTTTTCCGCTGACATCCGGCGATGTGTCCATGTGCGCTATAAAACCGAGCACATCTGTATTACGGCCACTGTCGGTTGCAGGAATAACAGCATATACATAACCGTATGCTTCATCAAAAAATACATTTTGTGCGCCCAGTTGTGATAATTCATCGGCAAGCACAAGGGCAAGATTTTTCTGTTTTTCTGTACTCGGAAAACAAGACGCATCATCCTGCGACTGCGTGTCGATTTTAACATATTTCAAAAATCTTTCAAGAACTTCAGAAATCATAAAACAGCACCTGCCATGGCATTTAATAAGTGGTTTTATTATATTCTCATATCAAACTTTTGTCAACGAAGAACACAAAAAATGCGGATGAAAAATTTTTTGTATTTTTTTTAATTTACCTCTTGACTTTTGCAACAAATAATGCTATTATTAGTGCCGTTGAGAAATCCGGGTGTGGCGCAGTTGGGAGCGCGCTTGACTGGGGGTCAAGAGGCCGTGAGTTCAAGTCTCGCCACTCGGACCAACGCAAAAGCCTTTCAGATAGCCGTTTGCGGCTTCTTGAAAGGCTTTTTTCTTTCTCCCTATTCCCGTGCAGGTGACTACAACGATTTTCCATCGTTGTTTTGTCACACTTTTTGCCCGTGTATCAACAACAATTTGTATTGCTCAAATGCTTGTTCAACAGAAAAAAACAAAAACCGACAGATTGAGTCCGTTTGATCGGACGCAAATTGTCGGTTTTATTGCATTATTATATTGAAATATTATTCAGGTGTGATATAATGTAATTTGTATAATTATATCACAAAGAATCAGAAAACGGAGAGAAACGCATGATTACCGGTGAACTGAAAAACAAAATTGACAAAATCTGGGACACGATCTGGACGGGCGGCATTTCGTCGCCGACGACGGTGCTGGAGCAGATTACATATCTGATGTTCATGAAGCTGCTGGACGACAACGAAACAAAAAAAGAAGGCGGAGCAGCGGCACTCGGCATCACCTATCAGAGCAAGATCTTCAAAGAAGGCGACTTTCTGGTGGACGATGATCCGAACATGGCAAAGCCTTATTGCGAGCTGCGTTGGAGCAAGTTCCGCAATGCAGACCCGACAAGCATGTTCGAACTTGTCCGCAATTATGTTTTTCCGTTCATCAAAACCGTCAACGGTGCCGGCAAGGACACCGCATTCTCCCGTTTTATGACCGATGCCGTTTTTATGATTCCGACACCCAAGGTGCTCGCCGTGTGCGTGGACTGTCTGAGCGACATTGACATGAGCGACAAGGACATTATGGGCGATGTGTACGAATATTGCCTGAACAAAATGTCTTCTGCCGGCAAGCTCGGACAGTTCAGAACCCCCCGCCATATTATAGACCTGATGGTCAACCTGACCAAGCCTGCCGTGACCGACCGCATTCTTGACCCTGCCATGGGCAGTGCAGGCTTTTTGCTGGGTGCGGCGAAGTACATCAACGAGCATTACGAAAAGGAACTGCTGAACACCAAAAACAGAAACCACTACAACAAAACCATGTTCAGCGGCTTTGACACAGACCCGTCCATGCTTCGCATCGGGGCGATGAATATGCTGCTGCACGGGGTGGAAGAACCCACCATTGCACGGCAGGATTCGCTGTCCGACGACAATACGGCGCGGGAAGAATATGACCTGATTATGGCAAACCCGCCGTTCAAGGGCAGTGTGTTTGAAGAAGACATCAGCAAGGATATTCTTTCCCTGTGCAAAACCAAGAAAACGGAGCTTTTGTTCCTTGCCCTGTTTATTAAATCCCTGAAGCTCGGCGGCAGATGTGCGTGCATTGTTCCGGACGGCGTGCTGTTCGGTTCCTCCACCGCCCACAAGGCCATCCGCAGGGAGCTGATTGAAAACAACTGCCTGAAAGCGGTGATTTCCATGCCGTCGGGCGTGTTCAAGCCGTATGCAGGGGTTTCCACCGCCATTCTGCTGTTCACCAAAGACCCGTCCGGCACAAAGGATGTTTGGTTTTATGACATGACCGCCGACGGCTTCACCCTTGACGACAAACGCACACCGACACAGGAAAATGACATTCCCGACATCATTGCAAGATTCAACAACTTGGCAGCGGAAAAAGACAGAGCAAGAACAGAACAGTCTTTCTTTGTCCCCAAGGACGAAATCGTTGCCAACGACTACGACCTGTCTGTGAACAAATACAAGCAGACGGTCTATGAAGCCGTGGAATACCCGTCCACAGCGGAGATTATGGCGAACATCCGCGAATTGGAGCTTGCAATCGGGTCAGCGATGGAAGAACTTGAAAAACTGCTCGGATTGAACTGATTTTTTGAGTTTTTGAAAAAACAAATTCGGATTTGTAGGGTTGAATATGAAAGTTAAATTGTGTGATGTCTGTGAGCGAGGTTCATCAAATTTAAAACAATCAGACATTTTAGATAAAACCGGCGACTTCCCGATATATGGAGCATCAGGATATATTGGTAATGTGGATTTTTACCATCAGGAAAATGAGTATGTAGCTATTGTAAAAGATGGTGCAGGTATAGGTAGAACAATGTTTCTTCCTGCAATGTCATCCGTAATAGGAACAATGCAATATCTCTTACCCAAAGATAATATATTACCCAAATATTTATATTATGTTGTCAAGTATATGCATTTGGAGAAATATTTTACAGGTGCAACAATTCCGCATATCTATTTTAAAGATTACAAAAATGAAGAATTTAACTGTGAATCAATAGAAAAACAACTGCAAATTATAACAGCATTAGAAAATGCTGAAAAAATAATTGCATTACGTAAACAACAACTCCAACAGCTTGATGAACTCGTCAAAGCCCGATTTGTCGAGATGTTTGGTGACCCTGTATGCAACTCAAAAGGATTGCCTGAATTGACTTTGCCTGAATTAGGAGAGTTTGGCAGAGGTGTTTCAAAACATCGTCCGAGAAATGATCCAAAGTTATTAGGCGGAAAGCATCCACTTATCCAAACTGGAGAAGTGGCTAATTCAAAATTGTATATAACAAGTTATGAAAATACTTATTCTGAACTTGGATTAAAACAAAGCAAGATGTGGCAAGCAGGAACTTTATGTATTACTATTGCTGCAAATATTGCTAAAACAGCAATATTGACATTTGATGCTTGTTTTCCTGACAGTGTTGTAGGATTTAAGGCAAATGATAAAACAAACAATATTTTCATTCATTATTGGTTCTCATTCTTTCAAGCAATTCTAGAATCACAAGCTCCTGAATCAGCTCAAAAAAATATAAACTTAAAAGTTTTAAGTGAATTGAAAATAATCGTTCCGCCAATCGAGAAACAAAATGGGTTTGCAGACTTCGTCGAACAAGTCGACAAATCAAAACTTGTTATACAAAAAGCCCTTGACGAAGCACAACTTTTGTTTGACAGTCTGATGCAGGAATATTTTGGATGAATAAAAAAATGACAGAATTATTTTATATTAGGTGTAAAAAATGAAGAAAAAATATCAGGTTTTTGTTAGTTCTACCTATGAGGATTTAAAAGATGAAAGAGCAGCAGTTATGCAGTGTCTTCTTGATAATGATTGTATTCCTGTAGGAATGGAGCAATTCCCTGCAAGTGAAATGAGTCAAATGGATTATATTAAAAAGATGCTTGACGACTGTGATTACTATGTATTGATTTCAGCCGGCAGATATGGTTCACTTGATACTGATGGCATTGGATTCACAGAAAAAGAATATGACTATGCAATCTCAAAATCAATCCCAGTTATGAGTGTATTGTTTAAAAATGTGGATATGTTACCAAGTGGAAAATGCGAAAGAACAGATCAAGGAAAGGAAAAACTTGAAGAGTTCCGCAAGAAAATATCCACAGGAAGAATGGTAAATTACTATACAGATATCGGAACATTGAAATACGCCGTAAGTAATGCCATAAATCATTGTATACGGAATTATCCTGCTGTAGGTTGGGTACGTGGAGATAGTCTTGATAAAAAAGAATCTGCATATCCCACAGATGATCAAGATGGGCTAAAACTTTTGGCTCAAAAAGCGAAAAGCGCAGACACATCATCAAAGCTTGATACAATCATAAATAAAATTGATAGCATCGGAAGTAAAATTGATAGCGAAAAAGTTGGAATGATGAAAGTTCCTAATGAGGCAGGCGGAAATACTGTCTATATTGATACAGTCACTAACTTAAAAAAAATAGGTAATTATTCGATTACACTTATAGATGGCAAAAACACGAATGGTTGGGAAAAACACATAGAAGAAAAATTATCAGAAATATAAAATTATAGTAGGTGATTTTATGTCCCACTTCAATCTTCCCACAACTTCTGATTATTCTGCATTAAATCTTTTTTTTACCGCCGCTGAGGAAGCAGAACCCCCTGCCGAAAAAGCCATTGCCTGCAGGGCGGCTTTGAGTGAACTGATCGCATTCATTTACGATCGGTACGGTATTGCTATGCCCAAGAGTGCCACCATGCTGGAGCTGATTGACGGCAGGGTGATTGCGGATTTTGCGGACAATTCGGTTTTGCTTGAATCGCTGCATTTCATCCGCAAGGCAGGCATGAATGCGGAGCATGGGATAAAGGTCACCAAAAAGCAGGCACAGATCGCCTTCGACAACCTTGTTTTCTTTGCCCGTTTCACGGTGCAGAAGTTTG
Source organism: Acutalibacteraceae bacterium (assembly GCA_045605525.1). Taxonomy (GTDB): domain Bacteria; phylum Bacillota; class Clostridia; order Oscillospirales; family Acutalibacteraceae; genus RUG806. The sequence goes on from JAZUQC010000067.1 coordinate 59,423, forward strand.
AAGCTCCCGACACAGTGCGGGATATTGTTCTGCCGAAATACATGAGCGAAGCGGAAACAAGAAAAGTCTATATCGACAATTACCTGCGTGAAGCCGGATGGGAGATCTGCTTGCCGAACACCACACGCACCCTTGCAGACGGCATAAAAGTTGCCTGCGGAACGGTGTTTCCCGGCAAAGCCTGCTGCGAAATCCCCGTGGAGGGTCTGCCGCACGGAACAGGTGTCGGCTTTTGCGATTATGTGCTGTACGGCAACAACGGCAAGCCCCTTGCCATTGTGGAAGCCAAAAAGACAAGCGAGGAAGCCCTCAAGGGCAGCGAACAGGTCAAGCAATACGGCGATTGCATGCTCAGACAATACGGTTATGTGCCGGTGCTGTATTACACAAACGGATACGACATTTTTGTGATTGACGGCATCTACCCTGCCCGCAGGGTGCTTGCGTTCCACACAGCGGACGAGCTTACATACATGCTGCAGAAACGCGAACGCGGCGACATCACCGACCTGAAAGTGCGTGACGATATTTCAGGCAGACCCTATCAGAAAATGGCAATCACAAGCATCTGCGAACGCTTCAACCAAAAGCACCGCAGAGGGCTGATCGTCATGGCAACAGGTACGGGCAAAACAAGGGTTTCAATCTCCTTGGTTGAGCTGCTGCTTCGCAACGGTTGGGTCAAAAACGTGCTGTTCCTTGCCGACCGCACAAGCCTTGTTACACAGGCGTTCAAAAATTTCAAAAAGATACTGCCCGACATGACCTATTGCGTGCTGTCGGAACGCTCCTTGGCAAACGAGCCGAATGCAAGAATCACATTCAGCACCCACCAAACCATGATCGGCTATATTGATGCTGAAAACAAAGAATTCACAAGTGCCCGCTTTGATCTGATCATCATTGACGAAGCACACCGTTCGGTGTTCAACAAATACGGTGCCATTTTCAAATATTTTGACTGTCTGCTTGTCGGTCTGACGGCAACCCCCAAGGACGAGGTGGATGCAAGCACCTATCAGCTTTTTAACTGCGAAAACAGCGAGCCCGATTTTGCTTATTCGCTTGAAGAAGCGGTCAGGGACAAGTACCTTGTTCCGTTCAAGGTCTGCCCGAAAACCACGCAGCTTCTGAGCCACGGCATTCAATACAAGGACTTGTCCGATGCTGACAAACAGAAAGTGGAGTCCATTCTTGTTGACGAGGAATCCCCCGATGAAAGCACCGTCATCGGCAAAGAAAAGCTGTTCAAGATCATTTACAACATCGACACCTGCCGCAAGGTGCTTGAAGACCTGATGCAGAACGGTCTGCGTGTGGATTACGGTCAGAAGCTCGGCAAAACCATTATTTTTGCCTACAACCATAATCATGCAAAGCTGATTGTGGATGCATTCAGGGAGATCTACCCTGCATACGGCGAAAACTACTGTCAGCTCATTGACAATCAGGTCAAGAACGCAAATGATCTGATCACCAAATTTGAAGAAGATGAAAATTTCAGAATTGCCGTTTCGGTGGATATGCTTGACACGGGCATTGACGTTCCGGCGGTGCTGAACCTTGTGTTCTTCAAGCCTGTCAAGTCAAAAATCAAGTTCATGCAGATGATCGGACGCGGTACAAGGCTTTGCGAAGGTGTGCTTGACGGCAAAGACAAAACGCACTTCCTCATTTTTGACTACTGTGCAAACTTTGAATATTTTAATCAGCATCCCGAAGGTGATTCCAACAAGAACGGGCTGACAATATCGCAAAAATTGTTTGATGTCAGGCTTGATATTCTTGTTGAGTTGCAGAAATATGAGCACCAGATCGTGGATATCAACAAAGCCTATTACGACAAACTCAGGCCCGAACTGTTCGGCAAGGTGCAGGAGATCAAACGCAACAGTACAAGAATCTCCGTACGTGAGCAAATGGCGTATGTTGACAAATACAACGATTATGAAAAATGGTCGCACTTGTCGCTGCTTGAAAAGAAAGAAATGCAGCTGCATCTGACTCCGCTTGTTGACAGCGAAACAGAAGAAAACAAAAACAGCCTTGCTTTTGACCTGAAATTCATGGACATTGAATTGTCCGTCCTTTCAGTCGGCGGTTTCACTGCAAAAGCACACAAGCAGGTGGAACGGGTTAGAAGAATCTCAAAAGTTCTGCTTGATACCGCCGCAGGTGTTGCCGATGTAATGGCAAAATCGCAGACACTTCTGGAGCTTGTGTCGGTTGAATTCTGGGAACACCCAACGATTGACAAGCTTGAACAATACCGCTTGGAAGTGCGTGATCTGTTGCAATACATAGAAACAAGAAAAAATCCTGTTACAATAGATCTTATTGACACTGTGGATGACGATGAATATTCGGGCGACGGACTGATTGACATCCGCACCTACAAAGAAAAGGTGCTTGACTATCTCGCCGCCCACACCGACAACGAAACCATTCGTAAGATTCAGAACCTGCAGCCCATCAACGCACAGGATGTGCAAGAGCTTGAACGCATTTTGTGGCAAGAACTGGGCACCAAAGAAGATTACGAGCAGACCACTGAAATAGACAATCTGGCAGCGTTCATACGCTCCATTGTCGGCATTGAGCAGGAAGCAGTCAACGAGAAATTCGGCGAGTTCCTCAGCGGCAATATTCTCAATTCCCAACAGCAGGAATTTGTAAAATCCATCATTGATTATGTGCGTGAAAACGGCGATATCCGTGCCGAAGACCTGATTGAAAAATCCCCGTTCGACTCTTATGACATCGTGGAGTTGTTCGGTGCAAATATCACGGTGATCACAAGTGTCATCCACGCCATGCACAACAGCATCGTTGCGGCATAAATCTCTGCATAACTTTTTTAACAATCTCCGAACCGATTTCATGTATACTTTTTTCTGTAAAATCTACAACAATCAGCACAACAGCCGTCGGCATAGAATTGTCGACGGCTGTTATACATAATATGCAAAAACAATCAGGCCTTGTTTGCCTCAATGGCTTCATTTTCTTTGTGACGTTCTGCACGCATGACTTCGAGGTCACGGTACATCTGTTCTTTTCTTTCACCCTCAACATCGTACATGGTCTTGAGAATGATTGCTTTGAGCAGATTGCTGATAGCATAACCGAACAGCAGGAAGGCAAGAAGCCACAGACAGGTCTTCAGGTAAGTCGGTTGAGCCTGCATGGTTGCAACAAGGTCGCCTTCAGAAGAAGACTGATAGCCGATCCATGCGATCATGAACGGAACGGCAAGTTCACGGAGATAGTTGATAGCGGTATTGATCCAACCGGGAACAATGCCCTGAATGGCTTCGATACGCTCGCCTGTTTCCCATTCAAGATAGTCGAAGTATTCGACGTTGAAGTGGGAGTTGGAAAGTTCCTGCACACCGATACCGACACCAAACAGGAAATAAAAGGCATAGAAGAAAATACTGTTCCATCCCTCAAAGAAATAGATGCCGAATTTGGCTTCTACTGCACAGATTGCAAACAGAATACCGGCAGAAATCATGGAATACGGACCGCAGAATTTAAGCAACTTGGTAGGTTCGTACTTTTTGGAAAGTTTGGTGGTAATAAGATTGCCAACAACCGTGCCGATTGCCGTGGGAAGAGTCAGAAGCAGGTTCTTTGAAGAGCCGACGGTGATGGCGGCGAGGTAGGTGGACATTTTTCCGAGCATTGCAAAGTTGTTGACCCATGCCATAATCTGATATGCCCGGTAATTTCTGAGCTTGAAAAGCGAGAAAAGGGTCTTGGAAATCTTGACCTTTTCCTTTCTGGGAAGTTCAATACGTTCTTTACAGAACAGACCGCACATCAGATTACCGAACAAAGTGACAACAGCGGCAAGGGTGCCGAGTATCATATACATCTTGTTCTTGTCATCACTGAACATACCGTACACAAAAGTGGACAGATAAGCGCCGCCGTAACCGAGATAGTAGGACAACTGCCAGATGGTGGCAACTGTTTTCTTTTCTTTGGGATTGGGGGAAATGACCTGTGCCACATTCTGTCCGAGGTTATTAAAGGCATTGAAGATGGTCTGACAGCAAGCAATGCCGTAACGAAGCATCGTCATCTGCTGAACCGACCAGCCTTCGGGTACATAGAAATAGAAAACGGTCAGGAAGAAAATCGGAAGTAAACAAATAATGTACCACTGTCTGTAGCGACCCCATTTGGTCTTCCATTTCTGCACCACAATGGCAGAAATAAAACCGAACAACAGACCGAGTACAGTGGTAAGCGTGGTCTGCACGGCAAGAATTTCTGCAATTTGTTCTGAATCAACGCCCGAAGGACCATAATACAGTTCATGCAGGAAAGCCGTTGCAAGGGTACCGGTGAGGGTCGTACCGAACATACCGCCGACACGGGCAAGCATCAAACAAAAGTATTCAAACTTGTTGATATGTTTGCCATGCTCCGGCGAAAGTGCGTTTGCGGGCGGAATATTGTTAGCCGCTTTTGTTTTTTGCATAGAATCAACTCCCAATTCATTTTGTACAATGTTAACATAATATTTCGCAAAAATCAAGTAACAAACGACAGTATTGATAAATTTTATACAAATATTTCTGAATTGTAAAATACCATGTTACAAAAAGGCATAAAAAAACAGCCCTTCACCGGGCTTGAAACTATTACAACAAAAATAGAAATGACCCTTGACAGTGTTTCTTCACACATCTGCCAAGGGTCATTTCCGATCAAATTTGGTATCTAACATCTGTTTAACCTCTCTTTCTGCTATATCGTCTGATCTTCCGATTGCAACATCCCTGTTTGTTTTTCACATTCTCACAACACACTGTTTCTGTTTTTACATACTCACAAATGGGTTGCTTTGTTGTTTTTTTGGGATTTGCAGTTTCTGAAGACCATTTCTGAGACTCTTAAAAGTACTTTAAACCATCTATATCGTACTTACTTTACTTCGGTACGCGACTATGTATTTGTTCACTTTTTTATGGCAAGAATTTGGTTTTGAAAAAACAACCTGTTCTTTTCTATTGATCAACTTTCTTCTGTTTATCAACTTCATTTGAATCGGGGTTGGTTTTTACTTTTAAGATTCTCTTGTTTACCTGTTCATTGGTATCACCTCTTTCTGTCTATACTATAACACGAGATTTCATGTTTTGCAAGATGGAATATTATACAAATTACACATGGTATTTTTAAACAAATCAGAGAATTATAGTAACAATGCACATAAGTTTTCAACAATCTATTGACTTTTGAATTCTCATTATGATATTATAAAAATGTTGGCGGTTTCAAAACCGTCTTTTTTTATTGCACGATCAATCCACAAATTACTTACTGAAAAAATTCATAATGATTTAAAATCAAAACAATACTATTTTACATTATGAAAGGATGTGTTGCGAATGTGCACAGCTTTAAGTTTCAGTGCCGGTAATCATTATTTCGGAAGAAATCTGGATGTAGAAAAGTCATACGGTCAAAAAGTTGTGATAACACCAAAAGGTTTTGAAGTTGCTATGCGCTGTCTGCCATCATTCAGAACAAAATATGCAATGCTTGGTATGGCAATTACACCTGACAACTTTCCGTTGTATTTTGAAGCGACAAATGAAAAGGGATTGAGCATTGCGGGACTTAATTTCCCCGATAACGCACATTACAATGTTACTATTGCAGGTAAAAGTAATGTAACACCGTTTGAGTTGCCGTTGTGGTTGCTCGGTCAGTGTGATAATGTGCATCAAGCACGGATTTTGTTGACAAAATGCAATATAGTGAATATCAATTTCAGTGCATCTCTCCCTTTATCCCCTTTGCACTGGATGCTTGCAGACAAGGACGAATGCATTGTGATTGAAAGCACAAAAGACGGACTGAAAATTTATGACAATCCATTCGGAGTACTGACCAACAACCCACCGTTTGATTGGCATTTTATGAATATGAACAATTATCTGCATTTGCACAATGCAGGTTCGGTCGATGCAAAAAACAACGGCACGGCACACAATTACAGTCTCGGTCTCGGTGCATTGGGACTTCCGGGAGATTTTTCATCCGCTTCACGATTTGTGAAAGCCGCTTTTGTGAAAAACAATTCCGTAAAATCAGAAGACGAAACGGAAAATGTAAGCCAGTTTTTTCATATTCTGGCAAGTGTTGCCATGCCGAAAGGATGTGTAAAAATGCCGAATGGTGAATATGAATTCACACTCTATTCATGCTGTTGCAACACGGACAAAGGAATTTTTTATTATAATACCTACGATGACAGCACGATCAGACATATTGAGTTGCGAGATTACGACACCGATGTTTCTGATAAACTAATTATTTTGACTTAAAAAACAGCCTGTACCGAACAGAAAAAGGGTCGGTACAGGCTTCGTTTTATTCTTCTGTATGTGTGTTGGGTACAAGAACCTCGTTTTCTCTGAACAAAAGAGAAATACACCAGATACCTGCCAATGCAACAAGCGTAAAAATGATACGGCTTACAATGGCATCCTGACCGCCGAAGATCCAACCGACAATGTCGAACTGAAACAGACCGATCGAACCCCAGTTGATCGCACCGACAATAACTAAAATAAGTGCAATTCTGTCAATCATGTTATTCACTCTCCTTTTTCATGATGTATTATGTGCAAAACAAAAAAGAAATATGCAAAAAATATAATAAATATATTGTAACTTAATAAAAATAATGTTACAATGAATTATTAAATTTTCGGAGGGATTTTCAGATGAACACAATTAAAATTCAGAACGGAAAAACAAAAATGGTCGCACACCGCGGTGTCAGCGGAATTGAAAAAGAAAACACCAATGCCGCTTTCATTGCCGCAGGCAACCGCAGTTATTTCGGCATTGAAACCGATGTGCACAAAACACTTGACGGAAAATACATCTGCTTCCATGATGACGATACCGCACGCGTTGCTATTGACAACATGGTTGTGGAACAAACAACATTTGACACCTTGCGTTCCCTGCAACTGACTGACCGCAACGGTGAAAGAGGAAGAATCGACCTTCGCATGCCGACCCTTGCGGAATATATTGACACCTGCAAAAGATACGAAAAAAAGGCAGTGCTTGAACTGAAAAATGAATTTGAAAAAGAAGACATAGCCGAAATCTGCGAAATCATCAAAGAAGCGGATTATCTGCAGGAAGTGATTTTCATTTCGTTCTGCTTCGATAACCTTGTATATGTCAAAGAACTGTATCCCGAACAGACCGTTCAGTTTTTAACAAACATGTACACCGATCATCTTCCCGTTGCTCTGCAGGAAAACGGTTTTGATCTTGACATTGAATACAGACAACTTACACAAGAAAACATCGAAAGAATGCACTCAATGAACATTGAAGTCAACTGCTGGACCTGTGATGATCCCGCATATGCCGAAAAACTTGTCGGTTGGGGGATCGACTATATCACAAGTAACATTCTTGAATGAGGAGAAAGATATATGCTTATCAACGAAACCATGATGGGGCTGGGCAAACAGCGTTCCGTCATCCGTGAAATTTTTGAATATGCAAAAAAACGAGGTGCCGAAATCGGTGCCGAAAATGTGCTTGATTTCAGCATCGGCAATCCGAGCGTTCCTGCGCCCGACAGTGTCAACGAAACAGTCAAAAGACTGGTAAACGAAACCGACTCCGTTCTTCTGCACGGTTACACATCCGCACAGGGTGATGCAAAGGTTCGAAAAGCGATGTCCGATTACACCAACAAGACCTACGGCACACACACAACGCCTGACAACTTCTATATGACCGTCGGTGCGGCAGCTTCGCTTGTTATTTCCATGAAAGCCATGGTGTTGCCCGGGGACGAAATCATCACCTTTGCACCGTTCTTCCCCGAATACAGAGTGTTTGCAGAAAACTGCGGTGCAAAATTGGTTCCCGTTATGTCCCTGCCCGGTTCATTCCAAGCTGACACCGATGCTTTGGAAAAGGCAATCAACGAGCACACAAAAGCAGTGCTTATCAACTCCCCCAACAACCCGTCGGGTGTTGTATTAAGCAGTGAAACAATTACCAAGATTGCCGAAGTTCTTACAAGAAAGTGCGAAGAATACGGCCATGTGATTTATCTGATTGCAGATGAACCCTACCGTGAACTTGTATATGACGGTGAAGAAGTTCCCTGTATTCTCAATTATTATAAAGAAAGCATTATTTGCTACTCATTCAGCAAATCCTTATCCTTGCCGGGTGAAAGAATCGGTTATATTCTTGTTTCTCCCGACATGACCGACAGTACCGATATGTATGCGGCTGTCTGCGGTGCAGGCAGAGCGCTCGGCTATGTCTGTGCACCGAGCCTGTTCCAGTTTGTTGCCGCAGAATGTGTCGGTCAGACGGCTGATATTTCCATCTATAAACGCAACCGTGATCTGCTTGTCGGCGGTCTTACCACGTTCGGTTTTGATTGTGTGCGTCCCGACGGTGCGTTTTATCTGTTCATGAAAACACCCGAAGCGGATGCTTCCGTCTTTTGTGAAAAAGCAAAGAAATATGAGTTGCTTCTTGTTCCTGCCGATTCCTTCGGCTGTCCCGGTTATGTCCGAATCGCCTATTGCGTACAGACCGAACAGATTGAACGTGCACTGCCTGCATTTGAATCTCTTGCCAAGGAGTACGGCTTATGCTGAGCACAATAAGAAAAGACAAAGTGCCGTTCATTCTCGGAACGGACTGGTGGTCGGATTGTGACGACTGCATGGCTCTGCGGCTTCTTTGCTGGGCACACAAGCAGGGATACATAGATTTCAAAGGTGTTGTCATCAATGCCTGCATGCAATATTCCGTACCGAGTGTTGTTTCTTTTCTTCGTCTTGAAAAGGTAGCTATTCCCGTCGGAATTGACATAAATGCGACCGATTTTCACGGCATCGGCAGATACCAGAAAAAACTTGCCACCCGTTTTGAAGATTTGCCGCAAAATGAAGATGTGCTTGACGGCGTAACACTTTACCGCAAACTGCTTGCCGAAAGTGATAAAAAAGTGGAAATTGCCGAAATCGGCTTCACACAGGTGCTTGCAGACCTGCTCGACTCCCCCGCTGATGAATATTCCCCACTGACGGGAATAGAATTGGTGCGTGAAAAATGCGAAAAACTGTGGGTCATGGCAGGCAAATGGGATAACCTGAAAAGCGGAAAAGAACACAATTTCTGCAACAACCAAAGAAGCATTGACGGCGGTATTCGTCTTTGTAAGAACTGGCCGACCGAAATCGTTTTTCTCGGATTTGAAATCGGCTTTGATGTCATATCAGGCGGCAATTTAAAAAAGGAAGACTTTTTGCATGTGGCTCTTGCTGACAATATCTGTCCGCTCGGCAGAAGTTCATGGGATCCGATGCTTGTATTGCTTTCGCTGGTCAATGACATTGCAAAAGCAGGCTATACCGCCAAACGCGGTACGGCAAGTCTTGACGAGGACGGTTGCAATCATTTTGTGTTTTCAGAAGACGGAAAACACAGTTTTGTGGAACGCTGTCACAGACCGAAATGGTATAGAGAAAGAATCAACGAGATTCTTGCCCTTGACTATGAAGAATTGATAAAATAATTTTAGCATGCTACTTGACTACTACGCTAAAGTGTGCTATGATATCACAAAATCCGAAGAAGGAGAAAACCAATGCAAAATCTTACCTCTATTTTAGGCGCAGACGAGCGTGCCGTTCTGCAACTGCGCGCGCTGTATGAAAACAACGGGTTCAGAAAATTCAGAATGAACCGTTTTGAATCGTATGATCTGTACACCGAAAACAAGAATTTCCTGCGCAGTGACCATATTATTACGTTTTCTTCTCCCTCGGGAAAACTCATGGCATTAAAACCTGATATTACATTAAGTATTATCCGCAGTATGCAGGACTCAGACGAAGACAGCCGTGTGTATTACAATGAGAATATTTACCGTGCAGACAGTGCAAATGATGAAATCAAAGAAATCATGCAGGTCGGCGTAGAGCAAATCGGTAAAATAACAGCAAACGATGAAGGTGAAATTCTTTGCCTTGCCTGCGAAAGTCTGGCGGCTTTGTCGGAAAAATTCATGCTTGTTGTGTCTGACATGCGTCTGATTTCGGCACTGCTTTCCGCTTATGAATTATCCGATTCAAAAATCACCGCTGTTTTGTCACTGCTTGCAGACAAAAATACACACGAACTCAAGGCAAAATTGACCCGTTACGGCATTTGTGAAGAAGATGCAGAAAAAATTGCAAGCCTTGCCGCATTGACGGGTGATTACAGAACAGTGCTCGGCACACTTGAAAAGATGTTCCCCGAAAACATGACCGCCCTCGGCAGGATCGCACAACTGAAAACCTTGTTTGCATCCCTTGACAATACCGAATATGCCGATAAGATCACATTGGACTTCTCGGTATTGAGTGATGTCAATTATTACAACGGTATTGTTTTCCTCGGTTATATTGATTGCGTCAGTGATTCCGTTTTGTCGGGCGGCAGATATGACGGTCTTTTAAAGAAAATGAACAAAGACTGCGGCGGCATCGGATTTGCTCTTTATTTTGACAAACTGCAAAGATTCCTCACCGAAACAAAAGAAGATGACGGCAAAAAAGATCTTCTTTGTGTGGCACTGCCCAAAGGCAGACTCGGTGAAAAGGTTTATTCCCTGTTCAAAAAAGCGGGCTACGGTTGCCCCGAAATGGAAACCGATTCAAGAAAACTCATTTTCACAAATGAAGAAGCCGGCATCTGCTATTTCTGGAGCAAACCGAGTGATGTGTCCGTTTATGTTGAACGCGGAGCCGCGGATATCGGCATTGTCGGTAAGGATATTTTGGCAGAACACGGTTCTGATGTGTTTGAACTTGCTGATCTCGGACTCGGTAAATGCAGAATGTGCGTCTGCGGTAAAAAGGGTGAAAAATTACCCGAAAATGCAACCATCCGCGTGGCTACCAAATTCAAAAATATTGCAAAAACTTATTTTGAACAGCAGAGTCGTGACATTGAAGTTGTGCCGCTGAATGGCTCCATTGAAATAGCTCCCCTGCTCGACGTTTCGGATGTGATTGTCGATATCGTTGAAACAGGCACAACATTACGAGAAAACAACCTTGAACCCTACACGGATATTATGCAGATCAGCACACGTCTGATTGCAAACAAATCCGCCTACCGTTTCCGCAAAGATGCGGTTGACAAGGTAATATCCCAAATTCTGACCGCAAAATCGGAGGAAACAAAATGATTCCCATTTATGAATATGCCAAAAATAAAAACATTGCGGTATTTGACCGCACGGACGATGCGTTTGATGTTTCGCGCACCGTTTCCGATATTATTACCCATGTCAAAGTTGACGGCGACAATGCTCTTTTTCACTATTGCGAAAAATTCGATCATGTAAAATTGGATACACTTGAAGTTTCGCAAGCAGAAATTGATGAAGCCTTTGCTTCGGTTGATGCTGATTTTATCGAGATTCTGAAAGAAGCCGCCGAAAACATCCGTGCGTTCCATCTTAATCAGGTTCGCACGGGCTTTGAAATGAAAAAAGCAGACGGCATTGTGCTCGGCCAGCGGGTGTTGCCGCTTGCAAAAGTCGGTGTGTATGTCCCCGGCGGTACGGCAAGTTATCCGTCCACCGTTCTTATGAATGTCATCCCTGCAAAATTGGCAGGTGTCGGTGAAATCATCATGGTTTCTCCCCCCAAGGCGGACGGCAAAATCAAGGCAGAAATTCTTGCCGCCGCAAAAATTGCAGGTGCGGACCGCATCTTCAAGGTCGGCGGTGCACAGGCAGTTGCCGCACTTGCATACGGCACCCAAAGCATTCCCTTTGTTGACAAAATTGTCGGCCCCGGCAACGCATTTGTTGCGGAAGCAAAAAAACAGGTTTTCGGCAGAGTTGCCATTGACATGATTGCAGGTCCGAGCGAAATCCTTGTGATTGCTGACGGCAATTCCAATCCTGCATTTGTTGCGGCAGACCTTCTGAGTCAGGCTGAACACGACAAGTTTGCCTCCCCCGTTCTTGTAACCGACAGCATGGCACTTGCCGAAGCGGTGCAAAAGGAAATTGAAATTCAGCTTTCGCAACTTCCCAGAGAAGAAATTGCAAGAATTTCGGTTGACACAAGAGGTTGCATCCTTGTCAGTGAAACAATTGAAGAAGCGGTGGAACTTTCCAACCGCATTGCCCCCGAACATCTTGAACTTTGTGTGGACAATCCCTTTGAAATTCTGCCGTTAGTCAGAGCCGCCGGTTCTGTGTTCCTCGGCAGATACTGCCCCGAAGCACTCGGTGACTATTTTGCAGGCCCGAACCACACACTCCCCACAAGCGGAACGGCAAGATTTTCTTCTCCGCTGTCCGTTGATGACTTTGTGGTGCGTTCCGCTTACAGTTATTACACCCCCGAAGCACTCGGAAAAATCGGCAACAAGGTCGCTGTATTTGCAAACCGCGAAGGTCTTGATGCACACGCAAACAGTGTTCTTGTCAGACTCAAGGAGATGGAACAATGAGCCGCTTTCTGAATTCATTCCACAAAAATTTATTGCCCTACACACCGGGTGAACAGCCCGTTGATATGCAATACATAAAACTCAACACAAACGAATCACCGTTTCCGCCCTCGGAAAAAGTGATCAAAGCAATCAACGAAACAGAAATCAGCAAGTTGAATCTGTATTCCGATCCCGAATGCACGGCACTTGTAAAGCGTTTTGCGGGGCTTTATAATGTAAAACCCGAAAATATTCTGTTCGGCAACGGCTCGGATGAAATTCTGCAATACTGCTTCTATTCCTTCTGCGGTGCAGATAAGAAAGCTGTTTTTGCGGACATTACTTACGGTTTTTACAGCGTATTTGCTGACCTTTTCCATATTCCGACCGACATAATCCCTCTTAATGATGATTTTACGTTACCGCTTGACAGATTCAAAAATGCAGGCGGCACGGTGTTCATTGCAAATCCGAATGCCCCGACAGGTCTTGCACTTACAAAAAATGAAATCATTGAAGTTCTTGAAAGCAACAAAGACGATGTTGTGGTCATTGACGAAGCGTATGTCGATTTCGGTGCTGAAAGCGTTGTCGATCTCATCGGCACATATAAGAATTTAATCGTTGTGCAAACCTTCTCCAAAGCCCGTTCTTATGCCGGCGGCAGACTCGGTATGTGCTTTGCGGACAAAGAACTCATCAACGATATGAAGATGATCAAATATTCGCTGAACCCTTACAACATTGACCGTCTTTCCATGGCGGCAGGCATTGCGGCTGCGGATGACGATTCATATTACAAAAACAATGCAAAGACCATCATCGAAAACAGAACTTGGCTAATGAATGAACTGCACCAACTCGGGTTCGAAATTCTTCCCTCCTGTGCAAACTTTATTTTTGCACGGCATCCGACCTATGACGGCAAAAGGATGTATCTGCAATTAAAAGACCGCGGTGTGCTTGTGCGTCATTTTGACAAAGAGAGAATCTGCAATTTCAACCGCATTACCATCGGCACAAAAGAACAACTGACCGTTCTTGTCGATACCATCAAAGCAATTTTAAAGGAATAAAATTATGCGAACTGCAACCATCAACAGAAAAACAGCAGAAACCGACATTTCCCTTTCTCTGACACTCGAAGGCACGGGTAAACACAATATAGACACAGGGTGCGGTTTTCTTGACCATATGCTGACCCTTTTTGCCGTGCACGGCAGATTCAATTTAGATGTAAGATGCATCGGGGACACCCATGTAGACGACCACCACACGGTAGAAGATGTCGGAATCTGTCTCGGAGAAGCATTTACAAAAGCACTCGCCGATAAAAAAGGAATCACCCGTTACGGTTTTATGGCGGTTGCCATGGACGAAGCACTGCTTTTGTGTGCACTTGACATTTCAGGCAGAGCCTCGCTCAACTACGGTCTTCGTGTCCCCACGCAAAAAGTCGGCACATTTGACACGGAACTGACCCTCGAATTCTTTGAAGCCTTTGTCAGAGCCTGTCCGATGTCTTTGCACTTAAAACAGGAAGCAGGCAAAAATTCGCACCACATTATTGAAGGTGCATTCAAAGCATTCGGCAGAGCCATGAAGATTGCCGTGAAGATTGATGAACAGACCAAAAACGAAATTCCGTCAAGCAAAGGAGTATTGTAATGACAGCTATTATTGATTACGGTGTGGGCAACCTTTATTCGCTGTGCAGTTCCTTTCGCTTTATCGGTGAAGCGGCTTTTGTGACAAGCGATCCCGATAAGATCCGTTCGGCAGACAGACTCATTTTACCCGGTGTCGGTGCTTTTGAAGATGCCGCAAAAAAACTCTTTGCAAGCGGTCTTGTGGATGTCATACGTGAAGAAGTCAACAACGGCAAACCGCTGCTCGGCATTTGCCTCGGCATGCAGTTGCTTTTTGAAAAAAGTTTTGAATTCGGTGAACATGAGGGGTTGGGCTTCCTGAAAGGTGAAATCCGCCCGATTGCGGATGTGATTGACAAGGATCTCAAGATTCCGCATATCGGCTGGAACGGTCTGCATTTCCCGAAAGAAAAAGAAGTGCATCCTCTTTTTGCCGATTTAAAAGAAAACGACTGTGTGTATTTTGTGCATTCCTTTTATGCAACTGACTGTGAAGACTGCGTGATTGCAACAACCGAATATTCAGCAGAACTGACTGCGGCGGCGGCCGACAAAAACTGCTGTGGTGTGCAGTTTCACCCCGAAAAAAGCGGCGAAGTCGGCATGAAAATTCTCAAAGCCTTTTGTAAAATGTGAGGAAACAATATGCGTATTTATCCTGCTATTGATTTATATGAAAAACAGGTCGTCCGTCTTTATAAAGGCGACTACAATCAGATGACCGTTTACGGAAACGATCCGACAAGCGTCTCACTTTCTTTCAAAGAAGCCGGTGCAGAATACTTGCACTGTGTTGACCTTGAAGGTGCAAAGGACGGAACAACACCGAACCTTGAAGTGGTTGCCGACATTTTAAAAAAAAGCGGTTTAAAAACCGAGATCGGCGGCGGTATCCGTAGTATAGAAGTGATTGAAAAATATCTGTCCGCAGGTGTTGACCGTGTCATCCTCGGTACGGCAGCAGTCACAAACCCCGAATTTTTGAAAGAAAGTCTGCGTCTGTTCGGCGAACACATTGCCGTCGGTGTGGATATCAAAGATAATTTCGTTGCCATCAAAGGCTGGACAGAACAGTCAGCACTGACCTGTGACGAATTCTTTGCACAGTTGCAAGAACTTGGCGTCAAGACCGTCATCTGCACGGACATATCCAAAGATGGTGCCATGAAAGGCACAAATATTGAACTGTATAAACACTTATCCGAAACATACTCCATTGAGCTTGTGGCATCGGGCGGTGTTTCGTCACTTGATGATGTCAAAACTCTCAATGCCATGAATATTCACGGTGCGATTTTAGGCAAGGCATTGTACACAGGTGCAATTGATCTGAAAGAAGCCATTGCCGTTACAAAGGGGGAAAATGTATGATCACAAAAAGAATCATACCCTGCCTTGATGTTCGAGACGGCAGAGTGGTAAAAGGGGTCAATTTTGAGGGAATTCGCGATGTTTCTTCTCCCGTGGCACTCGCATCGTTTTACAGCGATGCAGGTGCAGACGAACTCGTTTTTTATGACATAACGGCTTCGTTTGAAGGCAGAGCCATTTTTACGGACATACTCAAAGAAGCGGCGGCAAATGTGTTTATCCCTTTGACCGTCGGCGGCGGCATCAACACACTGGAAGACTTTGACCGTGTTTTGAAATGCGGTGCAGACAAGGTCAGTTGCAATTCAGGTGCTCTTCGCAATCCGAAACTTCTTGAAGAAGGTGCAAAGCGTTACGGCAGTCAGTGTGTTGTGCTTTCGGTTGATATCAAGCGTGTGGACGGCAGTTTCAAGGTCTTTTCACACGGTGGCAGACAGAACACAGGACTGGATGCTTTTGAATGGATCAAACAAGGTATTGACCTGGGTGCCGGAGAACTTGTGATCAACAGCATAGATACTGACGGTGTCAAAAACGGATTCGACATTGAACTGTTGCAAAAAATCTGCGACTTCTCCCCTGTTCCCGTCATTGCTTCGGGCGGTGCGGGCAGTATGGATCATTTTACACAGTTGTTCAAAGAAGTACCCAAAATTGATGCAGGACTTGCCGCATCTGTTTTCCATTTCGGTGAAATCGGCATCCGCGACTTAAAAACAAAACTCAAAGCAGACGGAATCAACGTCAGATTGTGAGGAAAAAATATGAATTTAAAATTTGATGCAAACGGACTGATCCCCGCGATCGTCATCGACAACAACTCCGGCAAGGTGTTGACCCTTGCCTACATGAATGAAGAAAGTTTTAACAAAACATTGACAGACAAAACAACATGGTTTTATTCCCGTTCCCGTCAATGCCTGTGGCATAAAGGTGAAACCTCGGGCAACTTCCAGCATGTTGTGAAGATCGTTGCCGACTGCGACAGCGATGCACTTGCCGTATATGTCAACAAAGACGGCCCCGCTTGCCATCTCGGCACGGATTCCTGCTTTGAAAATGAAATTTTGTATGCTCCCGAAGACGACAAAAGTTTCAGCATGAATGACCTTGCCGCATTGATTGCAGACCGCAGAGCAAATCCAAAAGAAGGGTCTTACACGAACTATCTGTTTGATAAAGGTCTTGACAAGATCCTTAAAAAAGTCGGCGAAGAATGTACGGAAGTCATTATTGCCGCAAAAGCCGAAGACAAAAAAGAAACGATTTACGAAATTGCAGACCTTGCTTACCACACCCTTGTGCTGATGGAACAAGCGGGCATTACGGTGGATGAAATTAAAACGGAACTCGCCTCACGCCATGTGATTGACAAGAAAGTGAAACAGGAAAAGATGACCTGATAAAAAACAACCGATCGGCTGATCGGTTGTTTTTTATCAGATTTCAAATTGTTTTAACGGAACGTCATTATCGGCTGTAATCAGTTGACCTTGCGCATTCCACGAAGCCTCATAAGCACAGTAATAGAATGCTCCGTCAGCATCTACATAAGGATAGTCATAATATTTATATTCGACATTATCGGAATCGATTAGAGAATCATAATAAGCATCAAGCTCCTCTTCAGTCATGGTGCTTGTGTCAACGGAATATATTTCCAACAGCCCTGCTTTATCACAGTAGAACCAACCGTCACTTGTCACATAACAATCATAGGCGAAATACTTCTGCCCGTCATCACGGACATAAAATTCATCATAGGTGTAAGCCTCATACGCTTCATTATACTTTTCTTCCGTAACGTATGTATACACATGCCCCTGTTCGTCATACAGCAGAACATCTTCGGCATTTGCATATGTGTTTCCTTTTTTGTCATAGTAAACACCGCCAACGTCAATCCGGTCGCTTGCATCGTAGAATGAGAATTCATCATCAAGCAGATATTCCACTTCATCAAAAACCGCAATGGTCGTTGCAACACCGAGTCCGACACCGGCAGGTCCGGAAATGATATAAATGATGATCACAGCAATGCCAAAGCCTTTGCTGTATTTGCGTGTTTTTTCTTTTTCCTCAACATCAATCGGCGGTAATTCAATTCCGCAATTGGTGCAGACATTGTAGTTTTCCGGGAATCTGAATCCGCAGTTGACACACATTTTAGTGTCGGGCGCGGTGAAGTTTTTCTTCTTGACGAGAAACACCATGAGTGTGATAAAGCCGAAGAATACGCCACAGACATACCATGCCGGTGAAAGTTCATGATTTCTGTATTTTGCCGCAAAGTGCATATACAGAATCGTAAACGCAATACCGGCCAAGTCGAGAATCGTAAGAATCGGCGAAATAATCATTACAAGATCAAATAATTCTTCCATTTTTTCTGCCTCCTTTTTCTTTTATTATACCATACATTACAATTCTGTACAATAACTGAAAACAAAAAAAATCAAGACACAACAAAATAATGCCTTGATTTTTTTGTTTTATTCTTCTGTCTGCTTGCCTAAAAAAGTGGCGGCAACCTGCACGAGTTTGATATCGGTCGGGGTTGGATACTGTTGCTGTTCGTTTTCGCCCATCAGGAGCACAACCGCACCCGAAATATCGCCGCCGCCGATGATAGGATATGCCGCCGCAACAAGACGGTCAGATCCTTTCAGGGCTGTCATTGTGCGTTTTTCCTGTTCGGATGCAATATAGATGGAACGGCTTTCCATCAGTTCTTCCATTTCTTCGGATACCCTGCGGTCAATGGTTTCTTTTTTGGAAATCCCGCTGCAGGTGACCACATGATCACGGTCGGTAATCAACACGGGCAGATTGGTGGCACGGCTAAGCACTTCGCAATACTGTGCCGAAAACTGTGCCAGTTCACCCATGGGTGAATACTTCTTAAAAATGACTTCCCCGTCTGCATCGGTGTAAATTTCCAACGGGTCGCCTTCGCGGATACGCATGGTTCTTCTGATTTCTTTCGGAATGACAACTCTGCCGAGGTCGTCTATTCTTCTAACTATTCCAGTGGCTTTCATATATACAAATCTCCTTTAATACAAAATCGTGTTATAAGTATTTGTGTTTTCAGGGGATTTATACTAAACGATTTACTTTTTGGTGCAGGCCCGACATAATGAGAAACATTTTTAAGATTGTTTAAGTTTTTTGTTATACTGTATTTACAAATTGACATTTTATTTTTTTTATAATATAATAAAATAATGTAGTACTTTTACAGGAGGATTTTATGTTTCGCAAAACAGTTTCTCTTTTATTATGTCTGCTGTTTCTGTTCGCATGTATGGGCGGTTGCACGTTTTTGCACCTTAACGAGCAACCCACAGGCGGTGAAACAAACAGCGTTAATGCAACCGAACTCGTTGACACCGACGGGAAAATAAAATACAAAAAACTCTTTGTGGAATCAAAAACCGCTTCATTGCCTTTGATGCAAACCGATTTCGACGGTATTTTCTACACCATGGATATTGGCGGCAATGTAAATTTTTATAAGCTCACTGACGGTATTCTGACACAATTGGAGGAAACCGGTGTATATTCCGTAAGCCCCCGTTGCAGCGGTCAGAACATTCCGGCACAGGTACATTACATTACGGTTGACGGCAAAACAAACGGTTTTGGTCTTTATACAGCCGCAAACAATTCCGGGGTGTTATTGTTTGACTATGCATTTTTCAAGGTCTGTGATCTGCCGGATCACTTTGCAGACGAAGATGAATTGCTATTGCTCATTGATACCGACAAAACCCGCTTTTACGGCGAAAAATTATACAGTGAACAGTTCTATCTTGATAAAGATGATATGTCCACATCTTACTTTTTGAGTGAGGCACAGCGGCATTCCGGTATGGACGGCCTGAAAGTAAAAGACTATAAGATGTTCACGGATGAAATCCTTCACCAGCCTTACAAAAATGTTTATTTCTTTACTTCCCGTGCCTATGTTGCCGATGATATCAAATTGGTAGACATTTACACCAGCGGCGGTTATGACACAAATATCGACAACATCCGCGTTGTTCGAAATATGCTCGGTATGACTTTCTACCGTACAGATGAAGGCATTTATTATTACAGTGCCGAAGATGAAGGATTTGTCATTTACTTCTATGACGGCGAAGACTACACAATTGTCCGTAGCTTTGAAGGCGATCTTGATACGGATTATTTCCGTTCCGGCACTGCAACGCTTGCGAAAAGCAGCGGTGTTATTTATGATATTGCAAATAATCAAGAATACACGGTCGATTATTCTGCTTTCGGCACTGCTTTTGTAGTTTCTGATTTCGTAATGAACGGACGTTATGCCGCTATTATCGGCGAAAGCCCCATCGGCGGGCTACAGATTGGTGTGCTTGATACACAAGACGGTAACCTGACAATATTCAAAGATTTCAGCAATAAAAATATGGAGCAAATTCATATTACGGATGACGGGCATCTTATGATCAGTGTATGCTACAAAAGTGACTACACCGCTTTTCAACTGATCTGCAATATGAATCGCTTTTGAAGGAGAACATAAATAATGAAAAAAATTATCAGCATTTCCCTTATTCTCGCAATGATTATTGCTTTTACTGCCTGCAAGAATGAGCAGCCTGACGACTCTGTCAGCGATAACGAAGTAACACAATCCGTTATTGCCGACTTTGGCACCACCCCCACCGTTTATGCTGTTGTTTCAAACGAAAATCCCGCCGTCGGCGAAGAAATTACAGTAACGGTAAGACTTTGCAATGCAGGTTTGTTTTCATCCATCGACCTTGTTGCAGACTATGACAGCAATGCCCTGTCGGTCGAATACACCGGAATCGGCTCAATCCCTGATGTTACCGATACGTTAAAAGTCAACGACGGCAAAATCTCTTACGGTGGTTTTGTTATGCGTTCTGCTGAAGTTACAGATGAGTCATTGTTTGAGCTTACAGTTACACCGAAACCGGGTGCCACCGGAACACAAACAATCAGTCTGCACGGCATTAACTTTTTAGTAGCTCTTGATGCTGACGGAAACACAACGGATGACAAAACAAACCAATTGCAAACAAAGGATATTGTGCTTAACATTCAATAAGGGGTTGTTTTCATTTTGAAAAAACTTCGCAAATCTTTTTCTGCTCTCATTGCTGTAACTGCCGTTTTATTAAGCATTTTGCTTTTGCTGCCATTGTTATACGGCGGCACTTCTCCGACAGAACGTTTGTTACGATTAAATGACGGCGGAAATGTCTGTCGCACCATAACAGACAGCGTTGCGATTGCATTAGCTTGTAAAAGCGGAATTTTCGACATTTGCAAAGACGGAAAAAACGGTGTCTTTATTTATCGTTTGCAAGATGAAAATAATACCGCTGAAGCCTATTGGCAGCTTGACCGGGGGAATAATCAGACCGCAGAATACATACTTATTAAGGACGGGGTTCGTTATCAGTTCTCTATGGATGAAAATGGTTGGCAATTCGCTAACAGCCGGGTCTGCCTGACTGATTTTAATCGTTTGGCTAAAAATACGGCATTGATTCTGACAAACAAGAAAACCGACACACAAGCACTTCTGACCGATTTGAACGGAATTACCGGATTGGACTTATCAAAGTATATAAATTTTGAAGCACTCCCTGCGGTTATTCGATCCCTTGTGAAAAGTTGTCCAGAGAAGGACTTTCAGCAAGCCACTGGCTATTCTTTTGCAAGAGAAAACTTTACTTTGCGATACAATTTCGCCCCTGCCGAAAGCAAACAGCTTGCAGATTATCTTCACACGCTTATAAAGCCGGCGTATACAAAAAACACACAAAGTATTGTCAATATAGCAGGTATTGCCGGTGGATTGGCAGATTTGATCGGTTTTGATTTATATGATTTGTTGTTCAACGGGAATCTTTCCTTTTCGGTTGGTGCATTTTCCGGAAAACTGATAAAATTCACATATACTAATGATGATACAACACTTGCTGTCACCAACAGAGAATACAGCGGCTGCCGGATCAGTATTGAATCCGAACAACTGAATGCATTGTTGGCAAAGCACATTGTATGACCCCGTTTTTGAAACGGGGTTTTTATTATGATGAAAAAAAAGGTTTGGTTTTGTTTTTGTGTCATGCTTGCTTTCGTCTTCCTATTTGTTTTTTTATTCTGCAAAAATAATATGCAGACAAGTTTTTTGTCTGTTACACGAGCTTTACAGAAAAACGGAACCTTCACAATTCAAAATCATACCACAGACAACGTATATATTTTACAAACAAACAAAAAAGAAAACACATATTCACTCTACAGAAAAAAAGCGGATGATTCTCTGTTGCGATATAATATTTCTGAAGATGAAATCATAACAGATATTACACAAGACGGACACTGGAAACAACACGCAAAAATAATATTACCTGCATCTTCTTTACTGTTAGCAGAAGAAATCATTCAACTGATAAAGGGACAATCCGAATCAACATGTATTATTAAACAATATGCAGATTATTTGCTTTCTGCATTTTCAACTGTTTACAACGATTCATCTGTTTTGATTAACTATAATGCATTGCCATCTGTGACACAAGACCTGCGTTCACTTTTAAAAAACCGTGACACAAGCAAAAAAATCAGCCTTCATAAGGAAGTCTCCGCAACGAAAATCGTAAATACCTTCGTTCCTTTTGCGGATTTAGCGGTAACACAGCAAGCTGTTGCAATACTATCAGATGCCGTGCAACCGCAATACAGAGAAACAATCCGAACGGCACTTGAGCAAAACTGCTCTGCAATGAGCGGGTACAGCATACGAACAACAACATCTGTCATCGGCAACTTTCACAGTCTTGAATTTTATAAAAATCAAGAATGTGTTTTTACTGTTAAAAAACTAAAATGACCGTCCGTCAACCTTGACGAGCGGTCAATTCTTTTATTTTCGCGTGGCGGCAGCTGACTTCATTTCGACAAGTTCTCTGTAGCTGATCAACTTGATGCCGTGAGATTCAAAGAAACGGTGCGTGATGGGGTCTTTCATCAGTTGATACTCCCACACTCTGCGTGGCCATGATCCCGTAATTGCCTTAATTTCATCGGTTTCCAAAACAGGATGAATGAATGTTTCGGTAATACCAAACGGGATTTCCGCATGGAATTTCAAAAATGCATCACGGAATTCTTCATAAGTCTGCTTATGTTTCAGCGATTCAACCTGATCTGTCAGAATCAGATAGTCAGGCGTATACACTTTATATTTTTTGGACAGAAAACGGCTGATATAGCAAAAAGCCTTATAAAGCACAAGCGGAACACCTTCGGGACAGAAAGAATCCACCGGAGTTGTACACATACGAAAAGCATAGCCCTTTTCCTTACAAAGTTTAAAAACCTTCGGCAACATCAGATATTTACCGTTCATTCCGTATAAAGAACCCATATGGTTATCAACCTGTGAAGGCTTCATACCCATGTTTTCAGCCTTTTCAATTTGTGCTTTTGCTTCTGCAATCGCTTCATCATAATTGCAATGCAATTCAAAATCTTCATTTTCAGGCCACATACGACCTTTTTCATTGCGAATAGTCTGACCGTCCGTAAGCGGTCCCCAAGGACAATTGTCCTGCCATTCGTTCGTCAAAGTAAGATGCACCCCGATGGCATATTGCGGATTTTCAGCTGCAAACTTGACAGCATCATCCGTACCGGGACAAGTCATCATAACGGTGGAAGAAAACACACAACCACTTTGAAACAAGTCAATAACCGCATCATTGGCAGCTTTGCAAAGACCAAAGTCATCAGCATTGATGATTAAATATTTCTGAGGCATATCAAAACTCCCCCTTTCATATCATATACATTTTAGCACTGCAATACATTTTTGTCAAGCAAAAGCAGTATAGTTAAAAAATGGTTTACAAACTAACAGCATAATGTTATAATTATTACATTATAAAAATAGAAAGGTGTTTTGTTTAATGAGTATATCAAAGCGACTTTTAGCATGTATTCTGAGTTTGCTCTTGCTCTTTACTGTCCTATCTCCTGTTGCTTTTGCAACAGAAACCGAATCGGATATCGATCCATTGAATATAACATGTCCAACCATTTATATTCATGGTTTCGCCTGTGGTGATATTTATGCGGAAATGGGTACTGAAAATGAAACGATCGTTTGGCCCATGCAAGGTGATATCATCATGCAAGCGGTTGAAACTGCCATTGCTCCAATTGCAAACTATTTGCTGACTCACAACTGGTCAGCATTTGAAGATGCACTCATTGAAGTTGTAAATCTCTTGTTCTCCGGGGCATGGAACAATCCTGATGGTACTGCGAAAGAGAATACCGGAATTAAATGGACTTACCCTGAAGACATAACAAAAACCTCAAAAATCAACTTTAATTATGATTGGCGCGGCGATCCGTTGACTATTGCAGACGAACTTGCAGATTACATTGATTATGTTCTTGCAGTCACCGGTTGTGAAAAAGTTGCAGTGGAATGCCACAGTATGGGCGGTATCATTTTTATCAGCTATGCTGCAAAATACGGCCTGGACAAGATTCACGGTGCTGTCATGGATTCGACAGCCATTTACGGTGCAAGCTATATGGGTGAACTGTTTTCTAACAGATTCATGCTGGAGGGCGAAGCGGTTTATGCTTACCTGTTGTATGCTTTTTCCGGAATGCAAGGCAAAGCTGTCCTTGATTTTTTGATGGATTATTTGTTTGCAGCAGGTGTTTTTGACATTCTTGAAGCAGCGGGAGAAGAATTGGTACGTCGTTCCTATGAGAGGGTTGCAAAAGAATGCCTGATTCCTTTGTTTGGATATTGGCTTTCGGTCTGGGCAATGATTCCCGATGCCGATTGCAAGGCAAGTGAAGAATATGTATTTGAAACTGTTCTTGCAGATAATAAAAAAGAGGCACATACTGAATTGAGAAGCAAAGTACAGGCATATAATACCCTGGTCAGAACAAAGCGGGATGCCATTCTGCAGGAACTTGCAGACAGCGGCAGATTGATGATTATTGCACGTTACGGTTTTTCAATGGCCCCCGTCAGTGCAAACTGGTCCTCATTGTCCGATGGTGTTATTGATACAACTTATGCTTCATACGGTGCAACTACTGCTGCTTACGGTGAAAAATTGAGCGATGAATATATTGCAGAAAATGCTGCAAAAGGCCATCTTTCCCCTGATCTGACAGTTGATGCATCAACCTGTTCTTTCCCGGAAATCACATGGTTTATAAAGGATTTACAGCATTCACTTGACACTGACGACCTGAATAATCTGAAAGATGCAGTTCTTTTTGCTGATACAAAAATAAATATTCACACCTTCGAAGAATATCCACAATACATGATTCATGCAGACGGTAATATTGTTGCATTCAAAAACTACGATGCTCC
Organism: Acutalibacteraceae bacterium; assembly: GCA_045605525.1. Taxonomy (GTDB): domain Bacteria; phylum Bacillota; class Clostridia; order Oscillospirales; family Acutalibacteraceae; genus RUG806. Next base: position 84,389 of record JAZUQC010000067.1, read on the forward strand.
GGGATGCAGACCGCTGTACACACTTGGCAAATTGCTACAAGATATCAGAGCACGCATTGAAGAATTTTTCAAATTATTATTTGCCGAGGTTTCTGAATTTTTTGTAGTTCCCGCTTAACTTCACATAATCCAAAAAACTGCGGCCACAAAATGCCGCAGTTTTTCTATGCCAATTATCTATCGATAACAAATTGAGTTTTGGGTGTATTTAATTAAAGGGTTCTTCACGGAAAGTTGTGGGATGAAGAAAACAAATTGCGGTTAGCGGGGAGTCAGAGGAATCAATCACTTCGGACGGTTACCGTGATTGACATAATCATTTTTTCAAAATGTCAATCGCAGTACTGTCCCGTGATTGGCTACTCCCCGATAACCCGTAATTACTCTTCCCTTAATCAAAAATCCCACAATTTTCCGTGAAGAATCAATTAAAGAATAACCCAATTCGCTTCATTAACCGATAATTAAACAAGCAGTAATTTGTTCTATTACACCCAAAATTCACAAATCACAAAAAACACAAGTTGCAAAATACCCCCTGCACCATTTTTGGTGCAGGGGGTATGCACATTATTCCGTCAAGGTGTCAAACTTATCAGGTAATGATGAAGAGAATTGAGAAGAATCTGATCAATCTCTGGAAGAATGCTTTGAGTTTTCCAAAGAAGGAATTGTCAACCGGTTCATCATCGCCTTCGGTTTCGCCGGTGGAAAGATTTGTTGCGGTGTATTCAGCAACAATAATCATATCACCGGAAACATTACTGAAGTCTTCAGACCAGCCCTTGAATTCATAGCTGTAATCTTCATCAGCCTCTCTGACGGGAGCTGCGGGTGCTGTTGCTGCACCACCGTAAACAACCTGCTGTACGGAAAGCTCAGTGCCGTCATAATCGCGGAAGATAACAGTGTAAGTATTTACGGAATAGGTTACGGTGAGTTCGGTGTCACCTGCGATTGTGCCGCTCACATACGGACTGCTTGCCGTGTAACCATCTACAACTGCAGATTTGACATTGTAAGCATAACCGTATTCAAGTTCAGCAACGTAATCTTCTGCAGCTGCTGTACCATCTGCATAGACATAGTGAATGGTCAACGTATGTGTATCAATACCGAAAATGACATCAAATTCAACATCTTCATTGCCCATTACACCTTCAACAACTGTCTGACTCGGAGTATAACCGAGAACAGGGTTGCCATACTTGTCAACAAGTTCAGGTGTTACAAATGAATAAGAATCACCGTAACGAACTGTTTCAGTTACAGATTCAGCAGCAGCCTTACCGTTTGCATAGATATAATTGACTGTTACTTTGTAAGAAGCAATTTCATATCTGACGGTTGCTTCAACATCTTCTGTTCCCATTTTACCGCTGACAGTGACAGAAGAAGGATTGTATCCGACAACAACGGGAGATTTAATGTTGTATGTCTGACCGAAGCGATAGGAAGTTTCAAATGTTGCGGGTGCTTCAACTCCATCAGGAGTTTCATACTTGATGGTAACTTTATGTTCATCAAGCAGATAGTAAAGCTGGATAGCTGTGCTGCCGTCTGCAGCGACCTGTGCAATATAAGCAGGTTCAGCAGAACCGTCAACATAGGATTTTTCAAAGTGGAACTGACCGACAGAATGTTTGACAATATCACTTTCTTCCTTTGCAGCTTCAGCAAGAATGTCAATTGTATCGCCGGCAGGATACTGCAATGTGTTCTTGGCAATCAGAATGTACTCATCATCCCAGGTATTCTGCAGATAATGCTCAACATAAACATTAACTTCAACAGCATCCCATGCCGCGGTCAGTACGACATTGCCATACATGCCCTTGCCAAGTTCAAGTTCACTGCGAGAATAAGCATCTTTCCAATTGTTTTCACCGTCTTTAGCAACAGTCCAGCCTGCGAATCTGTAACCATCCTTGGTGGGATTCGGAAGAATGATGGCCGTTTCAACGGTGTAAGTATCTTCATTGAAGTAGTAAGAATTGGGCATTGTACCGCCGTTTACATCATAAGCAAATGTGTAAGAGAGAGCAGTCCAATCAGCAGTAATTGTAACATCACCATATTTACCGCTCAATACAGCGTCAGCAACAATGTCATCCTGTGTCCAATTGCCAACTGCTTTTACAATTGTCCAACCATTGAATGTGTAAGCATCTCTTGCGGCATCAGCAGGAATTGTAACAGTGTCTTCAATTGTATATTCAACAACCTGTGCTTCATTGCCATCATTGTTATCAATAGTAAGCGTATACACAACAGGTGTCACAACTGCTTCAATTTCAACATCTTCCATGGGCATGGTGAAGGTTACGCTTGTGCCGTCAGCTTCAATGCCGTTCCAGGAATCAAGTTCATAGTGATCATCAATGTTGATTTCAGCATTAACAGTCGCACCGAAATAGTATTCACCGACACCGGAAACAACCTGTGCACCATTGCCGTCAATCGTAATTGCAACTTTATACTTATTACGTGCATAGTATGCTTTCAGCACGGTTGAACCGTCATTTGCAATAACAGCATTAACAACACTATTTGCAGTGTCAGGAGTATAACCTTCGACTTCAGCCATGGTGTATGTGGCGTTGTCGCCGACGTAACCGACAAGAGTTTCAGTGGAAGCTGCATCGCCGTAATTGCCGTTTTCATCCATGAAATAGGTTTCAACGGTGTAATCAGCCTGTGTTGCACTCCAGACAGCCTTCAGGGAAACATCACCATATTTGGCAGAAATATCACCCTTGACAACATCATCAATTGTCCAGTTACCGCCTGCAGTGACGATCTGCCAACCTACGAAATAGTTGTCAGCAAGTTCAGATTCGGGAAGAGTTACAGTGTCTTCAATATTATACTTAACATCAGCAACAGCGGAGCCGCCGTTTGCATCAAATGTAAGAGTATACTGAATCGGGGTAAAGAGAGCCTTATAGCTGAGATCTGCATTTGGCATTACAGTAGCAATTTCAGCATCCCACCCTGTGAATTCATAAGCTGTCACTTCAGGATCTGCGGGAGCAACGATTGTTTCACCGACTTTGTAAGTATCTGTGGTAACTGTGTCAAACACTTCATAGGAAACGGTGTGTTCTGCAAGGTAGTAATAATATTCAACAACCGTAGAACCGTCACCTGCGATGGTCTGTGTGGATGCCTCGGGAGTTACATAATTTTCAACATCAATGGGAGCAACAACAACCGAGTCAGTCAAACCGTTAATCCCAGTCTCAATCTGTTCAACAAAAGTACCATCTATGTTTTCGTAATAATACTTAACAGTATAACGAGTGGCAACAGGTCTGTATTCTGCTGTTAATGTAACATCACCGTATTTACCTTCGGTTACAACGACACCGGGGATATATTCTTTATATTCCCAACATTCGGTAGTTTCATCAAGAGTCCAGACAACCTCATAACCATCTTCAGCAAGTCTGGGCAGATTCAACTGTTCGTCAACATAATATTTGACAGGAGCAATACCTTCGCCCTTGACATTTTTATAAGTCAAGGTGTAGGGAGTGCGTTCCATCGTTGCGGTGTAAACCAGATTTTCAGCACCCATAACCTTTGCGATTTCAGTTTCTTCATCGCCCCAGTTTCTGAATACGTAACCGTTTGCAACGGGCTTTTCGGGAGCGACAATTTCGGCACCATACTTGTATTCGTCAACATCTTCGTCTTTCAATACTTTGTATGTTACGGTGTAGATATTACGGTCATACTTATATTCAACAACCGTGGAACCATCACCTGCAATAGTCAAATCAGAAGGCATGGGCAGTGCAAAACCTTCAATTGCTTCGGGAGCTGCAACAACTGCACCGGTTGTGCCCTTCAGTTCGACCGTGTCAGCGAGTGTATATTCATCGTTTTCAACATTCTGTTTGTAGATTTTCGCAGTATAAGCGGTATCATCTCTTGCAATCAATTGTGCAGTAACAATGATATCACCATACATACCGGTGTATTCGGTAGCAGGAGCATAGTTACCTGCTGTCCAATTGCCTTCATCAACATCCAGAACCCAGAACAGGTCATAGCCTTCTTTGCCTTCGAGTACATTAAAGATGACAGCATCTTCAGGAGTGTAAGTAAATACTTCAAAGATTTCATCACCATTCATGCAAGTAATGGTGTACGTATTGGCTTTGGAGGTTACGCTAAGATTGATATCGGCAAGACCGACTTCAACTTCAATGGTATCACCATCAGCTGTCTTGTCACCAGTCCAACCAACGATTTCATAACCGCCGTTAGCTGTAGCAATCAGGGTCACTTTTTCTTCAAAGTAATGTGCACCTGCACCTTCAACAGAAGCAACGTTGGCATCAGTTGCAACGGAAACATTGTACTGATTTCTTGCATAGTACAACTTAAGGGTAAGGCCACCGTTAACAACAACTTCACCTTCCAATACACTCTTTTCTGTATCAAGAGTGAAGCCTTCTTGTTCAGCAGCGGTAATTGTAGCAGTTTCGCCGGGGAACTTACCGGGAACATCAACAGAATCAATCAATTCATATTCGCCGCTGGTGTTCATTTCATAGGTTTCAACGGTGTAAGTGGTTGAATCATCAAATACAGCTGTCAGACGTGCATCACCGATCTTATCGGTATAAGTACCGGGTTCAATGGTTTCAACACCCCAACCTTCAACTGTCCAATGGACAAACTTGCTGTTTTCCTTGGTGGGTTCGGGAATTGTGATTTCATCACCGGCCATATACTTGAAGGAATCAATGACAGTGTCACCGGTGTTCACAAATTCAACTCTGTATTCCCTGTTCCAGGTTGCAGTATAGGCTCTGTCGCCCATGCTGCCCTTCGGGATCACAATGGTCATATTATCGGCTGCAGCACCGGCAAGATCAGTACCGGACCAACCGGCGAACTTGTGACCACTGATGGAAGGTGCTCCGATCGTAATAGTATCGGATTCAATAGTATAAGTAGTTTCAAAACCGTGATTGGGATAAACCATATCATAAGAAATGGTATATTCAATCGGTGTTGCAGTCACGGTGATTTCGACATCACCAACAATAGCGGAACCGTAGATCAACAAAGTAGCTTCTGTACGGTCTGCATTGCATGCGTATCTGTAGTTTGCTCTGTATGCGGGTTCACCATCAATGAGAACAGTAACCTTAGAACCGAGTTCATAACCGGGAACTGTGGAAATTGTCGCATTGTAGTTTGTACCGGCCTTGACAGATTCATCACCACTATAATTTACAGTAGCAGGTTTTTCAACTGCGATGGTCAGTGCTTTTTCTGTCCATTTAGCACGGAACTTTGCATTACCAAACTGATCTGCAAGAGCGGTACCCGCTGCATAAACGGAACCAACTTTCCAGGTGAGATCCTGATTTTCTTCACTCGGCCAACTTTCAACACAGGTCCAACCTGCAAATTCATAACCGGGACGAGTGGGAGAGGGCAATTTTGCTTCAGCATCAATGGGACGGAAAATTTCACCCGTAGCATCATAAATCATAGCATCGACATCGTTGCCGCCGTCTGCATCAAAGATAAGTGTATAAACCAGATCGCGATACTCTGCATTAAGAGTTACATCACCGTACAGACCGGAAATAACCTGACCATCGACATAGGTTGATCCCCAATTGCCAATCGTTTCAGTAGTATACCATGCTACAAACACGGAACCTGCCATTTCGGTTGCCGGAAGAGTAACAGAAGATTCAATAGTATAGTTGATGGACGCAACAGGCGTACCCTCACCCACATCAAAAGTGATGGTGTATTCAATTGCTTCATAAACAGGTGTCAGCGTTACATTACCGAACAGGATGGTGGAATCAAAGCTTGCACCGGGAGCAATTGTGCCATCTGCGAAAATATCAGCCCAGTTGTTTTCTCTGCTTTCATCAACCGTAATCGTCCAGTTCTTGAACGTATAACCGCCTTTGACGGCATCAGCAATGGTAAATGTATCACCGTAATTGTATACAATCTCATCCCCACCGGCAATGGTGATTGTATAGTTCTGAGGCACAATAACAGGAGTCAATTCAATGTCTTTATCTACAAGAAGCTCAAAACCGGCAAGATCGGAAACAATATTGCCATCGCTGTCTTTCCAGCATTCCACTGCATAACCGGGATCGCAAATGGCACCAATTTCCGCAACAGTACCGTACGTGTAAGCACGTGCACCGAGTACGATTGCATGTTCAACATCTGTCAGGGTAACTCTGAAAGAAACACGATCATAATAGATGTTAATGTAACGTGTACCATCAGGAAGCAAAGTTGTTGTTGTGGAAAATTCCACACCGTTTGCATCAGATTTTGCAAAGTCATAACCATATACATTGGTAAGAATGATGTCAGTGATGTCAATTACGGAATCAGCAGTGCCTCTGTAGATATTGGATTTATACTGTTCATAGCCGGTAGCATCGGCATTCTGCAGCATATGATAAACAACATATCTTACATCGGTATTGGCAACCCATTTTGCTTTGAGAGTAACATCACCCTTGAAGCCTTTCAGCTTCTGACCGGCTTCATATTCGGCACCGGCAACCCAAGAGCCTTCACCTTCCTGTACAACCCATGATTCAAAGGTGTAACCGACTTTCTTGGGAGTAGCCAATTTCATTTTCTTATTTTCGGTGTCATACTGCAGAGGTGCAATTGCTTCACCGCCGTCAACATCATATGTTACGGTATAAGGAGTGGGAATCCAGCAAGCATAGAGAATCTTATCGACAGATGTTGCATAAGAATCATTTGCCTGCAGGGTAGCATCTGCTCCTTTCTTTTCAGCCCAACCGGTGAAAGTATAACCTTCGCGAATGGGTGTACCTGCGGGAATAACGAAAGATTTTTCTTCTCGCTTGTTGGCAGCACTGATATAGTGGCTTGTTGTCATCGGAGTGAGTTCGCCGTCGGGAATCGTGGCATCCTCGTGACCTGCATCAAAACTGAGGGTCATATCATTACGGCTGTAAACAGCATAATAACGATAAGACGGATTTACGGTTGCGGCGTTGTAAGTAAGCGTCGAACCGAGTTCAATTGTCTGTGCTGCAGGAACATTGTCACCACGGAAGCCAAGTAAAGTGAACTCACCTTTCTTGGTGACATTTTCAAAACCGTCCAACGTGGGAACTGTTACGGTCTTTACAGACTCGTTGTTGTAATAAACGATCTGCTGTCTGATAGAAGTGGCAGAACCGACAGGTGTCAGATAGGTAAACTGAATGTCGACAGTTTTTTCAAAAACAGCATAAACAGTATCGTGATAACCAACGGTAAAGGACTGATTGCCGGTGATGGCATCCTTATCAACATTCCAACCTTTGAAGCTCCAGCCTTCTTTAGTTGCTTTGTTGGAAGTGTAGTAATCATATTTACCGGATGCATCCGTACCGACAGTAATGATTTCCTGTGTGGTTTCAACTGTACCGCCATTGTAAACAGAATTGAATGTAACCGTGGTTGCCAGTTCCATCGCTGCCATTTCAACAGCCATTGCTGCATTGGTGATCTGTGCAGCAGTGTAAGAAGAGCTGTAGAAATCGGCATAATCGTTGAGAATGTTCCACGCAGAGTTCAACGCAGAGTTCAATGCATTGTAGGTTTCATCCGTATACCTACCGGATACAAGATAATCATTATAAGTATTGTATGTGGTCTGCAGTTCCTGCAAAACAGATGACACATCGATGGAACCGGTGGTATTGAGGGTTGCATGATTGTCATGCATTGCATAGCCGGAAATCGGGTCGTCGGTCATCCACAGGTAAATATAGTTACCGTCAGCATCCTGGTTCATATCTGCAACCTTGGAATTGTCAAGATAACGGGCATAACGGGGGTCGTCTGCAGAATCGTCACGGTTATCAGCGCGAACAAGTGTTAAGGGGGCACCGACACGAGTATCATGTGTATTTACGAAATACAGATATGCACCGCCGGCTTCTTTGTTCAGATCCGTTCCGTTGGATTTTTCCCACGTGACATTGTAAGTTGTGCCGGAATCTGCAAAACGATAATAGGCGGGCCAGGTTGGTTTATCTTCAACCGAACCGTTCAGGTTTGAAGAAATTGCCATCTTCGTATAAGCAAGCGTAGGATTGGTCGTCGACTTGAAACCAAACTTGATGTAATCACCGCCGGCACCGTCATTCAGGTCGTCATCGGTCGGATAATAATAACCGGCATCTTTAAGTTTATTGGCAAGGTTGGCAGTAGACCATTGGTCCTTTGTTTCAACACCGATTTCCGAAACAAAGAGAGCCCCGGACTGATGATAGAAGTAGTGGTAACCACCGCTTGTATAGTTGATGGTATTCATATCTGCCGTGCTTGCGGCAGCAGCAGCGTCCGTTGTCAGTGCACTTTTAAGTTCCGCAGCAAGGGGAACAAAAGCCGCTGAAAACAGAGGCAACACGAGGCAGAGGCAAAGGAGGCACGAAAGTAACTTCTTTGTCAGTCTTTTTGCGTTTGTCATTGAACAACACTCCTTTTTCTATCCCACGGCAGAATAATCCCGTAGGAATTACAGTTACTTATATTATACTGATTTACAAAAAAATGTCAAGAAAACATCATTTCACAGGGCATGTAATAATGAACAAATTTTAGGAAGTATTTTTCAAAGTTTTGCACAAAAGAAAATATTTTATTATAAAAATTGGCTGTATATTGCAATGCAGAAACAAAAAATTATAATACATCTCACAACTGTTTCTTTATTTTATTATGACAAACAAAAAAATAATTGTCAATCAAAAGGTGGCTTGACTTCGCAAAAAACGGGTGTATAATAAAGGTAAAATAAAATTATTACTACATGAGAAAGGTGTTTTTATTATGGCTGAATGCAATCATGATTGTTCCAACTGTTCGGCAAAATGCAATTCCCGCGAACAGGCATCGAGCTTTGCAATCCCGATGAACGAACATTCCAATATTAAAAAAGTAATCGGTGTCGTCAGCGGTAAAGGCGGTGTCGGAAAATCCATGGTAACTTCCCTGCTCGCCGTTGAAGCACAGCGCAGAGGTTTTAAGGTTGGTATTCTGGATGCAGATATCACAGGTCCGTCCATCCCCAAAAGTTTCGGTATCACCGAACGTGCAACGGGCAGCGACCTCGGTATTTTTCCCGTATTGACAAAAACGGGAATTGAAATCATGTCCGTAAATCTGTTACTCGAAGATGCAGGTGCACCTGTTGTGTGGAGAGGCCCTGTTATTGCAGGTACTGTCAAACAATTCTGGACAGATGTTGTGTGGAATGAACTTGATTATCTGTTTATTGACATGCCTCCCGGAACAGGTGATGTACCGCTGACTGTATTCCAGTCCATTCCGCTTGACGGTATTGTCGTGGTTACAAGCCCGCAGGATCTGGTTTCGATGATCGTTGAAAAAGCCGTTCGCATGGCAGGTCTTATGAACATCCCCGTTTTGGGTATTGTTGAAAACTTCTCTTATTTTATCTGCCCCGACTGCAACAAGAAGCATTACATTTACGGCGAAAGCAAATTGAATGAAATCGCTGCAAAGTTTGAAATTCCGGCAACGGTACAAACACCCATCAATCCGAAACTTGCCGCCGCCTGCGATGCCGGCATGGCAGAACTTGCCGATACGGAAATATTAAGTACATTTGCGGATGCAATCATCGGAAAATGAAAAAGGAAGGGTGCAAAGGCATGAAAATTATTATCTATAATGAAAATGTAATGCAAAATTTCCCTGCTCACAAAAAAGCCTATGAAAACGGATTGCACAATGAACTGAAATCCATTTTTGAAAAAGAACATGATGTATCCTGCGTAACCCTTGCAGATATCGAACAAGGATTAAGCAAAGAAGAACTTGACAAGGCAGACGTTCTCATCTGGTGGGGACACATTGCACATGACAAGGTACCCGATACGATCAATGAATACGTCTGCAAGCGTGTCAGTGAAGGCATGGGTGCAATATTCCTTCACTCGGCACATTTTTCAAAACCGTTTACAACTCTTTGCGGTACCCCCTGTTCACTTCGTTGGCGTGAAGCGAATGAAGCAGAACGCGTGTGGACGACAGATCCGTTTCATCCGATCGCCCAGGGGGTGGAACAAGGTTTCCGCCTTGATCATGAAGAAATGTACGGTGAGCATTTTTACATTCCGACTCCCGACAGCGTCGTTTTTACCGGATGGTTTGAGGGTGGAGAAGTCTTCCGTTCGGGATGTTGTTTCCACAAGGATAACGGTAGATTTTTCTATTTTCAACCCGGGCATGAAACCTTCCCTACTTATAAAAATGAAAACGTACGTCTGATTCTGAAAAATGCAGTAAAATGGGTTGCAAAAAAGGGGCCTGAAAAATCTGACTTTGTCGGCAATGAAAAATGCCTGCATCCCATCAAGCCACCCGAAAAATTCAAAAGAAACAGATTTTTATACAAAGAAATCGAGAGCAAAGAATAACTGCAAAAAACGGAACATTGCAATAAAAAAAGCAATGTTCCGTTTTGTTATTATTTTATTGTTGAGCTGTGATGCGTGCAATCTCATCGGCTGATAAAATTTTGCATTCTCCCGGTTGTAAAGCGGGATCCAGAGGCAATTGCCCCATTTGCGTACGATGCAGTGCCACAACAGGATTTCCCTGTTTTGCAAACATCCGCTTAATCTGATGATATCTGCCTTCCATCAATACAACACTGTATATATATGATTCCTTGTTGATTGCTTGTACGACAACAGGCAACAATTGTTCATCATCCAGAACAGGTCCGTCTGCAAGTTCTGCAATTTCCGTTTCAGATACAGCTCTTGTAAGGGTCACAAGGTAAGTTTTAGGCACATGCTTCCCCGGTGCCAATATGCGGTGTGCAAAGTCACCGTCATCCGTAATCAGAACAAAGCCGGTAGTATCCTTATCGAGCCGTCCTGCGGGAAACAAACCTTTTCTCCGGAGCTGTGCAGGTACAAGATCAACCACTGTTTTTTCATTCGGGTCTTTGGACGCAGACACCACGCCCGCAGGCTTGTGCAACATAATGTAAATATATTTCTGATAAACAATTGTTTGCCCAGTGACTGTTATGACATCAGCAGACGGATTCACTTTCATATCTGCATTTTTGCAAATTTTCCCGTTGATTGACACTTGAGAATCACGCAATTTCTTTTTTGCATCGCTGCGAGAAAGCAAAAGTGCCTGCGACAACAATTTATCAAGCCGAATCAATTCCATAAGATACTTTCCTTTAATTTTGTTCTTCACGGAAAGTTGTGGGGTTTTTTGATTAAGGGAAATACAAATTACGGTTTAGCGGTGAGTCGGTTGTTTGCCGTAGGGAACGCATACTATGTACAGTGCAGTATGATTGTATACAGGTATGCAAGATGATTGTATACAGTTTTGTGATATATTAAAGGCAAGAAAATAACCTAAAGAGGAGGTTATTCAAATGCCTTGGAGGGACAAAACTGTGGAAGAATTAAGAAA
>JAZUQC010000068.1:0-35862 GCA_045605525.1 Acutalibacteraceae bacterium
CTTGTCGCCCCTGAAAGGGGAGATGTCACGAAGTGGCAGAGGGGTTAACCAAGTTTGCACAAATTTGGTCAATAAAGTTTGATGTAGCCGATTGAACCCCTCTGTCTGCTAACGCAGACATCTCCCCTTTCAGGGGCGACAAGGGTGGAGGAGGGCGGTCTGTGCGTAACCGCAACGCCCCGACAAACCGTAATTTACCCACCGGGGAAAATAAAAAAGGTAACAGCCAAAGCTGTTACCCGATTGCAGTTGTCTGTAATGTAATTACGGGCAGTTCAGGTCGGTTATTGAAACGGATGGGAAACAGACTGTTGCCGATGCCGCGGCTGATGTACATCACGGTGTCGCCCTCGGTGAACACACCCGCATCCCAGGTCGGCAAAAGCCCCTGCCCGGGGGCATATAAACCTCCGACAAAGGGAATCCTGATCTGCCCGCCGTGTGCATGCCCCGTCAGCACGAGGTCTGCGTTTGCGGTGCAGTATTCCCCGAACAGTTCCGGACGGTGCGACAAAACAACCGTAAAGCTCTGTGCCGTGTATTCCTGCATCAGTGCAATTCTGCCGCTTTCATCGAGCAATGCCGCATTCGGGTCGGAAAGACCCAATAAGGTGATCCGGGCACCGTCACGGGTGAGGAGTGCCGCTTCGTTGTTGAGCACAGTCACACCTGCTTGTATGAGTTGCTGTTCAAAAGACGGATACAGTGTATATAAAGCCGCTTCATGGTTGCCCGTCACATAATAAACGGGTGCGATCTGCAGGGCTTTTTGCATGAATGCAAGTGCAATTTCCGTGTTCGGTGTGCGGCAGTCGATCAGATCACCCGTCACGGCAATGATGTCGGGTTTTGCCTTTTGCAGTCGCAAAAGAAGGGATTCGTTGTTGTCCCCCAGCGTGTCATTGTGCAGATCCGATACCTGTGCAATACGAAAGCCGCCGAAGGCTGACGGCAAACGGTCGCTTTCGACGGTGTAAAATGTTTCTTTGACTGCATTGTCAGCCCACAGCGTCCATGCACTCACGCAGACGGCGGTGAGAAGAAAAGCACAAACAGCCATACGCAGAATAACGTTCTTTCGCTTCATGTGCATCAGTAATTATAGGGAGAATACGGGGACTGGTTTTTCTTCTTTTTGTCCGTACGCGGCACATACTGCAGCGAGCCTGCATACGGAATGTCCGTATCCTTCTTTTTTTGTCTTTGCACGGTATTGTGCGGTGCACTGACCGGGTAAGAGGGGTTCACAAAATCCGCATATGTAAACGGCTGATAGGGCTGTTGCGGTTCTTCCTTTTTTACGGGTTCTTCGGTAGGTGTTTTTTCCGTTTTTGTAACTACGGCAAGAGGGTCCAAAAGCCATGCGGGCGGCTTGTTTCGCAGATCTTCCTGTTTTGCCTGCTCGGGATTGACTGCTTTTACACGCACGGCAACAAGCGAGTCTTCCTGTGCTCGGATACGTTCTTTTACTCGTGCGGGGCGGTATGCTCTTGTTCGCATGTAGCGGTGGGTCACAATATACCGCACCAACAGCACACCCGTTACAACCGTGAGGATGAAAAACGGAATGCTCCAGTACAGATATTCCGAGGTGTCAACATAGACCGAAATTTTGTAAGTTTCGGTGATATCTGCCGCCATTTCTGCTGCGGGACCTATGGTTTTGAGTGCAAAAAAGCCATACAGAAAGTAAATGGCAGCAAACAGAAAGTCTGCACACAAAAAGGAAAGCAGGAAGCAGACCACACCGAATTTTCGGCGTGGCTCCTGCAAGGATTCAATAAAGTCAGAAAAACGCTGACGAATCGTCATACTTATCAATACTCCGTAATGCCTTCAAATACCTGACGTGCCGAACCTGCAAGGGTGACACCGGTATCGTCATAGCGAATGGTATAGTCGCCGCCGGGCTGTTTGACAACAATGTCTGTTCCCTTTTGGCAATAGCCGAGTTCACAAGCGGCAACAACTGCTGCACATGCACCCGTACCGCAAGCAAGGGTTTCGCCGTTGCCGCGTTCATGCACACGCATTTTCAGCGTGAAGGGGTTGACCACACGTACAAACTCGGTGTTGATGCGCTTCGGGAAAATGCTTGCTCTTTCAAACTGTCTGCCGACAGTGGGAACATCCACGGCATCCACACGCGGACAGAAGACCACGCAGTGTGGATTACCCATGTCAACAAGGGTGATCTTGTATTCTTCGCCGCCCATGGTGACGGGATAGTCAATGGCGGTTGCGGTGGGCAGGGTGCAGGGAATATCTTCCATACGGAAGCGGGGCTGACCGAGGTTGACGGATGCGGAACTGACTTTGCCGTCGGAAATGTGCATTTGCACAGTCTTGATGCCGGTGATGGTTTCAATGGTGCAGCTGTCCTTGGTTACAATGCCGCTGTCATACAGATACTTCGCAACACAGAACAGTGCATTGCCGCCGAGTCTGCCGTTGGAGCCGTCGGTGTTGAATAAACGCATGGCAACGTCAGCAACGTCGGACGGTTCAATAATAACAAGGCCGTCGCCGCCGACACCTCTGTGGCGGTCACAAAGTTGAATGGCAAGCGATTCCGGACAGGTGACGGAAGAATCGTAGTCATCAATATATATGTAGTCATTGCCTGCACATTCCATTTTTGTGAAACGAAGCGTGCTTCTTGACTTACGAAGATGACAAATGTCAATCAGTTCCGTGTTCTGTTCGTTGTAACGGCTTGCAATGATGTCTGCAAGGGCATTTGCCGTATCAATTGAGGTGATGCAGGTGATGGAAAGCTGAACAGCTCTGCGGTGCAGACGGATATAATCGTTGATGGTGGAGTCGTAAATGGCCCCCGTGTAGATGATATAGTCGAGCTTTTCTTCTTCAAGCAGTTTGAACACTTCGTCACTGTCTGCAATGACGGGAACGCGCACAACATCCGTGCCGAGGCTTTCGATCGCATCGGCGGTGTCGGGGGTGGCATAGATAGTCATGCCCAGATCCGAGAACTTTTTGGCAAGGCCGACCACTTCGTAGTTGTCATGCTCGCTGACGGAAATGAATACACCTGCGGGATGCTCGGTGGACAGGGTTCTCATCTTGAAGCCTGCACTCGTCAGTCCCTTGAACAGGGCTTCGGAGAGGTTTTTGCCGATGCCTAATACTTCACCCGTGGACTTCATTTCGGGGCCGAGGATGGAGTTGACATCGTTGAGCTTTTCAAACGAGAAAACGGGCACCTTAACGGTGTAGTAGGGCGGAACGCTGTAAAGACCCGTGCCGTAACCGAGAGAGGCAAGCGGCTGACCGGTCATAACCTTGGATGCAATATCAACCATGGGAACACCCGTAACCTTGCTGATGTAAGGAATGGTACGGGATGCTCTGGGGTTGACTTCGATCACATACAGGTCATTATGATAGATAAGGTACTGAATGTTGACAAGACCCTTGGTGCCGAGTTCGAGCGCGAGCTTGGTCGAGCAGTCAATAATTCTGCGTTTCATCACGTCGGTAAGATTGAACGGGGGATACACGGCAATGGAGTCACCGCTGTGCACACCTGCACGTTCGATGTGTTCCATGATGCCGGGAATCAGAACGTCTTTACCGTCGGAAATAACGTCCACTTCGAGTTCCTGTCCGGGAAGATATTTGTCAACCAAAACGGGATTTTCGATCTTGCCCGACAGAATGATGTTCATGTATTTGATAACATCGTTGTCGCAATGGGCAATGGTCATGTTCTGACCGCCGATAACGTAACTCGGACGAAGCAGAACGGGATAACCGAGGTCGTTTGCGGCTTCAAGGGCTTCGTCCATGGTCATGATACCACGGCCGGAGGGTCGAAGAATGTTGAATTTTTCAAGCAGTGCATCAAATTGATCGCGGTCTTCGGCGGTGTCAATGCTCTTTGCAGACGTGCCGAGAATGCGGATGCCCTTGTCGTCAAGGAATTTGGTCAATTTGATAGCGGTTTGTCCGCCGAAGGCAACAACAACACCGACGGGTTTTTCCACTTCGATGATGTTCATGATGTCTTCGGGGCACAGTGGTTCAAAGTACAGACGGTCTGCGGTGTCGTAGTCGGTGGAAACGGTTTCGGGGTTGTTGTTGACGATAACCACATCGTAGCCCATTTCCTTGAGTGTCCATACGCAGTGCACGGAGGAATAGTCGAATTCAATACCCTGACCGATACGGATGGGACCCGAACCGAGAACCATGATCTTCGGCTTGATGTCGTCAATGAAGGCTCTGGCTTCGCAGTCGTCGTCCATGGTGGAGTAGAAATAAGGTGTTTCTGCGGCAAATTCTGCGGCACAGGTGTCTACCATTTTGTAGACGGCATTGCGGTGGAACGGAATGGACACACCTGCGATGCGTTCAAGGGCAACATCGGGATAACCGTATTTTTTGCCCTGCATATATCTTTCTTCATCAAGACCGTTTGCGGCAATGTCCAGTTCATAATCGGCAAGATTCTTGATGGCGTTGAGGAACAGACGGTCAATGCGGGTGATTTCAAAAATTTCGTCAAGCGTGACACCGGCTTTGATGGCTTCAAAGATGGTGAAAATACGCATATCGTCCATTGCACCGAGTCTTTCACGAAGCGAAAGGTCACTCTTGGGCTTTGCGTTGAGGGTGTCAAGGCTGATTTCCGCACCGCGGATGGCTTTCATGAGTGCCATTTCGATGCTCGGCGCAATGCTCATGACTTCGCCCGTGGCCTTCATCTGTGTGCCAAGCTTACGGCTTGCGGAACCGAACTTGTCAAACGGCCACTTGGGGAATTTCATAACGATATAGTCAACACTGGGTTCGAAGCAGGCACAGGTCTTGCCTGTGATGTCGTTCATGACTTCGTCAAGGGTCAGGCCGAGAGCGAGCTTGGTGGTGACTTTTGCAATCGGGTAACCCGTTGCCTTGGATGCAAGTGCAGAGGAACGGGAAACACGGGGATTGACTTCGATAACGGCATATTCCATGCTGTTGGGATTCAGAGCAAACTGGCAATTGCAGCCGCCCACAATGCCCAGCGCCTGCACGATTTCCATGGATGCGTTGTGAAGCATGGTGTATTCCTGCGGTGTCAGCGACAATGCGGGGGCGACAACGATGGAGTCACCCGTGTGCACGCCGACGGGGTCCACATTTTCCATCGAGCAGATGGCAATGGCGTTGCCCAGAGCGTCGCGCATGGTTTCAAATTCAATTTCTTTCCAGCCGAAAATGTATTTTTCGATCAGAACCTGGGTGATGGGGGACATGTCAAGACCCGTACGGGCAATGACCTTGAGTTCTTCCGCATCGTTGGCAACACCGCCGCCCGAGCCGCCGAGGGTGAATGCGGGACGGACAATGACGGGATAGCCGATTCTGTCGGCAACGGCAAGGCAGTCTTCCACGGTGTTTGCAATGTCGGACGGAATGGTCGGCTGGTTGCAGGCATCCATGGTGTCCTTGAACATCTGTCTGTCTTCCGCACGGTCAATGGCGGCGGCATCAGTGCCCAGCAGACGGACGTTGTTTCTTTCAAGGAAGCCGTCTTTTGAAAGCTGCATGGCGAGGGTCAGACCTGTCTGACCGCCCAAACCGGCAAGCAGGGAGTCGGGCTTTTCTTTGCGGATAATGCGTTTGACGGATTCCACCGTCAGCGGTTCCAGATAAATTTCGTCGGCAAGTGCCTGGTCAGTCATGATGGTGGCGGGGTTGGAGTTGACGAGCACAACGTCAAGACCGAAACTTTTGAGCACACGGCAAGCCTGTGCACCGGCATAGTCGAATTCGGCGGCCTGACCGATTACGATCGGGCCCGAGCCGATCACAAGAACTTTTTTAATGTTTTTATCCAGCGGCATCTTCTCAACCCTCCATCATAGTCATGAATTTATTGAACAGGAATCCCGTATCCTGATGGCTCGTCACTTTATCGGGATTGAAAGCAACGGTCATGGCGTTGAATACGGTGTATTCCATACCTTCGTTGGTGTTGTCGTTGCGGTTTACGAAAATCGGCATGCCTTTGCCGAGCAGGCTGTCGGCATCCACCGCAAGTCTGTGGTGCTGTGTGGTGATGTATGTGCGTGTTCCCTTGAGGTCGGCAACGGGCTGGTTTGCACCGTGGTGACCGCTTTTGAGGGAAACGAGTTTGCCGCCGAGTGCAACAGCCGCCGCAAGGTGGCCCAGCCCCACTGCAAACACGGGAACTTTACCGAGCAGCCCTGCAAGCAGACGAAGCAGATCTTTGTTTTCGGTCGGATCGCCGGGGCCGTCGGAAATGAACACGCCGTCAGGCTTGTCCGAAAGGATTTCGGCGGCAGTGGTGCCCTGCGGCACGACCTTGACGGAGCAACCGAGCTTCACGAGTTCGTCGATCACATATTTCTGTGTGCCGAGGTCAACAAAAGTGACCTTGCGCGTTTCGTTTTCGGCTTTCACGGTGTAAGTTTCTTTGCAACCTGCACCCACGGGAAGACCCTTGAAGCCTTCAATGAGAGCCAGGGCCTTGTCTGCGGAATCGGAAATGGCGGCAACCTGTGCACCTTCGTCGCGGATGATGGCGGTCAGGGCACGGGTGTCAATGTCGCAAAGGCCGACAATGCCTTTTTTCTGCATCCATTCGTCGAGCGTACCCTCACTGCGGAAGTTGGAGGGTGTTTCGCAGACCGAACGGACGATGAATGCGGCGGGATTGACACCGCTCTGCTCGTCTTCACTCTGCACACCGTAGCAGCCCATGACGGGGAATGTGCCCACAATGAGCTGTCCTGCGGCGGCAGGATTGGTCAGCAGTTCCATATAGCCGACAACGCCCGTGGAGAAAATCAGTTCGCCGACCGTGTCGCCGTCCGTGCCGAAGCGTTTGCCTTCAAAAATGCGTCCGTTTTGCAGGACGAGATAAGCCTTGTTCATTTCTCAGTACCCTCCGTTCGATTGATTGTGTACTTTTTATACACACCCATATATCTAAATAATTATTATAAACCAATGTTATAACTATGTCAAGTTTTTTGCAACCGCAACAGCACAAAAAAAATCTCTCCGAAAAACGGAGAGATCAAAAAACGATATCAAAATCAAAAACGGAACAATCAACGGTTTTTGCAGCCGTTGCAGTGCAAATAACAAAAGCAAAAGCAGTGCCCGAAGCCGATTTTTTGCCGATCATTGCCGTTTTTGCCGTCATCGTGTGCACCTGCTTTCTCTTTTTGGTTCGGCTTATTATACAACAACACACAGGGCTTGTCAATGGTAAAAACCGCAAAAATTAAAGCAAATTTGACAACAAAATGGACAAAAGTTTGTACAAAAAGACAAAAGTAATTTCAGCAGGGGATATACGTTCGGCTTGTACCCTTTCCTTGTGCCTGCAAAAGATCTTGGTCACAAAGTTGCTTTGCGATTGTGTAGGCACGGGTATTTTTGACATTGAGAAGTTGACATATCTCTGCTGTTGATATGGAACCGTTCGCCTTTGCGTAGTCCATAATTCTGCTTTCTTGTTTGCTCAACGGACGTTTTGGTGCACAGACACTTGCAACTTTGTTCATGTTCGGAAGAATGATTTTAAAGGAGTTGGTCGTTACCTCTATTTTCGGCTGTAACGGACAGTTTTCATAAACGCTGAAAATTTTACGGATACCTGTTCCGTAGGATTCAATCAGACGCAGGCGGTGAAAAACGGCAGCCAAATTTTGGTTTCTGGGCTGTGAGATTCCGCTACGGATATCTTCGGTTGATAAACCGGGCAAAAGACCGCCGATGGATATAAATTCAATCTCATCGTCATTTACATTGATAATGATGCTTCCGCTGAATGCATAATCTCTGTGGACGAGTGCATTGAGCAAAGCCTCACGCAAAGCATCCTGCGGATAGTCCGATTTTTCAATGCGAGTCAGTCCGCTGAACTCGGCTGTTGTTTTATTGCAAAGCATCAGATAGGAAAAAGCATTTTCAAGTTGTTCAAAAACAGAGCCTGCGAACTCTTTGCTGTCGCGGAACTGTGTTTTTGCTTTGTCTGCAAAAACTGCAATTTTAATCGTGTGCGGACACTGATCGGACATGATCAAAGCCAGATTTGTAAACAGTGAATCTGAATCATCTGTCATTCCCAGCGCACGGTATTTTTCTTTTCCGAAATCAATGCCGTACTGCGAAAATGCCGTTGCCGCTTGTGTAAATGTCAGATTATTTTCCATGCAACGCATGCGCTCAAACTGTTCGCCGTCTGTCATTTTAATCATGCTGCGGATCTGCTCAAAAGATGCCGGTACGCTGGATGTGCCTTGCCGCACAAACACACCACCGGGCTTGAGACCCTTTGATCTCAGACAATACGGTTTGCTTGTTCCTTCGTTGACAGTGATCCGCATGATCCCGTTTTCCTGCAAGGTATATTTGATAAACATTGTCACATCGGGCATGATGGCATCACGGATGCCGTTGGTGATGCGTGTGTATACTTCGTCCGGCTCATCAATGCCGATCGGTGTTCCGTTGTCGTCTATTCCGATGTATATTACACCGCCGTCGGTATTTGCAAATGCAATGACTTCTTTATAAATTTCATCTGTTGCCTGTACTTTAAATTCAATGTTTTCGGTTTCAAATATCATAATCCCACCTCTGAAAGCATGATGTTACACCTTTATTATATGCATGTTTTTCATTTTTGTCAACTGAAAAAGTGAATAAAGTGAATATTCACATGAAAGAGTGAATGAAATGTGAAAAAAGTGAATGATAGGTGAATAAAGTGCGAATCAAGGAATGAAAAGTCAGTCAGATGCGATTTGCTAGATCATACTTGACTAAAATCTGCTCACTTGCAAAGAGTTCGGTGCCAACTGCACACAGATGCTGACAAATTACGGTTTATCGGGGATGTTGGTTGATTGCCGTAGGGAACGGATATTATCCGTTCCGGGATATTATCCGTTCCGATCCCATCTGACCATGTTGTTCCGGGGACCATTTTCATTTTTTTTATTAAATTCAATGATTACATTGTGCGTAATGGGATATTGGTCAGGGACGGAACGCATACTATGCGTTCCCTACACGCCCCGCTAAACCGGAATTTATTTTTTTGAGATGATTGGATTGCTTATGAATTGTAAAATTATTGCAAACAATATGTAAAATAATAATGAATAAATTTGGCAGGATGGACAAAAATGCGGATGATTTTTGGTGAAAATGATATATTTATTTTCTAATTGTTGACTTTTATTATATAAAGAGTTATATTAAAAAATGGTTTAATATCTGCGTTTGTAATTTTTTCTAATGATGTAACGCGGAAAATCTGACGACCTAAGTTAAGGAGAGACGATTATGAACACCAAGAACACATTCGTCAAAAAACTCACCGCACTCGTGCTGTGCCTTTGTATGGTGCTGCCCATGGTCACCACCGGCTTCGCCCCGATGATGGCTCTGCTGGACGGCATCGTACCCGAAGCACAGGCATATGAAACCTCAACGGCAACCTATGACAATGAGTATTATTATCCAAGTGGAACAACTTTTATGACAGATTTTGCTATTGCCACAAATGATGGATGGGACAATAACAACTGGGATGATAAATTAAATAGCACACTAACTGGCAATGGCTACACTGTTGTGGGACAAGATCTTAATGAGGGTTCAGGTGGTCAATATATTTTTATGGGTTATAAAAAGGGAACGGCAGAGAGTAATGCCGTAAGGAGAATTGCTTTTTACAATGGTAGTAATCCTCCTGCAACCCAGACATATGATGGTGTTTTGTATAAACGCGTGGATAATGGTTACTTAGATCATTCTGCAACATCTAATCCGATAGATCTCAACTTAGGATCCTCTGGAAGTGACTACATTTATTTATTCTACACAACAGATCCTAAGGCAGGTCCTCCCATGACGAATATTGACTGGGAGAATGATACAGATAATGATGGCAATGACTGTAAAGAACCTGCCGTATGGATGAATACAAACAGTTACGGAACTGCGGGTAAAATTGCCGATATGAACGCAAATGCCGGTGGTGCCTACATCTATTTCTTTTACTTGCAAACCGGCACAGAAGTAGACACCTCTGCGCTCCATGACGCTATTACCAACGGCAACTATTACATCGAAAACGCATCTAAATATGTTTCCGTTTCTGCCTTGCAGACGGCGGTCGACAGCGCAAAAACGATCGTCAACGACTACAATGCAGACGGTCTTTCCTGCAATTACGATCAGACTGCAATCAATAATGCAACCAATGCAATCAACAATGCGATCAATGCACTGCAAACTACGATCACCTTTAACGGCAACGGTGGCACAGTCTCTCCGAATACTTCTTTCAATCAAACCGTTGGCAGTGCAGAAAGCTTTTCCGTCAATGTAAGCAGCTATTCAGCAACCAGAACCGGTTATACTTTCCTCGGTTGGGCAACTTCTTCTACAGCAACAACCGGCAGTAAAACAACTGTCACCTGTGGATTGATGCCGACTCTGTATGCCATCTGGGAACCGAATACCTATACCATTTACCTTGAAGGCAACGGCAGTACCGGCGGTGCAACCCAAAACATGACCGTGAAGTACGATCAAACCGTAACGCTGAACGCAAACGGTTACACCAAAAACGGGTACACGTTCGCAGGTTGGAACACAGCCGCTGACGGTTCGGGAACTGCTTATGCAGATAAGGCAAGTGTCAAGAATCTGCGTTCCGGTGTGCAAGACACCATATCCCTGTATGCCCAGTGGGAGCCGATACAGTATGCACTGAAATACGATGTTATTTATGCAGATGCCGTATTCCCTGCCGGTACCACCGGTTATACCAAAGTGGACGACACAACATATAAACAGGCATACAATATTGAAGATGATTTTTATCTTCTTCCCGCTCCCTCGCTGACAGGCTATACATTCAATTATTGGAAAATCAAAACGGCAGACGGCACATGGCAACCGGTTGGTGCAACAGGTGCCGGCGGAGAACATGTTGAACCGAATCAGCAATACGGAAATCCTGAAATTGTTGCTGATTGGACTGCCAATCCCTATACCCTTACTTTCGATGCCATGAACGGCACGGTTTCGCCTGCAAGCAAAACCGTCACCTTCGATGCCGCATACGGCGATCTGCCGACTCCCGCAAGAGACGGTTATACATTTGACGGCTGGTATCTGGAAGCTGCCTGTACCAATAAGATAACAGCAAATTCAATTTATAAAATTGCAGACAATTCCACCGTCTATGCCAAGTGGACAGCCGACAAACAGTCCCTCACCGTCAACACTGACGGCGGTTCCAACACAACAAACCTGATTTATGTTTCCGACGGCACTTTCAATCCGGACGGAACCGCAACCTTCTCCGGCGGCGATGCAGCAAGCATCACCTACAGTGGTCAGTGGTATGATGAATACAAGGTTGAAGGCTCTTACAAGGCTGTTGAAAATCAATATTTCCAGCAGACGGTTTATTTGCCCTTGTGGGTCTATCTTGAAGCCGGCAAGACCTATGAACTGACCTTCACTTCCTCTGTTCCCAACACGCATTTCTACTTCATGGGCGGGGATGAAAACAACACCCATGGCGGCACTGCAGATAACCGCTTTGCCGGCACACCCTATGCAAGAACAAAGGTGGGGGACAATTATCAGTTCACCGGCACCTTCATCTGCGGCGATTCCGCAGGTCTGAGCGATGCTGTATGGGAAAATGCAGCGAATCCCACAGGCTACTATCAGCTTCGTCTTGATTTTACATATGGATCGGAAGGTGCAGGTGGTCATAAGCAATACTATACTGTTTCTAATATTTCCGTTAAAGAAGTATCTTCCGAAGACGGCGGCGACCCCGTCAACATTTACCGTCAGCCGACCGATACAACAATCACCCTTTCCGAGCCTGTAAAAGGCGGTTATGACTTCCTTGGCTGGAAAACTTCGGACGGCACAATCACCGGCACCGGTGCATATACTTGCACCTTCGCAGCCGGCGGCGAAACCCTGATCGCCACATGGGGCACAAAAGAATATACCCTGACCTTTAATGCGGACGGCGGCACGGGTGTTTCCGATTCTCTCACCTATACGGCAGAAAGCACGGATGTTCTTCCCGAACCCACCAAAGCAGGCTATACGTTCCTTGGCTGGAAAGTGGAAAGCACAGACGGCAACTGGCCGACCGATGTGACTTCCTGGTTCTCTGCCAACGTCCCGATCACCGGTTTTTACGGCGATACCACACTGATTGCGGCATGGGATGCCAATGAATATACCATCACATTCGATTCTGACGGCGGTACGGCTGTTGATTCCATCACAGCCGCTTGCGACGAAGCAATCACAGCCCCCGCAAACCCGACCAAGCCCGGTTATACCTTTGCAGGTTGGTCTCCCGTACTGCCCGCCATCATGCCTGCAGGCGGTCTGAATGTCAAGGCACAGTGGACGGTCAATCAGTACACCATTACCTTTGACACCGACGGCGGCTCTGCCGTTGCACCCATTACGCAGGACTTCGGCACGGCTGTTACCGCACCTGCAAATCCGACCAAAGAGGGCTACACCTTTGCCGGTTGGGATCAGGCAATCCCGTCCTATATGCCCGCGGAAAATATGACCGTCAAGGCAAACTGGACGGTCAATCAGTACACTATTACCTTTGATACCGACGGCGGCTCTGCCGTTGCACCCATTACGCAGGACTTCGGCACGGATGTTACCGCACCCGCAGACCCGACCAAGACCGGCTACACCTTTGCAGGTTGGTCTCCCGCTGTTCCCGCCACCATGCCCGCAGCCAATACGACTCTCAAGGCATTGTGGACAATTGACAAATATACCTTTACTTATATTGTTGACGGTGTGCAGACCGCAACGGAATATGAATACAATGCCGTCATCACAAAACCGACGGATCCCGAAAAAGAAGGACACACCTTTGCAGGTTGGTCACCCGCCATTCCCGACAAAATGCCCGCAAACGATGTGACCGTTACCGCAACATGGAATGTCAACGACTATACCGTTACTTATATTGTTGACAACGAAACCGTGCATACGGATACTTACAGCTACGGTGCGGCAGTCACTGCCTATACTTATGCCAAACGCGGCTACACGTTCAGCGGTTGGAATGTAACCGTTCCCGCCACCATGCCCGCCGAAAATCTGACTTTCACGGGCACTACCACTGTCAACACCTACACCGTCACCGCAACCCTCAACGGCGGTTCCGTTAACGGCAGTTCGCAGGAATATGTGGTCAGTTTTAATGTCAATACCGAGGCATTCACCCTGCCCGAACCTGTCAAAACCGGTTATACCTTTGACGGTTGGACGGGTGCGAACGGCGACACCGCACAAAAAACCATCACAATCGACCCCGCACAGGATAAATTCCTTGCAGATCAGTCTTATGTTGCCAACTGGACTGCAAATACCAATACCGCATATAAAATATATACCTATTATATGGGTACAGACGGCAAATATCCGACTGATGTTGAGCCCGAAGTAAAGACCGGCACCACAGGTGCTTTTGTCGAAATTGAAGTAACGGCAAAAGAAGGCTTTACCGCAGAGAAGCAGACTGTCAGCGGTTATATTCAGGCAGACGGTTCTTTGGTACTTGAAATCCGTTATCAGAGAAATAAATATAATGTCAACCTGACCGCAGGTACAGGTATTGAAGAACTCAGCGGTGCAGGCGAATACTTCTACGGTGTGCAGGTCAATGTCGGTGTTGCAAAATACAAAGACGGCTACAGCAATGCGGTCTGGACTGTTACCAATACCACCACACAGGCAAGCACATCCTTCACTATGCCTGACAATGAAGTCAATCTGACCGCTACCGCCACCGCAGACAGTTATACCATTTCTTATGACCTTGCAGGCGGCACAGTTGCAGGCACAAATCTGACGTCTTATACCGTTGAAACCGCAACATTTAAACTGATCAACCCCACCAGAACCGGCTATACCTTCGCAGGCTGGACGGGTACGGATCTTGATGAGGCAAGCACCTCTGTCACCGTAGAAAAGGGCTCCGTTGGTGACCGTGCTTACACCGCAACATGGACTCCCGTTGTTTATGATATTACTTATAACCTCAACGGCGGTTCCCTTGCCGACGGTGTCACCAACCCCGAAAACTATACCATTGAAACCGATACGTTTACCCTCTCCAACCCCACCAAGGTCGGTTATGCCTTTGCAGGCTGGACGGGTACGGATCTTGATTCCGCAAGCACTGCTGTTACCGTTGCCAAGGGCTCCACGGGTGCACGTGCCTATACCGCCACATGGACGGAAAGCAATGCAAATTATAATGTAATCTATTATATAGAAGACCTTAATGCCGATACCTATTCGCAGTACGGCGAAACGCAGACCGTCGGTTCCACAACGGGTGAAAAAATCGTCCTCGATACCCTGAAAACGACAATCGAAGGCTTTACCTTTAAAGAAGCGACCGATAAGGACGGCAAGGTTCTGACTGCAGATCCCACCGTTGCCGCCGACGGCAGCACAGTCATCAAGCTGTATTATACAAGAAACAGCCACACCCTGACTTACTACATCACCAAGGGTGAAAACGAAACGGCTGTTTCTCATCAGGCATTTGAAAATGTGGAATTCGGTGCAACCATTCCCACTGTTGCCGATCCCGTAAGAACGGGTTACAGTTTCCAAGGCTGGAAAGAAATCGACACCATTCCCACCATGCCAGACTCGGATCTTGATATTCTTGCCCTGTGGGATCCCAATGTTTTCACCATCTCCTATGCACTTGACGGCGGTGCCTTTGCTGACGGTGTCACTGTACCCGCAACGCATACCTATGACACAACAACCGACATTCCCGACCCTGAAAAACTCGGCTATGATTTCGCAGGCTGGACGGCAAACGGAAATCCACTGGGTACGGATTACACTGTAAAGGAAAATGACTTTACGGCTGATTTCACCCTGACCGCAACATGGACTCCCATTGAACAGGATTACACGGTTGAATTCTATTTCATGGATGTCAAGGGCGAAAAATATGTTTTTGACAGCAGCAAAACCAAAACCGACAAACTTGCAACCGGCTCTGTTCTTGATCTGGAGCCCGATGCAGAAACCGGCTTCTCCCTGAATACGGAAAAAACCGTACTTGACACCCCCATGCCGCCCGAAGGCAATCTTGTTCTGAAAGTATACTATGACCGCAATCAGTACAAACTGACCCTTGTTGCAGGGGACGGTATTGCAAGTGTACCCGCAGAACAGTCTTACTACTATCAGGCAGATGTATCCTTCACCGCTTCCATGCTGCCCGGTTATGCATGGAGCAAGTGGACCAACACGGCAGACGGCAGTGATTATGACACAACACAGAATCAGGCATTCACCATGCCTGCTTCCGACCTCAGCCTGACCGCCAATGCAACGCCCATCACCTATACCATCACCGTTGATGAACAGGGCGGTACGCTCGTAAGCGAATTTACAAAAGATTCTTACATTGTTACCGATGAGCCCATTGTTGTTCCCAATGCAACCAAGCCCGGTTACATCTTCAACGGCTGGTCGCTCAACGGTGCCGCCGCAAAGACGGATCTGACCATTGATCCCGCAAATGCAGTGAAAGTTGCACTTGTTGCATCCTGGAAGGCAGAAGAATATACCATTATATATAATAATATCGAAAATGCCGTAAACACGAACCCCGCAACTTATACCATCGAAACCGAAACCTTCAGACTTGTCGAACCCACCAAAACGGGTTATGAATTCCTCGGCTGGACCTTTGACGGTCAGACCACACCCACCAAGAATGTTACCATTGAAAAAGGCTCCATGGGCAAGCTTGCATTCACCGCAAACTGGAAAGCCCTCGGTATTGAATACAAGGTAACACTTCGTTTTGAAGGTCAGACTGCAAACAACTTCGATTCCTTTGACAAAACCAAACTGTCTGCTGCGGCTGACAGTCAGGTAACGGCTGCAGAAGTTGCTCCCGGCAGAGAAGGCTTCACCTATGCCTATGCAATGCAGAACGGTGCGGAGGTTGAAACATTTACCGTTGCCGCTGTCGGCACAACCGAAATTGAACTGTATTATACCCGTAATTCTTACAAGATCACCTTTGATGCTGACGGCGGTGAAGCCGCTGTGGCTGAACAGTCTTACAAGTATGGTGCAGATGTGGTTGCACCCGCAGGTCCGACCAAGACCGGTTATACCTTTGCTGGCTGGTCTCCCGCATTGCCCGCCACCATGCCCGCAAACGATCTGACCGTCACCGCACAGTGGGATATCAACAAATACACCATCACCTTTGACACGGTCGGCGGTACCGCCATTGATCCCATCACACAGGACTACAACACGGCTGTTACCGCACCCGCAGACCCGACCAGAACAGGCTATACCTTTGACGGTTGGTATGTCAACGATGTAAAGGTTGAAGTTCCCGCCACCATGCCCGCCGAAAATATGACTCTCACTGCGAAGTGGAACATCAACAGTTATACCATCACATTCAACACCGACGGCGGAACGGAAGTTGCCGCAATCACCAAGGACTACGGCGAACTCGTCGGTACGGTTTCCGCACCGACCAAGACCGGTTACACCTTTGACGGTTGGGATGTGGAAATTCCTGCCACCATGCCTGCAAACGATCTGACCATCACCGCAACCTGGAGAGTCAACAAATACACCATCACCTTTGACAGTGACGGCGGCTCTGCGGTTGATGCCATTACGCAGGATTACAACACGGCTGTCACCGCTCCCGCAAATCCCACAAAGACCGGTTACACCTTTGACGGTTGGGATGTGGAAATTCCCGCCACCATGCCTGCAAACGATCTGACCGTCACCGCACAGTGGACGATCAATCAGTACACCATCACGTTCTATGATGCAGACGGTCAGACGGTTCTGCATACCGTCAAGCAGAACTATAACACTGCTGTTGACACAACTTACAAAGCAACCAAGACGGGTTATGAATTTGTAAGCTGGGATAAGGCAATCCCTGCCACCATGCCGGCTGAAGACACCGCAATCACCGCATCGTGGAAAGCCATTGAATACAAAATTATATACAATGGCCTTGAAAATGCCGAAAACCATCCCGAAAACCCTGCTACCTACACCATCGAACAGGTTATCACACTGCAAGATCCTACGAAGACCGGTTATACATTTGACGGTTGGACTCCCAGCGCGGAAATTGCTCTCGGCTCTACGGGTGACAGGACCTTCACCGCAACCTGGACCGCCAACACCGATACCAAGTATACCGTCAATTATTGGCTGCAGCCCGTGGACGGTTCGACCGATCTGAATTCTTATGTCAAGAGTGAAAAGTCCTTTGTCGGCATCGGTACCACCGCAACCACCGCACAGATCACTCTTGCAGACATTGCCGGTTTCACAAAACCGCAGGAAACTGCCCAAATTTATATCAAAGCAGACGGCAGTGCGGTTGCTGATTACTACTACACCCGTAATCAGTACACCGTTACCTTTGACACCCTCGGCGGCAGTGATATCGGCATGGCTACCTATTATTATAATGCAACCGTAAAGGCTCCCGAAAACAATCCCACCAAGACGGGTTACACCTTTGACGGATGGGATACGCTTCCCGAAACCATGCCCGCACAGAACATCACCGTCAAGGCAATCTGGACTGCAAATTCGTATGAAATCAAGTACGAAGGTCTTGAAAATGCAGAAGCATTTGCACAGGTTACGGCACATACCTACGGCACGGATACAAAGATTGAAAAACCCGAGCGCAAGGGTTATACCTTCGCAGGCTGGCTTGTCAATGATGCGGTAACACCCGTTGTAGATCTCACCCTTGCCGCAGACGGCTACACCGATACCATCACCCTTACGGCAAAATGGACGGCTGACGAACAGAAGTATACCGTTGTTTACTACTACGAAGATCTCAACGGTGCCTATGTCGAAACCCGCCGCGAAACCGAAAATAAAGCACCCACCGACAGCCCTGTCACGCTGACACCTGCCGCAACGCAAACAGGCTTCACGCTCAATAACGAAATGAGCACGCTTACGGGCAATATCCCCGCACCCGGCACAACACTTGAACTTTCTGTTTACTATTCCCGCGATGTCTACACCCTGACATGGGTAGTCGAAGGTGTCGCAGTGAAGACAGAAACTTACAAGTATGAACAGCCCATTGTCAAGCCCGCAGATCCCGTTAAGGAAGGCTACAACTTCATCGGTTGGAATCCCGACAATGTCACAACCATGCCCGCGGAAGATCTGACTCTGACTGCACAGTTTGCGGCAGATACCGATACAAAGTATCAGGTTGTTCATAAGTTTGAAAAGCTCAATTCCGATGAATATGAAGACAAAAAGACGGAAACTCTGTTCGGCACAACCGATACCGAAGTCACACCTGCCGTTCTGACAGGTGATGTCATCATCGGTTTCACCGCACCCACAGCACAGACCGTTACCATCAAAGCAGACGGCACCACGGTTGTTGAATATTTCTACACCAGAAACAGCTACACCGTGACCATTGATGCCTCTGCTGCAGGTCTGTCCAATGCCACCGCAACACAGACCCTTGAATACGGCGACAAACTGACCGTTACCGCAACGCTTGCCGCAGGTTACAAGTTTGAGGGCTGGACGTCTTCCGATGAAACCCTCGTTGCAAACAACGAAAATCTTACCTTCACCATTGAATCCATCCCCGCAGACGATGTCACCCTGACAGCCGCCACCTCGCTGATTGAATATACGATCACTTATAACTATGACGGCGGTGCACTTGCAGCGGGCGAAAGCAATGTTGAATCGTTCAATGTCACCACGGATGACTTCACCCTCATCAAGCCGACCAAACGCGGTTATGACTTCCTCGGCTGGATCGGCTCCAACGGTGACACCCCCGAACAGACCGTCACCATTGCAAAGGGTTCCGTCAATAATCGCACCTACACCGCAAAATGGAAGGTCAAGAATTATACCATCTCTTATGAACTTGACGGCGGCACGGTTAAGGTTGCCAATCCGACCGGTTATAATGTTGAAAGCATTGCCATCACCCTCAACAATCCCACCAAGGCCGGCTATGAATTTACCGGCTGGACAGGAACAGATCTTGACGGCAAGGTGATGAATGTCACCATCGATGCAAACTCCGTCGGACACCGTGAATATACTGCAACATGGGCTCCCAAGACACAGACCTATTATGTGGATCTGTACTTCATGGATCTCAACGGTGAATATCCCGAAACCGCTGACAGGCGTATTGAGCTGACCGCAAA
This sequence comes from Acutalibacteraceae bacterium, assembly GCA_045605525.1. Lineage (GTDB taxonomy): Bacteria > Bacillota > Clostridia > Oscillospirales > Acutalibacteraceae > RUG806. The sequence continues at coordinate 19,323 of JAZUQC010000068.1, forward strand.
GACCGCTGAAACGGTTACTTACACCATGGCAGAAGAAACGGGCTTCACCATTGTTGACGGAACAAATCTGACCGTTGTTGACGGCAAAAATGTTCTGTCGGGCACCATCCCCGCAACCGATCTTGCAAGCGAAGCACTTGTGCTTGAGGGCTATTACAGCCGTGATCAGCATACGGTTACCCTTGCAGGCGGAGACGGCATTGTTTCTGTCCGCGGTGAAGGCACTTATTACTACGGTGCATCCGTCACAGTCAATGCAGAGCTCATGCCCGGTTATGCATGGGTGAACTGGAGCAATACCGACGGAACCTACGATGCGCAGGAATACAGCTTCCCCATGGGTACTGCCGATGTATCCCTGACCGCAAATGCAAAGATCATCGAGTATCAGATTTCTTACGATTATGACGGCGGTGTGCTTGCAGAAGGCTTGACCAACCCCACAACCTACACCGTCAATACCGAAACCTTTACCCTCAACAATCCCACCAGAACGGGTTATACCTTCCTCGGCTGGACCGGTTCCAACGGTACTGCACCGCAGATGACTGTTGCGATTGAAAAAGGCTGGCTCGGTAATCGTTCTTATACGGCAAAATGGAGTGTCAATAACTATACGCTCACCATTGATCCCAACGGCGGTATTTACAACGGCAATCCCGAAAAGACCGTCCGTGAATATACGGTGAATGAAACCATCACGCTCGACACACCCACGCGCGTCGGTTACACCTTTGCAGGCTGGTCGGACGGTACAAACACCTATGATTCCGTCAAACTGGAAAATGCAACAGGCGACCGCACCTACACCGCACAGTGGAGTGCAAACAGCAATATCAAGTACACGGTTGAGCATTACAAGATGAACCTCAACGGTACATATGATCTTACCGCAACCGAAATCACGGTTTATGAAAACGGTGTTGCAGACGGCACGGTCACACCGCCTGTCAACTCTTACACAGGCTTTACTTCTCCCGAAGCACAGACCGTTACCGTCAACCCCGACGGCAGCACGAAAGTGGTTTATGAGTATTCCCGTAATCAGTACAAACTGACTTACAAGCTCTTCGACGGTGCAACCTCGGAAAAGACATATTACTTCGATGCAGTGCTGGATACAGCACCCGCTACGGATGTGGAAGGCTACACCTTTGCAGGTTGGGATATTGCAACACCTACTCACATGCCTGCAAGCGACCTTGTGATCACGGGTGCATGGAATATCAATCAGTATACCATCACCTTTGCAGATACGGGTGATACAGTCATTGCTCCGATGACGCAGGATTACGGCACGGCAATCATTGCCCCTGCAGACCCGACCAGAACAGGTTACACCTTTGCAGGTTGGGATACTGAAATTCCCGCCACCATGCCCGCCAAGAATATGACCATTACCGCAAATTGGACGGTCAACGGCTATACCATCACCTTTGATACCGACGGCGGTTCGGCAGTTGCTCCCATCACACAGGATTACGGCACGGCAATCACTGCTCCCGCAAATCCGACCAAGACGGGTTACACATTCGGCGGATGGAATATTCCTGTTCCCACCACCATGCCCGCTGAAAACATGACCATCACGGCACTGTGGAATATCAATCAGTATACCGTCACATTCAACACCAACGGCGGTACGGCAATTGAATCCGTCACCGCAGATTACGGCACACCCATTGCAAAACCCGCAGATCCCGAAAAACGCGGTTATACCTTCAAGGGTTGGGATGCCGAAATCCCCGCCACCGTTCCCGCTGAAAATGTAACCATCAACGCAAACTGGGAAATCATCACATACACCATCACCTTTGATGCAAACGGCGGTGTTGTTTCTCCCGAAACCAAGGATTATAATGTAATCACTGCAATCGACGAACTGCCCGTTCCCACCCGTGCAGGTTATACCTTCAACGGTTGGAAAGACATAAACGGCAGAACCGTAACAAAGATTGAAGTGAACACCATCGGCAACATTGCACTGACCGCAGACTGGAGTGCAGACGAACAGACATATTATGTTGATGTTTATTACATGAACACGCAGGGCGGTTATAATGCAGATGCGGATGAAACGGTTTCCTTGGCTGCAAATACCGATACCCCGGTTTCGTTTGATCTTGCCGATAAGCTCAAAGACGGCTTTACGCCCGATACTGCAAACAGCATCACCACCGGCACCATTCCCGGCACAGATGCACTGCACCTGATTGCAAAATACAAACGCAATCAGTACACCGTAACCTATGACTTTGCAAACGATCAGAAAAACAAGGTTGTCACCGACTACTTTGACAAAGATCTTGCAACGGTTGCCGATCCCGTCAGAACGGGCTACACCTTCCTCGGCTGGTACAACATCAACAATGAAAAGGTCGAACTTCCCGCAAAGATGCCTCTGAACGGCGGCACCTATACCGCACACTGGTCAACAGATGCTTACACGCTGACGCTCGATGCAAACGGCGGCACGGCTGTGGAAAATATTGACTACAATATTGAATCCACTGACACACTGCCCACCGTCACACGCAACGGTCATTACTTCCGGGGCTGGCTTGTCACAACCGCAGACGGCAGCTGGGTACTGAACGACAACTTTGCCGCAGGCACCTCCGTCAACGGCAACTTCGGTAATGCAACCCTGACCGCACAGTGGACAGAAGCACAATACACCCTTTCATTCAACACCGTCGGCGGCTCGGTGGATCCCACCTCCCTGACCTACACCATTTCGGATGCAACGCAGGTTCTGCCCACACCCGTCCGTCCCGGCTATGCCTTTGACGGTTGGCTTGTCACCGAAACCAGTTGCGAAGAAAACGACTCCGGACTTATCTACTGGGTTGTCGGTGAAACCTATCCGGCAGGTAAAGCCGTAAAAGACACCTACGGCAATGCAACCTTTGGAGCACAGTGGACAGCACGTACCTTTACCGTCGCAACCGAAATGAGCAATATCGATTATGTCGGCAATACAACCGCAACGGTCGATGTTGATTATTCCGCAACTCTCACACCGGCGGCAGGTTATGAACTGCCCGAAACCATCACCGTTACCATCGGTGACAAAACCGCCGTTGTCAATACCGATTACACATGGACGATCCATGCAGACGGTTCTGCAACGCTTACACTTGTCGGTACATCTATCATTGACAATGTAACAATCAAGGTGGATCGCAAGATCATCACCTATACCATTTCTTACAGCGGTCTTGAAAACAGCACGCTCAATGCAGAAAACAAGCATTCCTACACCGTTGAAACCGACACCTTCACACTGAACAATCCCAAGAAGGTCGGTTACACTTTCCTCGGTTGGACGGGTACAGCACTTGCAAACGCAGAACAGACCGTAACGATTGAAAAGGGCTCTGTCGGCAATCGTGCCTACACTGCAACATGGAAGGCAAATCTCAACGATTGCACGGTTGAGCATTATCAGCAGAATATCTATGACAACGAATACACCCTTGTCACTGCCGATACCAAGACCGTTCAGATTGAAACCGACAAGTACTTTGAACCCGCTGTCAATACCTACACGGGCTTCAAGGCACCTGCCGCACAGCGCATTTTCGTCAAGGGTGACGGTGCTGTCACGGTAAAATATTACTATGACCGCGAAGTTTACAATGTCTCGCTTGACGGCACCATGGAAGGTGTTGCAAGTGTCAGCGGTGCAGGCGAATACCGTTACGGTTATGAACTCACCGTCAATGCAACCGTCAACAGCGGTTATGCATGGGCAGGCTGGACGAATGCCGACGGAACAGTCGTTTCTGCCGCACCTGACTACACCATCACCATCGGTACTGCCGATGTGGCACTGACCGCAAACGCAAGTATCATCGAATACACCATTGCTTATGATCTTGACGGCGGTACGGCAACCAATCCCGCAACCTATACCGTTACCACCGATACCTTCACACTGAACAATCCCACACGCGAAGGTTATGACTTCGCAGGTTGGGTCGGTTCCAACGGCACAACCCCGAGCACGGTTGTGACCATTGCAAACGGTTCTGTGGGCGACAAGGAATACACTGCCAAGTGGACGCCCATTGTCTACACCGTCAGTTATAAACTGCACAACGGTACACCGCAGGGCGATATGCCGACCACCTACACCATTAAGGATGCAACCGTTATCCTGCAGAATCCCGTCAGAAACGGTTATGCTTTCCTCGGCTGGATCGGTTCTAACGGTAACACACCTGAAAAGAACGTTTCCTTTGCAGGCGGTTCGATCGGCAACCTCAGTTTCGAAGCCGTATGGCTGGTGCAGACCCACTACTACAAGGTCGAAACCTACATCATGACGACCGACGGTCAGTATCTGAACACTCCTGATGCTGTGACCGATCCCATTGCATCCGAAACGGATCAGGAAATCGTTCTGACACCCGATGCAAAGACGGGCTTCACCGTGGATGAAACCCTCAGCAAACTGACAGGTGTCGTCGATTATAAAGACGAACTGGTTCTGAAGATTTATTATGCACGTAATCAGTATGAACTGAGCCTTGCAATCGACGGTGCAGGTATCACGGCTGTCAGCCCCGTAACCAAACAGGTTTATTACGGTGCAGAAACTGAAATTCTTGCCACGGTTGCAGACGGCTACACCTTTGCAAAGTGGACGTCTGATACCGATAAGGTGGAAGACAGCACAAAGAATCCGCATAAGTTCGTCATGCCCGACGGCAATGTAACACTCACTGCCACGGCAACGCTGAATACCTATAACATCAACTATGCCCTCAATGAAGGTACCAACCATGCCGACAACAAGACGACCTATACCGTTCTTGATACCGTGGTTATCAAACAGCCCACCAGACTCGGCTATACCTTCACAGGCTGGAGCGGTGATTACACCGGTACGGATGTCATTACCATCCCCGCAGGCACAACAGGTGACATCAACCTGAGTGCAAACTGGCAGATCAACAATTATGCCATTGCCTACAATCTGGATGGCGGTCAACTGACAGACGGCAAGACCAACCCGACTTCCTATACCGTGCTCGACAGCTTCACGCTGAACAACCCCGAAAAGGTCGGTTACAGCTTTGAGGGCTGGAAGGGTACCGTCATTGACGGAATCCAAAAGGATGTTACCGTCAATGCAAACAAGGATACCACGGGCGATCTTGTATTCACAGCTGTCTGGACAGCAAACACCGATACGAAGTATACGGTCAACTACTGGCTGATGGATATTCCGTCCGATGGTGGTGTAAAGACGTATACCAAGGATGAAAATGCAAGCTTTGTCGGCACATTTACCTCCGATATGGAAGTAACACCGCATGTTCCCGCTTATACAGGCTTCAAGACAGCCGATGCCCAGAGCAAGAAAGTCGCGGCTGATGGTTCCACCGTATTCAACTTCTATTACGAGCGTAATATTTACACCTATACCTTCCAAGCTGTCGGCTACGAAGATATTATAAGAGAGTATTATTACGATTATCCCGTTACCGCTCCCGAAAATCCGTCCAGAGCAGGTTATAAGTTCACGGGCTGGAGCCCCGTTGTGGCAGACAAGATGCCCGCAAACAACGTTGTCAGCATTGCACAGTGGAATCCTCTGACTTATTCTATCGGCTATGCACTGGGCGGCGGTACGGCTGTGGGCAATCCTGTTTCCTACAACATTGAAACCGCAACCTTTACGCTCAATCAGCCTACCAAGTACGGATATACCTTCGTCGGTTGGACGGGCAGCAACGGTGATACCAAAGAACTGAATGTTGAAATCGCAGTCGGTTCCATGGGCGACCGTTCCTATACCGCACATTGGGAACCCACCCGCTATGCAATCACCTATAATCTGGACGGCGGTTCGGACAACGGTGCAAATCCGCTTTCTTACACCATTGAAGAAACGGTCACACTTGTCAATCCCGTCAAGCCAGGTTACCGCTTCCTTGGCTGGAAGGGTACAGGCATTGCAGGTATCTCGTCTTATGTCACCTTCCGTGAACAGACAGGCGACCGCACTTACACCGCACAGTGGACGGTTTCCAATAACACCCCGTACACGGTCAGACATCATCAGCAGAATATCGGTGCTGACACCTATACTCTGTTTGAAGAAGAAGCCCTGACAGGTACGACCCTCAGCACGGTCATACCGCAGGTCAAGACCTATCCCGGCTTTACCTCTCCCGTAGCTGAGACCCTGACTATTCTGCCTGACGGCAGTGCGGCGGTGGATTATTACTACACCAGAAATAATTACACCATCCACTTCGATTCCAACGGCGGCACACCTGTGGCATCGCAGACCTATGCTTTCGGCGAAACGGTTGTTCCGCCCGCAGCACCATCCTTCCAGGGCTATACCTTCGCAGGTTGGACACCGGCACTTCCCGAAAACATGACGGCAGGCAATCTGTATCTCACCGCTTCGTGGGTTGCGAACACCGATACACCGTACACGGTTTATCACTACTATCAGGATACTGACTGTGTCAGCTATCCCGACAGCCTGATGGAAACCGAATACTGCCACGGCGAAACGGGTGCAGTTGTTGAAGTTGCTACCCGCGACAAAGAAGGTTTCACTTCTCCCGCAAAACGTACCATTGTCATTGCCGCCGACGGTAGCAGAACGGTCCGTTATTACTACACCAGAAACACCTACACCGTCACCTTTGTGGATCACAATGACAACATTCTGGATCTGCAGAGCGTCGTCTACGGTCTGCCCGCAACACCGCCCGTGCTTGCCGACAGAGCTCCCGATGCAGACGGTCACTACGAATTCCTCGGCTGGTCTGAAGACATAAGCTTCATCCACGGCTACACCACAATTAAGGCCATGTACAAAGCTGAAGCACACAATCCGGGCATGGATGCTGACTGTACACAGGCACTTATATGTACGATATGTAATTACGAAATCGCACCTGCAAACGGCCATATGCCTGTGGTGCAGATTCCCGCAGTGGAACCCACCTGCGACACACCCGGTAATACGGCAGACAGTGTCTGTTCCGTCTGCGGCGAGGTCCTCTCGAAATATAAGGTACTTCCCGCACTCGGCCATGACATCGGCAGCTGGTATGTGGATGTGCCCGCAACCACCACCGAAACGGGCGTTCTCAAGCGTGTCTGCTCAAGATGTGATTGGTTCGAAACCCATGAAATTCCTGTTCTGTCCGATACTCCGGTTGTTTCCATTGACATCACCACGTCCGGTTCGCAGGCTTATGTCGGTACCACCTATCAACTTGTCACCTCCATCAAGCCTTCGAATGCAGGCAATAAGCAAGTCATTTGGGAATCTTCCGATCCTTCTGTTGCAAGCGTGACACAGGACGGTATGATCACCTCGCACAAGCCGGGTGAAGTTACCTTCACCGTTACCACGCTGGACGGCCTGAAGACAGACAGCATCACCATTAACTTCTTCTACTCGGCAGACAATTACAATCTGATCGTTCTCGATCTGTTCGCTTGCGATCTGGTCATGAACAACAAAGTAATTGCTTATGACGGAGCCGTGGCAGAAGTCATCCGTGTCAAGGCGGGCGATACCCTTGCATTCACCATCACGCCCACCACCGCGGAATATCTGGAGCAGGGCGGCTATATCCTGACCGCAAACGGCAGTAACGTTGCCCCCGATGCAAACGGTGTCTACTACATCTATAACGTACATGAAAACATCGAAATTACGGTACTGCCCGTTATCGGTAAGCCCGAATTTGATGATGATCAGCAGTACGATACCGATGAAGTACCCGAAAAGAGTATCTTTGCTAAGATCCTTGAATTCTTCGAACGTATCATGGAATGGTTCAGAAATCTCTTTAAATAAGAGCAATAAACACACCGCCGCAGAAACTCTGCGGCGGTGATGTTTTTATGAAAAAACGCATCTTCCCGTGAACCAAAAAAAATTCCTTGCAAAGAGGTGTAATAAAAGGTATTATGTATATATACCTTAAAATCGGGAAAGAGAGGAGGGCTTTTCTTTGTGGATCTGCAAACACTGCGAAATGCAGAATGAAGACTGGGAAAATGAGTGTTATCTGTGCGGAAAGCCGCAAAAAGAACCGGAGCCCGTTGTGATACAGGAAGAAAAAAAAGAAACGGCGGCAGAACGAATTGCAGCCGATCCTGCTTACAGAGATGTGCAACCCGCTGTTGAGGATTTTGCGGCAGCATTTTCTTTTTCCGTTGACGAAAACGAAGAATATGAGCCGATTGCACAGGAAATTGAACCCGACGATTCGGATTTTGAAGATTTTACACCTGATTATACCGATTTTGGGACTGTTTCACCCGATTATACAGAGCTTGCGGGCACCGTTGCTGATTACTCGGATTTTACGGAGGCTGTTTTTGTTGAACAACCGCAAGAAGACCCCGTGTATGATGCTGTTGTGCCTGATACGGCGGATGATGATATGAAAATTTTTACCGTCGACCGTAATATGCAAGCTTTTATTCCGGACTCCGTCGTACCGGCACAAGACGATGTGTCGGGTTCTCATTCGCAAACTGTGCGGGAAGCACCTGTCGCACAGTCCCCGCAAGAAAATTCTGCATCCGCACAAGAACCTTTATTGTGGTTTGAAGATGCCCTGCGTGCACCGATTCAGCAGAATGCACCGCCTGCATCCGAACCGCCCCGATCGTCTGTCCCTGCAGAACCGAAAAAAGCGACAGATTTTGATCTGCATCAGTTTCTTGCACAGATCAAGCAGATCGAATCGGATAGCATCACCGAAGAAATCCGCCGCAAACAGGCGGAACGGAAAAATCAGGATACCCCTGCACAAACGGCAGATGCAACGGATCCTGCACGGACAAAGGCACGTAAACGTGCCGAAAAAAAAGAATTGAATGCCCGCCGACATCATGAGGCGGTTGCAATGTTCAGCAAAACAATGCGAAAGATATCCCTACTGATTCTTACCGTTTTTATGTTGCTCACTCTGGCATTTCTTGCTGTGGGTGTGTGGCGGGGGAATGCCGAAAACATTCCCATTATCATGGATGAGATTTTTTACGGATTTGAATTGCAGGTACGCGGTTTTCTGGAATCAATACAATTCTGATTTGTTGATATTATAAACGGAAAGGAGTCCGTTTTATGCTTGAAACGGTCAGCCTGATTTTTGAATTGGGCACTCTGGTTATCGGTGCACTCAGCGTATTGCTCGGTGTGGTTGCTTCATGCCTTGCTTTCAGTCGTAAGTATGCGGCAGAAATTGCTCCGCTTGTAAGGTTGTCAAAGGTGAGTGCCTGTTTGTTCCTTATCTCTCCCATTTTGCTGTGTCTGTTCGGCGACCCGCTGCTGCTTGAAAATCACATGCACAGTGCCGGTACGTTATATTCATTGTTTTCTGTTGCATGGCTGTTTGTTTTTGTTGTCGGTTCCGTTGCCTATCTTGTGAATCTGCCCGGAAAAAAGAAGGATGGAGAAGAACAGGAACGCCCCAAAACCTTGTATCTTTCAGCTTTGTTCTTTTTGATAGCTTCTGTTTTGCTGGGCTGGTTGTTTTCATGAATTGAAATACGAACGGGAGGTATACATTTATGCGAAGACAAGGAAAAAGTACCCCTAAAAAGCACTCGGGTAAAATCATTGCCGCATGTGTTTGCGGTATTTTCATATTGCTCGTTGTTTGTGTTGCGGCGGATCTTCTGCCACCTTACACCTCGATTGCAAAAGGTTTTGTTGAAATCGGTATCGACTATATTTCCCTTGAGCGTGCCGATAAAAAACAGCCCAAAGCCAACATACAAGCAGCATTGGAAGAAGCCGCCGACCGTGTGCAGCATCCCTTTGTGCTTGCCACCGAAGAAGAATTTTCCAAAGTGCGTGCAAGTGTCAAAGCGGGTAAAAACGGCAATGCTTACATCAATACATATTTTGATTATGCCAAGCACTATGCCGACTTACTGTTGTCCGATGACCCTGCGGCGGCACCGCTTGCGTACGAATTGGATGAGGAAGATGCCATTCTTGAAATCTCCCGCGAAACACTCGAACGGGTCATCACCCTCGGTCTTGTTTATAAAGTGACGGCAGACGAAAAATATGCCCTGCGTGCATGGGAAGAACTCGAAAATGTGTGTAATTTTTCCGATTGGTGTCCGACGCATTTTCTTGATGTTGCCGAAATGAGCCTTGCCGTTGCAGTCGGCTACGATTGGTTTTTTGATTATCTTGATGTAACGCAGAAGCAGACCCTTGCCGATGCGTTTCTTGAAAAAGGACTCAAACCCGCGCGCAGCAAAAACCACTTTGCCAATTGGTGGGTCTGGAGCAAAACCAACTGGAACTCTGTCTGCTATGGCGGTGTGGGAATTGCCTGTATGGTGTTTTATGAATATTGTGAAGCCGATGCCGTAAAACATCTTACCATGGCTTACAACAATATGCCCATCAATTTCTGCAACTTCACCCCGGACGGTGCTTATGCGGAAGGACCCGGCTATTGGGAATACGGAACAAGCTATCTGACTTATTTCATCAAAACGAGCAAGCAGTTTTTCGGCACGGATTTTGGTCTTTCGCAATATCCCGGCGTGGAAGAAGTCGGTGCATTTCCCGTTTATATTTCAACTCCGACGGGTGTTTTTAATTACGGCGATAATAAGCCAAATGCACTTTACAGCCCCGTCTTGTATTACTATGCAAGCGAATTTGCCAACCCGCTGACGGGGGGCTATCAGAACCGTTTTGCTGCCCGCTTGCAGGAAAATTATGACCTGCAGAATGAGGATATACAGGATCTTCGCGGGTATCTGCATTCTTTGCGTGAACCTGCAAGGGAAGCGGCACTCAGTGCGTTGTGGTACTTTGAAACCGAAAGTGCCGATTTTTCGGTACTGCCCAAGAGTATTCATTTTGAATCAAGTGCAGGGGAAGAACTGTTCATTATGCGTTCGGCTTATCTTGACGAAAACGCAACCTGTGCAGCCATAAAGGGCGGTTATAACTATACAAACCACGGCGATCTTGACATCGGCACCTTTGTGTTTGATGCACTCGGTGTGCGTTGGGCAGAAGAAAACGGCCCCGGCAACTACGATGCACCCGGCTATTTCGTACCCACTTACGGCGGCGGCAGATGGAAGGTCTATGAAAAGCGTGCCGAGGGACAAAATACTCTTGTTATCAATCCAAAAGAAGGGGAAGACCAGTTTGCCTTTGCCCGTTGTCCGATCGTTGAAACAAGTGTTGCATACAAAGGCCACGAAGAAACAACCACCAAAGAGAGCGGTACGGCCGTGATTGATATGACAAATGCCTATCTTGAAAGCGGTGCCGAAAGCGTGGTACGCACCTTCAGCCTGCATGACGATTACAGTGTCCTCACCATCACCGATAAAGTGGTTTGCAAGAAGCCGAGCGATATTTATTGGTTCATGCACACCAAAGCGGATATTGAAATCACACCGGACGGCAAAACGGCAATGCTGACCATCGGTGACAAGCAGTGCAAGGCAGAACTTACCGCCGACGGTACATTCAGTGTCATGCAAGCAAAAAGCCTTGTGTATCCCGATTACGAATATAACAAAGACCTTTCGGTACAAAAACTGACCGTAACGGTGGAGGATGCACAAACGGCAACGATTGTTGTTACGCTCATACCGATAGAATAAATGCAAAATGCAAGAATGCAAAATGCAAAATTAAAGGAATGGCGTTGCCATTATAGAAGATATAATTTTTGGTTTTGCTGTTTTAAATTTTAGTTTGCACTGATTCTGCACACACAATGTCATATAAAATAATTTGCAAGTGCTTAAGATTGCACCATTTTATTTTTTATGTAAATTTCTTTATACTCTATAATCGGAGCGAAGCGACCCGATAATTTTGCATTTTGCATTTCTGTCTGTCCGTGGACAGACAGATAAACCGTAATTCCCCCTCAAAGGAGTAACCCTATGGACTATCTCACCCCGGCACAGATTGCCGAAAAATGGGGCGTTTCGCGACGCAGCGTACGTCAGTATCTTGCCGCTGACCGCATTGCCGGTGTATTGCATGTCAACAACCGCGTGCTGATTCCCGCCGATGCGGAAAAACCGGCTGATCTGCGTTATTCCGCAAACAAGAGCAAGGTTTCACAAACACCGGCTTTCAACCCTTTTGTGCTGACCGTAGGGTGTTACAACCCCGGTGAAGCTGAGGTTTTTCTGAACAGCCTTGAGGATGATGAAAAGCGTACCATTGGCTTTGCCGAGCTTGCCTATTATCGTGGCGAAGCAGACCGCACACGCAATTTGACAGCCTCTCTCACACAAGCAAAAAGCGTGCAGACGCAGATCGGTGTTCTGCTTATGGGGGTCGTGTCCTCCATGCTGACGGACGACCCCGAAAGCATTGTCAATAACTACCGCTTTTTGCAACGGGTGACCGATGTTGCCGCAAAGAATCTGAAATATGCCAAAACAGGACAATTGTTCAGTCTTTATTGCAATATTCTTGTGCATCACACCACCGCCATCGAATTTCCCGACTTCGGCGTGGATGCTTTTGCTGTGGAGGATGCACTCAAACCCATGGCAATTTATGCCTATGCACGCTATCTTTTGCTGACCGACCATGTGTCCCGCGGAATCGGACTTGCCGAAGGTGCACTCATTATGATGAAACCCCTGCGGCCGGTTTCGGCGATTTACCTTGCACTTGCCATTGCCATGGGGTATATCATCTCGGGTACGTGGGATAAGGCTGAATATTATTTTCGCTATGCCTGGTCGCTTGCAGAAGCCGACGGTATCATTGCACCGTTTGCTGAGTTCCGCTGTCTGTTGTCGGGTCTTACCGAAAAATGTCTGCGTAATGAATATCCCGAAGCCTATAAACAAGTAATGGGGCTTTCAACGGTTTATCTGCATAACTGGATCTTTGTGCACAATGCCTTGACGGGAAATACCGTATCTGATAAGCTTACGCCGACCGAGTTCAATGTTGCTATGCTTGCGGCAAGGGATGCTTCCAACAACGATATTTCGGAAATGTTGAATATTTCCGTCCATTCGGTACGAAGCCATCTGCGTAATATCTTTAATAAACTCAACATAAGCACCCGCAAAGAGCTTAAGTCTTATGTGATCTGTTAAAACAACGGTTGTATCATGCCAAAAATGGCAGAAATCAACATTCTGTTTTTTTTACATAATTTATAATACTGTCTTCGTTATGACGAATAAAGATGCGACTGTCACGGGTGGTTGCATCTTTTTTTTATGCCAAAAATGGCGTATTGCTTATCGTCCAAAATAAATACAGCAGGGGTGATGAAAAAATGTTATTAAAAATGTTATTATTAAACAAAATAAATATATGCACGGGCAGTAAATTTGTGTAATATAAAAAAGGAATGAACGACATGAAAGTTGAAAAAAGTCTGATGGTTGATGCACAGGATCAGAATTGTTACGAATACCTGATTGAGTGCACCGTCGGTTACGGTGAATACAAGGCTGTACAGCACATGGATAAAATCACCTTGCGTAGTGAATTTTTACATGATGTAGACTGTTTTGCCGCCTATATGAAGAACGAACTCGGACTCAAACGCGGCGATGTGTACACTGTTTTTATGCCCACCACCGTGCAGAGTATTGTGTCTTTTTATGCACTGAACAAAATCGGTGTCATTGTCAATTTCGTGCATCCGCAGTTGCCTCCCGAAGTGCTTAAGGAAGCCATTGAGGATTGCAATTCCAAGGGTGTTATGATCCTTGATTTGCTCTCCAAAGACTATGTCGGCGTTATCAACGAATCGGGACTGCCGTGTATTGTCTGTTCTTCCTCTGACTATGCAAGTCCTGTTAAGGAAGCTGCCTGTAAGGCAGGTGAGGGCTTGTTGAAAGCCATTTTTCCGAAAATCAAAAACCGCACCGCTTACCGTGATGCTCTCCGTAAATATGCTCCCGAGCCGGGACTTTCGGGCAATGCAGACGATATTGCCGTTTACTTGCACGGCGGCGGCACCACGGGCAAGAGCAAGGTTATCAAACTGACTTCGCGTGCCATCAACGAACTTGCCTGCCGCGTGTCCAAACTTGACAAGATTGAAGACCCCGGTGAAGAAGCGGAAGTTATCGTGCTTCCTCTGTTCCACTGTTTCGGTCTTTGTGTCGGTATTCACATGGCAATGTGCAATGCAGGGCGTATTATCCCGATGATGCAGTTCGATGCCAACATTTTTACCAAACTCATGCGCAAGAACCGTGTGATTGCCGTTGTCGGCATTCCCGTCATGTTCAAAAAACTGATGAAGCATAAGCATTTTGACGGTCCGTGGCTGAAGAATATCCGTATGATGTTCTGCGGCGGCGACGATTGCTCCGATCAGTTTCTGGACGAGTTTAATGCCGTTCTCGAAAAGAACGGTGCACCCGGCAGACTCAGACAGGGATACGGCTTAACGGAAGTCGGTTCAGTCTGCACCGTCAACTCCAATACCAAATACAAACGGGGCTCCATCGGTTGGCCGTTGGAGGGACTGCGTGTTGAAATCTGGGATGACAACAATAAAAAATTGCCCGACGGAGAGATCGGCGAAATTGTTATTTCCGGTCCGACCATTATGTCCGGATATTACAGACCCGATGCCGGAGAAAACGAAGGCCTGTATATTGACGAGGAATGTACAAAATGGGTCAAATCCGGTGATCTCGGCTATCGCGACAGTGACAACTATTTCTACTTCGCAGGCAGAAAAAAGAGAGTTGTCATCATTTCAGGCTATAATATTTATCCTATTGATATTGAAAAGTATCTGCAGGATAATATTGAGGAAATCAAGGACTGTTGTCTTGTAAAGGGCTACAGCCCCGAAGGCAAAATTCTGCTTCGTCTGTTCCTTTCTGTGAAAGACGGTACCGACAAAGCTGCCCTTGAAGAAAAAATCTGCCGTGCGTGCAAGGAGCATTTCTCCGACTTTTCCGTTCCGCGGGAATTCAAGTATCTTGATTCCCTGCCCGAAACACCTCTTATGAAGATTGACTTTATGCTGCTTACGCAGAATAAGCCGGAAGATGCCGTTTACGGTGCATAACAAGTTGTTTTTTTATAAAAATCTCCTATCGCAAAAACCACCTTTCGCAGGTGGTTTTTGTGTTTTACAGGCGACGGATCGCTTTCAATTCCCTTTTTTTTTGTAATAATTTGTTCACATTTGCGTTAAACTTTATTGCACAAAAAGCATAAAATGCTTATAAACGCCGGTAATATAATTCTGAAAAAGAATTTAATTGTTACAAAACATTGTCATTCTTGTTAACTTTAAATAATTCTTAAAATACCTCTTGCATTCTCAGGATGATTATGGTAGTATACAGTTGCAAATTTATCTTTGGACAAATTTGTAAATTCTCAAAAGAAAAGAGGTGCAAAAGAATGGATAAGTTCCCGTTTGAAGCTCTCATGGCATTCCTTCAGGAGTTCTTCAACAAAATGCTTGACACTCTTGAAAAGGCTCTTACTTATCTCGGTTTCGGTGAAGAAGCTTCCGCATAATCGTAGTAAGCTGCCACGGTTTTGTGCCGCAAAACATTTATCATTTTAACAAGGAGGTGCCCACAAATGTTTGACGGACTGAGAGATGCAATGGATAAGGTTGTTGAAATCATCAAAGAACTCATCGCTAACCTTACATTCCTCATTGAAGGTTTCACTTCCAAGAAGCCCATCGAAGACGAAGAATTCTCTTTCTAAGTTTTTGATATCAAGTTTTTTCTAATCCTATTTTAAGGAGGTGCCACAATGGATAACACAACCCTTAAGAACTTCATCGCTCTTGTTAAGGACATCGCTGAAAAGATCGTTGCTCTTCTTTATTCTTTTGAAGAATGGAAAGCTTACTTCTTCGGTGAAGACGAATCTTCCGAAAAGTCCGAATAAGTTTTAATTGACTTATTTTTTATTAAATTATAAAAGGAGGTGCCCCTAATAATGTTGCCCGAACTGAAAAATGGTGATTACAACGAACTCATCAACTCTGTTGCTGAATTCTTTGAAGAAGTTATCGCTTACATCCAGAAGGTTCTCGCTGCTCTTGAATCCAAATTCGGTTTCGAAATCTGGTACGAAGAACAGAACGCAGAAAGCTCTGAAATTTCTGAATAATTAAATTTTTGAATTTAATTTTAGCGTTTGATCAAACAAATGGCCGTCCTCGTCAGAGGGCGGCTTTTTTTCGTTGTTCTGTTTTCTTTTTTTATGGTTCTTTACGGAAAGTTGTGGGATTTTTGATTAAGGGAAATGCAAATTGCGGTTTAGCGGGGAGTTTGATTTGCAGGAATTTTGGTTGATTGTCAATTATTAAAAGTTTTGGTCAAGTTTTTTCAAAAACTTGCGGGGTCAAGGGGCAGCGCCCATTGTCGCCCGTCGCAACGGGCGAAACTCTTTATGCTTCAGAAAGCGCAGGAAAGTTGTTAAGAAAACCCTCGCCGGGGGTTTTCTTAAGTGCGAAGCACCATGGCAAACAAAGTGTTGTTTGAAGGTAAATTTATATACTGGCAACCGATAATA
>JAZUQC010000069.1:0-29459 GCA_045605525.1 Acutalibacteraceae bacterium
TTAAGTCAGTAAGACCCCTCAAGGACTATGAGGTTGATAGGCTGCGTGTGTAAGCGTGGTGACACGTTCAGCTAAGCAGTACTAATAGGTCGAGGGCTTGACCTCTTGATTCAAGGTTCAAGTTTCTACACTTCCGCTTCCCATCCATTGTTCAGTTTTCAGGGTGTATCCCAAAACAGTTTTTAACAGTCTTACTTAGTAAGGCTGTTTTTTTTGTTGTGTTGCAATTATTTTCGTGTTATAATGATTATAAATCGACCAAAGGAATGAAAGAGATATGAACCATTGCGGAACGCAAAAATTAGAAACTGATCGATTGATTTTAAGGAGATATGTAAGCGATGATGCTGTCGCGATGTATAACAACTGGGCATCGGACGGAGAAGTTACAAAATACCTGATGTGGAAGACACATGACAGTGTTGAAGTCAGCAAAAGTATTATTACGGATTGGCTGCAACAGTATTCTGATGAAAAGTATTACCATTGGGCGATTGTTTTAAAAGAAAACGGTGACGAGCCGATCGGTGACATTGCTGTCGTGCATATGAATGAAGAAGTTTCTATGATGCATATCGGCTACTGTGTCGGCAGAAAATGGTGGCATCAGGGAATCACATCCGAAGCACTCAAAGCAGTTATGGATTTTCTGTTTGATGTAGTAGATGTAAATCGTATTGAATCAAGACACGACCCGAGAAATCCGAATTCAGGCAAGGTCATGCAAAAATGCGGCATGAAATACGAAGGCACTTTGCACAGCTCCGATTGGAACAATCAGGGCATTTGCGATGCGTGTTATTATGCTTTATTGAAAACAGAACGCGGATTGTGAGGTTATTTTTATGACACATTCGGAATTACTTCAATTTTGTCTTGCAAAAAACGGAGCGTATATCGACCATCCGTTCGGGCTCGACAGTGATATCATCAAGGTGGAAGGGAAAATATTTGCGCAATTGTTTGTTTTGCGCGGTAAAGAAACCGCAACACTGAATTGCGAGCGCATGACGGGCGATTTTTACAGACAGATGTTTCCGGGTGTTGTTGTCAGAGGCTATCATTGTCCGCCCGTGCAACAGCCGTATTTCAACACCTTTCCCCTTGACGGTGTGCCGGATGCTATTATTTTTGAAATGGCGGATCACAGCTATGCAACAGTTGTCGGCAAACTGCCGAAATACAAGCAAAGAAAATTATCGGGTGAAGTTTAAAAGACAGAATTTGATCAAAGCAGGTGCAAAACATGAACATAAAAGCATTTTTCACTTCTCTTCCGTTGCAGAAAAATCCAAAAAAATACGAACAATTTGTAAAAAATCTTGATTATAAAAAACTGCTTGCGGAAGATCCTGCTTGTGCAAAGGACAAGTTTTTCAACGATCAGGATTTAATTGCAACCGACCTTGAAAAAACCACCGCATATTTTGAATTGCACTGCAAACTGGGCGGCAAATACCATCTTTCCGAAATTGCCAAGGCGAAAACGGATTTTGAAAAGGTGTTGCAAATTTTGCATTGGCTGACCGAGCATACCTTTTATAACGGTGCACAGATGCACATGTTGACGGATAACACCGTGGATATTCTGCAATATGCATTCGGGAAGCCGTTCAAAAATGCCATCAATTGCAGGTGGAAAGCCATTGCATTTTCGGATTGTTTGGTTGCGATCGGCATCAAAGCCTATCCCGTTTGTATGATGTCAACTGCATTTAAAAACTGCCACTTTACCTGCCGTGCATACATAAGCGAGCTGAATAAATGGTGCATCTTTGACCCCTCTTTCGGTTGTTGGTTTGCTGATACAAACGGCAAGCCGATTGACATTTTTGAAATGCGGGAACTGTTTTTGGCCGGCTGTGAACCCGTTGTCAACGGGTATAATTTCAACGGTACAATGCAGTGTCAGGATGTTTATGTGAATGCGTTTCTGAAAATGTGTATTTCCAATCTTTCAACTTGGTGTGATAACTCTATGGATAGAAGAGACACAAAAAAAATCTCCGACAGAAAGAAATTCAATGCAAAGCTGCCTGATGTTATATCTTAAAAGGAGAGAATTATATTATGATCCGTTTAGCAGAAGAAAAAGATTTTTTGCAGTTGGCAGAAATGAAATGGGAGCATTCCGCAGAGGATGATGTGACCTATGGGGAATCAAATATTGTCGGGGTTGACAAGCAGCAATTCATTGATGAGTTTGTCGAATTTCTCAAAAATGATACCACCTATACCGTTTTCGTGATGGAACTTGACGGCATTGTTGTTTCTGCGATGTATGTTGCCATCGTCAACAAGGTGCCAAAGCCCAAGGTGAGCAATTATTGCCTTGCCTACCTTACCAATGTGCACACCCTCGAAGCCTACCGCAACAAGGGCTACGGCACGCAGCTTCTGACTTACATCAAGAATTATCTGAAAGAAAGAAACTGTGAAATGGTCATCGTCTGGCCGAGCAAAAATTCGGTTCGTTGGTATGAACGAAATGAATTCAACCCGGACAACAGCATGATGCAATATGATTTTTAAGATCGGAAAAAGGTGATCAGATTGTTTTACCATGCGTCTCAGGTCGGCGGGATTGAAATTTTGGAGCCGAATGTGTCCAACCACAATGAATCGCTGCTTTATTTTTCCCAAAAACGCGAAAATGTTTTGGTGTATCTGAGCAATGCAATTGAAAAGTTTTGCAGGGAAACGGGATTTGCGCACATGGGCAAATGGCACAAGTGGGCGAGCTACGGCTTTGATGAAAACGGAATCATGCAGCTCGATGAATACTACCCTCATGCACTCGAGGACACTTACAAAGGGGTGTCGGGCTATATTTATTCTGCCGATTCGGTCGGTGAAGCAAAGGATGTGCAGATTCCCACTGCGTTTGCTACGCAGTGTAAAGTGCCCGTTTCGGGTGTTGAATACATAGAAGATGCGTATGCAGAGATTCTGAAAGCTGCTGATAAAGGCTTGATAAAGATACGCAGATACGAAAATATGAGCGACAAAATGCGAACATGGATTGAACAAACAATCAAATCCGAATATGCACATACGGAAAACGAACCCGATTACAGGTATTTTCTGAAAGCAAAGTTTGATTTTCTGAATGACGGTGAAAAGAAATATTATGCATCCGTTTTACAACTTGTTGAATCAGGTGTCGGCTCGGCTTACCCTTGTGCGGCGGTTGCGGTCGGACAGGGACACACGGTTTTTGCCCGTGCGTTTTTCGGACAAAGGCAGGTTCTTCCGACAGTGCTTGACCTCACGGAAGATACCTTGTTTGACCTTGCATCACTGTCAAAACTTGTGTCAACCACCATGGTTGCACTGAAAATGATTGAAAACGGTAAACTGAATCTGCATGACAAAATCGGGAAATATCTTGATTTTGCCGGCAATTTTGCGGATTGTGAAATTTATCATCTGCTGACGCATACATCGGGACTGCCTGCAGGGATTCCTTTATATAATGAGAAATATAAAAACAGAGACGTTTTGCAAACCATTCTTTCTTCTGAAAAGTGTTATGAAACAGGCAAAGAAGTGTGCTATTCCTGCATGGGGTATCTTGTTTTGCAACGTATTCTTGAAGCAGCCGGCGGGGAAACCCTCGATAAACTTGCACGAAAATATGTTTTTGCTCCGCTCGGGATGAAAAACGCTTGTTACAATCCTGATATAAATAAGACACCGATTGCCGCAACTGAATTGTATGCCCATAATGGTGAATGGGCAACGGGGCACGTGCACGATGAGAATGCACATTATCTTGGCGGTGTAGCGGGAAATGCAGGCGTTTTTGCTACGTTGGATGATATGATTTCGTTTGCGGGAATGTGTGCAACAAACGGAATTGCAAAAGACGGAGAAGCGTATCTTTCAAGCCGGATGTTTGATCTTGCAATACATAATTACACCCCCGACAAAAAGGAATCCCGCGGCCTTGGATTTCAGTTGAAGGGAAGGCAGGATTCGCCGATGGGTGAATTGCTGTCGCAAGGCAGTTACGG
Source organism: Acutalibacteraceae bacterium (assembly GCA_045605525.1). Taxonomy (GTDB): domain Bacteria; phylum Bacillota; class Clostridia; order Oscillospirales; family Acutalibacteraceae; genus RUG806. The sequence continues at coordinate 4,017 of JAZUQC010000069.1, forward strand.
TCATACAGGGTTTACGGGGACAAGTCTTTATGTCGATAAGGACACGGGATTGTGGGGAATTCTGCTGACCAATGCCGTGCATTACGGCCGGGAAAACAGGGGAGCATATTTTGCACTCCGCAGAAAATTTTATGATTCGTTGATACGGAAATACAAAATATTGCAGGCTGAAGGGAAAATTTAATACTGTATTTTGTGCTTTTTAACCACTTCGCGGACGTGTATTTTTTTCGTCCGTCGAGGTGGTTTTTTGCGTTTTTCGGATGTGATTTTTTGCCGTTGCAGGCTCTTGTTTTTTTGTTTTTGGGGACGTGAAAAAAGATGAAAAATAATTAAAAAAATTGTGTTTTTACTCTTGCTTTTTTTAAGAAAACCATGTATAATGACAGAGTAGTGGTGAAAAATCCATTCTCATCCCATAAAGTGGGGCGAGATAAACAACAGAAATTAAATAATGTTGATTATCTTGTGAAAATGAAATTTTCTTGAAAGGAGTCGTGCCGATGCAAGCCATAGGAACATTCAGACATACGATTGATGCCAAATCACGCATGGCAATGCCGGCACAATTCCGTGATGAACTTGGCGAGTCTTTCATCATCATGAAAGGGCCGGACAAGTGTCTGTTTGTGTATGATCAGGAAGGCTACAATGTAATTGCCGAGCAGTTGGCACGCAAATCCGCCACAAGTGACGATCGTAACAAGCAGAGAAAAAGATTTTCCGGTGCATTCAAACCTGAAATGGACAAGCAGGGCCGTTTTGTTTTGCAGCAGGAACTCATTGCACACGCAGGTCTTCAGAAGGATGTCGTTGTGTTCGGTTGTAACAGCCGAATCGAAATCTGGGATGCTGCCACATGGGATGCACTCATGGCGGAGGAAGACGATGCCGATTTCGATGATATCATCTGGTGACGGATATGGAATTCAAACATGTTCCCGTTCTGTTCAATGAAACCATTGATTCCTTGCAGATCAAGCCCGACGGTGTGTATGTTGATTGCACTTCCGGCGGCGGCGGTCACAGTGCAGCAGTTCTTGCAAGGCTTGAAAACGGCAGGCTGATCTGCCTGGATCAGGATCCGCAGGCCATTGAAGTGTTGATGAACCGTTTCGGTGAAGACAAGCGAGTGACGGTTGTTAAAACCAATTTTTCGGATATAAAAAATGTGTTGCAGGATCTCGGCATTGATGCCGTGGACGGTGTGCTTGCAGACCTCGGAGTCAGTTCGCATCAGCTTGATACCGCCGAAAGAGGGTTTTCATTCCACAGCGATGCACCGCTCGATATGCGTATGAGTATGCAGGGGATGAGTGCAGCGGATGTGGTGAATACCTATTCCGAACCCGAACTTGCAAATGTTATCTTCCGTTACGGTGAAGAAAAATATTCGCGTTCCATTGCCCGTGCCATCGTAAAGGCAAGGGAAAAGAAGAAAATCGAAACAACATTTGAATTGACAGATATTATCAAAAGTGCCATGCCTGCAAAAGCAATGCGGGACGGACATCCGTCACGTAAAACATTTCAGGCACTTCGCATTGAAGTCAACGGAGAATTGTCCCGACTGCCCGATGCAATCGGAAATATGTTTGATTGCCTGAAAGTCGGCGGTGTACTGTCGATTATCAGTTTTCATTCGTTGGAAGACAGTGTCGTCAAAAATAAATTCAAAGAATTTACACAAGGGTGTACCTGCCCAAAAGAATTTCCCGTTTGTATTTGCGGAAATACTCCGCGTGGCGTACTGGCGTTCAGGGGGAAAACGCCGACAGCGGCTGAATTGGAGAAAAATCCGAGAAGTCGCAGTGCAAAGTTGCGCAGCATTGTGAAACTGAAGTAGAGAAAGGTGATCAATCATGGCCGGATATCAGAGAGCAGAGGCTTATGATTTTGCAGCATTTGAACCCAGAGAAGGTGCTGCCGCAAGAAATATGAATAATGCACAGCCGGCAGGGGAGCCGTTGCGCAAAAAAAATGTCAGACCGAATCCGCATCTGAAGGTTGTTGAACCTAATGCTGTGCAGACCGTAAAACAACAGGAACGTATCAGTGCAAAAAAGGTATTTGCCATTCTTTTTTGTTGCACGCTCATGTTCGGCTTCATTGCTTTGTTTATCAATAATTCCGTAAAAAGCACAGAGCTGATGAATGCCATCAATGAAATGGAAGTCAATATTGACAATGCACAGAGTGAGAATGTGCGTTTGAGTTCTGCCATTGACAGTATGTTCAGCATTGCAAAGGTCGAAAATTATGCCACCAATGTGCTGGGTATGACAAAAATGGAAAATTATCAGATTCAATATGTGGATCTTTCTTCGGCAGATCAGGTTCTTTACGCAGGGGAGGATTCTGCATTCGGGGCTAATCTTATTGAACGTGTGACGGAATATTTTGACGGACTTTTTGCATAAAATGGGCTGAAAGCCTTTATATTTCACAAAACAAAGGGCGAAGAATACCTTCGCCCTTCGATTCGCTTAATTATTATATTATATTTATTATATTATTATTTTTTATTGCATGAAAGGATGGGATTTGAATGCAAAAATCAATTACGGCAAAAAGGGGGGTGCTGTTTCTGATTGCAATTACGGCATTGCTGTTTGTTGTCTGTTTCGGCAGTGTGTTGCGGATTGCAATCTTCAACGGCGACAAGTACAAAGCCAAAGCAGAAAGTCAGCAGTTGAGCGTTTCCACTGACAAGGCTTTGCGCGGAACAATTTATGACCGCAATATGCATGTGCTTGCACAAAGTGCATCGGTATGGCTTGTGTATGTAAACCCCTCGAAGGTAACAGATGAAAACATGGAAACAGTCATAACGGGTCTGACAACGATTCTCGGTCTCGACGGCAACGAGATGCGCGAGAAAATCATCAAAAATGCAGGCTATGGTTATCTGGAGGTTGCAGGACAGGTCGAATATGAAAAAATGGCAGCCATGAAGGAGTATATTTATGCCAATGATCTGTACGGCATTGTGAGTATCGACGAAGATACCATTCGCTATTATCCGAGCGGGAATCTGTGTTCAACCATGATCGGCTTTACGGGAAAGGATGATGTCGGTCTTGCCGGGCTTGAGTATTATTACAACGATGAACTGACAGGGGTGGACGGCAGAACCATTACCGCACAGGACGGTCAGCAACAGCCCATGCCCGGTCAGTTTATGACACAGTATGAGGAGCAACAGGGGTTGAGCCCCGTGTTGACGGTTGATGCGGAAATACAGACGATTCTTGAAACTGCCCTGCATACTGCTTTGGTTGAAAATGAGGCAGAGAATGTGTACGGTATCGTAATGGATGTGGAAACGGGTGCCATTCTTGCAATGGCAAATTTGCCTGATTACGATCCGAATAATCCCTATACGCTGGATGAGCAGACCCTTGCGGAAATTGCAAAGCTTCCCGAAGAAGAACAGGATGCGGCTTATTCCCAAGAACAGAACAAGCGTTGGAAAAACAAGGCAATTGCAGACTTCTATGAACCGGGTTCGGTTGCAAAGGTTTTTCTGGTTGCTTCTGCACTGGAAGAAGGTGTGATCGACACCTCGGAAACCTACGATTGCGGCGGCCGTATTCAGGTCGGGGACCGTTCCATCAAGGACTATAACCCAATCGGACACGGCCCGGAAAATCTTGAAAAGCTGTTCATCAATTCCTGTAATACCTTTTCGGTGCATATCGGCGTTGAGCATTTGGGCAAAGAACTGTTCTATAAATATTTTCAGGCTTTTGGTTTCACGGAACGAACAGGTATTGATTTGTCGGGTGAAGGTATTCCCGTTGCATCCGTTACTTATCATGATCCGGAAATTTCGTTTTCCACTTCTGACCTTGCCAGTTCTTCATTCGGTCAGTCATTCACCGTAACGCCCTTGCAGATGATCACTGCAATTTCAGCAGTTGCAAATGACGGCAAGCTGATGACTCCGTATATCGTTCAAAAATGGCTCGACGGGGACGGTAACACGGTAGATGAAACACAGCCCAATGTCCGCCGTCAGGTCATTTCGGATAAAACGGCTGCTACCATTCTTTCGTATATGGAAGAGGTTATCAAGCAAGGTACCGGTACAAATGCCTATGTTCCCGGTTATCGCATTGCAGGCAAAACGGGTACGAGTGAAAAACTCGGAACGGAAGAAGTTGTTTATATTGCTTCTTTTGCAGGTGTCGCACCTGCAGATGACCCGGAAGTTGCAGTGCTTATCATCATTGACGAACCCGGCGGGGCTGATTACAGCGGTGGTGTCATTGCGGCACCTGTCGGCGGTGAGGTTTTCGGTAAGGTTCTGCCGTATCTCGGTATTGAACCTGTCTATTCGGACGATGAGCTGGAAGATATGTCCGATGTTGTTCCGCTTGTTGTTGGTGATACGCTTGAACTTGCAGAGGAAAAACTGGCAGCTGCAGACTTTGAAGTGCGTATCATCGGCAATGGAGAAACAGTTGTTTCTCAGACCCCTAACGGTGGCAGAATGCTGATGTCCGGCGGTACGGTTATTCTGTATACGCAAGCCGATCTGCCTGCGGAAACCGCAGAAGTGCCCGATTTTACAGGCATGGCGGTCAGCGAAGCAAATTATTATGCAAGTCTGTACGGCCTGAATATTGAAATTTCGGGTGCAGCCATGATGACATCGGATGTCGTTGCATACAGACAATCTGTTGAGCCGGGTACGATTGTCGATCTGGGAAGTATCATCACGGTTGACTTCCGTTCCAATTCGGCATACGACGACGGATATTAAAAACAGGATTTTCGACAAGGGGCTTGAAAGGGAAGGATTCAATAAAAGTGTCTGTTTGATTTGAATCGGAGGGCTGAACATTGAATCTTACAAAACTTCTCAACGGGTTGGATGCTGTGTACAACGGCAAAGATCCGGATATCCGCTTTATTACACATAAACTTGAAGAAACGGCAGACGGTGCGTTATTCGTCTGTATCAAAGGTGCACATGCAGACGGGCATGACTTTGCATTTCTTGCATTGCAAAAAGGTGCAGCGGCTGTTGTGTGTGAACGTGAACTCGGTATTGCCGAACAGGTGCTCGTGCCGAACGGCCGTAAAGCATTGTCTTTGCTTTGCTGTGCATTTTACGGTCATCCGTCGCAGAACCTTGTGCTCGTCGGTGTAACGGGAACGAACGGCAAAACCACAACCGCTTGCTACATACGCAATATTCTTGAGCAAGCAGGCAGTAAATCGGTGCTGATCGGCACATTGGGTGCAGACAGCGGCAACGGAACGGAACCAACCGATTATACCACTCCCGAATCGGCTGTGTTTAATCGCAAATTACAGGAAGGCCTGCAATGCGGATGTGAATATGCTGTTGCCGAAATTTCTTCGCAGGCACTCAGTCAGGATCGCTGTGCAGGTTTGGATTTTGACGTTGCCGTCTTCACCAATTTGAGTCCCGAACACTTGGATTATCATCAGAGTATGGATGAGTATGCACGGCAAAAAGCAAAACTGTTTGCTTGTGCAAAGGCGGCGGCTGTAAACAAGGACGATGACTATGCACTGTTGATGCTGTCGCAATGCAAGGGAAGGACTGTTACATTTTCTTTGCATGATGATGCTGATCTGACGGCAAAAAATGTAAAATGCACGGCAGACGGTGTGTCTTATATTCTTGTCAGCCGCGACGGCATTGAACGCATACATATTCCTGCCTTGGGAATCATTGCGGTTTATAATTCCATGGCGGCGGTTGCGGCCTGTATGGCTGCGGGGCTGGATTTTGAAGATGCCTGTATGTATGTGAATTATGTTGATGCAGTGAACGGCAGATTGCAGAAAACAGAAATACAAGCCCCGTTTTCTGTATTCATTGATTATGCACACACACCTGCAGCATTGTATGAAGCACTGTGTGCAGTACGGCAGATCACAACGTCAAACGTCATTGCCGTATTTGGTTGCGGCGGTGACAGAGATCACAGTAAACGTCCCCGTATGGGCGAAATTGCATCTTCGCTTGCGGATATAACTGTTCTCACAAGTGACAATCCGCGATCGGAAGATCCGCAACGTATACTTGCGGATATTGCCGCAGGATTCAGCAGTAAAAAAGAATTGGTCATCTGTGCCGACCGACGCAAGGCAATTGAAACAGCCTTGCAAAAGGCACGGCCCGGCGACAGCGTGCTGATCGCGGGAAAAGGGCATGAACAAACACAATACACCGCAGACGGCATCCTGGTTTTTGATGATGCGGCTGTTGTCCGGGAATATTTTACGGTCAATCATGCGTGAAGCATAAACGCAAATAAAGGACTCCGAAAGGAAGATATAACATGGAGATTTGGGTAGGAATTTTAATGACAATTGCGATCGGTTTTCTGACCACATTTTTGCTTGGGTTTGTAATTGTTCCCATGCTGCAGAAACTGAAATTCGGCCAGGTCATTCTGGATATCGGTCCCGTATGGCACCGTTCCAAGCAGGGTGTGCCTACAATGGGCGGTATTTTGTTTATGATCGGTTTTGCGTTTGCAATCGGTGTCACACTGCTGACAGACCATCTTCTCGGCGGCGACATCCTTGTGGCAGCAGGCGAAAAGCCTGATCAGATCCGCATCAAGATCCTTGCAGGGATCCTGATGGCTGTCGGTTTCGGTATTATCGGTTTTATGGATGACTATATCAAGGTCAAAAAGAAAAGAAATCTCGGTCTGACGGAATTGCAGAAAACGCTTTTGCAGCTGCTCGTTATTACGGCTTTCCTTGCTGTTTTGTATTTTAATGGCTGTGATTATATGTTCATTCCGTACTACGGTATCTGGGCAGATATGGGTGTATGGTTCTGGCTTCTCGGTTATATCGCAATCTGGTGTACGGTCAATGCGGTCAACTTTGCAGATGGTATTGACGGACTTTGCCCCTCGGTCACCATGGTTGCCTGTGTGTTCTTTGCTGTCACGGCAGTTCTTCGCGGCTACGGTGGTGTCAGCCTTGTTGCAAGTGCAACCTTCGGTGCGTTGGCAGGCTTCCTTGTATGGAACTGGCATCCCGCAAAAGTGATCATGGGGGACATCGGCTCACATTTCCTTGGTGGTATTGTGGTAACTCTTGCTTACACATTGGATGCCCCCTGGCTGATCCTTGCAGTTGGTATTATCTATGTTGCGGAATTTTTGTCGGACGTAATTCAGGTGTTCTATATCAAGACCCACAACGGAAAAAAACTCCTCAAAATGGCACCTCTGCATCACCACTATGAAATGTGCGGATGGAATGAAAAGAAGATCGTGACCGTGTTCAGCATCGTCGGTGCCATCGGCGGCATTGTAGCAGTTGCACTGACATGGTTCGGCAGACTGCAATAAACAATTGAAAGGTTTGATTAAAGAATGTCACAGCCTGTAAAACGCAAAGAAAGTAATTCCGGGCGTATGAAAAGACTGCTGACCGTAAACGGTGCACCGGATGTCATGTTTTTTGCACTGGTTTTGATTCTGGTAACGGTCGGTTTGATTGCCATGTATTCAGCCAGCTATCCTTACGCATACGCAAACAGGGGCGGGGACTCTTTCTTCTATGTCAAAAGACAAGTCATTTATTGCATTATCGGTATTTTTGCAATGCTTGCCATTTCAAAAATAAGATATCAGCGTATTGAATATCTCGGTGCTGTCGGTGGATTTGCATTGTCCATAATTTTGTTGATTCTGGTTTTGCTTATGCCGTCTGAGGACGGTTCCATCCGCCGCCGTATGGTTATTTTCGGTGTTGAATTTCAGCCGTCCGAGGTTGCAAAATTTTGCCTGATCCTGATTTGTGCCTATGTACTGGCAAAATATTATAAAGATCTTATCGGAAAAGAACCCCTGCGTTTTCAGTGGGCAAGAAGAATCAATGCAATGGCACGGGTGCCGCTTATGAATCGTTCGCTGATTCCGATTATTCTTTGCGGCGGTTGCACGGTTCTTTTTGCGGGTTTGGTTTTTCTGGAAAGCCATCTTTCGGGTGCCATCATCATGGCAATCATCGGACTCGGAATGCTCTGGTTCGGCGGTACAAGAAAAAAATGGTACATTATCGGAATGATTCTGATTGTTGTTGCCGTATATGTTCTTTATAATCACACGGAATTCTTCCGTGATTATATGATGGAACGTATTGAGCTTTGGAAAGACAAGGATGCGGATCCTCTCGGAGGGCGTTGGCAGACCAATCAGGCATTGTATGCCATTGGTTCCGGCGGATTTTTCGGCACGGGGCTCGGTGGCTCCAAACAGAAGCATCTGTATGTTTCCGAACCGCAGAATGATATGATTTTTGCCATCTTCTGTGAGGAAAACGGTGTGATCGGTGCATTTATCCTCATCCTGCTGTTTGCTTTGCTGATCTGGCGAGGTATTGTCATCGCCGTCAATGCAAAGGATCATTACGGAATGCTGGTGGTTCTGGGTATTATGTTGCAGGTTGGTTCGCAGGTATTTCTGAATATTTGTGTTGCAACGGATACCTTGCCGAATACGGGTGTTTCACTGCCGTTCTTCAGTTACGGAGGCACGTCCCTTTTAATGTTAATGGGTGAAATGGGGATCGTGCTGAGCATTTCCAGGCAAGCGAACCTCAAGCGTGCCGACGGAACGCAGAAAACACCTGCAACCAAAAAAACAACGGAGGAAACAGCATGAAAGTTGTAATTGCCGCAGGCGGCACGGGGGGCCATATCAATCCCGCCTTGTCGGTTGCCGAAGAATTAAGGCGGCGTGATCCGGATATTGAAATCCTGTTTATCGGAACGGCGGACCGCATGGAAGCAAATCTTGTTCCTAAAGCGGGTTTTGATTTTGCCACTATTGAAATCAGCGGTTTTATGCGTTCGTTCAGTCCCGCAGATATAAAAAAGAATTTGATTACCTTAAAACGGCTTTTGTTCGTCAGCGGTCAGGTTGAAAAAATACTCAAACCTTTTGCACCGGATGTGGTGGTCGGTTTTGGCGGTTATGTCAGCGGTCCCGTTGTCCGAACTGCACATAAAATGGGAATTCCTACAGCTATTCACGAACAGAATGCTTTTCCCGGCAAAACCAATATTGAGTTGAGTAAATATGCCGATGCCGTTATGCTGACGGCACAAGAGGCAAAAAAATATATGCATGCAGGTGAGCGTGCTGTTGTAACGGGACTTCCCGTGCGTGATGATATTCTGACTTCTGACCGCGATTTTGCAAGAGCCAAACTCAGCCTTGACAACAAGCCGTTGATTTTTTCAACGGGCGGCAGTTTGGGGTCTGCCACTATCAATGATTGCATGAAAGAAGTCATTGTGCAGTTCGCAGACCGGCATGCGGTTCGCTTTGTGCACGGGTGCGGTAAAAACGGAACAAAGATGATTGATGATCTTAAAGAGATCGGCATTACACCCGCAACACACCCGGAAGTGATCGTGACCGATTACATTTATGACATGGCTTCGCACCTTGCTGCTTGTGATTTGTTTATCAACCGTGCGGGTGCAAGCTCGCTTGCCGAAATACAGGCACTCGGCGTTACATCCTTGTTGATTCCGTCGCCCAATGTTACCGAAAATCATCAGTACCATAATGCGATGGCTCTGGTTAACCGGGATGCCGCATTGATTATTGAAGAAAAAGATCTGACCCCGGAAAAGGTCGTTGAAATGATTGAAATGTGCATTGCCGATCCCGAAAAATGCAGACAGATCGGCCGGAATGCGAAAAAGATGGGAGTTCCCGACGCAAAGAAAAAGATTGTGGATATCGTTTTGCGTTTGGCGGACAAAAAGAAATGAAGTTGAAATGAAAATTCACCGTTCGCACCCGGACAAACTCCCTTTCATAGAATGCAGTGAGAATACAGCACGTGTAAGGGAGATACACGGTGCGAAAGGGTGGAAAGAATGAACGAATACAGAATTGAGGGCGGTCACCGTCTTCAGGGAACGGTGCAGGTACAGGGAGCAAAAAACAGTGCATTGCCCATTCTTGCGGCTTGTGTTGTATGCCGCGGGGTGAATGTAATTCATAATTGTCCCACTTTGTCGGATATTGATGCAACGATCAACATTTTGCGTCACCTCGGCTGTAAGGTAAAGGTAGAAAAAAATACGGTCACTGTGGACAGCACAAATATTGTGACGGATCATGTGCCGGATCACCTGATGCAGGAAATGCGTTCGTCCGTAATTTTTCTGGGTGCTATTGCCGCACGTACGGGGAAAGCTTCGCTTTCTTTGCCGGGTGGATGTGAAATCGGTTTACGTCCCATTGATCTGCATCTGGATGCATTGCGAAAGCTCGGTGCACAGATTACGGAAGAGGGTGGACACATTTATCTTGACTGCCCGCAGAAATTGCAGGGGACGGTGATTTCCCTGTCGTTTCCGAGTGTGGGGGCAACAGAAAATGTGCTCATCAGTGCTTGTGTTTCAAGAGGAACAACAACCCTTGTCAATGCCGCACGGGAGCCTGAAATCAGCGATCTTGCCGATTTTCTGAACCGTTGCGGTGCACGTATCAGCGGTGCCGGGGAAGGGATTATCACCATAGAAGGTGTTTCGTCGCTTCACGGTGCGGAACATATCGTTATTCCTGACCGAATTGTTGCTGCTACTTATATGATTGCGGCGGCTGTTACACACGGTGATGTGGTGTTGCAGAATGTGATCCCTGCACATATCGGTCCCGTCGCTGCATTGTTGCAGGAAGCAGGATGCGATATTGCCGTTAAGGAAAAGAAATTGCGTATTACGGCAACGGAAAAGTTGCGTGCCATGTCAACTATACGAACCATGCCGTATCCCGGCTTCCCGACAGATGCACAGGCTCTTATAATGACAGCTTGCAGTGTTGCAGGCGGAACAAGTGTTGTTATTGAAACCATTTTTGAAAGCCGCTTTCGCCATGTGCCGGAACTTTGCCGTTTCGGTGCCGATATCCTTGTGGACGGACGTATTGCCGTGGTGAAAGGTGTGCCGCAGTTGCATGCGGCAAATGTGGCTGCCCCTGATCTGCGAGGAGGTGCGGCACTTGTGCTGGCAGGTCTTGCCGCAGAAGGGCAGACAACAGTACGCGAATTGCAGCATATCGACAGAGGATATGAAGCGTTTGAATCCCGACTTTGCAGTCTTGGTGCAGATATTCGGAGGACAGAGGATGAAAAAACAAACGGATAAAAGAACCGAAATGCATGTGTCGCAGAATGAACGGGAAAAATCTGCGGCGAAAAGTCGTAAAAATAAAAAACGGCAAAAAGAAGCGATTATTTCTGTTATTGTCATCATGGTGCTGCTTGCAACAGTTCTTGCGGCAGGTGCCGCATTGCTGAAGGTCGGCAGTGTTGAAGTGATCGGCAATGACGGACGCTATACCGATGACCGCATTGTTGAAATTGCCGGCATTTCGACCGACAGCAGTATTTTGCTTCTGAATGAAGAAAAGATTTCTGCTACGGTCAGCCTTGCGTTGCCGTATATTCAGAGTATCAGTATTACACGCAGTCTGCCGGATCATGTGCAGATCGAAGTGACCTATGCAAAACAAGCCTTTGCCGTGGACTGCGGTCAGTTGTGGCTGATTCTCAGTGATAAAGGAAAGGTGCTCGAAACCACGCAGGTTGAACCCTATAATATCACCCAACTGCAGGGGATTCTTGTGAACGGATACACCGTCGGCAAAGCGGCTGAATTTGAAGATAAGTTGTACTTTGATCATGCTGCCGAGGTGTACACTTCTTGTGCCGAAAACGGAATCAATGATGTCCGTACGCTGAAAATAGACCCTACAGGCTATGTGTCTATGAACATTGAAAACCGTTTCTTTGTCAACAGCGGCTCTGTGCATGTTTTGCAGGAAGAAATGGCTGTGCTCAAAAAAGTCATGCTTGAACGTGAAGAGAAGAAAACGGCATTTACCTTTACGCTGGCAGCGGACGGAAGCATCACCATCAGCAACAGAGAGTCTGCCCCCGAAGAGGAAAACACAACCATGTTTATGGATCCGTATGTCAATATGGATTCGGAACTTGTCGGCGGAGAGGATATACAAAGTGCAACAGGGGAACCGGCCGACGGTCAACTGACACAGGAAAGTGTGCAAAGCACAACCGACGGAAATTTATTGGGATAAAACAAAAAAACGCAGAAATGATGCGTTTTTTGATTTTGCATTATATCAAAAAATATGCCATTCACGGTTGCTTTCGTCAAAGGTACCATAATGTCCCCCTTTTTACATTTATTTTTTTTCTTTAATACGCAGAATACTTCTTGAAATTTGCAAGAAAGCATGGTATGATATAAAAGTATAAAAATGTATACTTTAGATGTTTATATATCAGGAAAACAATGGAGGAAAACAAAATGGGATTCGAAATTTCCAATGAAGTCGATCTTGTAACCCAGATTAAAGTTATCGGTGTTGGTGGCGGCGGCGGAAACGCAGTCAACCGCATGGTAGAATCCGGTGTGCAGGGCATTGAATTTATTGTTGTCAATACGGATAAGCAGGTTCTTAACAGTTCCAAGGCTACACATAACATTCAGATCGGTGAAAAAGCCACCAACGGTCAGGGGGCAGGTGCCCGTCCCGAAATCGGCAGAAAAGCCGCTGAAGAAAGCATGGAAACCATCAATGAAATCCTTGCAGGTACCGACATGGTATTCATCACCGCAGGTATGGGCGGCGGAACCGGAACAGGTGCGGCTCCCGTTATTGCTCAGCTTGCAAAAGACAAAGGTATTCTTACCGTCGGTATCGTTACAAAGCCCTTCCTTTTTGAAGGCCGCCGCAGAATGATCCAGGCAGAAGAAGGCATTGCCGAACTTGAAAAGCATGTTGATAGCCTTATCATCATCCCGAATGAAAGACTGAAATATGTTTCCGATCAGAAAATCACCTTCCTCAACGCATTCTCCATCGCAGATGATGTTCTTCGTCAGGGTGTCAGAAGCATTGCTGAACTTATTAAAGTTCCCGGCATCATCAACCTTGACTTTGCAGACGTTACCGCAGTCATGAAGGATGCGGGCCATGCACACATGGGTGTCGGCCGTGCGAAGGGTAAAGACAAGGCTTCCGCAGCAGCTGCTGCTGCCATTTCCAGCCCGTTGCTTGAAACCACCATCGACGGTGCAAGAGGTGTTATCATTCTCATCTCCGCATCCGAAGATATCACACTTGATGATGTTGATGTTGCCGCAACCCTCATTAAGGATGCAGCAGATATTGATGCAAACATCATTTTCGGTGTTGCTACCGATCCTACTCTTGATGACGAAATGATCGTTACCGTCATTGCAACCGGTTTCGGTGCACCTTCTCTTGAAGAAGCCCCCGCGGCTCCTGTTGCAGAAAGACCCGCTTCCGTATTTCCTCCGGTAGCTCCTGTTGCACCCGCAACTCCCATTGCACCGGCAGCTCCTGCATCTTATGATGATGACGGTGCAGACGATGATATTTCCGATATCTTCAATATGTTCAAGAACAGATAATTTCTGTCCGTATATAAGGGGCGGCCGTCGTCCGCCCCTTACTTTTTTGTGATATGATTAAGAATATTGTTTTTGATATGGGGAATGTGCTTTTGTGCTATGATGCCAATGCCATTCTCGGAAAATATTTGGATGCACAGGCAGATATTGATACGTTCAGACGTGAACTTATGGGCTCGTTTGAATGGTTGGAATATGACCGCGGCACGGTGGATAAGAACAGTTTTATTCCCGTGATTGAAAAAATGCCCGTGCATTTGCAGACACTTGCAAAGAAAATTGTTCTTGAACAGTGCTTTGCCGAAAAAGAAATGCCGCCCTTCCCGCAGACGGAAGATCTTGTCAAAAAACTGCGTGAGAAAGGATACGGACTGTATCTTCTGAGCAACGCAGGGCAGGATTTTTATCATTATTCAAAATGCAAACCCGCTTTGCAGTATTTTGATTTCTGCTTTGTGTCATCCGACTATAAACTGCTCAAACCCGAACCTGAAATTTACGAAAAGTTTTTCGCCGTTACGGGGCTTGACAGAAGCGAGTGCGTGTTTATAGACGATGTGCCCGCCAATGTGCAGGGATCAATCAATGCAGGGATGGATGCAATCTGCTTTACACCATCCCGTCAGGACATATCTGAACTGTATGCGGCACTGCGTGAACGCGGTGTGCAGGTATAATATAAAAATGTAATAATAAGAAAGGCAGTTATTCTTATGGCCGATAACAATAAAAAAATGGTTGAAGAAATCACTTCCATGGAAGTCGATTTCGGCAGATGGTACACGGACGTTGTCAAAAAGGCAGACCTTGTTGACTATTCCAGCGTCAAAGGTTGCATGATTATCCGTCCTTACGGCTATGCAATCTGGGAACTCATTCAGAAACAGCTTGATGAACGCTTCAAGGCAACGGGACATGAAAATGTCTATATGCCCCTGTTTATCCCCGAAAGCCTGCTGCAGAAAGAGAAAGACCATGTTGAAGGCTTTGCACCTGAAGTTGCATGGGTCACCCACGGCGGCAGTGAACCGCTTGCAGAACGCATGTGTGTCCGTCCCACATCCGAAACCCTGTTTTGTGAGCACTATGCAAATATTGTTCATTCTTACCGTGATCTTCCCAAACTTTACAATCAATGGTGCAACGTTGTCCGTTGGGAAAAGACCACCCGTCCGTTCCTGCGTTCGCGTGAATTTTTGTGGCAGGAAGGCCACACTGTTCATGCAACGGCTGAGGAAGCACAGGCAGAAACCGAACAGATGCTCAATGTTTATGCCGAATTCTGTGAAAACGTGCTGAATATGCCCGTTGTAAAGGGCAGAAAAACCGAAAGCGACAAGTTTGCAGGTGCTGTTGCTACTTACTGCATCGAAGCACTCATGCACGACGGTAAGGCTCTGCAGGCAGGCACGTCCCATTTCTTCGGTGACGGATTTGCAAGAGCTTTCAATATGACCTATACTGATAAAGAAAACAAACAACAGTTTGTACAGCAGACCTCCTGGGGTGTCACCACCCGTCTGATCGGTGCTCTGATTATGTCGCACGGTGACAACAACGGTCTGGTGTTGCCGCCCAAAGTTGCTCCCACGCAGGTCGTTATCATTCCCATTGCCGCACATAAACCCGGTGTCATCGAGAAGGCTGACGAGCTGACCGCACGTCTTGCAAAATCCTTCCGCGTCAAGGCAGACAAGACCGACAATTCCGCAGGCTGGAAGTTTGCTGAATATGAAATGAAGGGTGTTCCGCTTCGTCTTGAAATCGGCCCCAAGGACATCGAAAACAATCAGTGCGTGCTTGTCCGCCGCGACAACCGTCAGAAATACTTCGTTTCTCTTGACAATCTTGAAGCAGAAATTGAAAACCTGCTCAACGAACTTGGAAAAGCAATCTATGCAAAGGCAGCCGCAAACATGGATGCCAAAACTTATGATTGTAAATCCATTGATGAAATCATTTCTGCCCGTGCCGAAAAAGGTGAAGGCTTCGTACGTGCCATGTGGTGCGGAGAAGAAGCCTGCGAAGACGAAGTCAAGGAAAAAACCGGAGTCGGCTCTCGTTGCATTCCCTTTGCACAGGAAAATCTGTCCGATGTGTGTGTATGTTGCGGTAAACCCGCAAAGCATATGGTTCTGTGGGCAGTGGCATATTAAAAATCTAAACCGTCCGAAAGGACGGTTTTTTTGATGTGATGTGTTGGCATTTCTGTCTGCCTACAGACAGATAAACTGCAATTTATTTTTTTATCGCTTTATACCCAAGCGAAACAGCCGAAGTCAGTAAACAGCAACCCAATAACAGTCTTGCCGCAATATCCGGTACGGGTTGTTGCCAATACGTGCACGCAACACTGCACAGCACAAGAAGCGAAGAAAGACAATCCGACCTGTGGTGTGCGGCATCGGCAAGCAGTGTTGTGTTGTGCATCTGCCTCGCAATTCTTGCCGTAAAAATGCTCATCAGTGCTTTCACAACCACGCAGAACACTGCTGTCAGAACTGCGGCGGGGGAATCGGGTTGCGGTTGAGCGATTCCTTGTATCAGTTCAAATGCCGAAATTGCCATACCGATGCCTGTTGCCGCAATGGCAAGTGCTAAAATAAAAATGACCGCCCATTGCATTTTTTCGGCAAATGCCCCCGGTTTTTTTGCCTGCAGGCCGATGCCTGATAAAACAAGCATCGTACAGAGTGTGTCGGCGGCTGAGTGTATGCCGTCACGTAGCAGTACTTCGCTGTTTGTCAACAATCCTGCCGCTCCTTTGACCGCCGATAGTACTAAATTCAATATAATATTCAAAACGGACACGTGCATGGCTTTTTGCAGTTGCACCTGTCCGTCGGTTGTTGTTTGCATAAAAACCCCTCCGATAATCACAGTATGCTTGTTTTTCTGTCTGGTGATATATTTTTAACAAAAGAGGCTTTGCTTGCATAAAAAAACCGTCGGGACAGCATCCCGACAGTGAATTTTGGTTTTATTTATAAAGCACAAACGCTTCTGTAATAGTCAAGCGTTTTGTATTTTTGCTGTGTGACGGACAAAAAGTAGGTTTCCGCACATTGTTCAAGTATGTTGAGTAAGGGTTCACTCAATGCAAACGAAAATAACCTTTCGAAGGGGGCAAACACGATGTGCCGCAGGGCGGAAATGACACTCAACGGCAATGCAATTCCGTCCGTTTGTGTGCAATTATCGCACAAAAGACGGCCACGCAAGGAATCAAAAAACATCACATCCGTTTCAAATGCACCGCATGCTTCACAGGCAACCAGTGCGGGCATGTAACCCGACAAAACCGCAAGCCGCAGTTCAAAAACGGCTTTCAGTTGCCGTCTGTCTTTGCTTTCTTTACACAGAAAATGAAGGCTGTTGAGAAGCAGTCGCAAAAATTCGTCACCCGTGCCGTCCTCCGGTATCGTCCTTGCTGCGGCATCGCAGAAATACTGTGCCAGTGCCAATGCTTCCAATGAATTGCGCAAATCGAAGAAAACTTCCTTGATATCCGCTTCCGAAACAATGTAGCTTTCTTTGGATTTCACAAACGAAAAACGGCAGTATGCAAACAGTGCCGTTGCGGATTGCAGTCGGCTTTTTGCACCTCTTGCCCCTTTTGCAAAGGCTCGTATGACCCCGTGTTCGGCGGTCAGAACGGTTATGATGCGTGTGGTTTCACCTGTTGTCTGTACGCGGATAACAAGTCCGTCAGCATTGAATTTATCCATATCAATCTAATCCGAAATTGTGGATCAGGGCATCACGGTTTCGCCAGTCTTCCTTGACCTTGACCCAGCAATGTAAGTTTATTTTGCAATCAAAAAAACGTTCCATGTCGATTCGGGATCTGGTTGATATTTTTTTGAGCATCGCACCGTTTTTGCCGATGATAATGCCCTTGTGGCTGTCGCGCTCGCAATAAATGACGGCATCAATGTCAATGATGTTGCTACCGTCGTCGCGTTCCTTGAAACTTTCAATGGCAACCGCCGTGCCATGCGGAATCTCTTTATCAAGTGAACGAAGCAGTTTTTCACGGATGTATTCGGCGGCAATAACCTTTTCGGGCTGGTCGGTCAGTGTGTCATCAGGGAACAGGTGCTCGGATTCAAAAGACAGATTTTTCAGTTCTGTCAGCAGCACATCCATGCCGTTGCCGTCGAGGGCACTGACGGGAATGATGGATTCAAAATTATAAAGTTGCGAATAGTCAAAAATGACTTTCATCAGGCTTTCCTTGTCTGCCACGGTGTCAATCTTATTGATTACAAGAACGGCAGGAATATTTTCGCGTTTGAATCTCTTGATGAGTTCTTCTTCCGCGGGTTGAATCTTTGAATCGGGTTCCACAACCAGCATGCAGGCATCCATGCTGTGAATGCCTTCGCTGATGGCTTTGCCCATTTTTTCATCCAATTTGTTGTGCGGTTTGTGATAGCCCGGGGTGTCTGTAAAAACAAGCTGAATATTACCTTCGGTCAGCACTCCCATAATGCGGGTTCTTGTGGTTTGCGGCTTGGGGGATACAATGGCAATTTTAGCCCCCAGGAGGCGGTTTAAAATAGATGATTTGCCGACATTCGGACAGCCGACAATGGCAATAAATGCAGAACGTGTATTCATTTTATTCTCCGTCCAAAAAATAACTTCCGTTGCGTTTAAGACCGAGTTCGGTCAGCACTTTTTCCTCTTTTTCACGCATATGTACCGCTTCAATGCCGCCGGCTTCGTGGTCATACCCGAGCAGATGCAACATGGAATGCACCGTCAGAAAAGCAATTTCACGCTGAAAACTATGACCGTATTCAAGTGCCTGTTCGTGTGCCCGCTCTGCGGAAATGACAATATCACCCAACAGACACAGATTGGTTGCGGGGTTGATTTGATAATCGTTTGCTTCGCACAACGGAAACGACAGCACATCTGTTGCACGGTCAATTTCACGGTATTCACGATTGAGTTCGCGGATGGATTCATTGTCCACAATACGAACGCTGATTTCTGCCGATACGGGGAAGTTTTCCTCTTCCAGAACCGCATGACAGCAACGGCGGATCAAAAGCCGTGTTCCGGAGGGGAGTCTGAAACTCTTCTGATCGTCCGTAAAAACTACTTTTACCTTGTTCATCGTTTAATCCTCTCTTTCCGAAGCTTTTATGCTTTTTTGGTTTTCTCGTTTTTCTCGTAGGCTTTTACAATATCCTGCACAAGTTTATGACGCACAACATCCTTTTCGGAAAACTGTACGCTTGCAATATCGGGAATGTTTTTGAGAATACGGACAGCCTCTTTCAAACCGCTCTTTTTGCCGTCGGGCAGGTCAATTTGTGTGATGTCACCCGTCACAACGATCTTGGAGCCGAATCCAAGGCGAGTCAGAAACATTTTCATTTGTTCGGGGGTGGTGTTCTGTGCTTCGTCCAGAATAATAAAACTGTCATCGAGAGTTCGACCTCTCATGTAGGCAAGGGGGGCGACTTCGATGTTGCCCTTTTCCTGATATTTCTGGAAATTTTCGGCACCGAGCATATCAAACAGGGCATCATAAAGCGGACGCAGATACGGGTCAACCTTCTGTTGCAGATCACCGGGAAGAAAACCGAGTTTTTCGCCCGCTTCCACGGCGGGACGGGTCAGAATGATGCGATTGACTTCTTTTGCACGGAATGCCTTGACCGCCATGGCAACCGCCAGATACGTTTTACCCGTCCCCGCGGGGCCGACACCGAACACGATGGTGTTGTTTTCGATTTGTTCCAGATAATTCTTCTGCCCGAGTGTTTTGGGCTTAACGGGCTTGCCTCTTGCTGTGATGCAGATGCAATCCGAAGCAATGGCGGAAAGTCTGTCTTCACTGCCTTCGTTGACAAGCGAAATGCAGTAGCGCACATTCTGCTCGTTGAGCTGCTCACCTTTGTTGACAAGCATAATAAGCCCCTCAATGGCTTTGCATGCCTGCATCACTTTTTCGGCATCACCGCAGACCTTGAGTTCCGCACCGCGGTTGATGACCGTTACGTTGTATTCTTTTTCAATCAGACGAATGTTTTCGTCAAAACTGCCGAACAGGCTGACCGCCTGCTCCATTCTGTCAATACTGAGTGTCTGTTCAAACATCTTCTTCTTTTTTATCCTCTGTCAAAGCATCAATAACGGTTTTGTAAAGGGCGGCCGGATCTGCTTCAAAGCGGTCGCAGATCATATTTGCCTGTAATGCATCCGTACAGTAAAAGCTGAGCTTGAAAACCTCGTCTTCACCGTGGAAAATCCGCATCACAACATCTTTACCGCTGCCGTGCGGCAGAATTTCCGTTTTGACGCCTTTTTTTCTGCGTTCGGCAAGAGCAATGTGCATCGCTTCCCGAACCACCAATTGTCGTACGGAATAGGGGATATGTGAATCCAGTTCACGGGCAATGAATTTGCCTGATTCGGTGATGTTGTAATATTCGAGCCCTTCTTCGGTCGTTACTGCGATGTGCCCGGCTTGTACCAGTTCATTGAGTGCGTTGGATCCTTCGTAGTAATTGACAAGCTCGTTTTCAAGCAGAAAACGGTCAATGCTTGATTTGCATGTGGGGTAATCAACACATTTCAGAATATAGCAAAGCAACACCTTGATGTCGCTTCTGTTGTAAAGACCGCCGATACGCACACCTGCGGTCATGGCATCTATTTCTTTTGCCAAAAAAAGTCCTTCTTTCTGCAAACAGGAGTTAATGATTGAATAAGTCAGTCGATAAATAGCGTTCCCCGCTGTCGGTCAACAATACAACAATGCGGCGATGCGGATTCTTGATTCCTTCTGCCAGCTTTTTGCATGCCGCCAATGCCGCACCGCCTGAAATGCCGACCAATAAACCGTCTGTTACGGCAACCGTGCGGGCCGCCTGACAGGCTTCTTCTTCAGAAATGGCGATCACGCGGTCAATGATGTGGCGGTTGAGCACCTCGGGAACAAAACCCGCACCAATGCCCTGTAATCCGTGTGCACCCTTTTGGCCGCCCGACAAAACGGGGGAATTGGCGGGTTCAACGGCAACGATCGTTGCATTTCGGTTGATGGCTTTGATCATTTCGCCGACACCCGTAATGGTGCCGCCCGTGCCGACACCAGCAACAAAATAATCCACTTTGCCGTAGGTATCGCGAAGAATTTCAGCCGCTGTTGTTTTGCGGTGAATGTCTGCGTTGGCAGGGTTTGAAAATTGCCCCGGGATCCATGCACTGTAAGAATGTTCTGCAATTTCGTTTGCCTTGTCAATGCTGCCCTGCATGCCGAGCTCTGCAGGGGTCAGCACCAGTTCAGCCCCCAATGCACGCAGTAGCTTCATACGTTCTGTGCTCATGTTTTCGGGCATGGTCAGAATCAGTCTGTATCCTTTGATGGCTGCAACAAAGGCAAGTCCCACACCTGTGTTGCCGCTGGTTGGCTCAATAATGACGGTTTCCTTTGTCAGCAGTCCTTTTTGTTCGGCATCTTCAATCATGGCAAGTGCCACTCTGTCTTTTGCACTGCCCAACGGATTAAAGCTTTCCAATTTTGCAACGAGCTGGCAACCAATCCCCGCCGCGGCAGCAAAACCGCTCAATTCGACCATGGGTGTATGCCCGACCAATTCGGTTAAATTTTTTGCAATGCGTGCATCTTTGTCGATGCCGAGTCCGAAGTTGAATTCCATAACCGATCTCCTTTTTAAACGTCTAATGAAAAATCAGCTGCCGTAAGTTCCTGCGTGGCAGGCAGAACAGCTGCCGGGGGCTTGCGTTTGAACGGATCATAGCGGAATGACCTGCAGTTCGAGTCGGGGGAACGAAGTCCTTTTTTGATACAGAGAATCATATCTCCGTCAGGAGAAGTTTTCCCCATTTCACAGCAAGCACAGCATTTTTCAATTTCAGTGCCGAAAATCTTTTGTTTCACGCAAATCATCCTTAAATTATTTCTTTATTTTCCGTATATTCTTTTATATAATAACACATTTTTTTCGACGGGGCAAGGTCTAAAATAAAAATAAAGCAGGCAAACAGAAAAAAGACGGATGCGGTAGGGTTCACACTGTATATTCTGATCACTGCGGCACTTTGTGCAATGCCTAAATCGGGAAATAAAAACAAAACAAATCTGCAAAAAAACATCGACAATCCCGCCTGTAATATCCGACATCGCAGAAAGCGGATGGCAGACAGACCGACCTTCTGCAGATCAGGGAGCAGTTGAAAAAAGATACACAATCCGCCGAACCCCAACACGGCCGCACACAGCGGGAGATCAGAGCTTTTTACACATTGAACAGCTGCTGTTGTAACCTCAAAAAACAGTGAAAGTCCAGTGTGTGTACGGTCGGGTAAAATTGAAAACAGAACGGCTTGCAGACTTGCAAAAGTCGCCATCCATGCCGTCAATTGCAGGCAGGCAGACGCACTTTTGCTGACGGATTGTGTAAAAATATGCGATAACGGCACCTCTCTATTGATAACGTTTCCATCCGTGGGCGTGTCTTTTTCTTTTTTCAGAAAGAGTCCGGTCAGTATTGCCGACAAAGTGCAACATGCCAACAGCAAAAAGCCGGTTTTGTTGTTGCCAAACAGACCGTTGCCGACGGTGCTGACCGCAAAGCTAAGCCCCGGAGAAAAACAAAAGCAACAAAGATTTTGTGCTTGTTTTTTTGTGATTTTCCCGTTTTCATATAAGGACACCGCAGTTTTGCAGCCTGTCAGATAACCGCCTGTGAGACCAAACAGCATAACGGGGATCCCTGCCGCAGGAATGCCGAACATGGATGCAGTGAAACGGTTCTTTTTTTCTCCCGACGGTGTGCGGATTACGTTGCAGGCGAAATCGGACAGCAACAAAAACGGAAACAAGCACGGTATGACGGTGTTGACGGCTAATGAAAAAGACTGCATGACACAATCGCGGACCTGCGTGGAAAAAAGGAGCAGACCGATTGCCGCAGCCGGGATAAAAAGGGTGAGAAAAAAGTTTTTGAGTCCGTTTTTCATTGGTTTCTCCCTGTGTTTTTTTTGTTCTATGTATATGCTCTGTGCATATAAATTATTAAACAGGAGGGACTTGCAATGAAAGAAAAACAACTTTCTTTTTCCGAAAAAATCAGCACAACACTTTCGCGTGAACTGGAACTGCCGAATCTGTTTGCGGAAACGGATATACAGATCTGTGCATCGCAGGGCGTTCGTGTGTGCGGAATTGAAGAAGTTGCCGAATATACAGCACAGCGTATTGTTTTTAAGCTGAAGCACAATAAACTGATTCTGGACGGCGATCAACTACAGATAGCCTGCTGCGAAAACGGTATGGCGATCGTACATGGGGATTTGTTGAATCTCGGTTTTTCGGAAGGCGGTGCATTGCGGTGTTGAGTGAACGTCTGATCCGTTTTGTACGCGGAGAGGTTCGTTTTTGCGTGCAGGGCGGTTTTATTACGCAATTTACCGAGGTGTGCAGACGTGAAAACATAAATTTACTGCATACAAAAATAAACGATAACAGCCTGACGGGGACAGTTGTGCGGAAAGATACCGAACGATTGAAAACGGCGGCACAAAAAAGCGGTATGCAATTGCAGATCCTGAAAAAACGGGGATTGTCATTTTTAACATTGCGTTATCGCTTGCGTTGGGGGATTCCTGCAGGAATTTGCCTTGCGTTTCTGCTGTTTGGCATTTTATCTTCCGTTGTGTGGCAGGTGCAGATAACCGGCTGTGAATCCTTGTCCGAAGAATACATACGGGCCTATTTTGCAGACCTCGGTGTGCGACCGGGGGTGTTGCAACGTAATGTGGATATTGTGCGTTGCCGTGACCGTGCCATTCTGGATATAAAAGAATTGCTGTGGGTGTCTGTTTATCTCAAAGGATGCACGGCATGTATCGAAGTCAGCGAGCGTAAAGAGGTTATCAATGAAGATAATATGAAAGCCAGCAATCTGGTGGCTTCCTACGGCGGCGAAATTATTCGTGCCGACGTGTATGCAGGAGAAAAGTATATTGAAAAAGGACAGGCGGTGGCACAGGGGGATCTGCTTGTCGGCGGTGCATTGCCGCTGAAAAACGGCGGGGTCCGTTTTGTTCGCAGTCAGGCTGATATTACGGCACGGACAAACCGTACCATGCAGACGGAAATGCCGTTTTCGGTATCGGCACAAACGATAGAAAAAATCGGAGTACGGTATTGCTTGTATTGGTTCACGTTACCCGTGCCGCTGGGCTTTTCATTCGGCCAACAAACTGCCGAAACCGCCACATTTTTGCTGTGTCATGAAAACACGATCATTCCCATCGGCATTTTGCGGCACGGATGCAGAAAGGTAACAGAGAAAGAAGTACGCTTCAGTGCAAAAACGGCATTACTTTGTTGTTTTGCAAACTTTGCCGTGCAGGAACTGCAGATCATGCAGGATAAGGAAATTCTGCAAAGAACCTTGTCTGTGTTGCAGGAAAAACAAAAAATAACCGTCACAGGGGAGTATGTGTGTGAAGAAAATATCGTGCAGGAGCGGGAATTGTTGATTGATACTGAAAATTGATGTTTTTTGTCTTGATTTTTGTATTACGGCACTGTATAATAAACTTTGATAAAAAAATAACGGAGGCAATAAACAATGATTGATTACAAAATGGAATTGACCCCCGAACAGATTGACATTCTGTCCGGTAAGCAGGGCGAAACCCTGCAGAAGGTCATGGAAACCGTTGTCCTGTTCGGTGACATCTTCGGTGCAAAACGTCTTGTGCCCGTAACCTATAAGGATGCACACCTTGTTACCTCGTTCGGTCTCGGCGTTCTCAAACCGCTGTATGCAACCATGGATCAGCTCATCGAAGCAGGTCTTAAGACGCAGGGAAAATTTACGGTTGACCCCCGTCCCATCGACTATGCAAACGTAAAGTGCAACTTCCTTGAAAAATTTGTTTTCAACAAGAAAATGTATTCCGAACAGGCAAAGTATGAAGATCAGCTTCATAAGATCGGTCTTAAGGATGCCAACGGCTTCACCTGCACCTGTTATTACAAGGAAGTCGGCAACCGTCCCGGCAAGGGTGATATCCTGACCTGGGCTGAATCGAGTGCTGTTGTTTTTGCAAACTCCGTTCTCGGTGCAAAGTGCAACCGTAACTCCGGTATGCTCGATCTGTTCGGTGCCATCCTCGGCCTTGTTCCCGAATTCGGTTTCCTTATTGACGAAAACCGCAAGGCACATTGGAAAGTCATTGTCAAGACCACCAAAAAGCCCCTGCCGCAGATCCTCGGCTCTGCAATCGGTATGAAGTGTATGGAAGATGTTCCCTACGTTGTCGGCCTCGATCAGTGGATCGGTACCGAACTTACCGATGAAGTTGAAGGTTATCTCAAGGACTTTGGTGCCGCAACTGCATCCAACGGTGCTGTCGGTCTGTATCATATCGAAAACCTCACGCCCGAAGCCAAAGAACAGGGTGAAGCTCTGCTTCGTGATGATTACAAGGAATACGTCATTGACGATGCCGAACTTGAAAGAATTTACCTCAACTATCCTATCATGTGGAAAGACGTGAACGCAAATCCGCAGCTTGTGTTCATCGGTTGCCCGCATCTGACCTACAATCAGCTCTGCGACTGGACTGATAAGCTTGTCGCAGGCCTTAAAGAAAGCGGCAAAAAGAAGCTGACTGCCCGTACCGTACTTACCACCACTCCCGACGTTGCCGACAAATTCCGTGCAACCGCAAAGTATCAGGAATTGCTCAGCACAGGTGCAACCCTTTCCAGCATCTGCCCGCTGATGTATACCAACAACCCCATCGCTATGATGCTGCACAGAGTTGCTACCAACTCTAACAAACTTCGTACTTATTCCAAAGCAAGATATTACAAGGATGATGAACTGCTCAACATCCTCACAGGCAAGGAGGGCAAATAAAATGAAAGAATTCAAAGGCAGACCCAT
>JAZUQC010000070.1:0-2058 GCA_045605525.1 Acutalibacteraceae bacterium
CATTTTACCTCCATGCATTCCGGTACATGGAAAGAAACCAACGATTTTTTGGTTTTTGGGTTCAAGACCGAGAACAACGATAACACCGCCTGCCTGATATTCGCCGAGAAAACTGCCCGCTGTTCCGCCGATCACCATAACAGGAACTTTTTCCTTGTAGGCTTTCATATGAATGCCTGCTCGGTAGCCAGCATTGCCCTTAACAAATATTTTGCCGCCGCGCATTGCATATCCTGCTGCATCACCGATGTTTCCGTGTACAATGATTTTTCCTTCGTTCATTGTATCGCCTACGGCATCCTGAGCGTTTGCGTTTACGGTAATAGTAGCACCATTGAGATAAGCACCGAGAGCATTGCCGGGCACACCGTTAATGGTGATGTTCTTATCTGTCATACCGGCGGCAATGAAGCGTTGGCCGCAACAATTCTCGATGGTAATATCGCCTGAGTTTTGCCGCAAAGCCTCGTTCAGAGCTTTATAATCAAGACCTTTAACATTTAATAACATAATATTATACCACACCTCCAAACTTTTTTCTACGATTTTCGGGAGAAAATGCAACGGAAGTTGCAACTTTTTTCATTGTTTCAAAGTCAATCGTGTCAAGAGGCGTCCTTTCACGGATGAGAGAGGTATAGATTCCGGCACGTTCGGTCTTGCCAATCAGGATAAATCCTTTTAACAATCCATCCTTTGTAAACAGTCTTTTTAATGTACTGTCGCTCTTTTCTTCATACATTTCGCCCTCATAGGTTCCGGCGGTCATAATATGCAGACCAAAGAACCCGATGGAGTTCATTGGAATGGCTTTGCCAAAAACTTCATTACCGCCTGCCATGTTTACACCGGCAGTATGTCCCTGCATATAGGCATTTGGCAGAAGAGCGAGAACCCTTTTTTGTCCCAGGGATATATCATTTCCTTCGGTACAGTCACCTGCGGCATAGATGCTTTCAAGGGAGGTCTCCATGCGGTCATTCACAAGTATGCCACGGTTTACTTCGCCGCCGATATCTTTGACAAGAGTTGTATTTGCACGGACGCCAACAGCAAGAACGAGCGTGTCAAACTCTACGGTTTTTCCGCTTTTCATTTGAGCAAAATTCTTATCAAAGCGGACAGCGGTATCCCCAAGCAAAAAACGAATACCGTTTGCCTCTAAATGCCTTTGCACAATAGCGGCGCAGTCGGCGTCAAGGATACTGGAAAGTACACGGTCGGCAAGATCACAAACCGTAATACTTTTCACGCGTTCGTGAAGACCTTCGGCACACTTGAGTCCGATAAGACCGGCACCGACGATCAATACGTTGCTATCTTTGTTGATTGCTTTTTCAAGTGCAAAGGTATCGTCAAGTGTCATAAAACTGAACTTTTTCTTGACCGTATCAAGTCCTTCAAAGTGAGGAACGAAAGGCGCCGAACCGGTTGCAACACAAACTTCTGTATAAGGCAACTTGGCACCATCATCCAACACAACATTTTTTGAATCAGTGTTAATTTGGATAACCTTTTTTCCGTAAAATACGTCACAGCCCATTTTCTCGTAAAAATCGGCACCTCGATAGTTCATACGTTCGGGATCGGTTTTGTTTTCCAGATAATACGAGATAAGAGGACGGCAGTAAACGGGATAATTCTCTTCGGAAACAACTGTGATTTTGCTGTCTTTATCCACACTGCGGATGCCCTCGATACAACCAACAGCAGCCACACCGTTACCTATAACAACATACTGCTTCATTCGTACTCACCTCGTTCTTCATAAACAATTGCTCTGTTGGGGCATCCTTTTACGCAAGCAGGCTCTCCGCAGGTGTTCTGCAGGCAAAGCTCACACTTCTGCATCACACCGCTTTCATCGGGAGCGAGGGATCCGTAAGGACATACCAATACACAGGTAAGGCAACCGACACACTTATTTTTGTCCACACGCACAACGCCATCCGATTTTGAGATTGCACCGGCAATACAGCTTTTGACACAGATAGGGTCGGTACAGTGACGGCAGGATACCGCATAAGATACTTTATCATTTCCCTCAATGTGGATACG
>JAZUQC010000071.1:0-1795 GCA_045605525.1 Acutalibacteraceae bacterium
CTATCAGAATGCTCTGGCAAGGGAGTGTATCCGGCTGGGCTATGAGTTGGACATAAAGCGTTCCGATAAGGGTGAAATCACCGGATTTGAGATCAAAGGCATTGATGAAGAAATCCTCAAACGCTGCTCCCGTCGCCGCCAGCAAATAGACAAAGCCATTGATGAATTTGTAGCAAAAAAAGGGAGACAGCCAACGGCTGAAGAGGTCAAAACTATGACTTTGCTGACCCGTAACCGCAAGATGTTGGAAAAAAGTGAAACAGAGGTTGAAGCATTCAAGCGTTCTCTTTTGACTGCTCCGGAACGCCAGCGACTCTATGTTCTTGCTGAAAACGCCCGAATCATGGGCGACTTGCGTTTTATGGATATTGAGGAACAGGAGGCCGTTCAGCAAATCAGTAAAGTAGCGGCACAACTTTTTGAACGGCACAGTGTTTTGAAACTGGATGCTCTGCTGGCAGAAGTTCAGAATCAGCACTTGGGCGAAACAGATTTGGAAGTTTTGCAAACAGCCTTGCAGAGTGTTCCCAGTCTGGTGAACTTGAAAAGTCCTGCGGGTAATCCCTATTTTACGACCGAAGAAAATCTCCAACGGGAAAACTATGCCATTGAAACGGTCAATAACACCAAAGGTCTGCTGCCGGATCTGACCAGTTCGTACCGTCCATTTTCGGAAGTTGAAGATACTTATGACCATTCAGCCCAGATCAAGGTCAT
The DNA here is from genome assembly GCA_045605525.1 of Acutalibacteraceae bacterium. GTDB lineage: Bacteria > Bacillota > Clostridia > Oscillospirales > Acutalibacteraceae > RUG806. Next base: position 718 of record JAZUQC010000071.1, read on the forward strand.
CAATGATATTCTGGAAAACAAAGATCCTTTTATGGTTTTCCGCGGCGTTGCCGGAGCTGGAAAAACTTCTACCTTGCAGGAACTTTGCAAGTGCTTGAAAAAAGGTGGTATCGAAAATATCCATGTGGTTGCACCTACCAATTCGGCGGTAGATGTTCTGCGGAGCGAAAACTTTGAATCCGCCCAGACGGTAGCCATGTTTCTGCAGAATAAGGATAAACTGCCGCCACAAGGATCATATCTGATTATAGATGAATCCGGTCTCAACTCATTGCGGCAGGGAACGGAAATGATGAAACTTGCAATGGAGAATAACTACCGGGTGCTGTTTGTAGGGGATGAACGGCAGCACAGTTCAGTCGAAGCCGGTGATTTTTTCCGATTGCTGGAAAATCATTCTATGATAAAGAAAACGATGCTGGCAGAAATCCACCGTCAACAACAGCAGGAATACCGGCACGGTATTGAATACATTGCAACCGGTTCCAGTAAAGAGGGTTTTGAACATCTTGTTGCACATGGATTTATTCACGAAGATCAGGCAGCTTATCTGGAACGGGCGGCGGAAGATTTTGTCCGTCTTACCGATGACGGCAAACGGCCGTTGGATTGTATCGCGGTATCTCCGACACACAGGGAGTGCGATATACTGACCGATATGATCCGGGAGAAAATGAAGTCTGCCGGTTGCATCAAAGGCGATGAAAATAATCTCGTGGAATCATTTCATTCCTGGGGATGGACCAAACCGCAGTTGGGGGATATTGGCAATTATCAGGTCGGAAGCAAGATTTTTTTCAATACCAGAATCAAAGGGATTGCTTCTGCCGGAGAAATGGCAACTGTAGAAAAAATTGAAGACGGGAAACTTGTTTTGAGTAATGGAGTAACGGTTTCTCCGCAAACCATTAAACACGGAATAGATGTTGGCAATTCTGTTCAACTTCCGGTAGGAGCAGGAGATATTGTACGCTTTACCGTCAATCTCCGTACTCCGGAATATAAGATCAATAACGGCAGTTTGGCGATTGCAACCGGCAATCCTAACGAATACCGTTTGCTGGACTCCAACCGGAAA
>JAZUQC010000072.1:0-51761 GCA_045605525.1 Acutalibacteraceae bacterium
ACACTTCTACAACAATGAAAGAATTCAACTAAAAACAAAACTGACTCCGCTTGAAAAACGAAATCAGTTTGTTGCTTAAAATTTAATACTTAACACCATAGGGGGTGTTTTTGTACTGTCCGTACAAATTGGAGCAGTGCATTCTTTTCAGAAGAGTCCGGGGTTAAATTATCATTTGATCAGAATACGATTCCCATTGCCGTGCCGAGATGTGTCGTAATAAGCTGTTCATATCCGTTTCTCTCATAAAAACGAATTGCACCGTCGTTGTCGCTACCGCAAACAAGCATCAAGGAACGAACACCCTTTCCCATCAGATGCTGTTTTAATGTTTCCAGTAATTTTGTGCCGATCCCCCGACCCTGATATGCATCATAAATATCTATGTGCAAATGTGCGGGGTATTGATTTCTGAACATGGTATGGGTAATAATATCAAGCTTTGCATCAATATAATATTTCAAAGAAAGTGCAAATGCCTGCGGAAGATAAATTTCAGTAAATTTCTTCTCGTAAACATCACAGTTTTCTGCACAGTAAGTATAACCGACCACTTCGTCATTTTCATCCACCGCAACAAAGCAGTTTTCAGGTTCCTGCTCTATATAATAATTGCAATACATCAGCAAAACAAACTGTTTCAAATTTTCATCGGTTTCATCAATTCTCGCATTTTCTATGCACAAAGCCTGTACTTTTTCTCTGTCTTTCGCCTCAAAAGGTCTGATGGTAATCATTTTATCAACTCCTTGTGTCTACTATACCATTCTTTAAAAAAAAAGTCCATATTTATACTGTATTTTTTAAAAAAAATATGATACAATGATGTGGGTGATAAAATGAACTATGCAACGATCGGAACATCATGGATTACACAAAGTTACATAAATGCCGCGAAGTTTACAGGATTATGGGGACATGAGGCTGTTTATTCGCGTTGCGAAGCAACAGCAAAAGCATTTGCAGAAAAGAATAATGTTAAAAAGACTTATACTGATCTGTATGCACTTAGCCAAGACAAACAAGTACATGCTGTCTACATTGCAAGTCCGAATGCATTGCATTACAGCCAGAGTAAACAGATGCTGCTTGCGGGAAAACACGTCATTTGCGAAAAGCCTTCTACAGTTACAACCGAAGAATATCAGGAACTAAAGGATCTCGCGGACAAGATGGGACTTATTTACACAGAAGCCATTATGTCCATGCATGTGCCGGCCCTTGATATTTTGAAAGACAATATCAAAAAGATCGGGCGTATTTCATCGGCACATTTTGATTTTTGTCAACTTTCCTCAAAATATCCGTCGTTACAAGAAGGCGGCTTGCCGAATATCTTCAATCCCGCCCTTTGCACAGGTGCCTTGATGGATTTAGGTGTTTATAATCTGTATCTGATTGCTGAACTTTTCGGCACTCCCCTGTCTGTACTTTCAGCTTCTTCTTTTTTACATACCAATGCAGATCATACAACGAGTGCAATTTTTAAATATAATGACTTTCAGATAACACTCACTTGCTCTAAAATCGGGCAAGGTTTTGCACAATCTGAAATCATCGGAGATCAGGGAACAATCGGAATTGATTCTATTTCACAACTGACAGGAATCACCTTGCGAAAAGCAAAGCAAAAGGAAATGGCAATTCTTGTTCCGTTTGAAGAAGACCGCACCGAAATTATGAGCCACGAAGCAAAGTTCTTTTATGATTGCATTACAGATAAGTCAAATAAAGAACGCTATGAACATTTCCACAAAACAGCGATAAAAGTCAGATCCATTTGTGATCTGCTCCGTAAGCAAAATAATTTTCCGTTTTAAAAGGAGTTGTACAATATGAGTAAAAAAATCAACGGCGGCGTTTATCCGACCATGATCACCCCCTATACCGTTGATAACAAAATCGACTTCAACGGTGTTGAACAGATTCTGCAGTGGTACACAGAACGTGGTGTGGACGGCATATTTGCCATTTGTCAATCCAGTGAAATCTTTTTTCTGAGCTTTGAAGAACGTTTGGCACTTCTTAAATTCATCGTGAATCATAAACCGCAAGGAGTAAATATTGTTGCTTCCGGTCATACGGCAGATGATCTTGATACACAGATCGAAGAAGCAAAACATTTTATTGATTGCGGCATTGATGCCTATGTTTTCATTTCCAACCGCTTTGCAAAAGCAGATGAAAGTGATGATGTGTTCATGGAAAACATGATGAAGGCATGCGATGCTTTGCCCGGAATTGACTTTGGTATCTATGAATGCCCCTATCCTTACAAACGTCTGCTTACCCCCGAAATGCTCAAAGAAATGGTCAAAACAAACCGTTTCCGCTTCATTAAAGACACTTGTTGTAATCTTGACCAGTTGCAAGCAAAAGTGGATGCAGTTAAAGGCAGTGATCTGATGATCTTCAATGCAAATGCAGCTACATTCCTTGAAAGCATGAAAATGGGTTGTTCGGGGTACTCGGGTGTTATGGCAAACTTCCATCCCGAACTGTATTCCGAATTGATTGCAAATATTGACAAAGATCCCGCTAAAGCACAAAAGTTACAGGACATTGTCGGTTTCTTCTCGGTTGCCGAATGTCAGACATATCCCATCAATGCAAAATATTATATGACCCTTGACGGACTTGATATCAACATCACAAGCCGTGCAAGAAACATTGCTGACTTCCCAAAAAACCGTGCACTTGAAATCGACCAGATGCACGCACTGACACAGTACATAAAATCCATTCTCTAAAAATAATGACGGACAGAGCAAACACTCTGTCCGTTGATTTTTATTGTTCAAGTTTGTTAAGAAACGCTTTGGTGCGTTCCATCTGCGGATTGCCGAGCACAGTATCAGGGTGCCCCTGTTCCACAATCACACCACCATCAATAAAGATGAGATGATCGGAAACCAGACGTGCAAAATTCATTTCATGCGTAACAATTGCCATCGTCATGTTTTCTTCTGCCAGCTGACGGATAACACGCAGAACTTCTGCCGTCAATTCGGGATCGAGTGCAGATGTCGGTTCGTCAAAGAAGAGTATCTGCGGCTTCAAAGCAAGTGCCCTTGCAATGGCAACGCGTTGTTGTTGCCCCCCCGAAAGCTGATACGGATATGAGTCTGCCTTTTCCTTCAAACCCATTTTATCAAGAAGTACTTCCGCTTCAGCCATGACCTCGTCCTTATTACGCTTCTGCACACGCAAAGGTGCATCCGTAATATTTTTCAGGACGGAAAAATGCGGAAACAGATTAAAATTCTGAAAGACAAGACCGAAATAGTTTTTGATTTCTTTCATGTCTTTGCCTTTTGCATAAACAACCTTTCCGTTGTCTTCAGTCCAGGCAGCTTTTTTATCACCGTAAAGAATTGATCCGCCATTGATGGTTTCCAGCATGGCCGCACAACGAAGCAAAGTTGACTTGCCGCCACCGGAAGGTCCGATGATTGACAAAACATCGCCTTTTTTTATTGAAACAGAAATATCCTTGATTACTTCCAATTCACCGAAGGATTTCTGTATGTTATTCATTGTTAAAATGTTGTTCATACTGATCCTCCTCATCTGTAATAGGACATTTTCTTTTCTACGCGTTCCATAATAAAAGCTACAACATAGTTAAAAATGAAATAGAAGACACCGGCAATAACAAAGGGCATCAGTGTGGACTGCGAGGAAGCGATCTTTTTAGCAAGTGTAAACATTTCTGCATACGAAATTGCAAACGCAAGTGAAGTATCCTTTACAAGTGTAATCATTTCATTTGTTATGGAAGGCAGAATTCGTTTGATGACCTGCGGCAGGATAATGCGCACAAAAGTATGCACCTTTGAATAGCCCATTATTTCAGCTGCTTCGTATTGCCCGACAGGCATTGATTCAATACCACCGCGGTAAATTTCGGCAAAATAGGCGGCATAATTGAGCACAAAACCGATAATAACAGCAATAAACCTGTAATTGGAGCCGGTTTGTATGCCGAGCAGATAATGCGGGCCAAAGAAAACGACCATCAATTGCAACATCAGCGGGGTTCCGCGCATAACCGAAATATAAAATTTGACGATCCACTGCAACGGTTTGAATTTGGACATTCTGCCGAATGCAACGATCAATCCTAACGGCAGGGAACCAATAAGTGTTAAAGAAAAAATAGCAACACTCTTTAAAAATCCTTCGCCGAGCATGGTGACCATGGTTTGCAGTTCCATAGTATCCTCCTGAAAACAGTTATTTCAAGCAGGCATTAAAACCTAAAAAAGAAGGGCGGAATCTTTCGGATTCCGCCCCGATAGCTGTTTTAAATTATTCAGCAAGAAGAACAAGGCTGTCAACCACAAGACCTTTTTCTTCATATTCAGCAGCGATCATAGCCATGGTGCCATCTGCTGCAATAGCTTCGACCTGTTCCCAAACAGTTTCAGCAAGTTCGGTGTTGCCAAGCAGGAAGCCGATAGCATACTGTTCGGAAGAAACAGTTTCGTCAAGAATGATGTAGGTACCTTCTTCCTGAGAAGCAAGGTTGTAAAGAGCTACACCGTAGTCAACAGCAATTGCATCTGCAGTGCCCATGCCGAGTTCCATGAAAGCATTGTTGTAGTCTGCAGTTTCAATAAGTTCGCCGAAAGAAGCAAGAAGATCTGCATTGTCTTCGGAATTCAGCGCGTCAAGAGCGGAAGAAGCAGCCTGGGTGATAACATTCTTGCCTGCAAGGTCAGCAAGTGTTTCAATACCTGCATCAGCCTTAACAACCATGACGATGGAGTTGTCATAGTAAGCATCGGTCCATGTGTAGAGATCTTCACGGCCGTTTTTGGTGAAGCCGTTCCAGATGCAGTCGATAGTACCGTTAGCAAGTTCAGCATCTTTGCTGCCCCAATCAATAGGCTGTGCCACAAAAGTCCAACCGAGTCTATCACAGACTTCTTCTGCAAGAGCAAGGTCAAAACCGTCATAAGAGCCGTCATCAGCGATGAAGCCGAAGGGCGGGAATTCAGCATCAAAACCTACGGTAAAGGTGATTTCTTCTGCATCTGCATTGCCATCGGAGATAACATCACCGTCAGTTGCGGTGTCACCGTTGGTAAGGGCATCACCGTTGGAAGCAGCATCAGTGGGATCCGTGGTGTCATCTGCACAAGCAGCAAAAGCAAACACCATAAGAAGAGACATAAGAATAGCGATAAACTTTTTCATTTTTAATTTTCCTCCATTTAACTAACATGATATCGCTTTAGTATATTAACATGGAAAACAAGTAAAAGCAAGCAAAATTTACCTTTTCAGCACTTTGCATAATTTTTTATAAAATTTAAGTGCTTATTGCATAAAACAATAAGCACTTGTTTTTACGATTGTTGCTGTCTTGCCGATAAACCGCCAATAAAGTCCACCATTCCGGAAATACCTTTATATTTTGTATAATCCGATGTGGGGGAAATATATTCTGCAGGAACTTCTTCCGAAAATTCGGTAACCTCAACCGTATTATCCCAAACATCTGCAGAAGCATAGGATTCTATGTACACAATTACACCATCAGCCGTCAGGTAGAACTTTTCGATTTTTCCGTTGTCATAGTAATATGTACAGCAAATGAGTTCACGTTCACGGTATGTGACGGTGGCTGTTTCGTTGGGATAAGTAAATGTTACACCGTCCATTGACTGATTGACACCTTTTTCGATGTCATCAGTGCTCATGCCCAACAACTTCATAACAGCCGAACTTAACTCAAGACAGGTTTTCCCTGCCGGGTTCACAAGATAAAAATTACCGTTCGGATCACGAAGAATACCGATGCTTGCACCGTCCATATCGGTTGTCATATAAATGGATTTCTGCTTCGTTACGGCAATTTCCATAGCACTTTTATCGTCTGCCTTTTCCATAACACCCGACATATAATACTGACCGAGATGATATGCTTTTATCTGTGTGTAAAAAGTTTCGGGATAAGCTGTTTCGACAGGTTTTTCAGGTTGCGTGGCTTCTGCATCGTCAACCGCTTGCGTCGGCATGGGTTGCGTTGGCGGCACAACCGGGTCTGCATGAATGATCACGTTAAAGCCATCGGTGTTCGGCACAGAAGTTTCAGCAATCGGCGGTGTCGGCACGGAATTGCCGGAAAAAGCCTTGATAATAAGATGGGACATAAGTAATACCACAACAACGGTAATACCAACGGAAATCCATTTTTTGACCTGAGTTTTATCCACCGTTTTCGGGTGTTCTTTTTTTGCGTCCTCGGCAGACATTACAACCACATGCCCTGTACGCAGACATTCAAGCGTTGCAAGCAATTCATTTACATCCGAAAAACGGGCTTTAGATTTGTAAGCACAAGCCTTGAGAACAATTCCCGTTAATGCTGCACTGCTGTTTGTCGGTGGCGGCAAGGGTAAGCCCGCATGACGGTTCTGCACAGCGTAGGCAATATCCTCTTCTGACGGATTCTGCAAATTTTTCGGCAATAACGGCAAACGATTGCCATTAAGCAAGGTATAAAGAATCACACCGATAGAATGCACATCGGCATTATAAACAGTGCTATCGCCTCGGTGTTCTTCAGGTGAAATAAAACGTGTGTCCGCCTCATTGCCGAAACAACCGAGCGAATAATTTCCGTCATCATCTACAAAAATATTATCTATTGTAATAAGCCGACGCGGTAATTCATTGCTTTTGATATAGGCAACCGCCGTACAAAGATGCATCCCCAAACGAACGGTTTCTTCCTGCGAAAAGAAATAATGATCAATAATGGCTTGCAAAGATCTGACCTTTTTTGTCAGAATCAGAACTGTTTGCTGTTTATTTCCCTCTTCGCCTCCATCAAGCAATTGCACAGCATCTACGGACAACAAATTGGGACACTCATTTGTTTTCAGATGTTGTTGGATGCTACCGACAAAATCATCAGCAGCCTGTCTGAAAAATTCGACAGCCTGTTCTTCGGTCATGCCGTTTTCCATTAAGATATAATAATCATCATTGGATGCCGGAAAATCAACAACCCAAAGCGAAGCCTCCGTTTCACCATCTTCAGACTTCACCAGATACTGTATATACTCATTTTTCCGATCCACACAATCGTGAATAAGCCATGAATCAAATACACGATCAGCAACATTAAAAGCAGCCGTAGCCAGCACCCCTTTTTTTTGACAATATGATTTATTATATTATAAATATCCACTTTTGTCAATCAATCTTTTTCAATACACGCAAAAGATTGGTTAATCAATCAAAAACAATTTTATCTTTTGCGATAATTTCTCCATTGTTGCTGTTGAACACAACATCCGCACACTTTTCCTGCAATACTAAAGCAGCACCGCTGTATGACCGTTTCCACCATTTTACCTCTTTTGACGGGCAACCTGCAATCACTGCAGTGCAGGGTTGACCAAGGTGATCCAAATCATCGCCTACATGACAGATCCGCGAGCAATGATTATGACCGAACAGCATCAATTGCGGATGAATGTGTTCTCGTAACAAAGTTGCCCACTCTCTGTATATATCCTGTTCTATATCAAATGGCGGTTTGTGAACATAAGTAAACGGTATATGACAAATAACAATTCTGTTCTTTACATCCTTTGCAGCATATTCTGCATCGGCATTTGCAATCACATCTTTAATGAATTGCGTTTCTTGCAAGCGGAAATGATGAAAACAGATCGTATTGCCGTATTCAGGGTGTGTATCAGGTTTGTCTTCGCCGCAATCAAGTACCATTCCCCACAAAGAACCAACTTTAAAGGTATAATATGTTTTACCGTTGCAGGTAGGTGTATACATTCCGAATTCTTCTGCGTGAATACCCCTTGTGTCATGATTGCCACGCGAAAAAACGATGGGGCACTCCCCTTTTGTGATACCGGCAGCTATGCGATAGACGGAATTGAAATTTTGCACATCTCCGCTGTGGTTCGGAATATCTCCATTGAGCACCAGCAAATCAATCTTGTCACCGAAATACCGTCCCGCAGCAATCGGTTCTTTTTCAAGGTTATGTGCATCTGACAATAAATATATATTGATTTTTTCATTTCGTACAGGTCTGAAAGAAACCGTCATTCTTCTCGCGGCTTCGCTTTCCGGGAAGTACGGTTTTCTGTCCGTCACAACCCGAAAAATCAAAGTATATTGCTTTGCCTTATCAAGAACTTTCATTGGAACATGAATACGGTGGACATGACAATTCGAACGAAGAATACCGTTGGAATCATCATAGTACAGCGTGTCGCCGATTTCAGCCCACACAACAGCAGGCTTTTTGAACGGAACAATTATCTGATATTCCGTTCCGACTGCAAACACTCCCGGAAGACAATCCATGATATCAGGATAAAAAACGTCAGTCATACAAATACCTCAAAATATTTTTGATATTACCAATATAACAATTTATTTTTGTGCGGTCAATAATTATTGCTTGTTTTTTTTAGAAGAATATGATAACTTAAAGTGCGAGGTGAAAAAGATGAAATATTTTATTGCATCGGATATACACGGTTCTGCACATTATTGCAGATTGCTGTTGGAATCTTATAAACAGGAACAGGCAGACAGATTGCTGTTGCTTGGAGATCTTCTCTATCACGGGCCGAGAAATGATTTGCCGACGGAATATGCACCTAAACAAGTGATCGCCATGCTGAACAGCATTGCCACTGACATACTTTGCGTTCGCGGTAATTGCGACACTGAAGTGGATCAGATGGTGCTTGACTTCCCTGTTCTTGCCGATTACTGCATTTTAAACCATGGCAATAAAATAATTTTTGCAACACACGGTCATAATTACAACATAACAAACAAACCCAAGTTACACAAGGGAGATGTTTTATTGCACGGTCATACACACATTCCCGCTTGTGAACAGATTGATGATTTTCATTACCTGAATCCCGGCTCTGTTTCTATTCCGAAAGAGAATTCACATCATGGCTATATGATTTTTGAAGACGGCATTTTCGTATGGAAAGACCTGAATGGACAAATCATACAAACTTTAGACATAAATACATTATAATTCTCTGTCAACATAATTGACATAGCGAGAAAAGTATGTTAAAATATTATCAATTTGCAGATTGCAAATAAAAATATAAAAAAGTCCCTACGGACATAAATAGGAGGAAAAAATATTATGGCTCGTTTTACTCTCCCCAGAGATCTTTACCACGGCAAAGGTGCTCTTGAAGCACTCAAGACTTTCGAAGGCAAAAAAGCCGTTATCTGTGTCGGCGGCGGCTCTATGAAGCGTTTCGGTTTCCTTGACAAAGCGATTGAATATCTGAACGAAGCTGGCATGGAAGTGCAGGTTATCGACGGCATCGAACCCGATCCTTCTGTTGAAACCGTCATGAAGGGTGCAGATGCAATGCTTGCATTCGAACCCGATTGGATCATTGCCATGGGCGGCGGCTCTCCCATTGATGCTGCTAAGGCCATGTGGATCAAATACGAATATCCCGAAGTTACATTTGAAGATATGTGCAAAGTTTTCGGTCTGCCCAAGCTTCGTCGCAAAGCTCATTTCTGTGCTATTTCTTCCACTTCCGGCACCGCAACGGAAGTTACCGCATTCTCCATTATCACCGATTACGCAAAGGGTATCAAATATCCCATTGCTGACTTTGAAATTACTCCCGATGTTGCAATTGTTGACCCTGACCTTGCAGAAACCATGCCCCAGAAGCTCGTAGCTCACACCGGCATGGATGCGATCACACATGCTGTTGAAGCTTATGTTTCCACTGCAAACTGCGACTTTACCGATCCTCTTGCACTGCATGCCATCAAGATGATCAAGAACGATCTTGTTGATTCCTACAACGGTGACATGGCAAAACGTGATTCCATGCACAATGCACAGTGCCTTGCAGGTATGGCATTCACCAATGCACTCCTCGGTATTGTGCACTCCATGGCACACAAGACCGGTGCTGCTTTTGAAAAATACGGAGCACATATCATTCACGGTGCAGCCAATGCTATGTACCTGCCCAAGGTCATTGCTTTCAACGCAAAGGACGAAACTGCAGCAAAGCGTTATGCTGAAATTGCTGACTTCATCAGCCTCGGCGGTGAAACCGTTGAAGAAAAAGTTCAGCTGCTTATTGCTTTCCTTCGCAAACTGAATGATGATCTGAAAATTCCGCACTGCATTAAGAACTACGGTGCTGACAGTTATCCCTGCGAACAGGGCTTCGTTCCCGAAGAAGCATTCCTTGCTCAGCTTCCCGAAATTGCAAAGAATGCAATCGGCGATGCTTGCACAGGATCAAATCCCCGTCAGCCCAGTCAGGAAGAAATGGAAAAACTTCTCAAGTGCTGCTACTACGACACCGAAGTTGATTTCTAAGATTCAATTCTGATTATCGAACCCATACAGAAAAACTGTGTGGGTTCATTTATTTGATTGCTTTCTATTGTCGATTTGCCCTAAAACAGGCCAATTTCTTTGTTAACCTTCACGATTTTTATTGTATTCACAGTTATATATAGAAAATAAATTCTTATTATGGTATGATATAAAAAATGTATTCTTTTTCGGGAGGTAACACCGTGATAAACAAAATTAAATCCCTGCTGTCTGATGTACGCGTTTATTGGAAAATGCCGGCAGTAGGACGCTACATGACATTTAAAGAGATTGCCGCTTATTCAGGCGGTGGCATCGGTGCTTATATGATTATAACACTCGGCAGTGCCTGCCTGCTTGCAACCAACAATACCTTACTGTCGAGCACTTTGGGTATTGATCCGACCGATATGTACATCATGTATGTCATTGCAGTGCTTGCCAACATTCCGTTGACCGGTATTCGTGCAAACATCATTGACAACACAAGAAACAAGGCAGGTAAATACCGTCCGTATATTGTTACAATGGCATTACCGTCAGCTTTGATCTGCAACTTGATGGTATGGTTTCCGTACAACAAATTACCCGACATTGTCGGTGAAGGTATGCTTTTCGGTGAAACACGTGCATATATTGCAAAATGTGCCATTATCATGGTGCTGAATCTGCTGTTGCACTTTATTTATTACTTCTTTTACGATGCATACGAAAATCTTATTCACGTTCTTTCTCCAAATTCCCAGGAACGAGCCGATGTTGCTTCGGTCAAGAGTATTGTTTACTCACTTGCCCCCACGCTTGTAAACTTGTTTACTCCTCTTATAGCACAACACCTGTTCCATACCAATATGACCGATATTCGTGTTTACAGATTTTTGTATCCGATACTCACAGTCCTCGGCTTGCTGTTGTGTATTGTTGTTTACAAAAACACGGAAGAAAAGATCGTTCAGGCAAAAACTCACGTTGTGCAAATTAAATTTATTGATGCCCTCAAGGCAGTTGCCAAAAATAAATACTTTTGGATCATTTCTCTTGCCTCATGGATCGGCTTCCTTGAAAGTGCCTATGCCAATATCATGTATTGGCTACACACCTATGGCGGTGCCTGTGACGGAAATGTCTACAGTTTGATTGTTACCGTGTACGGCAACGCATCCTTGTGGGGCATGCTGTTAGCTCCGTTCTGCATCCGCAAATGGGGCAAAAAAGCCGTACTTATTATTACCAATCTATTTAATGTCGTTTTTATTCTGATGATGTTACCCTGTGTAAATGAAATCAGCAATATCACAATCTGGCTTGTTCTCGGCTGTTTGTATCTCAATGCCTTTATGGGCTCATTTGCACACATTCTTAATCCGTCTATTCAAGCCGATATCCGTGACTATCAGCAATACAAAACCGGTGAACGTATTGACGGCATGTTCTCTGCCGTTACCACCATCGGCACGGTTATTACGTTGCTGACTTCATCTGTTCTTCCCATCATTTACGAAAAGAACGGCCTTACAAAGGAAAATGCGGCAATCGTAACCTCTCGCCCCGAAATACTCTCTCGTGTACTCGGTGACGGTGTTACAACGGTCGGTCAAGTGCTTGAAGAACAACTTGCAAAAGGTCAGGATAACTACAACAATGCACTTTCCGCACTGTATGACCCTGAAATTTTATTAAGTCTTACAAGGGTTTTGATCATTGTTGCTGCATTTGGTGCTTTGCTGAATGTTATTCCTTATATATGGTATGATTTCAACGAAAGAAAACAACGATCGGTTGTCAATGTTCTCAAAGTCAGAGCTTTGTTTGAAGACTACGCAAACGGTGTTTCAAAAGACGCTGATCTTGTTGAAGGTATTGACATCATTCGTTACTCACGACAGATGGCAGCAGCGGCACCCAAGTCAATCAGCAAAAAAGATTATCGCAACATCAAAGACAAGGCCGCAAAAAAGGAGGCAAAAAAGGCTTACAATGAGGCAGTTAAGTTCAATGAAAACATTGAAATTGCAAAATTTGTATGTGAAGAGCTTGACAAATTTTCTTCTGACACGGGCAGATTCAGCCTTGCAGAGAGCAAGAAAGTATATAATGCCGGTCTGAATGGTCTTTTAACCGCCAATTTCAGCGAACTGAAAGCGGAGCTCAGAGCAGCACGCAATATGCCCAAGGGTACTGCAGAAGAAAAAGAAATGCGTAAATTTGCAATTGAGCTTGTAAAAAAGAGAATTGCCTCCTGCAAATCGATCAACAAATACTTCAAAAACACGGAAGACCTTGTGCAACCTGATTTCAAGATTCTTGAACAATACTTCGATGAAGAAGACAATTGCAATGCTGAACTTAAAAAATGTTACCTTCTTTTGAAAGATGCAAAGAAAGTAAAAGATAAGGCTGAAATCGTTTCTTTGAAATCAAAGATAAAGGATCTGAAGAAAAAACGCGATGCAGCACAGAAGAATGCAAAGCATGAAATGGATAAGCATGCCTATTTCAATCGTGCCGCAAAACCGTATATTGATTCGGAAAAACTGATTGCTCAAAGGGAAAATTACACTCACTTTGAAGAAATCGCCGAACAATATGAAGAAGCAAAACTGCGAGCTGAAACGGCAAGAGAAGAGAAAATTGCAGCACAGAAACGTCTGGAGGAAGAGAAAGCAGCACAAAAGGCTGCCGCAAAAGCAAAAAGAAAAAGTTAATGCTTGATAAACACCGCCCGATTAAATTCGGGCGGTGTTGTTATTTGTCATCTTTTTCTATTTCTTTTTTTAATCGCTTCAAAATTTTCTTCTCAAGACGGGATATATAGCTTTGTGAGATGCCCATTATATCAGCAACCTCTTTTTGTGTGTATTCCTTATTCCCAAATAAACCAAAACGAAGTGTTATGATTTCTTTTTCACGGGATGGAAGTTTATCCACACACTGCATGAGCAATTGTATATCATCTTCATTCTCAAGGTCGGAACCTACATTTTGCACAGGGTCAGTCAATACATCACAAAAATGCAATTCATTTCCATCCCAATCAGTATTCAAAGGTTCATCCAATGAAACTTCATTCCGTATATTCCCGTTTTTTCGCAGATACATAAGTATTTCATTACTTATGCAACGGCTGGCATATGTTGCCAGCTTAATATTTTTATCCGGACAAAAAGTATTTACAGCTTTTATCAATCCGATTGTTCCGATGGAAACAAGATCTTCTTGCGAAACCCCCGTATTATCAAATTTTTGTGCAATATAAACAACCAGACGTAAGTTATGAACAATCAACGGCTCCCGTGCTGTGTTGTCCCCTTGAGCAATGCGTTCAATCAGATCATTCTCTTCATCATTTTTAAGCGGAGCGGGTAAAACCTGCGGACCGCTGATATAACAAAGACTTCCCGTGCCGAACAACCGGAAATATAATTTACAAATACCTTCATTATATAATATTGTTTTCATATATTACCTCCTGTTTGATATTTGAACCGATCAGTGCCGGATGTAACAGCATCTGACATTGAAGATCGTCAAAAGTTTTTTTGGTCAACGCAAGAACACAATTTTTATATTCTGTCTTCTGTTTTCCTTTGACAATTTCAAGCATATCAACTTTCAGAGTCGGCAAAAGAGCATTGCCGACCGCAAATTCTGTACAAATAACAGATATTCGGGTGCACCATCTGTGTTCAAATGTTTGTTCAACTTTCAGATCTCCGGCAATAAATTCCTGCACATTTTCAGGTAACAATGACATGATAACATCCTGATATAGAATGCATACCGGTCTGCCCGTGATTGGGTCATGCAGAGTATTGCCGCTATCCACAGTTGCCGTCGTTTCGGCACATGAACCATCAATATAAATTCTGACTCTGTACACCTCGTTTGACGGTGTTTGGTGAAATAAACTGATTATAAATTTCAATAGTATATACCCGACACAAGTCATCAAAAGAAGGAGCGGAAAAGCAAAATTTATATAAATATTTGCATTGCGAACATATATAAATGAAGTGTTGATTATGTTTGAAAGCAACAGTAGCAAACCTGAAAACGCTATATTGACGGAAAAAAAACAAATACAAGCCCTGATAATGTTCCGAAGGTTATGCAATTGAAAAGTAACACAAACAATACTTGTGCACATAAAAAATTTCAAAAATAATGATATGAAGAATCCCATTTCAGGTGCCAGCACACACAAAGAATACATTGCGCCAAGCATGGAACCGAAAAAAATGCGTGTTTTTTTTACATCGATCTTCAATACCGCACTTGTCAGTAACAAAAGAACACAGGTTAATAATAAATTGACTGCCAATAAAATATCGACATATATAATAGTCTTCAAATAAAGCACTCATTTCATACTTCGGATGTGTTTACTATTATATCTGTATTGATGCAGAAAAACTGTCGAAATGCGGTCAGAATAAAAAAGTATTCAACCACCGTTTTTGGGACAAAAGGTATTTTTTTTTGTTGCATACAAATTACTTACAACACCGACAATTTACATGCAACAAAAAAAGAGTGTCTGTCGAAAAACAGACACTCCGAATATTAAAATTTTTAATCAATCGTTACATAGTTCAACGGATTGACTTTTTCGCCGTTGACACGAACTTCAAAGTGAACATGGGCACCTGTTACATAACCGGTGGACCCGGACAGGGCAACCACTTGTCCTTGAGAAACACGCTGGCCTTCACTGACAAGCAAAGAGTTGTTATGTGCCATCAATGTATAAACACCGGTATCGTGTGCAATCAGCACATAGTAACCGTAAGAAGAATGCCATTCGGCTGTAACAACCGTTCCGTCTGCAGCAGCAACAACATTCTGATTGGAAGTACCTGCCCAGCGGCAGAGGTCAATTGCATAATGATATTTGTATGCACCCGTTGCAGGATCGGTTCTTCCGCCGTAACCCGAAGAAATATAAACATCGGAATACTGTGAAAGCGGATGAATATAAGTGCTTGAGTAGCTTCCGCCTGATGAGTTTCCGCCGGACGACGAATTATCAGAAGAATCATCCGAAGAAGGCGGTGCAGGAGTGGGATTGGCAGCACTGTATTCAGCAATCAGACGATCAATTTCATTGTCAAATTCTTCACGTTCGGCATGGTACATTTCAACAAGTGTATCATAGCCTTCCATATCGGAATTAAGCTTATCAATGTTTGTCATAGCTTCATGATACAGTTCCTGTTGTTGGGATTGCGTATCTTCCAGTTTTGCACGTGCAGAAATCACTTCATTCTGCTGAGCTTCAACAGCTGCGGTGTCCTTTTCAAGTTCCGTAATGACCTTTTGCTGTTCATCAGCCTTTTCACGGAACTTGCCTTCTGCCTCATTGGCACCATCAATACTTTCCTGCATGGTATCAATCAATTTGTCATCACGTTCTGCAATGGAATTGATCAATTCAAGACGAAGCAGAAAGGAGAATAATGACTGCGAATCAAGTAAAGCTTCCAATTCGGTAGTTTCACCGGTCATATACATATAGCGCAATCTCTCAAGGAGCAGGTTATAAGTATCTTCACTCAATTGTTGCAAATCAAGAGCCTGCTTGCGATAAGAATACATATCATCCTCAATATCGGCAAGAATGGCTTCGTTTTCTCCGATTTTACCTTCTAATACAACAATTTCTGCTTCATAAGTATCAATGCTTTCATTCAATACATCAATCTGTGAAGACAGATTATCAAGTTGTAATGTCAATTGTTCAACATAAGCCTGCTCATTTTCAATATCATCAGCCAATTCATCCATTTTGGCTTGTGCATCAGCAATCTTGTCGTCCAACTCCGCTTGCTGATTGCGCAGGTCTTCAATTTCTGCTCTCTCTTCATCCGAAAGATCAGCTTCACTGGCTCCGGCAAAGAGTGCAAACGAAGAGAGTGCTACAAGCAATGCCGTAAGCAATGCAAGAAATCGAGAGTATTTTTTATTCGTTTTCATCATTGAGAACGACACCTCCCTGTTCCTTTAAGTATTTTCCGATACTGAATACACTGCCCAGGCTGCCAGTGAATACACTGACCACAAGAAAACCAATAAAAATCGGAATTGCATAGACAATGAAACTAACTACTTCGGAATTAAAAATACTGAACACATTCTGTAAAGCCGTTCCGGCAATTGAATACAAGCCGAATAACAGCAAGATACTGATACATGCTGAAATAATTCCGATTACAACACCTTCGACAATAAACGGAAGACGGATAAACCAGTTTGTAGCACCTACAGCCTTCATGATGCTGATTTCAAGTCTTCTTGAATGCATGGTAATACGGATTGTGTTAGCAATGATGAACAAAGCAACGAAGAACAGCATAAGAATGATGGCAACGCTGATATATGTAATTGCTTCGCTGATATTTTGCAAACGAACAGCAAGATCGGAATTCTGACGAACATGAATTACCTGCGGCAATTCCTGAATCTGAGCCACTGTGTTATCAAACAGTTCCATATCTTTTACCGTCACTTTAAAACCGTCCGGTAAAAAAGCGGCATCCGCTTCTGACAAAACAGAAGCATTTTCACTTAATTCATCAACAATCGTCTGAAAACCCTCTTCACGACTGACAAAGACAATTTCAGCGATATTGTCAATATTTTTTATAGCAATTTCACAAGTGTCAACATAAGATTCTCTGTCTGCATCTTCAGGTGCATCATCAACAAACACCATGATAACATTTTGTTGCCCTACCTGTTCAACGGCAGACTGCACATTTATAAAAATCATACATGCACTTCCGATCATAACAAGGCAAGCAACCAGCACCGCAATGGATGCAACAGACATCAGCCTGTTTGCATGAATATTTCTGAATCCTTCCGAAATCAAATATCGGATACTACCTCTTTGTCTCATATTACCATCTCCTCTCAATTCTCAGCATTGCTGTCATCTTTGCCTGTAACAGTAACCACAGGCGGACGGAGATCGGCAGTAATTTCAACATTGGAATCATCAGAAACACCGGCAAGAACAGCGACAGTTGCATCATTATCATCTTCGCCGTCTTCATGACCGTAGGACTGCAGGAAATCTTCTATTTCCACATTTTCTGTGGGCGGATGATAAAATCCACTGGGAGCTGCAAGATTCACATCTTCAACCTCGCCGATTTCTTCCGCAATTTCAGGGTGTGCTGTATCTGACACCACACAACCGCTTTTGATGGTGATGGTTCTCTTGTTATACTGTTTGACAAGATCATGTTCATGCGTAACCATAACAATGGTTGTGCCGTTATTGATATTGATGTGGTTCAGCAAATCAACAATTTCCTTGGACATTTCAGGGTCAATATTTCCCGTCGGCTCGTCAGCAATAATGATTTCTGCTTTATTAACGAGAGCTCTTGCCAATGCAACACGTTGCTGTTCACCGCCCGAAAGCTCATTCGGATAGTTTTTGGCCTTACCCGTCAAACCGACAAGACTGAGTGCATACGCAACACGGCGGGAAATTTCTTTCGATTTTGCACCGGTGCAATATAAAGCAAAAGCGACATTGTCATACACGGTCATGGTTGGAATCAGGCGAAAATCCTGAAATACAATACCGAGTGTTCTTCTGAAATAAGGAATTTTCCTGGGTTTGATGTGAACAAGATCAACACCATTGACTACAACAGAGCCGGAACTGGGCAATTCTTCACGCATAAGCGTTTTAAGAAATGTACTTTTACCTGCACCGGATGCACCGAGAATAAAAACGAACTCCCCCTTATCAATATGCAAAGAAACATCATTGAGGGCTTTTGTGCCGTTTTTGTACATTTTTGTTACATTTTTAAATTCAATCATAAATCCTCCCGGTTTATTTAAAACCGTATCGGGGTTGCCACTCCCCGCTTTTTCTTCAAATCCGAAAATAAATTTTACACTTTTTTCTTAAATAACACTGAATCAATATTTAATAGGAGAAGTGTCGATATACTTCTTTACCATCAGAGCCACTTTGAATACAATGGCATCATCAAACTCGCGCAGATCAAGACCGGTCAGCTTACGGATTTTTTCAAGACGGTAAACAAGTGTATTTCTGTGTACAAACAGTTTTCTGGAAGTTTCGGAAACATTCAGGTTGTTTTCAAAGAATTTTTGAATTGTGAATAATGTTTCATGATCAAGTGTTTCAATTGAACCACGTTTGAAAACTTCCCGCAGGAACATATCACAAAGCGTGGTGGGTAACTGGTAAATCAGACGTGCAATGCCGAGATTTTCATAACTGACAATTGTCTTCTCCGTATCAAAAACCTTGCCGACTTCCAATGACATCTGTGCCTCTTTGAAGCTCTTGGCAAGTTCACGAATGCTGCGGATTACTGTACCGATACCTGCAACAATCTGAACAGTGGTTTCTGCTGCAAGAGCATCAACGATGGATCGTGCAAGTTTTTCAAGATCTCTTGCTTCTGTTCCTGCCGCCACTTCTTTAATAACAGCAATATCTGTTTCATTGATATTGATAACAAAGTCCTTGTTCTTGTCCGGAAACAAACTCTGCACGGTATCAAACAAAGAAGCATCTCCGTTTTCGGCAAGACGGATCAGGATCACACAACGCTGTGCATCATTGTTAAAATGGAGTTCCCTGGATTTCAGATAAATATCACCGGGCAAAATATTATCGAGCATTACATTCTTGATAAAATTACTGCGGTCATATTTTTCATCATAAAACTGTTTTATGCTCATCAATGAAACAACAAGAATGGAAGCATATTTTTCGGAAAGCATATCAACACCTTCCACAAATACTGCGTATTCAGGTTGCACGGGAGAGCCGAAACTGCAGTATGTATATCCGCCCGTTGCCAGCGTTTGCCCTGCTGCAAAAACGGTAACGGGTGCAATACCGCTGCTCTCACCTATTTTACTGAGTTCACTGCAGGCGATTACGGATCCGCTTTCATCAACAATTCCGATTGTGCGGCCGACCGAATCTTTCATCTGATGAATAACCCCTTGAAACAGTCTGTTCGACATATGAAAACTCCTTCGTTTTAGATTTTATGCAAAATCACAACATTTCATTTTCATTATACATGCACTTTCTGCAAAATGCAAGGCTTTTTTGAGAATTTAGTACAATTTTTTCGTTTTTCTTTGAGCAATTTGCATTATAAAACCCTTTTTATGCAATAAAATCAACAACATTTTGTTGTGTTTTTTAAGCATATTGTCCATTGTGTAAAATGACTAACCACAACATATTGAGGTTGAAAACAAAAATTACGCTTTAAACATTTTCACCAAAAAAAGAAGACTTGCCGATTAAAATTTTCGGCAAGTCTGTTTTTAATACCTCATTTATTCCTTTGTCAACAGGTGCAGACACTTTTCAAACTTTACGGAATACCAATGATTTTCAATATCATCCATCGTTGCCTTAATGCATGCACAGGTGAAATCACAAGCAAGTGATGCAGCATCTATCAAGGATTTTCCGTTCATATAAGCACCCGTAAATGCAGATGCATAGACATCACCTGTTCCATGCATTGCAACAGGTAACTGTTCGGTAAAATATTCACCGAATTCACCGGTCTGTGAATCATAGGTTGCACAACCAAGTTTGTTTTCTTCATAACTAACACCGGTCAGTACAACGCTTTTTGCACCAAGTGCTGCCAAACGCTGCAACAATGCTTTGATGCTGTTTCTGTCGTACTTTTCATTATATTCTTCACCGAGCATAAAAGCAGCCTCTGTAAGATTGGGCACAATAACATCTGCTTTTGCACATAGTTTTCCCATTTCGAGGGCGAATTCGGGCGTAAAACCGGTGTAAAGCTTACCATGGTCCGCCATAACAGGATCAATGACCACACACAGTGAATTCGTCTTGAAATCATCAATCATATCGGACACAAACTGCAACTGTGCAAATGAACCGAGATACCCGGTATATATAGCATCCAGTTCAATATTTTCTTTTTTCCAATGTGCAGTAATCTTCGGCAGTTCATCTGTCAGATCATGGAAAGTGTATCCGCTGAAACCTGCCGTATGAGTTGACAAAATCGCTGTTGGAACACTCGCAACTTCAATTCCCATGGCAGACAACACAGGCAATGCTACTGTCAGCGAACATTTTCCGATACATGAAATATCATGTACCGCAGCACAACGTTTGATTTTCATATTATTCCCTCCGGGGCTTGATTTTTTGTTTCTGACGAACTATACTATACACAAAAACTGACCTTAAATAAATAGTCAATATCAACATTTTTTAAGAGGTTAGTTTAAAAAAGATATGAGGGCACATTATGTTTGAAAAAAAACAGTCAACACTTTATATGGAATTGTATAATCATTATAAAGAACTGATTATCAACGGAACATTTCCCGCCGGCACAAAATTACCGTCAATCAGACGTTGTGCACAGGAATTGTCATTGAGCAAGACCACAGTTGAAACCGCTTATATGCAACTTGCCGCTGAAGGATATGTATCAAGCAAACCGCAAAGTGGTTACTATGTCTGCATGGCTGATTTCAAAGATATGCAGAAGACTAAAAATGATACAGATAAAAAAATACAAATCACAGATACAGAATTCGCCGCATCTGAAAGTGCATACGATTTCGACTTTTCCCTGTGGCAGAGATATTTAAAAAGTGCACTGCGCAACACAGACAGACTGCTCGGATACGGACATCCGCAAGGTGAACCTGAGTTACGCAATGCAGTTTGTGAATATCTGATAAAAAACAGAGAGGTATATTGCACAGCCGACAATATTATAATCGGTGCAGGAACACAGTCCCTCCTTCATTTATTATATGCACTTTGCAACCAACCGAAGAATGTGGCTGTTATTGGTCCTGTTTTTAAACAGGGGGCAGCTGTTTTTGAAGATCATGGTGCAGCAGTTCATCACTATAATTCTCTACCGTCTGAACTCAACGAGTTATCATCCTTGAACATCGGTTTACTTTATCTGTTCCCTTCACATGAAGATGAAAGCGGACACATTATGTCCATTTCGCAAAGAGCACAGCTTCTGCAATTTGCCAAAAGCAACAACATCATTATTGCAGAAGATGATTACGGCAGTGAACTGCAACCGGGGTATATTGCACCGTCCCTGCAAGGGCTGGATACAGGAAAATGCGTTGCCTATCTCGGCACATTTTCGAAACTGTTAATTCCAGGAATCCGCATCAGTTATCTTGTACTTCCGAATGCTCTGACTGAAAAATATAAAAGCAGAATGCCTCTTTACAATCAGACCGCATCAAAATTAGAACAACTGGCATTGAGTGCTTTTATCCGTGACGGTCGACTGGAGCAACAAATCAGACGAACAAGAAGACGAAAAAAGTCGCAATAACTAA
Organism: Acutalibacteraceae bacterium; assembly: GCA_045605525.1. Lineage (GTDB taxonomy): Bacteria > Bacillota > Clostridia > Oscillospirales > Acutalibacteraceae > RUG806. The sequence continues at coordinate 21,770 of JAZUQC010000072.1, forward strand.
AAACTGATACCAAAAATATTTATATTTTTCCGAAAGTGTCGATTGACTTCACATTTATTACAATGTATAATGTATGCTAATATAAAATTATCTTAATGAGGAGGAATACCATAATGGCCCACTACTACAATGAACCGTCTCATACTTTCAGCGAATATCTTCTGATTCCCGGCTACACAAGCGAAACCTGCATCCCTGCAAATGTTTCCTTGCGTACTCCGCTTGTCAAATTCAAAAAAGGCGAAGAACCCGCTATATCTTTGAACATTCCGATGACTTCCGCCATTATGCAGTCTGTATCAAATGACACCCTTGCAATTGCACTTGCAAAAGAAGGCGGTATGTCCTTTATTTACGGCTCTCAGTCCATTGAAGATGAAGCCGCAATGGTTGCAAGAGTCAAGAATTACAAAGCAGGATTTGTTGTCAGCGACTCCAACCTGACTCCCGATCACAGCCTTGCAGACGTTCTTTCTCTGTTTGAATTGACCCACCATTCCACCGTTGCCGTGACAGACAACGGCGAAGCCAACGGCAAACTGCTTGGTGTTGTCACAAGCCGCGACTACCGTGTCAGCCGCATGGCTCCCGAAACAAAGGTCTGCGAATTTATGACCCCCATTGATAAACTCATCACCGCTCCCCTGGCTACAACTCTCAAGGAAGCAAATGACATCATCTGGGAACACAAACTCAATTCTCTGCCGATCGTTGACGATAACGGTAATCTTGTTTATTTTGTATTCCGCAAGGACTACGCAAGTCACAAAGAAAATCCCAACGAAATGCTTGATGCAAATAAGCGTTTTATGGTTGGTGCCGGTATTAACACCATGGACTATGAAAAGCGTGTTCCTGCTCTTGTTGAAGCCGGTGCAGATGTTCTTTGCATTGACTCTTCCGAAGGTTATTCTATCTGGCAGAAGCGCACCATTGACTTCATCCGTGCAAAATACGGCGACAGCGTAAAAGTCGGCGCAGGCAACGTTGTTGATGCGGACGGATTCCGCTTCCTTGCAGATGCAGGCGCAGACTTTATCAAAATCGGCATCGGCGGCGGTTCTATCTGCATTACCCGTGAACAGAAAGGTATCGGCAGAGGTCAGGCTACTGCTGTTATCGAAGTTGCCGCAGCAAGAGATAAATATTTTGAAGAAACCGGCGTTTATATTCCGCTTTGCTCAGACGGCGGTATTGTACACGACTACCACATGACCCTCGCTCTTGCCATGGGTGCTGATTTCATGATGCTCGGCAGATATTTTGCCCGTTTTGATGAAAGCCCCACAAACAAGTTGATTGTAAACGGCCAGTATGTTAAGGAGTATTGGGGTGAAGGCTCCAATCGTGCCCGCAACTGGCAGAGATATGACCTCGGCGGCAAGGCAAAACTTTCTTTTGAAGAAGGCGTTGACTCTTATGTCACCTACGCAGGTTCTCTTCGCGACAACGTTGCAAAGAGCCTTTATAAAGTAAAATCCACCATGTGCAACTGCGGTGTTACAAACATTCCCGACCTGCAGCGAGATGCAAAAATCACACTTGTTTCCGCAACCAGCATCGTCGAAGGCGGATACCATGACGTAACCCTCAAAAATGCAAGCACACCGATCTGATCGAATTAAGTTTTAACGGAGGTTTCATCAATGCTTACCGATATTGAAATTGCCCAGTCCGTTACCCCTAAACACATTACTGAAATTGCCGCAACCGCAGGCATTGACGATAAATATCTTGAATTGTACGGCAGAAACAAGGCAAAAGTTGATCTGTCATTACTTAAAGAAAGTGACAAGAAAGACGGAAAACTGATTCTTGTTACAGCCATTACACCCACCCCCGCGGGTGAAGGTAAAACCACAACCACCATTGGCCTTGCAGACGGTCTTCGTAAGATCGGCAAAAATGTTGTTGTTGCACTTCGCGAACCCTCTCTCGGCCCCGTATTCGGAATCAAGGGTGGTGCCGCAGGCGGCGGTTGGGCACAGGTTATTCCGATGGAAGACATCAACCTGCACTTCACAGGCGACTTCCATGCCATCGGCGCTGCGAACAATCTGCTTGCAGCTATGCTTGACAACCACATTTATCAAGGCAATGCACTGAATATTGACCCCAGAAGAATCACCTGGAAACGCTGTGTAGACATGAACGACAGACAGTTGCGTTTTGTGACCGACGGTCTCGGCGGCAGAATCAACGGCGTTCCGCGTGAAGACGGATATGATATCACAGTTGCAAGTGAGATCATGGCTGTTCTCTGTCTTTCCTCCTCTATTACAGATCTCAAAGAAAGACTTTCCCGCATTATTGTCGGTTATACTTATAATGAAGAACCCGTTACGGCCGGTCAGTTGAATGCCGCAGGCGCAATGGCAGCTTTGCTGAAGGATGCGCTCAAACCCAACCTTGTGCAAACATTGGAAGGCACCCCCGCATTTGTGCACGGCGGTCCGTTTGCAAATATCGCACATGGTTGCAACTCCGTCATTGCAACACGCATGGCAATGAAACTCGGCGATTATGCCGTTACGGAAGCAGGCTTCGGTGCGGACCTCGGCGCACAGAAGTTCTTCGACATCAAATGCAGATATGCAGGTCTGAAGCCGTCCGCAGTTGTTATGGTTGCAACGGTTCGTGCACTTAAAATGCACGGCGGACTTGCCAAAACCGAACTCGGCAGTGAAAATCTGGAAGCACTCGAAAAAGGTCTTCCCAATCTTCTGCGCCATGTTTCCAACATCCGCAATGTCTACAAACTGCCTTGCGTGGTTGCTGTCAACCGTTTTCCGACCGATACGGATGCGGAAATTGACCTTATTATCGAAAAATGCCGTGCACTCGGTGTCAACACCGTTCTTTCCACTGTTTGGGCAAACGGCGGCGAAGGCGGCAAGGAGCTGGCAGAAGAAGTCGTTCGTCTTTGCGAAGAAGAAAACAATTTTGAATTCAGTTATGACCTTGATCTGAGCATTGAAGAAAAAATTGCAACAGTTGCAAAGCGTGTTTATGGCGGCAACGGTATCAACATTCTTCCTGCCGCCAAGAAGCAGATCGACAATCTGACAAAACTCGGTTTCGATAAACTCCCTATCTGCGTTGCAAAAACGCAGTACAGTTTTTCGGATGATGCAACAAAGCTCGGTGCACCCGAAAACTTTGAAATCACAGTCAAAAATGTCAAGATCTCCAACGGTGCAGGATTCATCGTTGTGCTGACGGGCGACATCATGACCATGCCGGGGCTTCCGAAAGCACCTGCAGCTGAAAGAATTGACGTGGACGAAAACGGAATTATTTCCGGTTTGTTCTGATTCAATTAAGATAAAGACTTGTTCAGTTTTTTTGAGCAAGTCTTTTTTTTGTAAAAAAAATAAGGGGTGCCCGAAGACACCCCAAATTCAAATCATTCAATAACAACTTTCAGGAAAACTTTTTTACCTTTTTTAACAACGATGTAGCCTTTTTCAAAAGCGTCCTTGGAAATGACGGTGTTAGGCGCCGTCATTTTTTCATCGTCAACAGAGATACCGCCCTGTTCAATGAGTCTTCTGGCTTCGCCTTTGGACGGAGCAAGTTTGGTAGCGGCAAGAAGTGCTGTCAACTGAATACTACCATCAACGAAATCAGCTTCACTGATTGCAGCACTCGGCATGGTGGAAACATCAGCACTGTTGGAAAACAAAGCCTTGGCGGTTGCTCTTGCTTTTTCAGCTTCGTCCTCACCATGAATGAGCTTGGTAACTTCATAAGCAAGTCTTTCTTTGACTGCATTGAGTTCACTGCCGGTGCACTTTTCGTATTCTGCAATTTCTTCAAGAGAAACGAATGTCAGCATTTTAAGGCACTTGATAACGTCGGCATCATCGACATTTCTCCAGTACTGATAGAATTCGTACGGAGAGGTCTTTTCGGGATCAAGCCAAACAGCGCCGCCTTCGGTTTTACCCATCTTCTTGCCTTCGCTTGTGAGCAGAAGATTGAAAGTCATACCGTAGACTTCCCTGCCGTCGCAACGGCGGTTAAGCTCAATACCGCCGATGATATTGCTCCACTGATCGTCGCCGCCGAGCTGCATAACGCAGTTCTGTGTACGGGCAAGATGCAGGAAGTCGTAACTCTGCATGATCATGTAGTTCATTTCAAAGAAAGTGAGGCCTTTTTCCATTCTCTGCTTGTAGCATTCGGCAGCAAGCATACGGTTGACGGAAAAATGAACACCGATTTCACGCATGAAGTTGATGTAGTTGAGATTCAGAAGCCAGTCTGCATTGTTGACCATAATGGCCTTGCCGTCGGAGAAGTCAACCAAGCGGGACATCTGCTTGCGGAAGCATTCAATGTTGTGGTCAATGGTTTCACGGGTGAGCATTTTTCTCATGTCGGTTTTGCCCGAAGGATCGCCGACCATGCCCGTTCCGCCGCCGAACAGTGCAATGGGAGTATGGCCTGCTCTCTGCATATGAGCCATAACCATAACCTGCACAAAGTGGCCGACATGAAGGCTGTCTGCCGTGGGGTCAAAGCCGATATAAAAACGAATCTTTTCGTTTGTGATAAGATCCTTGATTTTTTCTTCATCCGTAGTCTGTGCAAGCAAACCTCTTGCTTTGAGTTCTTCAAAAACAGTCATTATGTATTCCTCCTAAAAAAATAACGTCCCCGGAAATACTCCGAGGACGCAGAATATGCGTGGTACCACCTCAGTTTATCACACCCTCGCGGATATGACCTTACGAAGTCAAAAAACTTCCGGCGCTGTAACGTGCGCACACGGCAATGCCTACTGATAAGTTCAGCATTGCGGCTCGGGGATGTATTTCACTCGCCCCTCACGGTTTCTCACACCAACCGAAACCTCTCTTTGCATCGGGCACAGGGTTACTTCTTCCCGTCATAGCCATTGGAAGTATTATACACACAATACAAATAATTGTCAAGTATTTTATTTTTTATAAGACACCTGCATCCACAAGCAATTGTCTGGCTGCATCACGATGTACTTGCGTAAGTGTAATTCCACCGTTCATACGGGCCAGTTCATTGATTCTGCCGTCCGTATCAAGCTGAAAAATGGAAGTATAAGTTTTTTCATCGCGTACACTTTTTTCAATCAAAAAATGTGAGTCTGCCCGGCAGGCGATCTGTGAAAGATGGGTAATGCAAAGAACTTGTCTGTTTTTCGCCGCTTGCTTCAGCTTTTTGCCGATTTTCTCAGCCGCTCTGCCACTGACACCTGCATCTATTTCGTCAAAAATGAGCGTTGAAACAATATCTTTATCGGCAAGTGCATTCTTGATTGCAAGCATGACACGTGACAGCTCACCGCCCGATGCTACTTTCGCCAAGGGTTTGGCTTCTTCCCCCGGGTTTGCTGTAATATAAAATTCAATACAGTCTGTTCCTGATTCCGTTGGCTCGCCCGGTTCAAAATTGACATAAAAGTGAGCATTTGGCATATCAAGAAAATGGAGTTCATCTTCAATACAAAGCCGCAGTTTTTCAGCCGCTTCTTTACGTTTTTCAGAAAGCACTTTTGCTGTTGCTTTCAATTCTTTCTCGGCTTTATCACATTGCACTTGCAATTTTTCAATAACAGCCTGTGCATTCAGAAGATTATCATATTCATTACGACAATCCTGTAAAAACTGCAGCATCTGTTCTTCATCATTGCCGTACTTCTTGGAAAGACGATACAAAAGATCAAGACGTTCCTCTATTTGTTCAAGATCTGCATCAGCACCATCCACTTGCGATAAAACAGACGAGGTTTCTTCACGGCAATCATAAAGAATAGCGATTGCTTCCTGCAGACTGGTGTTCAATGCCGAAACTGACGGACTGACTTTTGCTGCATCGTCAATACAGTGCACAGCATGGTCAACTGATGAAACTGCATTGTCAAGAGAAGCAAACGCACCGTTCAAAGCTTTGTTGAGTTTATCAAGATTACGAATCATCTTTTTCTGTGCATTCAACTGCTCTCGTTCACCGATTCTGATATCAGCAACCTCAAGCTCACGGATCTGATATTGCAGAAGATCCATTCGGCGTTCCTTGTCGGTTTCAGACTGTATGGCCTTTTTCAGTTCCGCTTTACACGAAGACCAAATATCAAAAGCAGTTTTATATGCATTGAAATTTTCTTCAAGATCACCGTAACTATCAACAAACTGAAAATGCTGCTCAGCATTCAGAAGATCCTGACTGTCACGCTGACCGTGAATATTCATCAGCATCATACCGATTCTGCGCAAAACAGATACAGTTACAGTTGCACCGTTGACATGACACAGATTTCTGCCGTCTTTATACAGTTTTCGCTGCAATAACAGACTGCCGTCAGATTCAACAGGCAGTTCCATGGATTCCAGCAGATCATTGACCGGTTTTGCAACAAAAGCAAAATATGCCGACACATTGGCTGATACACAGCCGGTACGGATAAGTTCACGGGACGTTTTTTCACCGAGAACGGCATTGATAGAATCAATAATAATGGACTTCCCTGCACCCGTTTCACCCGTCAGCACATTAAATCCGTTGACAAAATCAACAGATGCTTTTTCAATGATAGCAATGTTTTCAATCTGTAAATTGCAAAGCATAACAAAATTTATTTAATACTTGAAATAACTTCGTCTATCGTCTGCTTAATTTCAGTGGCACCTGCTTCATTACGGCAAAGAATAAAAATGGTGTCATCACCGGCAAGTGTTCCGACCACGCCGGGAAGATTCATGGAGTCGATTGCGGCACAAGCAGCTTGTGCGGTGCCGACATGGCACTTAACAAGGCAAATCCCCATTGCACAATCCGTATAAACCACGGATTCTGCAAAAATAGCGTGATATTTATTCAGTTTACTGTCAGGATTATTTGCGGGAATACAGTATTTATATTCGCCCGTAGCGGAAGACTGCTTGACTATTCGCAGTTCCTTAATATCTCTTGAAACCGTTGCCTGCGTAACTTCCACCCCGGCTTCACACAGCTTATTCATCAGGTCTTCCTGTGTGCTGACACAGTTCTGTTCAATAATCTGCACAATCAGAGCCTGTCTGTTTTTTTTCAACATCATCTTTCCTTCTTTCCGTTTACCGATTGAGTGACATTTTGACATTCAGAACATCTACAAAGTTGATCGGTTTGATTTTTATAAATTCCGCTTTGATATCTGCTTTCGTAACCTTTAAAACAGAATTCTCATTGAGAGTGACGGGCGGCTCTCCGTCATAAGAAGCCACAAGTACACCCGTTTCTCTGCGCTTTCCGCAAGAAAGTTCCAGCACAGAGTCGGGTCTGAAAATAAAGGGGCGTAAATTCAATTGATGCGGACAAATGGGAGTCAGTAACATTGCATCCAATGTCGGCTCGGCAATCGGACCACCGGCGGCTAATGTGTATGCGGTTGAACCTGTCGGCGTGGAAACGATAACACCGTCTGCAATGTAGTCGGCGATCAATTGCCCCGACAGACGGACTTCAATATCAACAAGACTCATATTGTTCATTCCTCTTGAAACAACAAGGTCATTGACACAGATTCCGCTTGTAATCAGTTCATCTCCTTCATACAGATCCGCACGAAGCAACATCCGTTCTTCGACTTCATACTCCCCTGTTACAAGACAGCGGAGCATCTGTAACTCATCGGCATCTACACCGCAAAGATATGCAAGGTGCCCCGCATTGATGCCGAGAATGCGTTTTCCTTTGACTGCCGCCATTTTTGCAGCATGAATCATGCTGCCGTCACCGCCGACAGAAATAACAAAATCGCACACATCCGTCAATTGTTCTTCGGCCGCAAAACGAGCATTTTTCACATCTTTGAATATATCCCGCAAAGAATCCGAAAATAAATAATCAATCTGTAATAAGTCGAGTTCTTTGCACACATTCAATGTGATATCAAATGCATTCCGACGGGTCAGATTGGGTATAACGGCAACAGTCATTGTGCATCACCGCCGTTCAGAAGTGCATGAGAAGCCTGCACAACTGCTTGTGCATCAACCTCCGAGGCATTACCGCTTCCTTTTTGTATGTACATAAGATATTCAATATTCCCTTCCGGACCTTTAATCGGAGAAAAGTCAAGGCCGAGTACTGAAAATCCGTTTGCGTTAGCAAATCCGATAATTTCATGAACAACATCAATGTGTGTCTGTATGTCACGAACGACCCCTTTTTTGCCGACACGCTCCCTGCCGGCTTCAAACTGCGGTTTGATCAGGCAAACACCTTGGCCGTTTTCCGCCAATAACGGTAACACAGCAGGCAAAACAAGTTTCAGAGATATAAACGATACATCTACACTGAAAAAATCTACCACATCGGGAATTAGTTCATTGGTAACGTAGCGGATGTTTGTGCGTTCGAGATTCACAACACGGTCGTCACTGCGCAGTTTCCACGCAAGCTGACCGTAGCCTACATCCACACAAAAAACTTTCTTTGCACCGTTTTTGAGCATACAATCTGTAAAACCGCCAGTTGAGGCACCGACATCCATACAGATCTTGTCTTTCAAAACAATCGGAAAATTCTGCATCGCTTTTTTCAGTTTATATCCGCCGCGGCTTACAAATTCCATTCCGCCGCGTACTTCAATGCGGTCATCTTCCGTGACCGTCATGCCGGCTTTGAGTGCCTTCTGATCATTGACATACACAATGCCGGACATAATAAAAGCCTTTGCTTTTTCTCTGCTTTCGCTCAGACCTTTTTCAAAAAGAAAAGCATCAAGTCTTTTCTTTTCAGCCACTTCCGGTCACCTCCTGAACGGTTTTGATCATACCGTCTGCATCAAGACGGTATTTTGCAAGCTGTGCCTGTACGGTATCATGAATCGGAAAATCATCTTCAACAGCAACACTGCGATAAACACCCTTGAATTCATTTTCAAGAAGATTCAGTGCAAATGTTTCGCTGATTCCGCCGTGTTGTTGACCTTCTTCAAAGAAGAGAACATATTTCTTGCTAGTTGCAATTTCTATGGCTTTTGCATCAATAGGCTTAATTCTGTTAAGTTTCAGCACTGCGCAAGGAACTTCATTTTTTAATTTACGCACTGCATTTGCAGCATTGGCAAAAATTCTGCCGTAGGTAACAAGCAGAACTTCTGCATTCTCATCACCGTAATAATCGAACGAATCAAAGGACGGCGTAAAATCATCAGGCTGTGCAGGTTCTTTGCCACGCGGATAGCGAACAGCCGTCACACCATCGGAATGATAAAAGGCATTGACAAGGCAATTATTCAATTCTTTATAACTTGCAGGGCTGTATACTGTCACATTAGGAATTGTATTGAGAAAAGCTGCATCAAAAATCCCCTGATGCGACATACCGTCTTCGCCGACAAAACCGGCTCTGTCAACAGCAAAAACCATTTTCAGGTTCTGCATTGCGGCATCATGAATAATCTGATCATAAGAACGTTGCAGGAATGAGGAATAAACAGCAAAAACAGGCAACATCCCGCCTTTTGCCAGGCCGGAACAAAATGTTGCGGCGTGTTCTTCTGCAATGCCGGCGTCAAAAAAGCGATCCGGGTACATTTCTGAAAATCCTGCCAGCCCCGTTCCGACGGACATAGCGGCAGTAACGGCACAAATGCGTTTGTCTTTTGCCGCCGCCTGCACCATAAAATCTCCGAAACAGGATGAAAAATTTTCGCCGCTTGCGGGCGGCTCACCTGTCACGGGGTCAAAACGTGATATTCCATGAAATACATCGGGCGATTTTTCCGCTTGTTCAAAACCTTTTCCCTTGATTGTGTTAATATGCAAAACAACGGGAATATTCATCGACTTTGCCGCTTCCATAGCGGTACATAGCTGTTCAATGTTGTGACCGTCAATGGGTCCGATATATCGAAAACCGAGATCTTCAAACATAGTACTGTTATAGATCATGTTTTTAATATTGGTTTTTAAATTATAGACCGCTTTTGCAAGAGGCTTGCCGACAAGCGGAATATGCATCAAAAAACGCTCCGTACCTGCTTTGAATTTTACATAGCGGGGATTTGCACGCATAACGGCAAAATAACGGGCAAGAGCACCGACATTCTGAGAAATGGACATTTCATTGTCATTCAGAATAACAATCAAACGACAATCCGACCGTCCTGCATTGTTGAGTGCTTCATACACCATACCACCCGTAAAGGCACCATCCCCTACTACAGCAACGGCATAAGCATCGTTCTTTTTGATACGGTTTGCCTGTGCAATACCGTAAGCCGCAGAAAGGGCTGTGCTGGAATGCCCGGAATTAAACTTATCATGCTCACTTTCATTTGTTCTGGTAAATCCTGACAAACCACCCGGTTGACGGATGGTTGAAAAACGGCGATATCTTCCCGTGAGCATTTTGTGGACATACGATTGATGGCCGACATCCCAGATGATTGAATCATTGGGAGAATCAAACACTTTATGCAGGGCAATTGTCAGCTCAACAGCACCAAGATTTGATGCAAGATGCCCACCGTTGACACTCAAGGTTTCAATCAGCGTATTTCTGATCTCCTGTGCAAGAACAGGCAGTTGTTCTTCGGGGATTTTTTTCAGATCCGACGGAGAAAACACCGTCGGCAAATATTTCATTTCCATTTTATATTTTTCTGTTCACAAGCTGTAATGCAAATGTCTGCAGGAATGCGGATCGCTCTCCGAATACAGATAAGGCATCCACGGCATTTTTTGTATATTCTTCCGCAAGCTCACGTGCCTGTTTTGCTCCGAGCAGTGCGGGATATGTTGCTTTGTTATTCATTTTATCACTGGATGTTTCATCTTCATCATCCAACAAATCGTCAATAATCTGAAATGCCATGCCGAGATTTTCGGCAAACTGTCCTGCTTTTTCAATCGTTTCCGCTGATGCAGATGCTGCAATGCAACCGAGTTGACAAGCAGCTTTTATTAAAGCGGCAGTTTTATAACGATCCATCAGAAACAGATCTTCGATCGTACTATCCTTGTTTTCCATTGCAAGGTCCACAAATTGACCGCCGATCATGCCGTTTACCCCTGCACAAGCGGACAAAACTCCGACAGCCTTGATTGCGGCTTGTGCACAAACAGCGTTTTGCTCGACAGCCTGTGCAAGCAATGAAAAGGCATGTGTCAACAATGCATCACCTACAAGCAGTGCATTGGCTTCACCATACTTTTTGTGGCTGGAAAGTTTACCTCTGCGATAATCATCATTATCCATACAAGGCAGATCATCATGCACCAGAGAATAGGTATGTATAAACTCAACGGCAGTCGCAAATGCAAGTGCATTTTCAGCATTTCCGCCGCAAAGATCACAAAATGCAAGACAAAGCACGGGACGCACACGCTTACCGCCGCTCTCCAGGGAATACATCAGCATTTCACGCATATCAGCTTTCTCATGATCTGCTACGACAACAAAAGAGGGCAGAGCTTCTTCAAACATACGTGCATAGCCGGCAACGGTCTTCATATCAGCCATCTTGTTCCTCCGCCTCGTCCAAAGTCATGATTTTCAGTTCTGCTTCTTTTAAAGTTTTATCACAAAAAGAAGACAATTTAGCTCCTTTTTCAAACAACTTTACAGCTTCATCCAATGTGAGATTTCCATCCTCAAGCTTCAGGACTATTTCTTCAAGTTGCCTGATTGCAGATTCATACGTCATTCTGGGCATATTCGCCACCGACTTTCTCAAATATTTCAACCGATTCAACCGCACATTGCACAGAGCCGTCGATCATGGACACTGTAATCCGATCTCTGCTTTGTAATTCATGTGCAGCGGACAGGATCTTTTTATCCTTATAAACAACTGCATAACCTCGGCTGAGCACTTTCAACGGGCTCAACGAGTCAAGTTTTGCGATCAGCAGACCGCATTTGTTTTTTTGCTTTGTCAGAAAACTGTGTCGTATATTCTTAAGACGAACGGACAATGCATCCGCATATTGTTTTTCCATATCAAAAAAATGTTCGGGAGCAGAAAAACTGCGTGCCCGAAGCAAAGAATCAAGCCGCATCCGTTCATCTTCTGTTTTTTCATTCACCAACGAAAAAATCGTGTTGTAAAGTCCTTGATTTTTTCTGATCTCTTCATTTATATCAGGGGTAACCAACTCAGCCGCCGCAGACGGGGTCGGCGCACGAAGGTCTGCTGCAAAATCGCAGAGTGTAAAATCCGTTTCATGTCCGACAGCGGATACAATCGGTGTTGTACAATGGTAAACGGCTCGCACCAGGGTTTCATCATTAAAAGCCCATAAATCTTCTATGGAACCGCCGCCGCGACCGAAAATAATAACATCACAGACCTTTTTTGCATCCAGTGCCGCAACTGCAGTACTGATTTCACCTGCTGCAGTCTCACCTTGCACGCTGACGGGACAAAGCACAACCGTTGCAACGGGCCATCGGCGGGAAATAATATTCAAAATATCCTGCACAGCCGCCCCCGACGGTGAAGTTACAACACCGATCCGATTCGGATAAGCAGGCAATTCCTTTTTATGCTGCACTGAAAACAGCCCTTCTGCTTCAAGTCGTTTTTTTAACTGTTCAAACGCAATTGTCAGAGCACCAAGCCCGTCGGGTTGCATATCGTCAACATAAATCTGATATACCCCATCGCGTTCATATACACTCACTCTGCCGCGAACGATCACTTTCATACCGTTCTGCGGTGCAAAGCGAAGTTTTGCGGCACTTCTGCTGAACATAACAGCTTTCACAGCTGCTTGCTCATCCTTGAGCGTGAAATACAAATGACCGGATCGGTAATGACCGGAGAAATTGGAAATTTCTCCGCAGATCATCACATCTGCAAGTCTTGTATCTGCATCAAGAAGGCTTTTTACAAACAGATTCAATTGTGAAACACTGATTGCAATTTTCTGCATTATTTTCACCGGGTGTTCATTAAAGATGTTAAATAAGCAATTCCTGCGGCATTATCCGAAGAATAGAAAGGATCTGAAAAAACACACTCAAAATGCTTTTGCAGTTCATCTCTGATAATCAGATCAGACATAACACCGCCGGAAAACAGAATAGGAAGTGCAGGGTATTTCTGCACACAATTTTCCGCCATCAGACGCAAAGCCGCGGCAATATAGGCAAGACAATATGCAGCAATATCTGCAGGTGCCTCCCCTTTTTCCAACATCTGCCGACACTTGTTTTCAAGTCCTGATAAACTCGGGGATCCGTTTCGCATAAACGGTTTTATTTTGTACTTTTTATCACTTTGTCCTGCAAGATCTTCCAGATACCGACCTGCAGGAAACGGCAAATGCAACATTTGCCCGACACGGTCAACAGCCTGTCCCGCCTTAAGATCCAAAGAAGATGCAATCAAGCGGGTGTTTATTATTTTTTGAACATCGGGTTGAACCAACACAGCTTCCGTCGTGCCGCCGGAAACATGAAATGCGATATGTTCTTTCTGCAACAAATCTTCTCTGTTTGCGGAAAAAGCTGCAGCAGCAATGTGACCGCACTGATGCGAAAAATGATAAACGGGAATCTGCATAGCACAAGCCATACTTTCTGCAAGTGTTTTGCCGACCGTAAAACACGGCATGTAAGAGCCTTCTTCATCACGGGGGGATACGGAAACACCGATCGCATCAATAACAATTTTCTTATTCTGATACAAATCATGCATCAACTGCGGCAAATTCTGCACATGCTGAAAAACCGCCTCACTTTGACGCAAACCGACTTCCCCGGTTTTTACCTTCAGGATGCGGCGCTGAAAACCGACAATACCGTCTTGTGGCGAAAACAAAGAAAGGCTTGTTGTATAATTACTTGTATCAATTCCGAGATAACTGGACATTTTATTCTTCCGCCGACCTTGTCAGTTCACGGGCCAAAGAACCAAGCACACCGTTGATGAAAGATGCATCTTCCGTTGTTGCATATTTTTTGGCAAGTTCCACAGCCTCATTGATAGAAACAGAAACGGGAATATCGTCAAAATACAGTATTTCACTTGCGGCAAGACGCAATACCGTCAGTGTAACCCTTGAAAGTCTGTTCAGTGACCACTTTTGTGAAAGAGCAGAAAGTCGTTCATCAATACTTGCAATATTCTCCATTGTTCGCACAGCAATTTCCATTGCGAATGCATCAACGACAAACAAGCCGCTTGCATCGGCATACTCGGCAAGCTCCTGCAGCGTGCTTTCGGCATTGAACATTTTTTCAAAAAGCAATACAAATGCCTGCTCACGCATTTCTCTTCTCGTCATATCAAAGTCCCCTGTATACATTATTTTGAAGTATTATAGCATATTAAAAAATTATATACAAGTTTTTTTGCATATTTTCTTGCATATTTTTGCTTTTATGCAAAAGCAAAGGTGTATCAACAAACACTGATGATACACCTTGCGTTACATTATTCACCTTTTGTAAAACTGTGACTGACACCGTTATATACATTTTTAGGCACACGGAACACATAATGACGCACAGTTGCTTCGCCGTCATCCTCTGCTACCTCTCTTGTTCCGTTGACATAAAAAATACAACTGTCATTGCTGTAAGAAACTGAATCAATCGTATGCTTCGTTTGTGCATTTTTCTCACGCACGGACAACACGATCAGATTCCATGAATCATAAAAATCAAAATCACGATAGATTGCCGCACCTTCAGGTGTTGCTGTCATTTCCGAATGCAAAGCCTCGGCTTTTGCAATCGCATCAGGTTGTTCGTCTGTAGCAAAAAATGCTGCAAACTGTGCCGGTGTCTGAATAATTTCCGGGGTTACAGCAACAGAAACATGATCAAGATAAGCCGCATCGTCCACAATGTAGTCAAGATAACACATCAGCATTCCGGGAATGGGTTCCTGCAACGCATTGGAAGGTTGCACAATATAGCCGTTATTGTTAGTCACATACTCAGTTGCCGTATTGATTTTTTCACCCGTTTCAGGATTTGTTACATTCCCCGCCGTTATTGTATCTGCATTGTTGCAGGCAGAAAAACAAAGACAGGCAATTACAAGCGTCAACAGGCAAGTAAGAATTTTTCTCATACAGATATCTCCTTTTTACAATGTAAATTAAAAATAAACCCAAAGAGTTAAATTATGCTTTACTTTTTACGCAAAGAGGGGTAAAATATAAAAAAAATATAATTGGAGACCATCATGAAATCTCTGAAAGAATTATACTGCATCGGACGTGGTCCGTCAAGCTCTCATACCATGGGCCCGGTTAAGGCCGCAAAACTTTTTGCATCGGAAAATACAGACGTTGATTATTTTGAAGTTACGTTGTACGGCTCTCTTGCTCTGACCGGAAAAGGCCATCAAACAGACCGTGCTGTCAAAGAAACCTTTGCTCCGATTCCCTGCAATATCATTTTTGATGAAGAAAATGAAAGTATGCCTCATCCGAACACAATGGATATGAAGGCCTATAAAAACGATACGGAAATTGCATTCATGCGCATTTACAGTGTCGGCGGCGGTGCTATCAAGGTCGAAGGCAGACCGGATATTGACACCCCTGACATCTATCCCGAAAACACATTCAGGGAAATTGCCGCATTCTGCATTGAACATAACATGCGTATTTCGGATTATTGCTTTTTGCGTGAAGGTGAAGAAATAAAAGCACATCTTGCAACCGTATGGCAGACCATGAAACACTGCATTGCCGCAGGACTTTCCGCTTCCGGGGAACTGCCGGGCGGACTTCATGTTGAAAGAAAGGCACAGTATCTTTTCAATCAGCGACACATCGATGAAAGTGAAGCAACAAGAGAAAACCGTCTTGTCTGTGCTTATGCGTACGCGGCGAGTGAGCAGAATGCAGATGCAGGTGTTGTGGTTACTGCACCAACATGCGGTGCTTGCGGTGTTGTCCCTGCCGCCTTGTATTATACGCAATTAAAAAAAGGATTTTCTGATGATGATATAATCCGTGCATTGGCTGTCGGCGGCATCATCGGAAATTTGATCAAAACCAATGCAACCATTTCCGGTGCTGCATCAGGTTGTCAGGCCGAAATCGGCTCCGCCTGCTCCATGGCAGCGGCTGCACTTGCCGAATTGTATGAAATGGGAATCGGACAAATTGAATATGCGGCTGAAGTTGCAATGGAGCATCATCTCGGTCTTACCTGTGACCCGATCCATGGTCTTGTTCAAATTCCGTGTATTGAGAGAAATGCAGTTGCCGCCATGCGTGCGATTAACGCTCTGAGCCTTGCAAATTTCCTTTCAGGCTCAAGAAAAATCAGTTTTGACATGGTGGTTGAAACCATGCACGAAACAGGCAGGGATCTCGCTTATCAATATCGCGAAACGAGTGAAGGCGGTCTGGCAAAATTGTATCAGAAAAAGAAAATGAGCATCAAAAGGCAAATACCGTAAATCGGCATAAAAAAAATAGTTTTTTGCGGCGATTTTTTCGCCGCATTTTTATTGCATCAACAATCTGAATCGTTGCACGGCATCTGCGAATGCTGCTTGCTTTGTTTCATAAACAAATTTGTGTTCAATATTCTCATTTGTCAGGTCAGATAACCCGTCAAAGGTTACAAGATGCGGTTCAATGGTGACAAAACTATCGCGGCTGTATTCACGTTCAAATGCAGTTAACACTTCTTTGATCTTCGCATCGCCACAGCCCGCCGGCACAATGGCACCGTGGTCAAAAGAATCCTTGATATGAAAATAAGTAATATATTTTTTTAACAGCTCATAAGCAGCGGGATATGGTTCACACCCTTGCAATCTGAAGTTTCCCATATCAAAACAGCACCGTAAGGCACCGCCGAATGTATCCAATAATTCCAGACATTTTTCGGGGGATTCTCCGTAAAGTTCCCCTTCATTTTCAAGGCAAAGTTGTTTATTATACTTTTCGGCAACAGTGAGCATTCTTTCTGTTTTATCAAAAACCGAGAATTTATAATCAGGCTCTTTCATATTGTACGGTCTGTAAAAGCTGAAAACACGAATCAGATCACAAGAAAAAATATCAGCAATACAGCAAACACGCTCAACCGTTTTCAGGAATTCAGACATTTCACAGTCTGCAAAAACTTTACCGAGCGGTGAGCCTATTGCAGACACCTGAATATTACATTTATTTATTTTTTCTGCAATTTCCGCTGCTTTGTTTTCTGTCCATTGTGCGACATTGACCCCATCCGCATTACGCAATTCAATATATCGCAATTGATTCTGTTTTAATCCTTGCAATTGCATGTCAAAATCCCGAGCATATTCATCAGCAAACGCGGAAAGAAAAAACATTGTAACACCCCATATTACTACAATATAATTACATTATATTTTTTTCATAACACAGTGTCAACCTGGAACATTTGATTGACATAAATCATTTTATTGTGTAAAATAAATTCATATTGTCAAAGGAGGTTCATTCCATGAAAAAGAAGAAAGCGACCGCACCGCCGACAGCCCTGCGACATCCGAATGCAATCGGCATCAAAGAAGGCATCGGTTACATGTTCGGCGACATCGGCAATCTGCTGGTGCTGACATTCATCTCAACATTTCTCAAAGTGTTCTACACCGACAGTCTGATGGTCGGTTTTGATGCAGATAAGGTTTACAATGACATCACGGTTCTGTTCCTTGTTGTTCGTCTGTGGGATGCCATCAATGACCCGATGTGGGGATTGATTGTAGATGCCAGAAAGCCGACAAAGGACGGCAAATTCAGACCGTACATCAAAATTGTCAGTATTCCGCTTGCTGTTTCCTGTATTCTTTGCTTCCTGAATATCAGTCAGTTTATCAGTAATTATACCATACTTCTTGCCTTTGCATATATCACTTATACTGCGTTCGGTATGTTGTATACGGGCATGAATATCCCCTATGGCTCTCTTGCTTCGGTCATTACAGATGATCCGAAAGGCAGAACTTTGCTTTCGACCTTCCGCTCCATCGGCGGCGGTGTCGGCGGTGCCATGCCCACTCTGGTCGGTCAGGCACTTATTTACAGCAAAATCGAACAGCCGGACGGAACCATTGCCTCGCAATTCAGCGACAAACGTGCATTTATTCTTGTTCTTGCATTCTCTGTGGCTTCTGCCGCAATGTATCTGACTTGTTTCAAGACCACCAAAGAACGCATACAATCCGCCCCCGAAAAGAAAAAGATCAACATCAAGAAGACCTATGGTTCCCTGTTTAAGAGTCTGCCGTTCATGATGGTCATGATTTCCGGTGTGCTTATCAGCGGCCTTCTGCAGTTCGGTTCCTTCTCGCAGTATCTTTATAAAAACTATTTCGGTGATTCCAATCTCGGCATATTCAACACCATTTGCACTTACGGTCCCATGGCGGCTCTCATTCTGTTTGTGCCGAAAATGGTTGAAAAATTCGGCAAAAAGGAGCTTTGCGTGTGCGGATTGTTCCTTTCTTCTGCCGCTGCAATTTTCAATGCCGTATTCCTTCCGGGTAAAGTTTTATACTTCGTCATGCAGGCACTCATCGGCCTCGGCTACTCCTTTATGAGCATTACCAACTGGGCAATCGTAATGGACTGCATCGATTATCACGAATACACAACATACGAAAAAAGCGAAAGTGCCATTTATGCCGTGTACACTTTTGCAAGAAAAGTCGGTCAGACGATTGCTGATTCCGGCGGAATGCAGCTTCTTAAAAAGACAGGTTACAGCGATAAACTCAAGGATACCGTCACCACTGCCAAGGGCTCTGTCGGTCACAATATTTACAAAATGTGCACCATTGTCCCCGCCATTGTTTACACTCTGATTTTGATTCTGACTATCATCTATCCGCTTTCCAAGAAAAAACTGGTTCCCATTCAGGAAGAATTGCAGCAAAGACGGATAAAAGCTTTGGATGAATCACAGCAGATTACAACTGCTGAATAAATGCAAATATAAAGCCGCGGCTTTTTATAGTACACCCGATCTTTCAAAAGAACCATTTCTTTCTGCACCTGATATAGCCATACATCAGGCGTGTGATGGATACACAAAGAAAAATATGTATAATGGACATTACAACCATCTGCATACTATCAACCTTGTCCGCAAAAGTGGGGCTGTCCGAAATTTTGTCAAGGAGCATGATATTCACAGCTGTGTTATGGAAACACTGATTGACAACGACATTCCCTTTGTGCTTACGGGCTCCATCATTTTCTTGTAACCGTTACAAGAAATCTTGAGCTTCGCTAATGAATAAGTGGTTGAGGAGATAATTATGAGTAAAAAAATAAAGGAAAAGGAATCCGTTGCAGCCGGAATTCAATTGAACCTTAAAACCGTACTGATGATCAGTATTCTTGCTGTTGTGCTTGTCATTGCGGCAGGTGTTCTTTCTCATGTAATTCCGCAAGGTGAATTCACAGCTTCACAGATTGTTGACGATGTGGAAATTTTCGATCCTGATTCTTACATACAATTCGAAGAACAAACCCCGCTTGCATGGTGGAAAATACTGCTTTCACCATTTCTTGCACTGAATCCGGCAAATGATTATTTTCTGACGGGCATCATAATTGTTGTGTTTGTTGTTGTCATCGGCGGCACATTTTTGATTGTGGATGAGTGCGGCGTATTAAAATATATTATGGGGCTTGTTGTTGAAAAGTTTGCGAAGAAAAAGTATTTTCTGCTTGCGCTGATTGTTTTCATCTGCATGCTGCTCAGCTCCACTGCCGGTATTCTTGAAGAAGCCATCACGCTTGTTCCCATAGCTGTTGCCATTTCTCTTGCTTTGGGTTGGGACTCTCTGATTGGATTAGGCATGAGTCTGATTGCAATAGCATTCGGTTTCACAGCCGCAACATTTAATCCGTTCAACGTTGTTACCATTCAGAAAATGGCAGGTCTTGAAATTTATTCAGGTCTCGGTTTTCGTATCATCGTATTTTTTGTGGTCTATGCAATTCTGACCGCGTTTCTCGTCTTATATGCAAAACGCATTGAAAAAAATCCGCAGAAATCACTTTCTTATGAAAGCGACCTGCAGATGCGTGATAAATATCCGATTGATACATGCAAAGAGGCGATGCAAAATAAGCGTATTGCAAAAGCAAGCAAGGCATTCGGCATTTGTCTTGCCTGTGTTTTTCTGCTGATTGCACTTGATTTTGCGCTTGATATGGGCGGAACGATTTCATCTGCCGCCATGCCTGTTATGTTTGCGTTAGGTGCTGTTTTTGCAGCTGTTTTCTCCGGAATGAGCAGAAGAGATTTCTTCAGAAATTTCGGCAAGGGGATCAAAACCATTTTACCGATTCTGCCGTTCTTTGTGCTTATTCTTGCAATCATTTATGTCCTGACAGAAGGACAGATCCTGCCGACCATTCTTCACTCCGCCTACACGCATATTCAGGGCTTGAATCCATATATCTGTATTCTGGTCATTTTCTTTATTATCATGGCACTGGAATTCTTTATCGGCAGCGGCTCTATCAAAGCACTTTTAACGATGCCGGTCATCCTGCCGCTTGCCAATATGCTCGGCATCACAAGTCAGAGTGTAATCCTTTCTTTCTGCCTTGGTGACGGTTTTACAAATCTTCTGTACCCCACCAGCGGAATCATGATTATTGCAATCGGAATGATTGGTGTCACATACAGAAAATGGTTAAAATTCACCGCACCTTTATTTATTGCGGAATTTGCCGCTTCGATCGTATTCATGATACTGGCAATTGCTTGCAATTATACATAAATCTGACAAAGTTTGACTTGATATTACTGTTTATTTGAATTATAATACAGACAATAATTGTAAGGAGTGTTGATTTATGCCCAATATTACTACATATATTGAACAATTCGGTAACATCCCATTTTCAGAGCTGCCATACACAGATGGCGATGATTTTTCACTGAACAATATCTTTTATATGCCGCTTGAAAAAGTGGCTCCGTCCGAATTTGAGAAAACACCAAAAACACTGGGGCATTATGCACAGGCATTCTATGCACTGCATAACTACAAAATGGTGCCCGCAGGTCTTGTATTACCCAAGCATATCTGCCGCAGACTGGTGAAGATGTCCTCGCACCGACGTTTTGCCGCAATCAAGCTGACCGGTGTGCGATCTGTATTCGACGAAGAAAACACAGTGCAATTTGCTGCAGCAACATTCATACTTCCGAATAAGGTCAATGTCATTGCCTTCCGCGGAACAGATGACAGTATTTTGGGATGGGTTGAGGATTTTGACCTGCTGCTCAAAGGAAAAACAGGTTCTCACGATCTGACCGTTCAGTACATTGAAGAAGCCGCCGCCAATCTTGAAGGAGATATCTATGTGACAGGTCACTCAAAAGGCGGGCATCTTGCGTTGTATGCTGCCTTGCATTGCTCCGAAGAAACCCGCAAGAGAATCAAAAGAGTATACAATAATGACGGGCCCGGATTTGCGGATGACAATTACCTTGACAGCGAAGAATACAACTCCATTCGCCCTGTGTATCGCCACTTTGTGCCCGACAGTTCTCTGTTTGGTCTGATGCTCAAGCATGACAACGATTTCAAAGTCGTAAAAAGCAGCATTCCGGTCCTTGGGCTGATTCAGCACGATATAAGCACCTGGCAGCTGGACGGTGCTCTCCCCGTTCTTGCTGATGATCTGACAGCTGTTGGCAAGGTACAGGATGTAGCCTTTGCCAATACAATTGAACAAGCGAGCAATGAAGACATCAATGGATTCAGAACAATTCTTAATGATACGTTTATGGCAACGGAAACAGAGAATCTGACCGGCTTTGCAAAAAACATTGTGACATCTGTTCCCAAAATGGTCAACAACTATTTTGACCATGATAAAGACACCAGAAAGCATTTCTGGAAAGCAACAACACTCATCCTTACAAATCTCGGCAAATCCGCGGTATCTGCTGCAAAAGGTGAACTCGTTTACCCTGTAGCAAGAAAAAACAAATAAAGTATAATTTTATTAATAAGGTATTTTCAACATGTTAATGGTTTTAATGACAGCACTCGGTGTTGGTCTTGCTACCGTATTTGGTGCAATCCTTGGGTTTATCATTAAAAATCCAAGTCATCGACTCAATGATATAGTTCTTGCTTTTGCCGCAGGCGTTATGCTTGCCGCCGCCGTTTTCGGATTGATTGCCGAATCAATCAATCTTGGCGGTGAACACGGATTGCTCATAACCGTACTCGGCATATTTGCAGGTGCCGTATGCATGATTCTTGTTGATAAACTGCTCCCGCATCTGCACAATCTGTCAGGCAGTGAACAAGAAGATCATCCGAAAAAGAATGCAAGCATGAACAAAGTTTTGCTTTTTGTGATCGCTATTGCCATTCATAACCTGCCCGAGGGACTTGCGGCAGGTGTCGGATTCGGTACGGGCAATACCGGACAGGCTCTGAGTATCGCCGGAGGCATCGCGTTGCAAAATATTCCTGAAGGTATGGTTATTATTGCTCCGATGCTCGGTGTCGGCATCAAAAAGCGGCGAGCCTTTTTCATCGCATTGTTCACGGGCCTTATTGAAGTAGTCGGAACACTGATCGGCTATCTCGGTGTGCATGTTTCGGAAGCAATCCTCCCCTTTGCCCTTGCTTTTGCGGGTGGCACCATGCTTTATGCAACCAGTGACGAGATTATTCCCGAAACACACGCACACGGCAATGAACGTGCAGCAACATTTTCCCTTTTGGTAGGCTTTTGTGTTATGTTGCTGTTTGACAGTCTTGTAGCATAAAAAAGAGGGTCGAACCTCTTTTTTTTATTACACCGCCTTTATGAATAAAAATGGATTGTACTCAGTTTGACAATTTGTGAGGAGATTATTTATGAAAAAACAAAAAATAATAACCGTGTTACTTGTTATTCTGATATTCATAACAAGTCTTCCGATGCTTGCAACTGCGGCGACGAATGACATATTTTTCGCAACGGACGTGCACGGAAAAACCGCTAACTTTACCAATGTACTGTCTGCCGTAAAAAAAGATACATCCGTCGGTGTTGTTGCACTCGGCGGCGATTATGAAGTATCCGCATCTTCCCTGCAGTCTTATGTAAGATCGGTTTTTCCCGATGCTAAAACATTTTTCACCACCGGCAATCATGACACTACAGGGAACAGCTTGCAAAAAACCGGTGAAGCCTTTACAAATGAACATTATTCATTGTTCTTGATTGCTTACGAGGACTTTAAAAATGCAAATGCCGTTTCCTCACTCACAAACTATCTGAAAAGCTATAATACAAATCAAAAAACAGTAGGCAAACCATTATTTATAATGTCCCATTTGCCACTGCATGCAGACAGACATGATAATACAAACGCATATAAATATGCCGATTTATTAAATAAATACGGCAAAACAATAGACATTATTTACATGTGGGGGCACAATCACACCGTTGATAAAACGCTGTGGTATAAAACGATTGGCGATGAAATTACCACCGAAGGCGGAAGCAAAATCAAGTTAAATTTCTCATACATTACGGCGGGATATATAAAAGAAGGATACGGTCTGGCGGTGCGTGTAAATGCTGATACAATAACTTTTCAGCGTTACAATACAATCGGTAAGTATGATACCCTTAAAACAATCAACCGCATCATTCCCGCAAAAAATTGCGACAACAACGGTCATGAGTTCACGAAGAAGGAATTCGCTCCTCACATCAAAGCATTCACTTTTTCCTGCAAAAACTGTAAAGAAACTTTTTATGAACACATGTCCGGCGATTGTGACGGAAACGGCTTTATCAACGCAGGAGATGCAAGACTGGCACTTCGATACAGCATCAATTTAAATAATCCGGACAACACTGCTTTGGCTATTGCCGATGTAAACAGTGATAATATTGTTAGTTCAATTGATGCACGTTTTATTTTAAGAAAAGCGGTCGGATTAACCGATAACGGCATAAAATGGGCTCCTGTTCCTGTCGACAAAAACGGTAACAAAACAGAATAAAATAACGGGTGGGAATCAAATCCCACCCGCATTTATTTGCTAAAAAAACAGTGCCTGTGCCAGTGTTTTTACAACTTTGGCAAGTCCCTCTTTACTGCTTGCAACTCCGGCGAGCACATCCGAAGCGGTTTGCGTGCCGGCAAGCGATGTGTGCTGCAAAATCGCATCCACAGTCGATTCCTGAATCACATAATCAATCAGGAAATCGGTTACCTTCTGTGCATCTGCAACATAGTATGTTGCACCGTTTGCAAGTGTTTGGGCGCTTGCGCAAGCGGTCAAGGTTGCAACGTCCATATTCGGAAGATCTGCACTGTCGGCCTTTACGATCATCTGCAGCAGACTGTCAAGCAATGTGTTGAAATCGCCGTCAAGTTTAATGCCGAGTTCGCCGATTATTTCAACCAAAGACTGACCGAGATTAAACAGAAGCCCGTCTTCATAGCCCATTACAAGTGCCGCAAGCGGATTGAATTTAGCATCCATACGCAGACAACGCATGCCCTCCACAAGAGAACCGCTTTCGACGGCATTGGCAAAATTCACAAGCAGGCTCGTAATACTCTGCATGGGATCTGCACTATTTGCAATTTTATCAACCGCAGCAAAAACAGGTTGCAGAATACCTTTCCACATATCTGCAATATCGGTATAGCCGAGATATTCCTCAACAGTCGGATATTCACCATCCACAAGACCGAGCATATTGAACAGCGGAACAAGACAACTTTCATAGCCGGATTTTTCAGATACATTGTAAATATCAGCAGCATCCATGCGAATGGGAATTGCATCAAAATCAAGAAGCACTTCCAGAACATTTACATTAACAACGCGTGTCTTGCTTTGAATGCAAACCTCAAGCACACCACGCAGGCCTTTGCTCATATCCGCCATGACAGCGAAGAAGCTTTCTTCGTCCGTAACACCCCAAATAATGGAATTCCAAAGCGTTGTTGTACCCTGACTGCCGTTTTCCTTTGTGAAGGCAACTTCTGTATCCATATAAGACCAATCATCACCGACACTGTTGAGAACCTCATTCAAAGGTTTACGGGAACCGTCTTTGTCAAGACACGTATATGTATTTTCTCCCAATTGTTCGGCAAGGGACGGACCACTGTAATACAAATCAATGGTGTGTGCAAATTCAAGCATATTCAGATCCGTCAGCGTCTGCTTGAGCAACGGGTAAGCAAGCGACATAATGACATTGACAATGGCATCCGAATAAACAAAACCCTTGACCGTGCCGAGAACAGATTCAACAGAAATGCCGCCTTCCGTGATATCTGAAACAAGGTCAGAAGCCGTATCACCAAGCTCGCCCATTGCACCGCCCAAACTGACATGTAATTCAACAACTCCCTGATTTTTGCCGGAAACCTCTGTCACGGAATCTTTGCGGGCAATTCCAACGGCACCGCCGACAACAAGAGCAAACACAACAACGGTGATAATGATATTTCTCAAAAACACTTTATTCATTTAATCTTCCTCCCAAATGAAAGACAAATATACGCATATATATTTAACCATATTTGTGAGCGATATGCAAGTACCAATTTTTAATATATTTATCTGTCAATTTTTAATATATTTATCTGTCAAAGATACCCTGCTGCAAATCCGGTCAAGGCAGGGGCACCGGGATGGATACCAACCAACAACTTTGTTTTCGCAAGGAATCACAAGCAAATTCCGGCCGTTCATGCCGTCTTTATGTAGGAATCCCTGATTCCGTTTGGGGCAAATTCATACTGTCTTGCCAGCACTGTTTTTACCCTTTCCTCAGAAACAATTCGTTTGCCCTGATATGTTCCGCCGTTAAGGTGAACTGCACCGAGTTTTATCATATCTTACACACTTATGTAAAGCCCTGTTGCGAACAGCGGCCCCTGCCGTTATTATCTGCCATAAACTGTGCAAAATCTTCAAGAACTCGGCTGATTATAAATATCCTTCTCCGTCTGCTCAAATCATATCATTTTTAAGCAAAAAAACAATCCCTTGACAATCATTTTATTATGTGTTATCTTGAATACAAGAATTTTTGAGGTGCATTATGCATAGTTTCATTTCTCATAAAACGAATATGTATCAGTATTGGCTTGCACAACCTTGTGTGTGCAGGTCTATGTTGCTATATTCATTTCGGGATATATAACTGCGTTTTCACGATATGATTATAACGGTGTAGGCTTACAATATAAGCTTACACCGTTTTTATATTTTAAGGAGGAATATGTATGAAACTTTCAAACCTGTTCAAAAAGAAAAACAGCAAAACCGGCAACAGTGTAATTGATTTTTACAACAACTACGATGAAGACGGCCGATTGTTGCGCAAAAGCAGAAGACCTGAATACCTGACTACAATGCAATACATTGAAAAATATCTCTTTCCCGGTGCAAAAATAATCGAAATCGGTGCCGGTACGGGCAGGTACTCAATTGCACTTGCAGCAAAGGGTTATGATGTGACCGCGGTTGAATTGGTTGCTCATAACATAGAAATTATGCAGAAAAAAGTGAAACCGCATCACAATATAACAGTAATACAGGGCAATGCCTGTGACCTGTCGGTTTTTGAAAACAACAGTTTTGATATAGTTTTGCTGTTGGGTCCGATGTATCATCTTTTTGAAGATGCGGACAAACATCGTGCCCTCGACGAAGCAATCCGCATTGCCAAACCGGACGGCATCATTTTTTCGTCCTACTGCAACAATGATACCACGCTATACAAATTCTTTTACACGCATAGGGTGATACCGTATCTCGATAAAGGCCTTATTCAAGAGAATTACCATACGATTTCGTCACCCGAGGAAATTTTTGAATTATACAGAAAATCAGATATTGATGAACTGATGAAAGATAAAAACACGACACGATTGCATTTTGTCGGTGTGGATATGTTGTCCTATCTTTTTGATGACAAATTTGACCAGTTGAGTGATCGCGAATTTGAGGAATATATGAAGTTCTTATCCAATCTTTGTGAACGCGAAGACAGTGTCGGCTTGTCAATTCATATGCTTGATATTTTCAGAAAAAATGTTTAAAAAGATAATGCCGGGGATACCGACCACCCGGCATTGTTCAATCCGTATCTGTCATTTTTATCCATGCAATATTCTCTTTGTAAGCTGATGCCACTTGCATGCACTTTTCAATACTCTCCCATGCTGCATCAGTTACAACTTCATAATTTGCGTCACAACAAAACAGATAATAATTTTCATCATTTTCATATTTACAGATAGCAAGATACACGTATGCGTCAGCTGTTTCACCATCAGGCCATCGGATGACACCGTAATTATCTTTCGACGTATAATATAAAACTTTGGCATTGTCCAAGACTGACGGAAACATGATACATCTCCCCTGTTTCAATATTTTTATTTTATGCAGAATTTCAACTTGCTGTCAATTTTTATGTTTGATTTTATTGTTATCATAGTAGCATAATCATGACAATATTGCAATACAAATGCACACAATCAGTAGAGTCCTGCAGTTACAAATTCAATCATACGGTTATTGTCATTCCTTAGTACAAGCGATATAATGTAATTGAAATTACACAAGGAGATAAGCACAATGGATATCAAAAAGGCGGGCGAACAGATCGCAACACTAAGAAAAGCCAAAGGAATTACACAAAGTGAGTTGGGCGAAAGAATCGGGGTTTCATTTCAGGCCGTCAGCAAATGGGAGCGCGGCGAAACGCTGCCCGATACCGCCCTTTTGCCCGATCTTGCAAGAATACTTGAAACAACGGTGGATTTTATATTGCTCGGCGGCGAAAAAGTGATTGAATATAAAGGCAAATGCACCGTTGGGGACATGCGAAAAGGTTTGGAATGTCTGAAAAACGCAGGTGAATATCTTGGTAAAGAAAACCTCATTTATCGTGCCGCAATCAAAGGAATCAACACGGAACTGAATACCGCTGTTGAAGAAGCTTTTACAAATGATTATGTATTTGAAGCCTTCTTGGCAGAAGCAATCATTCAGAATCTGCGAAACGGTTTTTATATCGACATCAGTGATGTAAAAAACAATTTCAAGCATGAACATTTTAAGAATATTGTTGTGGAGTATTGCAATAAATATGGAATAATGTAAAAAACATCTGTTATATTTTGTTTTTTATTCTGCACTTAATGCAAAAACCTTTTTTATTTCAAAAATACAGTTCAGCATAATCTTTATGATGTTTATTGCGAAACTTGATATTGTGGCATAAAAAACCGGGTAGAGTTTTGTCTTCTACCCGGTGACAGTTTATCGTAAGAGTATCTGATATCTGACAATAAAAACGAATACCCAAAACGATAAAAAAATTATTTATTCTGGTTATTGCGACTGTTCTGATTGTTTTTGTTGTTCTGATCATTCTGTCTATTCTGATTGCTCTGATTGCTCTGATTGCTCTGATTATTCTGGTTGCTACGGTTGTTCTGATTGTTTTTGTTATTCTGATTGCTCCGGTTATTCTGGTTGTTGTTGCTATTGTTATACATACTTTCACCTCCTGAACAGTTACAAGGATAGTTTACCTCATTTGCGGAAAACTATTCACACAGAAGAAACTGCAAGGAGAAAAAATATGCTTTTAATTAAAAATGGGCTTTTACACACAATGGAAAATGACACACCGATACGGGCTGATATGCTGATAGACAACGGAAAAATTATAAAAATTAAAAAACAAATTATTCCGTCAGCGGAAACAGAAATATACAATGCCGAAAACCTGAATGTTTATCCCGGATTCATCGATGCACACAGCCATATCGGAATTGCGGAAGATAAAATTTCATCACAGAATGATACAAGCAATGAAAACACAAATCCAACAACACCGGCTATCAGAGGAATAGATGCTATCAATCCGATGGACAGTGCTTTTCACAATGCGATTGCTGCCGGCATCACAGGTGTCATGGTAGGGCCGGGAAGTTCCAACGCGGTTGGCGGACAATTTGCATTTATAAAAACCTACGGAAGATGCATTGATGATATGATAGTTTTATCACCTGCCGCAATTAAAATTGCTTTCGGTGAAAACCCGATGAACTGCTACGGTCTTAACGGTAATATGCCGTCAAGCCGTATGGGAATTGCTTCGCTGATCAGAGAGGAACTGTTCCGTGCAAGGCAATATTTTTCACAAAATCAATCAGGGAACGAAGATTTTACGTTGGAATGTTACAAAGAACTTTTTGAAAAGAAAATCCCGCTTAAGGCACACGTCCACCGTGCGGATGACATTTTCACCGCAATAAGAATTGCCAAAGAATTTGACCTTGACCTCACACTTGACCATTGCACGGAGGGCCATCTGATTGCACAGGAAATTGCAAAAAGCGGTTATCCTGCCATTGTGGGGCCATCTCTTGCTTCACGCAATAAAGATGAAGTCAGCCTGTCGGATTTTAAAACAGCAGGCATTCTTCATGATGCAGGCGTTACGGTCGCCATAACCACCGACCACCCTGTTTCCAGAATACAGTATTTACCTTTATGTGCAGGTATTGCGGCAAAAGAAGGTCTGGGTACAACAAACGCCCTGCACGCAATTACCATCGATGCTGCTCGCATATGCAAAGTCGATCACAGATTGGGCAGCCTAAAAGAAGGAAAGGATGCAGACATTGTCATTTTCAAAGGTAATCCTTTGGAAATAAACTCTTATGTTAAAGCCACCATTATAAACGGTGAAATTGTGTGGCGAAATAAAAAAACAAAAGCTGACTGAAAAGGGGCTGTTGCATTTAGAAACAGAAGGCATTTTTTTCGTCCCGCTGCTGTATGCGGATACCGCGAGAGGGGAAAAAATGACTAAAAAAAGAACCATAAAAAAATGATTTGTCAAACTAAGTGCAACACTTTTTAAGCGAATCCTCAAATAAATCCAAAGGTTTTTGGTAATTTAAAACTTTCTTAGGCCTGGCGTTAATTAACGCCAGGTTCTTTTTCAATGTCGCAGGACTTACTCTTGAA
>JAZUQC010000073.1:0-76289 GCA_045605525.1 Acutalibacteraceae bacterium
CTGATTGGCGGCGATTTTTATATATTTTTTGCATCATTTTTGTTTAAATTTGTGCGTGGTCGTAAATCAGGGGACAGTACTGCGATTGCCTTTGAGAAATTGTTCGGCAATCACAGTAGCCGTCCCCGTGATTGACTCCCCAACTCCCCGATAAACCGCAATTTATAACACAAAAAACAGGGACTGTTTTGGGCAGTCCCTGTTTTGCTCATCCGAAGCTTTTTGCCCAGTTGACAAGCGAATTGTGCCAGATGTTGTCGGCAATGTCCTTGTACATCCGTTCAGTCACGGGGCCGTTTTTCTTCATTTTTTCAAAAATGACCTGTTGGAGCTGTTCGACGGTCATCTCTTCGTATGTTTTGTCGGTCGGAATGCAGTCGCAGAAATCGGGTGTGGGGTTGTTTGCATCCGTCTTCGGGTTTGCAGACGGTGCCGGAACTGCTTTCGGTGCTTCTTCTTTTTTCGGTGTCGGCACGGAGGATGCAGGCGGCGTTACCGTTTTTTCGGGTTCTTTTTTCGTTGTTGTCGGCTGAATCTGCGGCAGCGGTGCGGATTTGATTTGGGCATTGGTGCAGACGAAAATGTCGCCGCCGTTGGCAGGCAAGGTGATGTTGAGATTGCCGTTTGCCGCACACACGGTGCCGCTTAAAAGCCCCTTGAAACTGCCGTTCAGGTTGCGGATGCAGAGATTGGCAGGTGTGTTATCGTTGTTGACGCAGACGAACACCGTTTCGCCGTCAAAGGATCGTGCAAAGGCATATTGGCGATTTGTAAGCAGAACTTCTTTATAGTCGCCGTAGGACAGGGCAGGAGTCTCTTTGCGGATTTCACCCAAACGGGAAATGATTTTTGCAAAGGTATTCTTTTGCGTGTCTTTTTGCAAATCTTCCAAACACAGGCACGGGCGAAGGGAATCGTCGGAATGCCGTTCTTTTCTGCCCTCAATGCCGAATTCCGAGCCGTAATAAATGCTCGGCACACCGGGGAGGGTATAAAGCAGAATATGGGTGGGGAGGAAGTGTGCTTTGTTGGTCAGTTTCGTGTAAATGCGTTCAACATCGTGGTTGTCGGTGAAGTTGTAAAGCTGCATGGGACTGCCGTTGGCGGTCATTTCATACAGCCGTTTGACGGTGTGGGCAATTTCAAAATAGTTGTGGTCGTTGTGACCCGAATACAGTGCCTTGTGCAGGTGGTAGTTGGTCACGGAATGCAGGGTATTATCATTGACCCAGCGGTTGTAGTCGCCGTGGATGACCTCGCCCATCAGCCAGAAATCGGCTTTCACTTCGTCAGCGGTGCGACGCAGGGCACGCATGAAGTCAAAATCAAGCACATCTGCTGCATCCAATCGGATACCGTCAATGTCAAATTCCTGTACCCAGAACCGCACAACATCGCAAAGATAATCGCACACGGCCATGTTCCTCTGATTGAGCTTGGCAAGCAGGTTATAACCGCCCCAATTGCCGTAAGAGAAACCGTCGTTGTATTCGTTGTTACCCCAAAAGTTTACATTGCAGTACCAGTCTTTGTAAAAGGAATTCTCACGGTGCTGTTTGATGTCTTTGAATGCAAAAAAGTCACGCCCCGTGTGATTGAACACGCCGTCGAGCACCACACGGATGCCGTTATTGTGGCATTCGGCAACAAAATTTTTAAGATCAGCATTGTCACCTAAACGGCTGTCGACCTTTTTATAGTCCGTGGTTTCATAACCGTGACCGACAGATTCAAACAAGGGGCCGATGTACAGTGCCGTGATGCCTAAATTTTTCAGATGCTCAATCCACGGAAACAGGGTGTTCAGACGGTGTTCGACCGCACCATAGGAGTTCTGCTTGGGTGCACCCGTCAGCCCGAGGGGATAAATATGATAAAAAACAGCTTCGTTGTACCATTTGCGGGGAATAGCCATACTGTGCTCCTTGTGTTGCTTTTTCTTTCATTATATGTGAAAACTGAACAAATTGCAATCCTTAATTCTACTCAATTATCACATTGTTTTGATAATGTATACAAAAAACGGACTTGCAGCACTGTGTAAGTCCGTTTTGATCAGGCAGATTCTATTTGTAACAAATGATGTATTCCACGATCAGTAGTTTTTTGCTTTTTTCGGAGAAAAAAGCGTTGATGAATTTATACTCGCCTTTTTGCGCAGGCAGTGTGTTGAATTCATTTTCGCTGATGTTGTAGATCAGATAATAGTCATACCCGGTGCCTCGGAACAGCGGATTGATGATGTCTTTCAGTTCATCGGGGCGGGCGTGCAACCATCTTTCGTCGTTTGCAAATGCTTTTTTGAATTCTTCGGTTTGCGTTTTATCAAAATAAACATTGCTGTAGCAGGAAACCGAATAGCTTATTTGCCCGTTTTGATCGGTATACGGCTGCTCCTGTTTTTCAATATGCATATATTGCGGAATATCCGTGTCAAGATATTCTTCAAGTGCAAGCACGGGGGCATTATACTGCTTGTTGACACCTGCAAAAATAAAGGTAAAGCAACCGTAAATACATAGAATTACTGCCATGATACAGCCGACTGTGATATTGCTTTTGTATGCGTAATATTTCTTTTTTTTCAGCACAATGCCCAGCACAACGGATGCAAGCGGAATGGGAAGCGGTAAAAAGAACAACCACATTTTTTCAATAAAATTAAAATTGGCAGTATCGCCTGCAAATTTGTCCATTAAAAGCAGTGCAAGAGGCAGTGATAAGACGGATGCAACGATCATAACAAGGGATGCAATGCTCCATGCATCTCTTGTTTTGACGATTTTGGTTTTTACAGGATACGATTTGGCAAGAAAACTGCAAAATGAGTTTTCAGGCAGCAGTCTTTTGGGGATTTCAAAGCAGATTCCGCCCGCAGTCAGAGAAAAGAAGTGCTCGGATTCTTCTATCCTTTTAAGGTCTTCATAATACACTTTATAAAAGGAAGTTGTTTCATCGTTCTTTTTGACGGTAAGGGTAAAGAAGTTATAGAAGGTATTGTATTCATATATTTTGCTTTGCGACAGTGCCAGACGAGCCTGAAACAGCTTTATATTCGGTTTGAGTACCCTGACGGCTGCAATAATGTAAACGATCAGCAACAAAGCAAAAAGCGGTGTTGCGGTTTTGAAATCATGCTGTGTCACGGTAGTTCCGTTGGTTATGGTAACATTGCCGTTGAGTGTATAAATGAGCATGATCACAAGAACCGCAAAAGGAATACAAAGCGTACGCACCAGTGCAGTGATCCAGGTCTTGTAGCGGATCTTGTTTTCTTCTTCCGTAAATGAAAAACGGTAGCTTTCAACGGGCTGCAGTTTTTCTTCCGTCTCGGTTTCGGGGATACAGCCAAGCAGTACATCCACGGAAACGCCGAAAATTTCTTTCAGACGGAGAAAATTATCCACGGTCGGCTGGGTCTGATCGTTTTCCCAGAGGCTGACCGTCTGACGGCTTAAATTCAGTTTCTGCCCGAGGTCTTCCTGCGAAAGCCCCAAGCGTTTTCTGTGGTATTGAATGGTTTCACCAATGGTCATAAAAGAATCTCCTTTACATTATTCTGTTTGTAAAACCGGCTGTCAGCCATTGGGCAAATTGCATGGTTTTGTTCTGCGACGGACCGTCAATGAACAACACACAAGTATCATAATAAAAGAGTGCATGGGTGCTGGTAAATGCATTGCCGCTGATGTACCACCCTTCCTGCAATGTTTGTCCTTGTTTGGTTATGCCGCGCATTCTGCCCATGTTTTTCAGGTATGTATCAAGGTCTGTCTGTGTGTGAAATTCACAGGCATATACTTCAAATTTTTTGTTTTCCCATTCTAACTGCTTTGCAAACGAACCGACGGGAAGAAGTCCTTCCAGGTTTTCGTCCGTGAGGTCTTTGACGGCGAAAGCCGACATGGGTTCTATTGCGGTTATATCGTCAAACATATTGACTTTTGCAGTGCGCACGGAATAAGAGGAGAGTATCATACTTGAAAATAATAAAGCCACAAGAAGCAGTACTGCGATTAAAATCGGCCACGGTGATTGCTTTTTTTTCTGTGCGTTCATTTTTTATTTCCTCCGCTTGGTTCTGTTGCAGTTTTATTATAACACCTGACCCGTAAAACAGCAAGCACGGATTGCTTGATTGCTGTCAAGTGACGCTTGCGTTGAATAAAAATTGACATGATTGTTTAAAGTTTTACGAGATGTCGGTATTTTCTTGTTTTTGATAAAGAAAATGTTCTTGCTTTTTTTTGCCAATGTGATACAATAGATATATTATGAAACAGCAGGAGGAATTTTATGAAAGTCAATGAAATGTTGCACAAATTGTTCGGCACAACACCGGGCAAGGGTGTGCAGCCCAAGGAAGCTATTGCTTACAGTGTGACCGGTATCGGTCAGAACTTCATCTGCACCATCGTCGGCTCGTATCTGACCATTTTTATGACGGACGCATTGCTGTTCGGTGCATCGGGTGTCAGAGTCGGTGCTATGGAAGGTGCCATTGCCGTTGCCATTCTGATGCTTGCAACCCGTGTGTTTGACGCATTCAACGACCCCATCATGGGCAGTGTGGTCGACAAGACCCGTACCAAATGGGGCAAATGCAGACCCTATCTGAAATGGATGGCAATTCCCATCGGTATTGTCACAGTGCTTTGCTTCCTGCCCGTGTTTGAAGCCAAAGCTATGTGGACATTTGTCACATTGTCTGTAATTTATGTCATCTGGTCAGTCGTTTACACGGTTGCCGATGTTCCCTACTGGGGCCTTTCCACCTGCCTTACCAACGATACCACCGTGCGCGGTAATATTCTGACCGTTGCCCGTCTTTGCTGCACGGTCGGTGCCGGTGTGGTCACGGTCGGTGTGCCGATCATCACCGATGCTCTGACTGCAAAATTCAAATACACCGACTCCGCAGAACATATCAGCATGATCATGAGTGACTACGGTGTGGATGCAGAAGGTGCACTCGCTTATGTCGGCACGGTCATGAAATCCATGGTTGAAGACAATGCAAACACCCTGAAATGGATCTATTTCATCTGTGCGGTTGTGTTTGTTGTGGTTGCAATGCCGATGTTCTTCTACGGCTTCAAGAACACACAGGAACGCTTCACCGCAGAAGGCGAAGCACCTTCCTTCGGTCACAACCTCAAACTTCTGTTCAAAAACAAGGAACTGCTTCTCATCGTTCTTTCCGGTATTCTCGGCGGAGCAAGAATGGTTTATTCTTACACGGGCGGTCTGTATTTTGCAAAATATGTTTTGCAGAACGAAGGTCTTTACGGCATTATTACACTGCTTGTTGTTCCCGGCGGTCTGGTTGCATCTCTGCTCGTTCCCTTACTTACCAAGAAATTCACCAAAAAATATACCTACATCTTCGTCCATGTTTTCGGCGGCGTTGTGATGGCTGTCATGTACTTTGTCGGCTATGATAAGCCCTGGAAACTCATTGTCTGTGCAATCGGCCTTGTTCTGCTCGGTATTCCGCAGGGTGTCAACAACATCATGACCTATGCCATGATCGGTGACACGGTCGACTATCTCGAATGGAAGACCGGCGAACGCGGTGAGGGCATCTGCTTTGCTATGCAGACGCTTATCAATAAAATCGGTATGGCTGTCGGTGCTTTCATCGGCGTTATGTCCGTTTCCATTGCGGGTATCGACACCGAAACGGGTGCCATTGCCGCAGGTGGTGCAGACAGACTCTGGAACGTATTGATTCTCTCGGGTGTAATCAGTATGTTTGCCTGTGTCGTCCCGATGTTGTTCTACACCATCACCGAAAAACGTCAGCGTGAAATGGTGGCTGAACTCGAAGCCAGAAAAGCGACCAAATAAAATCAAAATCATAAACAGGTGTGCAGGCAACTGCATGCCTGTGTTTTTTTGCAGGCAGACCGGAAATGAAAAATCGGAGTTTATCGGAGAGTAGCCAATCACGGGGACGGTACTGTGATTGACTCTATTATATTTCAAAAGCAGTCAATCATAGTCCCGTCCCCTGATTGGCGGCGATTTTTAGACTGTGCGTGGTCGTAAATCATGGGACAGTACTGCGATTGCCTTTGATAATTGGTCGGCAATCACAGTAGCCGTCCCCATGATTGACTCCCCCCAACTCCCCTCCAACCCGCAATTTATTTTCCGTTTTTCACTCCCTTGACAAGCAGCTGAAAAACAAGTATAGTTTTGTATAGAAAATAAAAAAAGAGGATATTATGGAATACATTACCTATGTTTGTCTTGCCCTTGCGACCGTGGCTGCACTTGACCGCATTACCGGCAGCCGTCTGGGGCTTGGTACGGAATTGGAAAAAGGCATTGAAACACTCGGTCCGCTGACTCTTTCCATGGCGGGCATGATTATTGTTGCCCCTTTTTTAGCGGAACTTCTCGGCAAAATCAGCGGCATTTTTCCGTCGTTTCTTGATTTTTCCATTGTTCCGTCGTGTTTTTTGGCAAACGACATGGGCGGTGCACACCTTGCTTCACAACTGGCGGGGGATGAAAAAACGGGCTGTTTCAACGGTCTTGTGGTGGCATCCATGATGGGCTGCACCACATCGTTCACCATTCCTTTTGCGTTGCAAATGACCGCAAAAGAAAAGCACAGCGACATTATTTTCGGCATTCTGTGCGGTATGATCACCATTCCCGTCGGCTGTGTAATAGGCGGTCTTGTAGCGGGCTTGTCTGTTGTGTCGGTGCTTGCTGACCTGATTCCTCTGTTTGTCTTTGTGGTATTGGTTGCAGTCGGCATTCTGAAATTTGAAAAAGTAACCATTAAAATATTCAAAGGCTTTGCGTGGCTCATCAAAGCGGTTATCACATTCGGGCTGATCGTCGGTATCGTGGAATTTACAACCGACTTCAGAATCTTACCGCAAATGGAAACGCTCGACAATGCCATGGATATCATTGTGAACATTATCTGCATCATGGCAGGTGCTTTCCCGCTGTTGAGCCTGCTTAAAAAGGCTTTGCGTAAGGTGTTTGAGAAGATGGGCAGCAAGCTCGGCATCAATGAAACCGCCGCGTTTTCGTTTCTTGCAACGGCAGGGAACAATGTTGCAACCTTTGAAGCGGCAGGCAAAATGGACCGCAAGGGGCTGATTCTCAATTCCGCTTTTGCGGTGAGTGCATCGTTTGTGTTTGTGGATCATCTTGCTTTTACCATGTCTTATAATGCAGACTTTGTGCCTGCGATGATCGTCGGCAAACTCACGGCAGGTGTAACGGCAGTGGTGGTTGCGAACCTGCTTTATAATCGAAAAATCAAAAATAAACACCCGAAAACGGAGGAGGAGTGTGTATGATCGGTTTTTTGGATACAGGCGGCGGCATGAAAGGTGTTTTTACCAGCGGGATCTATGATTTTCTTATGGACAATGCCGTCGTTCCCGAATATTGCATCGGTGTGTCGGCAGGCAGTGCAAATCTCATTACCTACATTGCGGGACAAAAGGGCAGAACCTATCGTTTTTATCTTGACTATGCTTTTGAAAAAGACTATATGAGTCTGCATAATTTTTATAAAAAAGGGTCTTTTATAGATCTGCATTATATTTATTCTGTGCTTTCAAATGAGGGCGGGAAAGATCCGCTGTCTTATGACGGAATATGTGCCTCAAAAAGTCGCTTTGTTGCCGTTGCAACCGATGCAGACAGCGGACAGCCGTATTATCTTGACAAAAGCGATCTGCACAAAAATGACTATACCGTTCTCAAAGCATCCTGTGCCTTGCCTATCATCGGAAAACCCATTGAACTGAACGGTAAAGAATTGTTTGACGGCGGGATATCCGATCCTATCCCTTATAAAAAAGCATTTTCGGACGGTTGCGATAAACTGGTTGTTTGCCTTACCAATCCCATCGACTATGAAAAAAAAGCGTTGCCGAAGTTGGCTGAAAGGTTGTTGCACGCATATCCTGCTGTTGCACAGTCTGTGATGACAATGCATGAAAAATACAACACCTGTATGCAGGAACTGCAGATGCTTGAAATGCAGGGAAAAGTGCTTATTCTGGCTCCGAAAGACGGCAATACGGTTAAAACACTGACGAGAAACGCAGAAAAACTTGAAAAAATGTACAGGGACGGATATTATGCCGCAAAAGCGGTGTTGAATTTTATTGAAAAATAAGGCAAAACGGAGGTTGTTTTATGTTTTCAATCGGACTTTCTTCATGCAGCAAGGAATTGGACGAAAAACTGTTTGCCGATTACAAAACGGCAGGCATTACACACATGGAATTGTCTTTGGATGCGGAGGAACTGGCGGAACTCGACTTCGCAGAAATCAAAGCACTTGCAGACAAGTGTGGCGTCAACTTGTGGAGTATGCACATTCCGTTTTCACCGTTTTTCTTTTTGGATCCGTCCGACACGGAAAAACAGGATGTAACCCTTGCGTATTTCCGTTGGTGCATCAAAAAGGGGGCCGTCATCGGCATCCGCAATTTTGTGGTGCATCCCTCGGCGGAACCGATTGAGGAATGTGACCGCCCGCGTCGCATGGAAACGGCAAAGCAGACTCTTCGCGTTCTTGCCGGGTTTGCAAAACAGTTTGGTGCTGTGATTGCGGTCGAAAATCTGCCGCGAACCTGTTTGGGGCGAGACAGCAAGGATATATTGGAACTATTGTCTGCACACCCCGATTTGCGTTGCTGTTATGACACAAACCATCTTTTAAGCGAAGATGCAGTGGAATTTATTCATGCCGTGGGCGATAAGATCATCACCACCCATGTGTCAGACTATGATTTTCTCAATGAACGGCATTGGCTGCCCGGCGAGGGTAAGGGCGATTGGCAAAAGATTCTTTCTGCATTGCGGGATGTCGGCTATAATGGGCCGTGGCTGTATGAACTCGGATTTGCGGCACCCGCCTCCATTAAGCGTGAACACAGATTGACCTGTGCCGATTTTGCACGAAATGCGCAGGAATTGTTTGCTGGACAAGAGCCGACCGTATTCGGCACACCTGTTGCGGGGCTCAAAGCGTGGAGATAATATATTGACATTGCACCCTTTTTTCTGTAAAATGAAAAGCAGAAAGAGGGTGTTTTTTTTGAAACTCTACATCAAGCAGAAAGTGTTTTCATGGAAAGACCGCTTTACCGTTTGGGATGCCAACGGCAATGACCGTTACTACGTTGAGGGCGAACTGTTTTCATGGGGAAAGAAATTGCATGTTTATGACGTGCAACAGCGGGAAGTCGCTTTTATTTATCAGAAGGTGTTCAGCTTTCTGCCCCGTTATTTTGTGTCGGTCAACGGGGTTGATATTGCCGAAATTGTAAAAGAATTCACCTTTTTCAAACCGAAATACCGCATAGAGGGCATGAACTGGGATGTGGACGGTGATTTCTGGAATCATAACTATACCGTCAGCCGTGCAGGCTCAAGCGTGGTTCGCATTCAAAAGGAATGGATGACCTGGGGCGACAGTTATGAACTCGACATTGCAAACCCTGCCGATGAAATTCCCGCCCTGGCGGTGGTACTTGCCATTGACTGCGTGACGGCACAGCAACAAGCCGCAGCATCAAATTGACGGAGGTATGAATGAACAAACACAGACTTGATTTTGCATGCGAGGAACTCGGCAACGGGATTTATCGCATCAATGAATTTGATTTTGTCAATGCATTTTTAGTGGTTGGGGATGAAAAAGCGGCACTTCTTGACTGCGGTGTAGGAATCGGGCAACTGCGTGAATTTGCAGAAACGATTACAGACAAACCCATTACCGCGCTTGTGACCCATGCCCATGCCGACCATGACGGCGGTGCGGTGTGGTTTAAAGAAATATACATTCATCCGTCAGACAAGCACATCAGTGAAATTGATCAGACTGCGGCGGCACGTATCTATTTTCTGCATCAGCATCCGTATAAACGCAAGACCCATAAAGTCCGTTATTGGGATGCTTTTCAGAAAGAATTTGACCCCATTCGCCATGATTTGAATGAAGGGGATACCTTTGATCTCGGCGGCAGGGTGATTGAAACTTTTTTTACGCCCGGGCATACCGCAGGGCACGTGACATTCCGCGACAGCCTGACAGGGGCACTGTTTACGGGCGATAATGTCAATCCCCTTGTGACCTTGCAGTTCCCCGGTGCGGTTTCACTGGAAGAATGGAGAGAGAGTGCCGTGCGAACCCTGCTTCTTGCAGACGGAAATCCCATTTACGGCGGGCACGGCGACGGCAGAATCCCTGCACAGGTGATTGAAGCCAACATTGTGCTTGCCGATGAAATCCTTAAACAACCCAATGAAGCAAAAGGAACCGTGAAAAAGAAATCAGCAGGCGGAAAAGTTCCTGCCGTGGTATATAAAACCGATAAAATTCATAAGAAATGAGGAATTTGATATGATTCAGCATCTTACACAGCATGTTCTGCCGTTTTGGCTGAAAAATGCCATTGACGAAGAAGAAGGCGGTATTTTTACACAGCTTGACCGCAAGGGAAATGTGTACGGCACCGAAAAAAGCGTCTGGTTTCAGGGCAGAGCGCTTTATATTTTTGCAAGTGCACACAACTACGGCCTGACCGAGTTCGGCTATCTTGATGCCGCAAAGAAGATTTATGAATTTTTGCCCAAATGCACTTCCGAATCGGGCAGAATGCCCTTTACCGTAACCCGCGAGGGCAAGGAAATTCAGATGCGCCGCTACTATTTCAGCGAAACCTTTGCCGCCATCGGCTGTGCAGAATATTACCTTGCCACGGGCGACGAAGAAGCAAAACAGAAAGCCGAAATGTATTTTGATGTAGCTTATC
This sequence comes from Acutalibacteraceae bacterium, assembly GCA_045605525.1. GTDB lineage: Bacteria > Bacillota > Clostridia > Oscillospirales > Acutalibacteraceae > RUG806. The sequence goes on from JAZUQC010000073.1 coordinate 10,806, forward strand.
GTCTGTTTACGGGTGTTGACAAGACCGCACCCAAATTCAACCCCGAAAACCACCCCTACAAGGGTCTTTCTCCTGCCATGATTATGCTTGCAACCTCGCAGGTGCTTCGCAAGATCAACAAAGAAAAATACGATGCCTGTGCAAAGGCGGCTGTTAAGGAAATCTACACGCATTGGACCGAAAAGGGGCTGCTTGAAAACATCGGATTGGACAACAGGTACATGGACACCCCCACGGGCAGATTGGTCAATCCCGGTCATTCGCTGGAAGCGGCTTGGTTTTTGATGACGGAAGGTGTTTATCAGAATGATGAGTCGCTCAAACAGTTCGGCAAAGACATCATTGACATTTCCATGAAGCACGGTCTTTATGACGGCGGCATCATTTCGTTCTGCGACTGCGACGGACATCCCGCCACGGCACTCGAATGGGATATGAAGCTCTGGTGGCCGCAGTGCGAAGCGATGATCGCAAACTTACTTGCTTACAAGCTTTACGGCGAAGAAAAATATCTCGACTGGTACAACACCGTCAAGGAATATACTTTTGATAAGTTCGTTGATAAAGAATACGGCGAATGGTACGGCTATCTGCATTATGACGGCACGGTCGCCAACGAGCTCAAGGGCAACATCTTCAAGGGGCCGTTCCACATTCCGCGCATGCTCATGCTCATCGACAAAATCGAAAAAGGCAATTACTGCCTGTTCTGATTCATTGCATAATAATAGAGATTGCATTCCTATCGGTTTGCAATCTCTTTTTTTTAATTTCGCAGGCAGCCGATGGGGACTACATAAATTCCGTCGGGCCGTCTGTATGCATAATTACCCGTGCCGATGAGCACCATGGAAAAGGCAGGTGCATTCATTTTATTTGTATCAATTTTTTGTGCCAGAGCTTTCAGTGTTTTAGTCCCTTCTTCAATCAAAGTGTCACCGCCGAGTTTGATTTCAATCAGACCGTATGTGCCGTTTCTGAGATGCACGACTGCATCACATTCAAGTCCGTCTTTGTCGCGGTAATGGTAGACTGTACCGCCTAATGCATCTGCAAAGATGCGAAGATCGCGGACGCATAAGGCTTCAAAAAGAAAACCGAATGTTTTTAAGTCAGCAATCAGATCCTGTGGTCCGATGCCCAGTGCCGCGGCGGCAATGGATGGGTCGGTATAATAGCGGGTATCGGAAGAACGGATGGCGGTTTTTGAGCGCAGATTCGGATTCCATGCAGGCATATCTTCTACGACGAATATTTTTTTGAGTGCATTGACATAAGAAGCTACGGTTTCATCGTCAATTGCGGTGCCGTCATTGACGGAGATGTCGTTTGCAAGCACCGTATTGGCAATCTGCGTACCTTGATTACGTGCATATGAACGCATAAGCCGTTTGACGCGTTCCGGATTTTTATTTACGTCATCGGCTCTGTTGATATCGGAATGCACAACGGCATCATAGTAATCAATTGCCTGATCAAGTGCGATTTCATCACGCATATCAATTGCTTGTGGCCAACCACCCCGACATACGAGAAAAGCAAGACGGTCAAGATCCATGTCGGATTCTCCGTCTATCATTTCAGGTGCGGTAAACAACTCTTTTAAACTGACCTCTCCCGTGGAGTCGCCGGATTCATACAAACTCATTGTGCGCATTGTAAGCCATGTGACCCGCCCTGTGCCGGAATGTGCAATTTCTTTTGTGTCCGGCGGAACTGCAGAGCCGGTCAGTATAAATTGCCCAAGCAGTGCACGATGATCGACTTCAAAACGGATTGCATCCCAAAGCTTCGGTGCGAGCTGCCATTCGTCGATCAGCCGCGGTGTTTCACCTTGCAGTAATCGTTTTGGATTTAATTCTGCCATTGCAAGATATTGCGATTTTTTCTCGGAATCATCCATATAAAGAACACTACGCGCAACTTGCTCTGCGGTGGTTGTTTTTCCGCACCATTTCGGGCCTTCAATTAAAACGGTACCTTTTCCCTCCAGTTTTCTTGCGAGGATTGTATCCGCAATTCTTTTGCGATAATTTTTGGTGACAGGCATTGTAAACCCTCCCTTGTTTTTTTAGTATACCACAATTTTTAAAAAAATCAATAAAAAACCGGAAGGTTGTCGGGAAATTTTTCGGAAAGTTGGCGAAAAAATTTTCGGAAGATTGGCGAAAAATAAAAGAGATTGCAAACTTTGTCGGTTCGCAATCTCTTTTTTATGTGTTGGATTTAATTGCAGAAGATGTCGGTTTCGATGTAACGAATGCCCATGTCGTAGAGCATTTTTGCATCTTCAAGGTCATTGACCGTCCAGAACGAAGCCGGAACACCTGCATCAATAGCAAGCTGAATAGTTTCCTGCGTGTTGGCCTCAAAGTTGGGTGAGAGCCACACATTACCGCCGAGTGCCTTTGCCTGTGCAATAATTTCGGGTGTGATGGTGTCTACAAGATACCACAGTTCGATATTTGCATCATATTCGCGGATGGTTTCGAGCTGTTTGTAATCAAACGAAATGATGATGGCGGTTTCTTCCAGACCCTTTGCATACACGGCATCCACGATGGTGTAAAGCTGATCGTAGCCGTCTGCCTTGATTTCGATCTGCGGGCGGGTGGAGGTGCCGACAAAAACATCGAGGTATTCGTCCAGTGTGGCAATTTTCAGGTCTTCATAAGCCCAGAAATTGCAGCCCTTTTTGTAAGAGAATGTACGCAGTTCTTCGAGTGTGGTTTCGGGAATTTCTGCATACTGGCAGAACATATTGTCCGTGTCGGAATTGTGGTTGAGTACCCAATAGCCGTCAGAAGTCTGCAAAATGTCACATTCCGCGGTGTAAAAACCGAGTTCAACAGCGGCTTCGTAAGCGGGAATGGTGTTTTCGGGAGCTTTTGCGGTGATGCCTCTGTGGGCGGTCAGATAAACGGGATCTTCTGTTGTTCCGATGCCGTTTTCGGAAAGGGAAATGACTTCTTTTTCGGCATAAATCATCTTTGCAATCGGCAGAAACGGGAGCACGGGGCTCATAAAGAGGGGAACAAGAATCAGGGTGATGATTTTATTCAAAATCGCCATTGTTTTTACTCCTTAACCGAGAAATGCAAGGGTGTAGGCTGCGACTTCTTCTGCGTAGTTTTCAATGAACATATGGCCGCCGCCTTCGATATCAACGCAAACTGCATCGCTGGGCAGATGGGCGGCAAATTTTACGCAGGCATCCTTGGAAATGACGCTGTCAAGTGTGCCGTTGCAGTAGAAAATGGGTTTGCCGCAAAGACGAAGACCTTGGAAATCGGTGGCGGGAACATCGGTCGAGCAGTAAAGTGCACCCATGCCTGTGCCCTTGATGGAAAGCGGATCCTTGATCTTTGCAACATCATAATCGGCATAGTAGTCATTGTCATTCAGCCCCATCTTGAGCGCCATGTTGAAAATGAAGTCGATCTTGACAAACAATTCCATGACAGCACCCATAATTGTGACGATGGGAGCAAATGTGATGATATTTTTCATGCCGTTGCTGATGCCTTCGTTGCCGGAGGTGCCGTACAGAAGCAGAGCCGAAACGCTGTCGGGATATTCCTGCATAATTCCTTGTGCAAAGAAACCGCCCATGGAATGACCTGCAACGATCCATGCATCGTCACTGAGATACGTCATCAACTCATGTACAAGTGCTGTTCTTTCAATGCGTTCGGTTTTGGTGGTTTCTCTGGTGGAGTAACCGTAACCGGGCAAATCAACAAGTACGCAGGTATAACCGTTTTCAACAAGAATGTTTGCGAGGTTTTCCCAACAATAGCCGGAAAGGGCAAAGCCGTGGATCATCATGATCTGACCGACGGGATTTTCGGCTTCTTTCACGCGGAAATGAAGCACGTATTCGCCGTAAGAGAGAAAACGGCTGTCTTCATAAGGTGTGGCATAGGGGCCTTCTGCAACTTCTTCGGCGGTCAGTACGATTTCTTCTTCGGGAAGAAGTTCTTCTGCTGCAGCGGGAATGCAGCAACCGAAAACAAGCATGATTGCAGACAGAACAAGGCAAAGAATTTTCTTTTTCATAGGTCTTTGTTCCTTTCTTTTTTGGAATGCATATATTTTAACATATTATGCGCTTAATTGCAAGCGGAAAGAAGTTTGTCGGCAACCGCTGTGATATCGTCTTCGTTCCAGTCGGGATTGACGAAGCAGTACACGGTTTTTGCGAGGTGCTCAAGCGAAGCCGGACACATATCCTTGGTATAATTGTGTCGCAGGCCTTCGTTTGCAGGCATTCTGAACGGATCCATCAGCGGATGCAGTGCACCGCGCTTTTCCATAACGGGTGTCCAGCTTGTATACACATGACGGTCGCATTCGGCAGGAATCATGCCGCCTGTTTTCTGCGAAAAGGCCTTGGCTTCTTGCTTGGTATCAAAGCGGAATGCAATGATATTGCCCGTGTCACCGTTTGAATCATTGTCGGGTGCAAGGGCAATTCTGCCGTCTAATTTGTCGAGCACAGCCTGCTTGGTTCTGCGAAGATCTGCCACAATGCCGTCGAGCTTTTTGATCTGACAGCGCATCACGGCTGCAAGAAGCTCGTTGCCTCTGTATTCCGTTCCGCAGAAACCCTGTTCGGAGAAATCCTTCATCTGTTCGCCGAAAAAGGCAATGGCAGAGGCATCGTGATAAATGCAGGAGCGTTCATACAGCTTCTGATTGTTGGTAATCACACCGCCGCCTTCACCGCAGGTGATGATCTTGAAGAAGTTGAAGCTGAATGCACCCATATCACCGAAGGTGCCGCAGTATTTGCCGCCGAAGCTGCTGCCGACACCCTGACAGGTGTCCTCGAGCACGAGAATGCTGTGCTTTTTGGCAACTGCCATGATCTTTGCCATATTGCAGGGTCTGCCGTTCATGTGCACGGGGATGATGCAACGGGTGGCAGGCGTGATTTTGCGTTCAATGTCTTCGGGGTCAATGGAGAGGGTCGCATCCACCTCCGTGACAACGGGGATAGCACCGACATTCAGCACCGCCATGGCGGTTGCAATGTAGGTGTAAGCAGGAACGAGCACCTCATCCCCGGGGCCGATACCGAGTGCCACCAGTGCGGAAACGAGTGCGCCCGTGCCGCTTGTGGTGAACGAAGCATAGTTGACACCGAAATAGTTTTTCATATCCTCCTCAAAGCCCCATACGGCCTTGCAGGAATTGTTGACCTTGAAGAAGTCCTTTGTTTTGATGACTTCAGCAACGGCATTGATTTCTTCCTGTCCGATTCTGTACATATCTTAAAGTTCCTCCATTTTTCTGACAATTGCCTGCACAAGGTAATCATCTGCATTGTCCACGGGTGCCTGCAGGCCGTTGCCTGTTTTAAACATCTGCACCTCATAGCCGCCGCGGATGATCTGATCGGCAGACGGGAAATAGCTGTTGTTGCCGTTGGTGTTGCTCATGCAAAGAATGTGCTTGTGCGGAAATGCCGCCTTGATGCGCAGTGAAATCTCCGTGAACATTTCGTAGGCAAAGGGAACGATCACGATATCGCCCAGCTGCACGAGGGAGAGGTCAACCGTGCGGTATTCCTCCTGTGGAATATTGCTTTCGTATGCGGCAATGACCTGCTCATAGTAATGTGCGGTCTGCCGATTGAGGTTGACATCAAATTCCTTGAATTTTTCGTAGCCGTCCTTGGCTTCCTGCAAGGAAATGCGCGGCTGCAACGGCAGCTTTGCCTGCATGGGCAGGACGGTTATGGCAGGGGTTGTATATGTTTTTATATTTTTCCATGCCCTGACCGCATCAATGGCAGCAAGACCGCCCAATTCGAGGGCATACTGCATGCCGCCGACGGTTTTGCCGTTGGGAAGCCGCGGCCCCGTGTCGCCCTCACAGCCGTTGAAGAATGCCGTGACACCGCCGCTCAAATCCGCAAGGCGGTCAATGGCAACACCGCACCAGTCACGCGAGATGGTGGTGATGGCACCGCATGCCGTGTTGTGTGCACCGTAGTGGATGAGGTTGAAAAGCGGCTGTTTGTCTTCACCGATAAAGGACACAACGCTCATCGTCGGGTCATAAACACCCCACGGATTCTGCCCGAGGTCAACCGTGCCGTTTGGCAGCAGCTGACGGCGGTTGATGCCGACCTTACTGTCGGTGGTCGCATAGCCCATTTCGGCTGTCTGCATTTTGGCGCAGGCTTCATGACAGGCTTCGAGCACGGCAGGAAAGAAAATGCTTTCGCAGTAGGGTATGTCGATCTTGCCCCAGCCCTCTTCACCGGCGGTGTTCGGGCCGGTGTGGGTGTGGATGGCATGGATAAGAATATTTTCAAAGGGAATATTTTCGCTTTGGGCAATTTCCCGGCGGATACGGTCGGAAATTGTGTTGTGAAGCAGGCAGACATCACAGCTGACAAGAAGCACCTTCTGTTTTTCATCCGCAAGACAGACGGCGGTGATATACAGACGGTCGTTGATGCTGTCTGAAAAAATCTTGTCGTGATAGCCGTAGAGATTGCCGCCGAGCACAGGGGTAATGTCTTTTCTTGAAACACCCAATAAGAATGACATCAATGCTCCCTCCCTTTACGCTTATATTATATAAAAAACAAATTGCAATTGCAATACAAAAAAACAATACAGGCAACCCTTGCGGGCTGCCCGTATTGTTTTATTGGGGAAGATTGAGAGGGAAAATCAATAATCAGCTGAACAGATTCTTGAAGAAATCAATGATGCTCCGGAAGAAAGCAATGATCTTTTCAAAGAAATTCAGTTCGGGCTTTTCAAGCTCGGTGCCGCAGTTGTCACAGACATAGTTGCTGTCTGCATCTGCGTGACCCGTTGCAGGGATTGCCTTGGTTTCGGTTTTGCCGCAGGCACATTTGCGTTCGCTGACGCCGTCTGCCGTGCAGGTTGCATCGGTCTTGACGGTCCATGCACCGTAGCTGTGGGAAAGCTTTGCAATGGATTTGGTGTATGTATCACCGCAGTTTGCACAGGTGAAGGTTTCAACACCTTCTGCCGTGCAGGTCGCAGCAGAGGTAACCTTGGAGGTGTGGTTGTGACCGCTTGCAGTGATCACACCGCCGCCACGGACGATATAACCGCAGTCTGCACAGGCATATGCATCTTCCACACCGTCTTCGGTGCAGGTTGCTGCCTTGCCGGGAATGACAACGGTTGCAAGGTCTGCAGCGGTGTGGTCAAGCTCGCACTTTGCAAAGTAGGGCAGAATGCCTGCTTCTCTGACGAGATTCAGGGCTGCGGGAACAAGCTCGGTCTTTCTGCTGTTGATGGAATCCATGTTGTTGGAAGCGATCACAACATCATTGTCACCGGAGGTGAATTCTTCCTGTACGGTGACGGATGCTTCGTAATTTTCAGCAACAACCGTGCCGGGGAAGATGCTGTCAACGATGTGCTGGGAAGCGTTGATGAGGGCCTTTGTTACAGGAACACCGGCTGCGACATCAGCGGTCTTTTCAGCGGTTTCAAACAGACGAAGGAAGCCTTCGAGGTCGCCTTCAAGACCGTCGTTGAAGAGATAACCCATGACGGTGTTGATGTCGAATGCAAAGTTTTCACTTGCACAGTTGGAAGCAAGCGAGCCGAGAGGCAGGATTGCGTTGGCAACGGCACTGATCTTGTCGAATGTGTCGGTGTAGGTGTTGTCGCAGGCAATGATGATGCCGTCGGTGAGTTCATATACTCTGTTCACAAGAGCTGCGAGGGTTTCTGCCCAGTCAGCACCTTTTGCAACTTTGAGTTCAAATGCAACGGTGGGCATATCCATGCCGATTTCAGTTGCAACGTCAGCAAGAACATCGTTTGCAATTGCATTTGCAAGAGCAACACCTTCTACTGCTGCTTCATAAAGAACGTCAACAGCCTTGGTCATGATGATGTCTTTGCCTGCACCGTCAGCGACAGAAGCGACATCGGTCTTTGCGGGAACGGTCAGTTCGAAGCCGATTTCAACGTCTGTGTACTGTGCCTTCAGATCTTCAACGAGGGTGTTGACTGCGGGGATGCATTCTGCGAGGAGATAGTCAGCAGCGGCAACTGCCATTGCATCAAGGGTTGCACAGCCTTCAAGAGCGGCGTGAACAGCAGTGATGGTGTCGTTGGATTTGTCGTCAATAATGTCGAGGCCGAGGGTGATTGCGGAAACGTAAAGAGCTTCCACGGAGGAGAAGTCGATCATGTAAAGCAGGTCAAGATTCAGGTCGCCGAGGATGGCGGAAAGGTCAATACCTGCCATTGCGATCATTTCCTGCATGCCTGCATCGTTGAGCAGTTCTTCAGCCTGTGCCATCATGTCGTTGACAGTGTCGCAGACCTTCTGCAGGTTGTCGGTAAGGTTGGTGTTGTCGCCGTCAACAAGACCGAGGGTCTTCATGCCGTTGTCGGAAACGAGCATATCGACAATACCGTAGAGGATGTGGTTTGCCTGGCCTACAACACCGTTGTAGGTGTCATAGTTTGCGGAAACAGCGATGGGTTCGTAGTCAATGACGAAATCGGTGTCGATGAAATCGGGAAGCATTGCTGCTGCGTCGATGTCAAGAGAACCGGAAAGATTATCCAGAACGATGGTTGCTACGGGGTTGTTGATGTAAGAGGAAACATCAAAGCCGGGAAGGTCAACGGGAACATCCACTGTGGTGCCCATGACTTCCATGGAACCGACAAGCTTGACATCGGCTTTTGCGGAGGAGGTCACCTGACAGATGAATTCATCTTCGGTTGCATAGCCGTTGTAGGCAAGGTCGATGGAGATGTCGTTGATCTGCAGTTCCTTGACCGTAATGCCGCTGACCTGTGTGCCGATCATTGCGGAGCCCATGGTCTGTGCAGCTTCAAGAGCCTTCTGTTCTGCAAGGTCTGCAATCTGTTGGAAGGTGATGACCTGGCTGAGCAGGTTGGTTTCGCCCATGTCAACGGTGAATGCAAAGAGGTCTTGCATGGATTTGGCATTGTCTTCTACCATAAGGGCGGTGATTTCTGCGGGGATGGCTTCGTTGGTGATTGCAAGGGTCAGGCCTTCGGGCATTTCACCGAGCTGACCGTTGATCTGATCTGCATAAGCGGAATAGATGGTCATGGTGTAATCCATGGCAGGTCTGTATTCCTGCACAAGGTCACAAGCGTAGGTTGCGATTTCTTTGTCAGCGGAATCGGTAGCTCCGGTGTAAACGCCGACAACGGGAGGATTGAATTCAACATCAAGGGTGTTTTCCCAAGCAAGGGTCTTGGCGGTTGCAATGCCGTCAGCAACGGTAACGGCATAGTAGTTTTCGCCATCTTTATAATATACATTACCACCGGAAACGGTTTCAAGGAGTGCGAGGTCTGTGTAAACTGCATTGAAGGATGCGGGAAGTTCAGCTTCTGCACCGACAACAGCGCTCTGACCGAGCATGGTCTTTACAAGGGAGCGAACGACGGTGTCAAGAAGATAGGTGTAATAAGTGTTGATCTTGACTTCGTTGTCGGATTCAACAAGGCCGACAAGGTTCTTTACAAGAGTGTAGATGTCGGTGGTTCTCAGGTCATAAGCCTTGAGAGCGGCAATGCCGTCAGAGGAAAGGATACCCATCTGTTCGCAGACACCTGCAAACCATTCGAGGATGCCGTTGTTGATGATGTCATCAAAGTTTTCGGTTCTCACACCGCTTGCATCAACAGCATAGTCATATTTCATCTGCTTTGCAACCCAGTCAATGAACTTATCCTGAATGTCGTTGCCGATGAGATAGTTGTTGTAGAAATCAATGATCTGCTTGTTTTCTTCAACTGCGAGGTCGAGTGCTTCAATGTATTCGCCTACCTTGCCGTAGTCAAATACCTTGCCGGCTTCCCACTGGAAGACTTTACCGAAAATTTCGGAGTTGTCTGCCATGAACTGCAGAACGCCGTAGATGAAATCAAGCGAAGAACCTGCAGCTTCGCGGGTGATGAGGTTGGTTGTGTTAAGGTTTGCAAAATCGCCTTCAAGCTTTGCAAGATAATCCTTGTAAGTGATCACGTCATCAAGTGTCTTGATTTCGGGAATGTCAACAGCAACGGTTGTGCCCATGACATCCACTTCAAAAGTCTCGAAGTCTTCGGTTGCCTTTGCGATCTGTCTGTCAACCCAATCGAGGATGACGCTTGCCATTTGTTCCGCTGTCAGGTCTTCAACGATGCCGCTTGCAACAGCACTTCTGTCATAAGAAGTTTCTGCTGCCGAGCCGCTGACAGGAAGAACAGCAAACATCATAAGGATCGAAAGGATGATTGCAAGTGTTTTCTTCATAAAAAAGCCTCCTGAAAAATTTTTAAAGCCTTGAATTTTTGTACTTTTTTGTTGGTGAAATAATACAAAAATTCCCGCCTTTGTCAAGATTATACTATTCATATTTGTCCGTTTGCAAGAAAAAGAGTGCCTGATTCCGTCAAATAATTGACAAAATCAGGCATATTGTCCCATTGGGTTGTTTACTTTTGGCTTATTATTTTCGATACTCGATTTTTATGTAAAATCGGCATTGCGGAATTGTAAAAGAAGTGTGAACTGCTGCAAAAAAGTGTGTTAATTTCGTCACAATTGCAACGTAAGCATATTGTGTTGCATCCTTCCGTCAGCAGCCTGTAGCGTTGTGTTCCGGGAACAGATAGTCCCAGATGTCAAAGATGTAGTCCATTTCCCGGCGCAGCTTTTTGCTGTTGTAATCATGCAGATTCGGCATGGTATTTACAATAAAGCCCGTAAAGAAAACCGTCAGCTTGCCGCTGTTCGCGTCAATAAATGCATCCGACCATGTGTCTGTAAAAATGTGCATGGCAGTGCGCATGTCATAGAAAACAAAAAGATTGTGGTATTGCTTGTAGACCTCCTGTGACAAATAATACCTGTACAGATCGCGGTCGCTTTGACTCATGATCAGATTCTTCTTTTTTCCGGCTTCCTCAATTCCGTCCCTTCCTGCTTCAAACCACAATCCGCATTGGCGAAGCGCGGTTTCGATGATGTGCTTAAAGCATTCGTTGCGGAATTCGTCCATGTTGCCGAAATGCAGGTAAAATGCTGCTCTGGACATATCCGCCCGCTCGGTCAGCTCTGTAACGGTGATTGCGTCGATCTCGCTTTCCTGCAGCAGCTGTGCATAGGCTGCACGAAGCCTGCGGAAAATGCGTGCGTCTGCATTGGCGTTGTTCATTCGGTATCACCTCCGGGGATCAGGGCGGTGATGTCAAGGGACAGCAGAAAGAGGATGATGTCCGTGTCAATGCTGTCCTGCCGTCTGTAAGACTCAAGCATGGAAAAAACGGATCCGTTTGCGATGAATCTTGCAAAGTAAGAAGCTTTCTGCGGGTCAAAGCCTGCCTGCACGGCAAGGGGAACGGTGGCCTGCTGAAAGCGGTCAATCAGCTGCCTGAGCAGGCGGATGTTGTTGGTGCGGAACAGATACTGCATTAGAATCGTATCCTTGGGTTGCAGCTGAAACTGCCTGAAAATTTCCACGGCAGGGATGAGTGTCTTTTTTTCTGTCAGGACCTGCGGAACATTCTTGTGTAGAAAAAGATTGGTCATAATAAGCAGACAACGCTCGCAAAAATCGCAGAACAGAAAATCAAACACCTCATATACATCCGAAAACGTACGGTAAAACGTGCTTTTTCCGATCTGTGCTTTTTCTGTCAGTTGTGTAACGGTGATGTTTTCTACGGATTTATCTTGCAACAGTTCGATCAAGGCATCTGCGATCCGGTTTTTGTTAACAATTGTTTTATCCATTATAAAAATACCTATTATATATAGCAGTTTTATTCCGATGCTTCATCCTGTGCAGTTGCGGCGGCAGTGACAAGCTGTTCACGGCGTGCGGCAAGGTCTTTGTACATCTGATTGCGTTTTTCCTTGGTCAGGGGCCACAAAAATTTCGGGATGATACCCAGCGAACCCGTGATGACGGGAACGGCAGAGCACAGTGCAAACAGCCAGAATTTGGTGCGGTTGTCCTGTGTGCCGATCTCAAGTCCTTGTACATAGCCGATTTTTTTGAGAATGATGTTTCTGACTGAGTTCATAAACGAACTTTGAATTTTCAGCACAAGGCTTTTTGCAACGCTTGTAGTGGCTTCCATACGGTAGCCGTTTTTCCATTCGCAGTAGTCCATGGCTTCGTTCCACAAGTCGGCATTGATGACCTTGTTGACACCGAATGTCCATTTGCCCATGAACTCACGCACACCGACAGCAACGACCATGGGAATCATTTTTGTGTAATTGCGGTTGATGATGCCGAACAGGAAGTAGCCGAGATTGAGTACATCACCGTAAAGATCCGAGCCGACCCAGATGGCTTTTGAGGAGAATCTGCGACGCAACGGACCTACAAATCCGTAACTGATGGAGCCGTTCAGCGAGGACGGGATATTGGCAATGGTAATCAGAGAATAGGAACCGAAGACGTCGATAAAATAGTTCGTTTCGCTGGTCCCCACGCTGAAACCGCCTAAAAAATCAGACAGGCACATCAGAAGTACGGGATAGTTTGTCACAATGGCATGCAAGCCCTCTTTGATGTTGGGCTTTTCAATGGACTGCGGTACACGTTCTTTGGAAACAAGGAAGAAATACAGTGTCAGTGCCGAGGAGACCAGGCTTGTACCGATGCCGAACGACATGAAAGCGGAGCTTAATTTCCAATTGATCATTTTATTGACGATCAGGTCATACAAGGCACCGAAAATATAACGCGGCAGATCTTCACCGAGATACCCGGAAAGCAATTCAACCAGAGTAATCAGTCGCACACGTTCATTCGGATTGGGGGTAATGGTGGAATGATAACCGCCCTTCGCAAGGGAAATGGCGGTGTTTGCCGTTTCGTTGATGATGCTGAATGCGAAGTAGAAAATCAGCTTGGGTACATAAGTCGCTGAGGTGTTCGGGAAGAAAACGGGCAACATCCAATACAAGGCACCCAGCAGGGTCAGCGGAATCTGAAGCCCCAGCAGATACGGGCGGAATTTGCCCAGACGTGTACGGGTGTTGTCCACCACGGTAGCAAGAATGATATCGTTGAAAATATCCCATGCACTTGTGAAGATGTTGACAATGGCGGAGATCGTGAAGTCAATTTTGACAACGTCCCAGATGTAACGTTCCTGGAACGAGTTGATGTTGAATGTGTTGGAAACGTCATTGAGAAGATAGGCAACGCTTTCTTTTGTGGAAACATAATTGTAGTTTTCATACACATTGACGTTTTTTGCACCGTCTGTGTTCTGAACATTTACTTTATTTTCTTCCATTATTCAACACCTCCTTCCACAGTGATGTTACAGCCTGCCATATACGTTCCGATTTCGCTGACTGCGATGATCTGCACCTTGCCTTCTCCTACGGCGGTGACCACACCGTTTTCGTCCACGGTTGCCACGCTTTCATCGGGGGAATACCAGATGATTGTTTTGATGCTTGCTTTTTCGGGTTGTACCGAAGCGGAAAGTTGTGCCGTTTCACCGACTTGCAGGGTCTGTGCTTTCGAGTCCATTTTAACACTTTCGGGCGGAATGATGACAAGCACTTCGCAGGAATCGGTATATGTTTTGCCGAGATATTCGAGCGTTGCGGTCACGGTGACGGGTTTGTCGCTCAATGCCACGGCTTCCACAATGCCTTTTTCATTCACGGTTGCAACGCTTTCGTCGGATGAAACAAAGGTGAGTTTGTAACTTTCTTCGGGTGCATCCGCGGCCTTGTTGACGGTCAGATTCAGAGCCTGATAACCGCTCTTGTCAAGCGTAATGCGGTCCTGTGCAATGGAGAGTCCGGCAAACGTAATATAATGATCCGTGGTGAGCGTGCAGGCAAAGGACAGTTTTTTTGTGCCTAAGTCTGCAAGATCCCCTGTGAATGTCACGGTATAATCCATGTTGTATGTGCGGGTGGTGCAGACCTGCAACAGGCGGTCGGTGATTGGGTCGAGGATCAGTTCGGTTGTGCATTCGAACAGGCTGTTTTCTTTGCTGTCAATCGTCAGCACACTTGCAAAGGTTTCTTCCGCCTTTGTGAACAGACTGGTGTCTTCCTCTGCAAAGGGATTGGCAATGTCTGCGGTGTAGCGGAAAATATGCATTTGTGTATCCTGTTCAAGTTTGACTTCGGATGCGGTGATCGGAGCGAAAAGATCCGCAGTTTCGCCGTAAGGCAGAGCTGTGTTTTCAATCAGATCTGCAATACCGCTTTCAACAGAACCCGATGCAAATCTGAGCAGATTCTGTTGTGCTTCGTTTAAATCGCTTGTCAGATCATGCAGATCGACCGTTGTTGAAACCGTGATTTGTGTTTCGCCGCTTTTTTGTGCGGCGGTAAGCAGGGTATTTACCGCCTGCAGGCGATCTTCGTTGCTTTCGGGAGCGGGGCTGATGTATTCTGCCTGTTCGGTGGGTGGTATGTAAGCACCTTCTTCAACGAGTGAGCCTGCATACAGGATGATAACCCCTGAACAAAGTGCAATAATCAGAACGGGGCACAGTGCCAGCAGGGCGATCTTAACTTTCATCGGCAATGCATTGATGCCTTTGTTTTCAGCCATTGTTGTCCCTGCCTTTCTTTGATTTCTTTTCTTTCTTTTTGTTTGCACCTATGAACTGTGTGCGGGCAAGTTCTTCTTCCTTGCTGTAGCACACGGGAAGCGGAAGATCATCCAATGAAATTTCTCCGCTTTTTACCTTTTTAAGGATTTCAATGCGTTCAAGGTCAATTTCTTTTACCTGCGGTTGCGGATTTTTTCGATACAGCAGTATGTTGACTGCAATCAGTGCACCCAACAGAGCGAGCATGACAAAATAACCGGCTCCCAATGAAACGGTGAACATGGCTTTTTCGGCGGCGGCATTTTTGAGCAGAACCGTCAAAATAATGCCTGTCACACAAAGTGCACCTGCCGCGAAACTGAAGCCGCACATGACACGGCAACTTTTTTGCAGATTCAGAAAACCGAGCAGCAATGTGCCGAAAATGCCGAGCAAAAACAGCACTTCCACCACAAACACGATCAGCGATGCAATCAGCAGAACCGTGGTATTCATAGCAATGTCGGCATTCAATATGTTCATGATCTGAGGAAGAATTCCGTCGGAGAACATCTGATAAGCCCCCCAGCCGCTGACGGTGATACCCTGCGACCAGAACGGCAGTTGCACATTAAAGGATGCAAAGGGAATAAACAAACAACCTGCCCCTACAAGAATGATGATCATTCTTGCCAATGCAAGACGTTCTTTAACAAATCCAAGCTTGATTTTTTCGGTAAAGGTACGCATTTTTGCAAATTCAAGCTCGCATTTTTTTGCATCCCTTGCCAGATCTTCCTCTTGTGTGTAATACATGATATGCACACCGCATTTTTTGCAGTTCGGGGATAAATCAAAACGGGCAATTTCAGTACCGCATTTCGGACAAACCAAACAAAACACCCCTTTAAAAAAATTATATTTTATATATTTTACCATAATAACAGGAATGTTGTCAATAAAGAAAAGGGAATATGCCACTCGAAAAAACGCTTCTTCACGGAAAGTTGTGGGATTGTTACAATTAGATAAATTACGGTTTATCGGTGAGTTGGTTGTTTGCCGTAGGGAATGCATAGTATGCATTCCGACCCCGTCCTGCCAAGGTGATACGCGCACCTCGGTAGGGGTCGGCGCCTCGACGACCCGTTTTTTGGATTTCAAAATTATATCATTTATTGCATCGATTATGTATTATTTCAAATAATAATGTTCAAATCAATGATTCTTTTACCCTCATGCGGGATGCCGAGGGCGTCATCCCCTACAGGATAAAAAACCAAGTCGGACAGGGGCGGAACGCATACTATGCGTTCCCTACACGCCCCGCTAAACCGTAATTTATTTTCTGCATCCCCCACGTTTCCGTGAAGAACCAAAAAAAACGGCTCCGACTGTACACGGAGTACATGTCAGAGCTGTTCCTTTTTATGCTGTTTTTGTGCAACGTACGGTTACACGCGAGCCGCCGCCGACGGTACAGGTGAACAGGGTCAGGGCATAGCCGCTTGTTTTCATTTCCTGCACGTCTGTGGGGGTAAGCAGTTCAATTTCCGCAACGTCGTAGCGGAATACATTGCCGTCTGCATCCGTGAAAACAATACGGTCACCGTAAGCCAGATCACGCAATGTGCCGAAATGGGAGGTGTAATTGTGTGCCCCGATGATCAGATTGTCAAGATAAACAGAGCCGTCATATCGGCATGGGGCGGCGGTCAGATTGCTGTCGTTCAGTGTACTGAGAACCGGCAATTGCAATCCAAGGGTCGGTAATTCAAGGATACCGATATAATACATGCCGTCTATTTCCGTGACGGGCATTTCCATTTCGGGATACAGTTCATAAAGCGGCAGTGAAGAAATAACAGCAGGCTCGCTTTGCGTTGTTTGTGTGGGAACGATGAACTGTTCAAGGGTTTGTGCGGTTTGTGCTTGTGCACGGGCATTGTCATAAATATTGTATGCGGTCAGTCCTGCGGCGGCAAGCAGGAAAACAAGACCGATCACAATTGCAGCTTTGCCGCGATTGTTTTTATTCTTCATCATTACTTCCTCTGTGATGCAGAATGCCGATTGCCAGACAAGCCAACCCCGCAATACAAAGAATCGGCACAGGCCACCATAAAAGACCCGTGTTCGGAATTTCCGGTTTGTCGGGGGGCGGCGGCAGGGGTCTTGTGGGCGGGTCATAGGGATCGCTCGGGGAAGTAGGATCGGTGGGAACTGTCGGATCAGTCGGCCCTGTGGGGTCGGTACTGCTTTCAACATCTTCGGGGGTGGAATTTGTGATGCCGTAAAGACCGTTGTCCCTGCCTACCGATACGATATATCCGTCGGGAACATCCACTTCCACCACTGTCCATACGGTCCGTGCAGAGAGTCCTGTCCATTGGTGCCGCCAGTTGTTTGATTGCTCGAGGACAATTGTGTCATACAGCACACCGTCACCGTAAAGGGCAACTGTTGCCCCAACGGGACGGTCGGGTGTATTTTCATCGTGCCAGACTTTCAGCACATGTACCGTTATTTCCTCATCTTCGGGACGTTCTTCATATTTTCCGTCCGCAAATACATCGTAATTCCAACTGTCTGCATTCTGATGCGGCAGCGTCAGCAAGAACGGCTGCGGGGTATAAACGATACCGTCTTTTGTGAAAATATCCCCCGTTATAAGATACAGCCCCGTGGGTAAACCGTTAAGTGTAAAACTGCCGTTTTCGTCGGTTTGTGCGGTGTGATCGGCGGGGATTTTTTCAGCGGAAATGATTCCTTGCAGCGTTTCTGCGAGGTTTCGCCATTGTTCCGCGGTGTTTCCGACGGGTGCAATGGGATAGTCTGCAAAGGTGGGGGTGTATGTGAATTTCACATCTGCCGAAATGCTTGCAATACGGTAAAGACGGTACTGAATGTTTGCGGCAGGCTCTCCGTTGGGGGCAAATGTCAGGGTCAGACTGCTTGCGGTATCTGTTTCAATGTTTGCGGCAGATGCCGTTGCACTGCACGCAAAGAGCAAAAGAATGCTTAAAGCAACGCAGAGGAGTTTACAAGAGTGTTTCATCGGAATCCTCCTTTTTATGTTTTGATTTGCCTGCATCTTTCAGCAAGACTGCAAACAGTAAAAGCAGGAGAATGGGGGCGGCAACCACGGGAGCAACGAGCAAGGGCTCGATCTGCACAGCATCTGCCGTCACGCGGACGGTTTTTGCCGCCTCCACGTTTTCAACCCTGTGTCCGCGTACAAGCAGACGGTGTGAGTTGATGCCGTAGGGTGTGCAGGTGACAAGTGTGCAGTAATCCTTACCGTTTTCAATGAGCAGGTTTTCGGTGACATGAGGATCGACAATGAGGATCTGATCGACCTCATAGGTCAGTATTTCATCGAGGATGCGCATGACGAACAGATCACCGACGGCAAGTTTATCAAGATCGGTAAACAATTTCGCTCTGGGCAGACCTCTGTGCCCCGAAACCACGCAATGACTGCCCGTACCGCCGACGGGAAGGCTTGTCCAGTCCAGATGACCGATCGCGATCTGCAGAACGGAGTCTGCCGTGCCGTGATAAATGGGCAACGATACGCCGATGGATTCAATTTCAATATAGCCCATAATGCCTGTCCCGGTAACATTAAGCAGGGAATTGTATTTTTCACGCTGTTCATCGGAAATGATGTATTGATTGTCACGTCTTTTCAGTGATGCATTGTAATCCAGTGCTTCCTGCCAGATGCGGTCATATTCTTCGTTTTCCATGTTGGCAACCTCTTCGGCATAGCTTGCAATGGCACGTGTCTGATGGAAGGAATTCCAGTAGTTGCTCAGTGACGGATACAGCAGCAAACCGACCCCTGCCACCAGAATCACAAAAAGCAGAATGGTGGTAAAGGAAGAATTCTTATTCTTTTTTTTCGTTTTTGCCGGTTTGTCTTTTTTCATGCGGATGGGTCCTTGTTTTGTTTTTCAGTCAGCGGAAAACACAACCTTGAAATGTTTCTTTCACGGCTCTGTTTTCTGCTGCCCCGTCCGCGGGAAAGAAAGCCTCTCCCGCGGGTTGCAGCGAAAAAACGCATCATACTGTTCTGACGGCGAACGGGTTTAAGTTAAGTATCGGTTAAGTTTGCTTAAAAGGTTTTCGGCTTATGAAATCGGTCGAAAACTTATTCAGCAGCTTCTGCAAGGCTCATTCTCTTCTTGGAAACAAGAAGAACGATTGCACCGACTGCAAGCAGACCGCCGAGGATGTAGAAGATCGTGGTACCGATGCCACCGGTTTCGGGAAGCTGTGTGCCGGTGTTGTTCTGTACGTTGACGGTTTTGTTTTCAAGAGCAGCACCGTCGGCTGTTTCTTTTACATTGCCTTCATGGTCAATGATAACGGTGATAGCTTCTGTCAGAGCATTGTAACCTGTGGGAGCTTCAGTTTCAACAAGATAGTAAGTGCCTTCGTCAAGACCTTCGATGAAGATTTTGCCGTCTGCATCTGTTGTGAAGTCGGTAACGCTATTGGCTTCGCCTGCTTTTGCAACTCTGTATTTGTTTCCACCAAGGGAAATAAGAGCGATTGCAGTGGAGGCATCAGCTGCTTCGGTACGAAGTTCGAATTTTGCACCTGCAAGTGCAGTGCCGGGAAGGGTTTCACCCGTGTACTTGTAGATGTTGAATTCCCAAACATAAGTCACAGTCTGATCTTCTTCAGTTTCGAATTTGTTTTCTTCACCGTAGGTCAGTTTGACTGTATTGGGGTTACCTGCATCTGCGATAACAGCATCTTCGTTAACGGTTGCAGTATAGTTTACAACGATAACATCGTTATCTTTCAGAGTGTCGCAGAAAGTCTGATCGAAAACAACTTCAAAAGTGCAGTTTTCGCAAATGCCTGTAGTCTTAACAGTATAGCCTGTTGTAACAGCAACATTGTTGAGGGTAACAGAAGTTACGCCGCCAAAAGTGAGTCCTCCGCTCATGGTATCGTGCATGATGTAGTTCAATGCACCTTCCTTTGCGGTGATGGTTGCACGGAATTCAACGGTTTCGCCGATAGCAGCATCATTGCTTTCTCCCCATGCACCGGTGGAGTCTTCTTTGACTTCCTTTGTGATTGTGGGTTCTTCGTTCTTTTCGGTGATTGTTGCAGTGGGATCGGAGTTGCGAAGTTCGCAAAGAGTACCGAGGTTGGAATCAACAAAATAGTAACCGTAAGGAACGGATGCAGAGTAACCATTAGCGCCGTTCAATGTTGCATCTGCGGTAACATCTGCAGGGGTGTTTGCCTTCAGATAGGCAGCAAGAGTAGTGGCAGCAGAGGAGTTGAAAGCATCTGTTGTCTGAACCAGCTTTTTGCCGGTTTCATAGTCTGCCAAAGAAAGACCGAGTGTGGGGTTTTCCTCGATGAAATCTTCGATGACAGCAATCCATTTGGAATCAGTTGCAATCGTGTAGGTGTAAGCAGTGCCAGAGTAAACAAGATCAAAGATCTTATAGGCATTGTATTCGGTGTTTTCTTTTACGTTGTCGATTTTGATTGTGCCGGGATCGCCTTCAGCAGCAAATGCAGCAATGCTGAGGGTGAGTGCCATTGCCAGAACAAGGAGAATGCTGACAAGTTTTTTTGCGTGTTTCATAATTTTTTCCTTTCTGAAATATAATGATTTGTTTTTCCGCGTTCGGAAACAGAGTTGAAATCGGTTTGTCAAGAGAGTGCGTTTTCCCCCTTTCGATACCGTTTTCGTTTATACAAAAGGAATATGGCTGCCGCCGTCATCAGCAGTCCTCCCATTGTATACATCCATGTGCCGCTGCCACCGGTTTCGGGCAGCTCGTAGTAGGCCTTGTTTACGAAATGCACGGTGTTTTCTGTGCTGTCAAGCGTTATGTTTGCCGTGTTGCCGTAAACAAGTTCGGTATTTTTGCCCTCGACTCTGTAATAAGGCATATAAACCTCATTTGCAAGTGTTTCCGTCACGCTGACAGAAGCACCGTATGGCAGATCGGGGATCAAGAGGGATTCGTTGTTTTGTAATGTAAAGTAAATGATGTTACCTTCCACCGTATATCCTGCATCCTCTGACGGGGCAGGCAGAGTCACGGTTTCACCGTTCAGGGTCACCGTTGCAGTGAACGGATATTCTCCCGTTACGGTGGGGGCATCGACCGTTTTGGTGATCAGCAGATCGGCAGTTGCCTTGTTTGTGAAGACAATGTCCGAAACATCCACTTCATCAACACCGTTGCGATATACACCCGTTACGGCGGCATGTGTGCCGTAAGCGGTGACTGCAACGATATAGAAGTTGGTGTCGTAGTCAAACGGACCGCCTGCGTTCACTTCGCTGACTTTGTAATAATAGGTGCCGTTTGCACCTGCAGCGAACACCACGGTTGCGGTATTGCCCGATGCGGTGTTGTCGGTTACGGTCACGGAAACACCGTTCTGATTTGCAATGTGTGCCCATGTGCCGTACTGTACTTGCTCTACGGTAAAATCAAATGTTGCCGTACCGCTGAAATCGGTTACGGACTTGCTGACGGGGAAGGACACCGAGAACGGATATTTTTTGTTGGTGACGGTGATATCCGCCGTGCCGTTGTCGGGAATGGTACCGTCTGCACCGTTGCCGTTCACATTGACCGTGCCGCCTGCATCCACCGTGCCGGTGTAGGTTGCACCGTAGGCACTTTCGTCAATGCTGTAGCCCCAGGCTTCAAATTCAAGGCAGTGAACATAACTGTTTGCAGAGTTATATGTTACTTTGACACGGACATACCGCGCTTCAACCGGTTCGCTGATGTTGATCTGCGAACCTGCAGTGGTGGCTTGTAAGTTTGCTGTAGTGGCAACGGTTGTGAACGTGTTGTTGTCAAGGCTGACGGCTATTTCATATTTGTAAGAACGGCCGTCTTTGTAATAGTTGTACACGTGGAAATGGGACAACTCATACTTGGCACCGAGGTCAATGATAAAATACGCCGGACCTATGCCGCCTTCCCAGAAGTTTGTGCCGTTGATGGTTTTAACACCGTCGGTGATGTACAGCACTGTATCTGCGTAGGTTGCATTGTTGTAGGAGTTGTAGATAACACTCTTTCCTCTTGCTACGTTGCTCTGTGTGGTGCCGACAGAGGTGCTGTTTTCAATCAGCTCCTGCACGGTGTATCGGGTACCGCCGGGAAGTCCGCTGAACACGGCCGTTTCATCGGCTTCCAGTTCAATGATGCCCTCTTCTGTGACGGTGCGCGTTTCACCGTCCACGGTGTATTCGGTGCCGACAGGAACGGGTGTGCCGCCGAGTGTGACCTGTATGCGGAAGGTTTCACCGTCTGCAAAGCCGCCCGAGCCGAGCTCTTTTGTGACAGTCAGTTCGCCGAGCGTGTCTGTGTCGAGCGTGTTGCGGAACAGCACGGTCTGTGAATCGGCAATTTCCAGTTCACTGCTTGTGAATGCGGTATAACCGTCTGTTTGCATCTGTGTGGGCACACCTGCAACAGCACCTGCAACAAAGCTGATGTTGGTGTAATTGAGCACCTGCTCATCGGTGAGCAGCTCCTGCACAACAAAGGAATCGCCGTTTGCCTCGGTCAGCAGATTGTCAAACACTGCGATCTGACCGTGCTTAAGAGTGAATGTGCCGTCCGAAGCAATGGTGCCGCTGTCGGTGATCTGACCGTTCTCGACTATGTCAAATGTTGTGCCTGCAGGCAGGAACAGAATATCGGTTGCATTGCCGTTTTCATCGGTCTGCATAACACGGAATGTGAATGTCATCGTGTTCAGAAGCAGGTCTGACAATGTACTGCCGTCAGATGCACGCAAATCTTTCTGCACCAAAAGGCTTTCCGTTTCGGGCAGGAAGGTGGGTGTGTTGACGATCTTGCCGATCCCTTGTTCTGTAATGTCTTCGCTTGTGCCGTCGGGGTGGATGACGGTCAGGGTGAGAACATCATAAGCGACCGTGACAGAATAGGTGTCGCCGTTGGTTTTGTAGCCGTCCGGAACGGTTTCGGTCAGGGTGTAAATGTGTCCGGACGGAATGTTTGTGAATTCCACGTGACCGTCCGCATCGGATAACTGCTTGTAATCGCTGAGCTGTGTCGGGGTGTTGTCACCGCGGCAGACGCTGCAGCGTTCGGTGTCATGCGCAAGCACAAATTCAACATCCTGCATGCCGACACGGTTGTGGTCGATCTTGTCAAACTCAAATTCGGCAAGGTAGCCGTGTACCTGCGGAATGGGGAAGTTGACTTTGCGGTATTCGGAATATTCGGGAACACCGTCGGTTGTGGTTACAAGCTGATAGGTAAGGGTTGTGGTTGCGTTGGTGTCATAAATTTCGTTCTCTATGAAGTTTTGTTTTTCATTCTGCAGGCGCACACGGTATTTCATTTCATAGGAGTAGGTGGTTGTGGTGACATTGCCGTTGGTGACGGTCTCGGAGGTGTAGCCTGAGTTTTTCAGGTCCCAGTCGATGTGACCGTCTTCATTAATGAACACGGCGCTGTCTTCTGCACCGGGTGCATATTCGCCGATCAGGCGGTTTGCAGGTTCACCGTCCTTTGTGAAGAAGTGAATGAATTCAACACATTCACCCTCCTGGCCGTAGAACGGAATGGGGTCGATGGCGGTCCAGATCTCGGAGGTGTTTTCCTGCTGAATGCGTTTGATTTCGTCAAAGATAGCTTGGAATGCCGCTTCAAGCTGCGTTGCGTTGGTGGTGTCATAATAATAGCCGGAGCCGATGCCGTCACGCAACCAGTTTTCGTAGGATGCCTGACTGTCAGGCTCGCCGATTTCATAGGTCGTACCGGTTCGGTCAACAATGGAGAAGGACTTACCTTCACTGGAATCGATATAGGACTGGATGGTCTGACCGCCGACGTCAACACCGATGGAGAAGATGTTTGTGCCTTCGGCTTTGATTCTGTCAGCTTCTTCACGGGCACGGATGGCTGCCTTGTCACTGTAGCTCGTTCCGTAGTCGCAATGCACACCGAAAACAGAGTCATAGAAAACACCGTCAACACCGGGGGTGCCGCTTTCGCAATACGGATCGTAGCCTTCGTAGGTGGTGGTACCCGTTTTCATGTAAGTGGTCGGGAAGCCGTCGGACAGGAAGATGATGAACTTGTTGTTGGCATCCTCTTCTGCCAGCATATCATTTGCCATGGCAAGACCGGCTTCAACGTTCGTAAAACGTGTGTGCAGATCGGCGTAACCGCTTTGGTTGATGATGGCGCCGGTTTCCTGGCGCATTTCATTTTTCAGTGCCGTAGCCTGTGCAGGTGTGGTGCAGTCCTGTAAGTCGAATATTTCATGACCGCTGGTGTTGAATGCCACAAAGCCCAGCTTGGCATTGGTGTTTTCGGGTGCGTTTTCTTCAAACTTGTCAATAAAGCTTTCGGCTGATTCAACGGCGGCTTTATAACGGGTCGTGGAGCCGTAAGCGGAGTTCATGGTCTGCGAAATGTCCATGACGATAACGATCGCCATGTCGGGGTCCTTCTGATAAATTTCAAGGTTGGTCTGGCTTGTGACGGTGAGGGTGATGTCGAACACATTTTCAAGGTCGGTGCCTTCAATGGTCTTGCTGACGGTCACTTCGCCGTCGTCGGATACATTCGAACCGCCGAAATAGTCGATCTGCTCTGTGGAAGGCAGGACCGTGTTGCGCAGACTGAACGGTGCCATCATAAGCGGTTGTTTATTCTGCATGGCAGCCGTGTCTTGTGTGTCGGTATCGCTGTTTTCGGGTTCCTCCGTTTCAAGGAACTGCTCCCAGTAGGTGAAAAAGCCGCTTTCTGCGAGCTTGCGTGCATTTGTATCGTCGTCAATCATTTCACCGACAATGTGCGGTGTGTTGAGTGCGTCATCGGTGTTGGGCAGGTTCGCGGAATTGTTTGCAGCGTTGGTTTCGTCTTCGGTAGCAATGCCCTCGGCGGGCACATCATTTGTCAGACCGTAGCCGAGGATGATGCTGCTGTCATCGAGTGTGATCTGTGCAACTTCGTCTTTCCAGTCGCCGAGAATGACTTTCGGGGAAACACCTTCGTAACCGCTGACAATGCCGACATAATCCGCACGGCCGTCCTTGTTCATATCTATGAACAGCAATTCACCGAGGCCTGCGGTGTGCTCGTCTGCATCAGCATACAGGCCTGCATTGTCCCATACAGTGCACATCGCATCCGGACCGGATGCCATCAGACCTGCAAAGGCGGTGCTGTTTGTGTAGTGCAGGCAGAAATCAACGAAGGTCACATTCCATGCCCCGTGGTCGCTTCCGTACCAGTCGCCGTAACGGGTGTAACCGTTGAGTGTGCCGTCCGATGCAACCTCAAGATGGGTCAGGCTTTCCTTGTAGCCGAGCTGGCTGTTTGCAACTGCAAGCAGATCCGGTGCAAACTGCCCTGTCAGGTTGGTCGGCAGGGTGGCTTCCCATTCTTCAGGGGTTTCGGTTTCTTCGGTCGGATTGACCGTGCATTTTCTTTCGTCATGTGTGTGCTCGGTCAATTCGCAGACAAGCACTTCTTCCTGTGTGCATTCGTAGCATTCATCGTTGTGTTCGTGCGGCAACAGTTCATCAATCTCACAGATGAAAGTGCCGTCATTACTGTAGCAGTTTTCGTTATGTTCATGGGTCTGCGGTAATGTGCACTGCAAGATACCGTCCGCATCGAAACATTCCTTTGAATGCGTGTGCGTACTTATTATTTCGCACGTACAAATAAGCAATTCATTTTCGATCAATTCATAGCAGGAATCGACATGGCTGTGTTCGTCCATACCGCAGTAATAATCCTGTTCCATGGTAATGGCAGGCAGAATCAATGCGTATGTCGTACAAAACACAACAAGGGCTGCCAGCATTGTGACAACCCGATAACGCCGCATTTTGCGTTTGCGTTCAATATTCAGTTTTGCAGCCTGTTGCAATGCCGAATATCTCATGCTTTGCCCCGGACAGAAACGGCTCGCATCCGAATTCTGCCTTCATCTCCTGATACTCTCTTTATATAAATCGCTTGAACGTTCAGTCGGTTTTGCCGAATGAATCGGGCGGCCAGACGCGGAAAACGATTTTACCTACGATTTGTTCAATATCAATGCATCCGACAGCCGTGTTGCGGCTGTCTACCGATGTGGTGCGATGATCACCCATTAAAAACCAATGGTTTTCGGGTACCTGATACGGAAGTTCAAGATTGCATTCACCAAAAGCCTTGTCGGATACATAGGGTTCATCAAGCTTTTCTCCGTTGATGAATACATTGCCGTCTTGGTCTATGTTGAACCAATCCCCCGGTCCTGCAATGACACGCTTGACCAGCAGTTTGTTGCCGATGTAAAAGGCAACAAGATCCCCGCTTTCAAACTGATTGCTTTTGACGGAAAGCACAATTTCGCCTTCGTCAAGAGTGGGGGACATGGATGTGCCGTAAATCTGCAGAACGGGCATCCATAATGTTGCAACCAGCACGGCTGCCGCCGCAACCACGATCAGGGAATAGATTGTGGATTTGAGCACACGTATATAACTGCGTCTGTGTTTTTCTCTTTTCAGTTCGCCTTTAAGCTGTGAAACCGTCGGCAGATCCTGCAGATCAACCTTGTTTTTCTTTTTCATGTATGTTCCTTCCGGGATCAGGAGTTTGCTTTATCCTGCCGTGCTGCGTTGTATATCTGTGCAGCACGTTCGTAAATTTTTCTGCTTTCTTCTTTGAAATGGGTAAGCATCTTTTCACCCTCTGCCTGTGCCTGTGCTTTCATTTGCTCGCATTGTGTTTGGCATAGTGCAAGTTTTTTTCGGCATTCTTCTTCGCAGGTTTGTCGCTCTTTCTGACATTCTTCACGGCATTGCTCAATCAATCTGTTGCATTCGATCTGTGTCTGCTTGTGCAGTTTCGCAGCACTGTCTGCAATTGACAGGGCAGACGGTGCTGCTGTCAGACTTGCAGAACGCACATTGTCCAGATACTGTTCTGCAGCAGCTTCGGCAGCTTCAAATATACCGTTGAGCTGCAGTGCCGCTTCCGCCAATGAACCTGCATTGTGGACCGCAATTGTGCGGTTTTCCAATTCGTCCGAAGCGGCAGACAGTTTCGCGTTTAAACGCTCGTTCTCTTCCATTTGGGCAATCAGAATTTCCAGCAATTCACTGCGACTCATTTTCCGCAACTCTTTGTTTGTCATCAGAAAAACCTCAAAGTCTTATTAAATAAAATTAAACATATATGCATACAGATTTATTATAACTCTTATTTATTTTATATTCAATACCACATTTCGTTATAAATAGAGAAAAAACGACAGAAAAATTGTTAATATCGTACATTTTGAGCTGGCATTATTCTATTTTTAAAAAAATCATTGTGGCAGGAAAAAAGTGCAAGCAGAAGCAACTTTTCAGTTGCTGCGGACAGTGTTAGATCTCTGCTTTTATTGTGTTCCGACATGAAAACGAAATAAAAATTCAAAATTTTAAGCCCTTCAAAAGCCCGCAGAATCGGGCTTTTTTGCATGTCGGGAGTGAAAAAGCGGGGCAGAAATTTTTTTTATGTTTTGCTACCATGCAGTCACTGCGGGACGGGCAAGAAACGCAAGGAGATGTGTTTTTGAAAAAGAAACCGAAAGTTTCCGCCGATGCCCTGCTTGATACCTTGTTGATGACCGCCGATGCACTGGTCCGGACATTGCATGAAGCGGTAAGCAGTGAAAACGGGGAAAAGGCAGAAATCCGCAGTATCAAGGAATGGACGTCTGCCGCCAAGGAACTGACGGCACTCGTCAAAAGTCTCGGCGAACGGGAAACGCAGAAATCTGCAGAAGCCAACCGTATTACGGTGCGTTTTCTGGAGGCTGAGGAATTTACCAAATGAGGTCTGACAGAAAGGAAAAACGGAAATGGAGTATACCCTGAACATTCCCGCGCCCAACGAAAAACAAAAACTCTTTCTGAGCGACACGCACAAATATGTTGCTTTCGGCGGTGCACGCGGCGGCGGAAAAAGTTGGGCAGTGCGGGTCAAATCGGTGTTGCTGGCACTGCAATATCCCGGCATCAAAATTATGATCGTCCGTCATACCTACCCGGAACTGCGTGCCAATCACATCACCCCCTTGCGGGAAATGCTCGGCGGTCTGGCGGTCTATAAAGAAACGGCAAAGGAATTTCTGTTTCCCAACGGCAGTGTGATTTTATTCCGTCACTGTCAGACCGAAAAGGATGTGGACAAGTACCAAGGAACGGAAGTGGATGTGCTGTTTTTGGATGAAGCCACACAGTTGAGCGAAGAACAGTACAACCGTTTCAAGGCCTGTGTGCGTGGTGTCAACAAGTTTCCCAAACGCATTTACCTGACCTGCAACCCCGGCGGCGAGGGGCATGCATGGGTCAAGCGGCTGTTTATTGACCGCAGTTACAACAGCGGTGAAAATGCGGATGAATATTCTTTTATTCAATCGCTTGTAACCGACAACAAAGCCCTGCTGTCAAGCGACCCCGACTACATAAAACAGCTCGAAGCCCTGCCGCCGAAACTGCGCAAAGCATGGTTGGAAGGGGACTGGAACATCTTTGAAGGGCAATTTTTTGAAGATTTCGTTGACCGCCCCGAATATTACAAAGAACGCCGATGGACGCATGTCATTGAACCGTTTGAAGTACCGCCCGAATGGAACATTGTCCGTTCCTTTGACTTCGGCTATTCCAAGCCCTTTTCCTGCGATTGGTGGGCAATCGACTATGACGGCCGAGCCTATCTTATTTTGCAGTTATATGGCTGCACGGTGAATCCCGATGAGGGGGTACGTTGGTATCCCGACCGCATTTTTAAGGAGATCCGCCGCATTGAGTGTGAGCACCGATGGCTGAAAAACCGCCGCATTACGGGGGTTGCCGACCCGTCTATATGGGATGATTCAAGGGGAAATGCCGTCATTGACAGTGCCGACCGCCACTTTGTGTATTTCTCAAAAGGAGACAACCGCCGTCTGTCGGGTTGGATGCAGTGCCACTACAGACTTGCGTTCGATGAAAACGGTCTGCCGATGGTGTATTTCTTCAATACCTGTAAGCATGCTATCCGCACTCTGCCCATGCTTCGGTTTTCGCAGACGGATCCCGAAGATCTGGACACGCACATGGAAGACCATTTTGCGGACTCATTCCGTTATTTTTGTATGTCACGGCCCGTGTCGCCGACCCGTGCCGCACCTGTGAGGGAACTGACGGATGATCCTCTCAACCAACGGATTCAGTATGATCCGTTCACCTACCGCTGACTTTTGAAAGGAGATTTTCAATGAAAGAAAACAAGACCAAACAGCCCGCACCCGTCATCACCGCCCTACAGGTGCAGCAGGCAGCACACATTCTGGAAACCTACAAGGGCGGTAAGACAACGCTTGAACAGCGCATTGTCGAAAACGAAATGTGGTTCCGTCTGCGTCATTGGGATCGCAGCAAAAATAATCCAAACCGTAAAAATGCTTCGGCCTGGCTGTTCAATTCCATTATCAACAAGCATGCCGATTTCATGGATGCCCTGCCCGAATGTACGGTTCTGCCGCGTGAACAGTCCGATGTGCAGACGGCAGAATTGTTGAGCCGTGTCATTCCCGTCATTCTGGAAAACAACGGATTTGAGAATGTGTATTCCGATGCGTGTATGTACAAGCTCAAAAACGGCACAGCGTGTTATGCCGTTTTGTGGAACAATCAGGCAGATAACGGCAGAGGCGATATTGAAGTTGTACAGATTGATATGCTCAATCTGTTCTGGGAGCCGGGGGTGCGTTCTTTGCAAGACAGCCGCAATGTGTTCCATGTACGCATTGTTGATAATGATGTGCTGTGCGAAGAATATCCCTTCCTGGCGGGGAAGCTGCAACAACCGCTTGTGGATATCAGGCAATATGTCAATGACGATAACGCAGACCTCAATAACAAATCCGCTGTTGTGGATTGGTATTATAAGCGTCGTGTCAATGGCAAAAATGTTCTGCATTACTGCAAATTCGTGGGTCACGAAGTCTTGTTTGCAAGCGAAAACGACCCCCGCTTTGCAAACGGATTTTATGACCACGGAAAATATCCCTTTGTCTTTGATGCCCTGTTCAAAGAGGAGGGAACCCCGGTCGGATTCGGCTTTATTGATGTGATGAAGGATGCACAGGAGGCCATTGATGTACTTGGTACGGAAATTCTTCGCAATGCCCGTATGTCGGCAAGAAGGCGGTATTTTGCCCGTACGGACGGTGCGGTCAATGAAGCGGAATTTGCCGACTGGAGCAAAGATTTTGTTCACGTCAGCGGCTCATCCCTTGGGGAAGAAAGTCTGCGTGAAATCACGGCACAGCCGCTGTCGGGTGTTTATCTTTCCGTTCTGCAATCAAAAATTGACGAACTCAAGGAAACCAGTGCCAACCGTGATTTTACACAGGGCGGTACCATGGGCGGTGTCACTTCGGGTGTTGCCATTTCCGCTTTGCAGGAATCGGGCAACAAGGTCGGCAGAGATATGATCGCCGCTTCCTACCGTGCCTTTGTGCAGGTTTGCGAACTGATTATAGAACTGATCCGTCAGTTTTATAGCACGCCGCGTCTGCTTCGCATTACCGATCCCAACGGAACACCGCAGTATATTTCGCTTGACAACAGCAATATGCTTGCCCGTCCGCAGGTCAGCGACTTCGGTGTGGTCTACGGCGACCGTCTGCCCGTGTTTGATGTGCGTGTGAAGGCACATAAGCAGAATCCGTTCTCACGCAGTGCACAGAACCAGGATGCGATCAACTTTTTTCAGATGGGGCTGTTCGATCCCGCACGGTACAAACAGGCTTTGGCTTGTCTGGAGTTGCTTGACATTGAAAACAAGGATAAGATCGTAGCCGCTGTTTCCCGCAACGGGACCGCTTACGAAGTGCAGCAGAGCTTCGCACCGTCATTTTCCGCAGGAGGTGTGCAATGACAACGGTTATTTATGAGCGTGATGCAGATTCTTTTACATTGATCTGCACGGGGCATGCAGGGTACGAAACCTGTGGAAAGGATATTGTGTGTGCGGGAATTACAACGCTGTGTGCGGCATTGGAAATTGCACTTGACAACCTGCAGGATAAGGGGATGACACTGACCCACATCTGCACATGGGCAGGCGATACATTCCGTGCCGAAGCCACAGCCGTACCTATGAATATTGGGGTCGAAACGGCATTTGATGTCGTTTTTGACGGACTTTGCCGTCTGGAAGAAGGGTACAGCCCTTATTTGCAGTGCCGAAGATACATGAAAGAAAAGGAGATGACAGCATGAAAAACATGAATTTACAGTTTTTTGCAGAAGGTGCCGCTGAAGTCGGTGCAGAAGTTGATGCCGCTATGCCGACACAGGAACCGACGGATGAAAACACTTCTGCCGGCGAATCGGATGATGCCGCACAACCGCAGACGAAATCTGCAGAGCCGTCCGTGCAGGAATCACCCTCGCAACAGCCGGATGAAAAGACCTTGCAACAGATGCAACGCATTGCCGACGGCAGAATGCGTATGCAGGACTGGCAGGCACAGGCAGAACAGCTCAAAGAGTTTTACCCGTCCTTTTCCTTTTCCGAACTGTATAACGACAATGAGGATTTCGGCAAGCTTCTTCGGGCAGGGGTCAATGTCAGACAGGCGTATGAGGTCACGCATCTGCCGCAGATTCTCACTGCCGCCATGCAGTATGCCGCACGCAAAGCCGCCGAAAAAACGGCAAATGCCATGTATGGAACGGCAACCCGTCCGCAGGAAAACGGTCTTTCTGACCGCAAAGCGGGGCTGCCCACCGAAAAACGCGTCGATAACCTGACACAGGGGGATATCATCCGTATTCTTGAACGTGTCGGCAAAGGCGACAAAATTACATTCTGATTTTTTCACTTTGAAAGGAGATTCATTTTTATGAAGCATTTTAATTTACAGTTTTTTGCCGCAGGTGAGGTCATCAACACCACGGGCGGTCTGATGGAAAACGGCAATATTTCCGATTCTTCCTCGCTCTCTGCGGAAATGAAAACATTTTATGACAAGACTCTCATCACGCTTGCAAGTGCAAATCTTGTGCATGAACAGTTCGGTCAGAAACGTCCCATCCCTGCCAACAACGGCAAAACCATTCAGTTTCGCAAATTTTCGCGTCTTCCCAAGGCACTCAAGGCCATCACCGAAGGTGTTACCCCCGCAGGCAACAAGCTTTCCGTTACGGGTGTAACCTGCACGGTTGATCAGTACGGTGACTACATCGAACAGACCGATATGCTTGAATTGACCGCCGTGGACAATACCATCGTTGAAGCTACCAAGGAACTCGCAGGGCAGGCAGGTCTTACCCTTGATACGGTTGTCAGAAACGAAATCATCGGCGGTACCAATGTTTGCTACGCCCCCTGTGTGGAGGGCGATACCGTTACGGAGATCACTTCCCGTGCGGATATTTCGGAAAAGTGCAGACTGCGTGTCAAGGATGTTTTCCGTGCTGCGGCAGAACTCAAGGCAATGAATGCACCCAAAATCGGCAGTCATTATGTTGCCATCATCCACCCTTATGTTGCTTATGACCTGATGCAGGATGCAGGTGAGCAGTGGGTCGGCATTCAGAAGTATGCAAATCCCGAAACCATTCTTCGTGGTGAAGTCGGTACGCTTGCAGGTGTCCGTTTTGTTGAATCCACCGAAGCCAAGATCTACGGCCCGGCTGAAATTGCCGAAGGTTTCAGCCGTCTGCATCTCAAGAATGCAGTGTCTGCATCCGCAAGCAAGGTAACGGTTGCTGAAAATCTTGCACCCGCAACCTTTGCAGAACCCATCGCGGTGTATGTAAACGGCATCGAAAACACCGTGACCGCCATCGAAAACACCAACGGCGAAACCGTGCTTACCCTCGGCACCGCCGTGAATAATCTCGAGACGGATGCACTCATCTGCGGTGTCGGCGGCGGTAAGGACGGCTCTGCAGTCTTCTGCACACTGTTCCTGGGTGAAAATGCCTACGGTGTCACCGACATCGAAGGCGGCGGTCTTGAACACATCGTCAAGCAGAGAGGTTACGGCAACGACCCGCTCAACCAGAGAAGTTCCGTGGGCTGGAAAGCCACCAAGGTCGCAAAGAGACTGATTGAAGAATATCTGCTCCGCTATGAATCGGGCAGTGAATTCTCCGCAACCGCAGAAACCAACTGATTTTCATTGCAAAAGGGGTGCGGTCAAACGCACCCCAAACAAAAAATTATTTGAAGGAGTTTTTTATTATGGCAAACAAGAAAAAGAATCCCGCAACCGAACAGACAACCGTTTCTGTTTTTATTCCCAAGACCGACAAAAATGACGATGCACAGTTTGTTGCCGTCAACGGCAGAAGAATGCTCATCCGTAAAGGTGAGGTGGTGGAAGTGCCGCCTGCATTTGCGGAAGTGATTGCCCATTCCGTGCAGGCGGGTCAGGAAGCAGAGCGTTTCATCAATGCCGTTGCCAATGAATAAGGAGAACGGCTATGACGATCAGACAAGCCATTGCCCGCTTTGATACACTGTATCCCAATGAGATCCCCTATGAGCAGAAACTGGCATGGCTCTCGGAACTTGACGGCATCGTTTATGAGGAAATTCTTTCTCTTTACAAAGATGCCCCGCCGACAGCATTTACCGGCTATATTCTTGCCACTCCAGGTGAAACACAGCTGCTTGTTCCGTTTCCGTATGAAAAGGTGTATATCGAATATCTGTCTGCGATGGCAGAGCTTGTGCGTGGCAACACCGAACGCTACAACAATGCGGTCACACTGTATGCCAACACATTTGATGCCTTTGCCGCAGATTACAACCGTATGCACACACCGTTGCAAAATGTGCAGGTTCATTTTTAAGGAGGTGCGGTCATGCGTTATGCAAAACAAAAAAATATTACCCGCCACAGTTTTCAGTTCGGACAGATGGACGGTATCGACCGCAGTTCATTTGCTGATGAGCGAACGCTTTATGATGCACACAATCTGACAAGTGACGGCAAGCCGTACTGGAAGACCCGACCGTCCCGCGGACGTTGGCATCTTCTGAGTGAAGAACAGAACGAAACCAACAGCGGTGTTTTTGTGCTCAATGATCCGATCAGCGGGGCTTGCTCGTTGGAAGAGGGACTGTGCTGGACTGCGGGAACCAAAATTTATATCGGCGGCAAACCGCTTGCGGATATTGCTTTGCAGGAAAGCGAACGAAAACAGCTGCTTCCGATGGGCAAGGATCTGTTTATTGTGCCCGACGGTGTGCTTCTGCATAAGGATGCACAGAAGGGCTGGCAAAAAAGTGATGCAGACCCGCATGTGATTGTAAACGGTCCGATGTTTCAGCTTGGCGGATGTGATACAAACGGCGTCAAAAGAAGGCTTGCGGTGGTTGGTACAAGCGAACCTGCCGTACCCTATGACAGTTATCAATGGGTCGACACATCGGTTTCTCCTGCCGTTCTTAAGGACAAAAACGAGTCGGGCGAATGGGTGCAGCTTGAACAGGACGGATGGTTTTTTATCTTCACAGGTTTGCATGAAAAGTTTCATGTCGGCGATTACGTGGACATCACCGCCCCGGGACAGTTTTATATGCACAATGCCCGTGTTTTTAAGACGGAATACAATATCATTTATGTCAAGGGTGATATTTTTGCAGATACAAGTGAGGGCAGCGGTTTGCATATTCAAAGACCTTTTCCCGCAATTGATCATGCCGTTGTCTGCGGAAATCGTATCTGGGGATGCCGCTACGGAGAAAACGAGGCAGGGGAACATGTCAACGAAATTTTCTGCAGTGCACTCGGCGACCCGCTGTGCTGGAACCGCTACGGCACCGGTGCGGATGATTGCTACCGTGCTTCTGTGGGTGCTCCGGGGGCTTTTACGGGTGCAGCGGTGCTGTACGATGATGTTGTGTTTTTCAAAGAAAACAGCGTGTTCTGTGTGTCCGGAACACAGCCGTCGGATTTTCGAATTGCCCATAATGAGGGCAGAGGTGTCCGTGCAGGATGCGAACGAAGCATTGCCCGTCTGGGTTCAAGTATTGTTTATTGCGGTACGGACGGTGTTTACCGCACCAACGGCATCTATACCGTCCGCTTGTGTGACGGCTTTCCGCCCACGGCTCTGGAAAATGCGGTCGGCGGCTGTATCGGTGAAAAATATTATCTTGCTGCACACAGGCAAAACGGCGAAAAATGCATGTTTGTTTTCACCGCAGGCAGAGATACCTATCATTGCGAGGACAATGCGATCAATGTGCAATATTTAGTTACCCAACGCAACAGTCTTTATATGCTGTGTATGCCGAATACAACGCAGATTGCGGGAATCAGTCTGTATTGGCTGATGATTTGTGTAAGTGATTGGAGTGCCCCTGATAAATACACCAACTGTCTGCTGACGGAGGGTACACAGGAGTCGGATTACGGATATGCCCCTGAAACGGACATCCGTTGGTATGCCCTGACCAATGAGCTTGATTGCGGCACACAGGGCACAAAATGCATCCGCGAGGTCGCGGTGCGTTTTGACCTTGGTGAATCTTCGCTGTTTTGTGTTGAACTGCGGACCGATCGCGGGGAACGCAGACAATTGGGCAGATTCACGGGAAAAGGTTTACGTCGCAGAATACTGCATGTCAGTGCCTTGCCGTGTGAAACGGTACAGTTGTATTTTTACGGACACGGTGCGTGCACGATCCGTGATGTTGAAATCATTTTTGAAAAAGCGAAAGGAGAAGAAAGCCATGTATAACGAAAGAACACGAAGTGCCGAAGTGATGCAGGGTGATCGCTCAGATTGCAGGGACAGACAGATTCTGCGTTTGTTGGAAGAAATCCGTGCTGATGTGCGTGTATTGCGGGCACTTGCCAAGGAGGAAACATGACTGATAAAAAGAAAACCGAAGAAGAACTTTTGCAGGAACAACCCTCTGTTACCGTCAAAGGCGATGCAGGGCTGCTGCGTGATAAATTACTGGAAGAACTCCTGAACATGAAACCGTTTGAATTTGATCTGAATGCAGATGCACTGTATCGGCAATACCGCGATTTTTACAGCCGTCAGGGGGAAGAGGCCGCCGCCGATGCGTTCGGGAAAGCAACAACGCTTACGGGTGGGTATGCCAATTCCTATGCACAGACGGTTGCCGCACAGACCTACGATGATTATATGCTTGCATTGCAGGACAAAGGACTTGAAATTTATGAAAATGCCTATGATCGTTACAGGCAGGAATATGATCGCAATGCCGATCTTTATAAAATGGCAAGCGACCGTGAAAAATCGGAATATGAACGTTTGCAGGATGCCGAGAAAACGGCTTATGACAAACAGCAGGATATTCTTTCGTTTGCTTACAAAATGGCACAGATCGGGGATTTTTCTTATCTGAAAGCGGCAGGTATTGACATCTCCGATTTGCAGGCAGCGGCAAATGAAAAAGAAAATGCACCCGAGAAAATCAGTGTGACCATTCAGAATACAGCGGAAGAAACGTATTACTATTACGGCTATTCTGCACTTGTGCTTTACCTGAACCGTCAGATCGCCTACGGGCAGATTACGGAAAAGGGAAAGAATCAGATTATCAAAGCACTGACGGGCCGCGGATAAGGAGGGGTCGGATGGCAAGAATCAACGTAGGTGAAAAATCTGTGATTGCAGCGGATTTTGTATTGAAAAACCGCCGACTGACGGAAAATCAAAGAGTTATTTTCAGAACCTTACTTGCAACCAATCAAGGGTCGGTTTTGCTTGAGCACAGTATGCAGCCCGACAGTCCGGAATCGTACACGGACGGGCATACAACGCTTCATTGCAGTTTACAGGATCTGGATGTTTTACCGGGCATTTATGCATGGGATTTGCTGTTGCAGGATGAAGACGGCATGTTGCATTGTCTGATGCCCGCTGCGGACAATGTGCTTTGTGTGTATGCCGCAATGAAGGAGGAATAAAGCAATGCCGACCATTTATGTTCCGGAAGATTTTACGGAAATTGAGGTGCTTTGTAACACCGAAGAAGATGAAACATAAAATAAAAAGGAGGACACATTTATGACCAAATTAACCATCATCACCGGGTCGCAGGTGTGCGGGACGGTGGATGTAGCAGTAAAAGAAAACGGCGAGCGCACGGTTTACAGCCTGCCTGTCGGTGTGGAACTGACGGTATCGGATGCGGTGGCACAGGCGGCAGTGCAGCAGTGCGACTGCCTTGTCGGGTACTTCGTTGCCGATGAAACAGCGGTTGCCGGACTTCCTGTTACAGGCATTGCAGACGGCAGCTACTGCTTTATTATGAGCACAGGGGTTGTGAAGTTCCTGTGCGGCGGAATGTGGAGGTAAGCGTATGGATATGGTAACATATGCTGCTTTACAAAAGCAGATCCGTGATGCAGCAGGCGGCGGAAATGCAGATCGTGATGTGTTTTATTTTGACGTTTATTACGACTCTGTTACCGGCAAAGATACTATTTCCTGCACATTTGATGAGTTAAAGGCGGCTTGTCAAAGCGGCAAAATACTGAGCTTTAAATATGGCTATTCTTATTATTTCGGATATGCAAACATGCTTTCAATTTCCGACACAAAACTTAAAATAGATGCAATAGTGCCGAACGGGGCTCAGTTGCCGGAAAGTCAACTGCTTGCCGTCAATTCCGACGGCAGTATAACAAGGGAAAAGCACGATCAGTTAGCAACAATACAATCGGTTCATGATACGGTACAGGAAGAACTGTCATACGCAGGCGGCGGCATAATACATCTCGGTTGCATGGGATCGAATGATTTCACTGTAATGCAGGAAGGTATCACAATCAGCAATTTGTTTGATGCGGCAGATGTTTGGAGTCCCGTAAAAGCGTGTTTACACTGTTGTGCAAATCCTGTTCTGGATCAGACCTTTATGGGGCAGATTTTTGCAAATGATATGCGATATGATCAATCTGCAAGAATTTGCACGTTCCCCATGCTTTACAAAGGCAGAAGTTTTGAGCTGACCGTTCACGAGGATGAAACAATTGAGTTTGCCGAAGTGGCAAGTGCAACTGCATAAAAAGGAGGTGTTTTTATGGCAACACAAGTTATTGATGTCAGCACCCACAACGGCGATATTGACTTTCGCAGAGTTAAAGCCGCGGGCATTGACAACGTGATCATCCGTTGCGGCTTCACCGGCTACGGCAGAAGCCATACGCTTAACAAGGATGCACGGTTTGAAGAAAACTACCGTAAGGCAAAGGAGGCGGGACTCAATGTTGGAGCATATTATTATGCGGTCGCTCTTACCGAAGCGGATGCAGACCGCGAGGCTGCTTTCGTTCTTTCGCTTCTGAAGGATAAGCAGTTTGAGCTGCCGATCTACTACGATGTCGAGGACGTGCACGACACAAGTGCCGCAGGGGTTCTGCCGCAGAATATGCAGGGGCTGAGCAAGGCACAGCTCACAGCCATCGTCAACCGCTTCTGCGAAACGGTCGAAAAAGCAGGCTATTTCGTCGGCATCTACAGCGGCAAGTATTGGTTCAGGGATGAACTCGATATGTCGGTTCTCAACCGTTATACCGTATGGCTTGCACACTGGACCACGCAGACCGACTACACGGGCCCGTATGCACTCTGGCAGTATACCGATTCGGGCCGTGTGGACGGCATTTCGGGCAATGTGGATATGAACATTCTGTATCAGGACTTTGCCCCGATCATCAAACGGCTCGGGCTGAACGGTTTTCCGAAGCAGACCGCACCGACAGAACCCGTGATTCTCAAGGGTGATGTCGACGGAGACGGCTCTGTCACCGAGGACGATGCCCTGTTGACGCTTCGCAGATCTGTCGGCCTTGAAACATTCACGGCAGCACAGGAAAAGAGAGCCGACATGGACAACGACGGCAGCATCACAGCGGAAGATGCAAGAGAAATTCTTCGCAAAAGTGCAGGACTGGAGGACTAAACATGGACGAAATCAAAAAAGAAGCCGCAACCCCGGAAAAGGTTGCAGTGAAGGACAGACTCAAAAGCTGGGCAGTGTGGACTTCCGTGTTCGGTGCATTGGCAGTGATTCTCAATGCGTTCGGTGTGTTTGAGAAGATCGGCATCGACAGCACCACCTTCGATACGATCATTAACTCCGTCGGTTCGGTGTTGATCGCATTCGGTATTCTCAACAACCCCACCGACAAGACAGCATTCTGATGAACGACAATATCAACCCCGCACCGCACCGCGACAGCTCTTGTCCCTGCGAAGCGGTGCGTGAACTGAAAAAGATCGTTGAACGCCACGAACACGAGCTCGCCCTCGGCTCCACGTCCTTCGCCCTCATCAAACAGGATCTTGAACATATCAAATCCGCCCTCGAGAAAAAAGACCGTTTCAACACCGGTCTGCTCTCGAATATCGCAAACATCATCCTCACCATTCTGCTCGGCTACCTCGCCGTCAGGATTGGATTAGGAGCATAAAAAATCGGGACAGGATAAGTTGAAATCCTGTCCCGTAATTTTATTTATCATCGGTCAAGGAGCCGTCGCCCTGTACGGGAATGACTTCTCCGAGGTATGTCGGTTCGGGGGTGAATATGCACATGCCGAAATCCTTGACACGGGCGAGCACTTCACGAACATCACGCATGAACTGACCGCTGTAGGTGCGGTAATCACAGTTGACTCCGTAGGCTTCCAGACCGAGTTGTTCGGCAATGTAAACGGCTCTGTACAGATGGTATTGCTGTGTGACGATGACAATTTTTTCAGCCTGAAAAATTTCCTTGGCTCTGTACATGCTTTCATAAGTTGAAAAACCTGCATGATCCATGAAAATATCCGCTGTCGGGATGCCTGCATCCAGTGCATAGTTTTTCATGGTGTTGACTTCATCATAATGTTCCTGTCCGTGGTCGCCGCTCATGAGCAGTTTCGGAGAGACGCCGTTCTGATAAAGAGAAATACCGCGTTTCAGACGGTCTTCAAGCATGTGGCTCGGTGTACCGTCTTCGCGGACACCGCAACCGAGTACCAGAATACAATCCACATCCGAAAGATTTTTTGCTTCTTCTTCGGTTAAAATCCGCTTGTCAGCAAAGGTGCAGATGCGGATGTTGATGGCTGCCGTGCAGACGGAAATCAAACCAAGCAGGATACAAACGACAATAACGGCAATGCGTAATTTTTTGTTTTTCAACATTCTTTATCACCTTGCTTACCATAGCAGGCACATCTTTAAAGCAACTGAAAAAAATTTTATTCTTCGTCAGGTATAATGCGTTCGTAGTAGCCGTCTTCCGTAATGAAACAGAAGAACGGACTGATGTCTTCAAAACCGACCGAAGCACGAAGCAATAGTCTTGCGTCGGCAGCGGTAAGCTCACCGTTACCGTCATAATCAGCCAGAATCATCTGCAGTTGCGACGGGTTGTCTAACCCTACCGAATAACGCAGTGCCGATCGTGCATCATCGGCAGTGATGATGTTATTGCGGTCCGAATCGCCGCATTGATACACATTGCCGTCTTCGAGTGTCAGAGCTGCTGTGGTTCGTTTTTCGGTTTCCATGCAGACCCCGCACCAGCGGATATCCGTTCCTTCTTTGCCGAGTCCCGCATGTACTTCCGTAATCCAGAATGAGAAATCATGACCTTTTGCAGGTACCACTTCTTTTCCTTCTTCAAAACCGCAATCGGGACAGTATTCGTATGCGGTCCATCCCGTTTCGGTGCAGGTTGGCTTGACGGCGGAAACAGTGTATTTGTTTTTATGTCCGAGGGGAGGTATTTCGGTTTTGCCGCTTGTCATGCCGCAATCGGGGCATGAAATATGGGCAGACATACCCGGCTCGGTGCAGGTGGGATCTTTGGCAGGATAGGCAGTTGCATTTTTGTGCTGTAGGGCGGGTATTTCTTCGTATCCTGTTTTTTCACCGCAATCGGGGCAAAAATAGTGTGCGGTATAGCCGTTTTCGGTGCACGTAGCAGGTAATTCTTCCTGAAAAAACTTGTTTACGTGATTGGTGGCAGGGTAGGTTTCCTTATTGAATGCTGTGTTGCAGTCGGGGCAGAATTCATAACGGTTGTTGCCGTCTTCGGTGCAGGTCGGTTCCTTTTCGCCGACGGTATACTTGTTTTTATGAGCAAGGGCGTATTGTACGGTTTTTCCGATTTCTTCCCCGCATATTCCGCAAACACTGTATGCGGAATGACCGTCTTCGGTGCAAGTGGCGGCAACGGCTTCATATTGTGTTAATTCCCTGTGTCCGAGTTTGGGCAGAACTACTTTGCCTATATCTGCCATGCAGACCGTGCAACATTCATAGGCTTCATAACCGGGGGTCGTGCAGGTCGGTGCCTTTGCAACGATTTCAATGGTGGACGGATGTCCTTGTGCAATATAGATTTCTTTGCCGAAATCTTCGCCGCAATCAGGGCAGTGTTCGTATGCGGTATGACCGTCCGCAGTGCAACTTGCCTGTTTTTCGGCAACGGGATATTTGTTTTTATGCGAAAGCATGGGGAGTATTTCGTAGCCGAAATCCGTGTTGCAATCAGGACAGTGTGTGTAACTGCTATGCCCGTCTTCATAGCAGGTGGCATCCTTTTTCTTGATGGTCTGTTTGTTCGGGTGATTGGTGGCGGGCAGATCGGTTCTGTCGAGAGCCGTTTGACAATCATTGCAGAAGGTGTGTTCATTGTAACCGCCTTCGGTACACGTCGGTGTGAGTGCGGAGATGATCACCGTGTTGCGGTGTCCCGTTGCGGGGAGTTCTTCATATCCGCTGACACGGTTGCAATCGGGACAGTAAATATGGTCATTGTAGCCTTTCTGTGTGCATGTGGGCAGTTTTGCGGCAACGGAATACGCATTTTTATGGTTGATTGCATAAATCACCGTTTTTCCGAGTTCTTTTGTGCAGTCTGTGCACTGCTCATAGGCGGTATAGCCGTTGACGTAGCAGGTCGGTTCCTTACCCTCATGAGCAACGAGGTGCAGATGCTCATCTGCATCATAGGTGCCGTAGGCAGATCCGCAAACCTCGCAGATTGCTTTTGCCATGCAGGTTGCATTGCCGCCGGTGTGCGGAATTTTTGTGTTGTAAGCCGTTACGGTGTCCGTTGCACCGCAATGGGAACAGGTTGCCGTTTTGGTGCCGTCTTCGGTGCAGGTGGAATCGTTGTTGAAAATATATTCTTCAAAATCATGCGGACAACCGATTGTAATTGTCGCGGCACCTTCGCTGCAGGTGCGGTCGGTTTCGTTGGCAGCCTTTGCGGAAAGGGTCTGTGCATGCACAAGGGTATCCCCCTGTGTATTGCCGGCATCAAAGTAGAGAGTCACCAGTGCACCGTCGTTTTTGCAATCGGCAACGCCGCTCCATGTCAGTATAATACTGTTGCTGTCTTTCACTTCGGAGAAGCCCGCAAGCAGACCTTCATCATAGGTGAATGTGTGTGTCAGCATGGCGGAATCAAAGTGCAGTCTTAACTGTAATTCTGCAATACCGGGGTTGTTTTTAAGACTGATTCTGACGGAGGTTTGACCGCCGGCAGTGGTGTGATCTGCTGTCAACACGAGTTGCGTATCGTAATCGGAGACCGTAAACAGAATCCGGTTATTCTGCAAAAAGTGGCGTACCGTGCCGCTTCTTACATAAATGTTGTTGCCCTGTACAACACCGTCCTGTACGGTCAGACCGTCAATGGTACCATTCTCAAGGCGGATTCCGTCGTCACCGAAATAATGCAGAGTGTCACCGAGGGCTTTGAATCCTTCGACAATGGCGGCATTGTTG
The DNA here is from genome assembly GCA_045605525.1 of Acutalibacteraceae bacterium. Taxonomy (GTDB): domain Bacteria; phylum Bacillota; class Clostridia; order Oscillospirales; family Acutalibacteraceae; genus RUG806. The sequence goes on from JAZUQC010000073.1 coordinate 53,193, forward strand.
ATGCAGTACACACCGTTTTCGGTTGCGACCGTTACATTTTTGCCTGTCAGTCGGCCGTCGGGCAAAAATTCATAGGTTTGCGTTTCAATCATCTGCATGCCTGTTACCTTTTTGCCGTCCGTGCCGTAGTAGTACAGTGCACCGTTTTCTGCACTCCAGCCAACAGCGGCAAAAGCGGAAATACTGCTTATGAGTAACACCACCGCAACAGCAAGCAGGATGCAGAATGTATGTAAAAATTTCCCTTTTTTCATATAGAACACTCCTGAAATCAAGTCAGAATAAGGCATAATAAATTAAGTATAGCATATCACATTATTATGCTTTTGTCTACCTTTTTTTAAATACAATATATTGACAAGCCAAAAAGTGTTTTTTATAATATAGAAAAACGACAAACGGAGGCAATGCAATGGTCAGAAGAAAAGAAGAATGTCCCGTTTCCCTGCGTGAACACATGCGCGGCGGCAACGGCACGGTGCAGATCACGGATTTTGTGAATAAGGAAGAACTTTACAACAAAGGCAGACTCTTTGCAGATATCACTCTCAATCCCGGTTGCGGCATCGGTGAACATGTGCACGACGGTGAAGAAGAAATCTTCGTTGTCACCCAGGGTGAAGTGGTTTACAATGACAACGGCGAAGAAAAGGTGTGCAGGGTCGGCGATGTGCTCATCTGCAACGACGGTGAAAAGCACTCCATCCGTAATGAAGGCAATGTGACCGCAAGCGTGGTTGCACTGATTATGCTTAAATAGACATTGCAAAAAAGGAGCTGCGTAAAAACAGTTCCTTTTGCATTTTAATATTATAAATTACGGTTTATCGTACAAAAAAGGAGCTATTTCACAGCTCCTTTTCTATGTTTATTTACTTTCTGCAATGCATTACTTTCTGCAATGCACTCGATTTCAACGAGCACATCCTTGGGTAACTGCTTGACCGCAACACAACTGCGTGCGGGCTTGCCCGTGAAATACCGGGCATACACACCGTTGAAAGCGGCAAAGTCGCTCATTTCCTTTAAGAAGCAGGTGGTTTTGACAACATCCGTCAGTTCACAGCCTGCGGCTTGCAGAACCAGTTGCAGGTTCCGGCAAACGCGGTGGGTCTGTTCTTCGATGCCGCCGTCGACGACATTGCCCGAGGCAGGGTCTACGGGAATCTGACCCGAGGTAAAAACAAGATTGCCGACCTTGTAGCCTTGTGAATACGGGCCGATGGCAGCGGGTGCTTTTTCGTTGAAAATAACTTCCATAATAGAATTCTCCTTAATTCTGATGGCGGACTAATTTGTATTCGTCGCCGTCTTTGAAATACGGGCATCCCTTTGTCTGCTGTGTCATAAAGCGGTACAGTTCATCTTCGTCCAGATCCTGTTCACAAAGGTACTGTCCTGCATATTCGTCATACACAAAATAGGCACAATATTCACATTGATCTGCCATTGTCAACCCTCAAGAAACGAGAAAATGGTGTTCAGATACAGCTCCATGACATCATTCGGGCTCATGTAAATTTCATGCTTTGCGCCGTAGAATTTTTTGAAGATCGCACCCGGCACACGGGATACAAACACATTCTGCGGCGGCATGATAACCGAAGCATCCCATTCGGGCTGGCAAAGAAGAACCTTGGATTTGATCTTTTTGCAGTTCTCTTCGTCGAGTTGCACTTTGACGATACGCACCGCTTCTTTTACCCATGCGTAGGACGGACGGGAGGTCTGGTATTTGCGGTTGGCATTGCGTTTTGCGTGGTAGTATTCAAAACGTGCACGCGAAGTATCATTGCTGTCCTCAAATTTGCGTTCGGGGTTGTAGGCACCCATGCCGAGCACGCATTCTTTGGACTTGCCGAGGGCAATGAACAGCTTTGCAAGGTTGCCCGTCAGAAAATGCGGCATACCTGCCGTGTTTGCGGAGATCATCGGTGCGGTAAGAATGCACTTTTCAAAAACATCCGTATACTTCATCAAGAACAGTACACTCACCGCACCGCCCATGGAATGACCGTACAGGTATAAGGGCAGATTCACTGCGTTGGGTTTGACAACCGTATCAACAAAAATTTTCAGGTCTTCGATGTAAGTGTCAAAATTGTCAATATGTACCGTTTCAGGGTCGTCATTTTCGCGGTGCGAATTGCCGTGACCGCGGTGGTCTACGGCAAAAACGCTGTACCCTGCTTTGCTGTAGTAGTAGGACATTTCACGGAATTTTTCAGCCGTTTCCGTGAAACCGTGCGATACAATCACAGCAGCTTTTGCATCCTCACGGATGTAGGATTCATACCAGATTTCGGCCCCGCCGAAACCCTTGAAATGGCCGTCCCTGCGTAATGCGGCAAGATAAGGTTCGACCACTTGGGTCATTTCGGCGGCATAATTGTCTTCACTTACAAGAATATCGCTTACCAATGTTTTAACATCAGTCATTGCTTTCTTCCTCCGTGTTTTCAGCGGTTTCTTCGGGCAACTGTGTCTGTTCTTCAGCCGAAACGGTGCCTTTGCGTTTGTATTTCATGGCAAACATGGCAAGCAGGAACACTGCCAATGCACCGCCGACCACGCAGGCAATAATAAGCGGATAATTGGGAAGTCCTGCCGCAATGTGCAGTCCTGCCGCCGAAGCGGAAATGCCGAACAGGGGCAAAAGAAGAATGGCAAAAAGGGAAAGAATATACATTTTTTTCATGTGAATTACCTCCATAATGAATCTGTATTATATTTTACCCTTATTTTCTGTAATTGTCAACTTCTCATCTTGCAAAAACAAAATATTTGTGGTATTGTATTATATATTTTGATCCGGAGAAATGTAAAATGGAAAATATTGTTCTCAAAACCATTCTCGAACGCCGTACCGTCCGTTTTTATAAGGATGAACAAATCAGTGACGAGCAACTGTCCGCTATTCTTGAAGCTGCCGTCTGGGCACCCAGCGGCAGAAACGGTCAGCCCTGCCACATCCGTGTGTTGCAGGATAAAAAAGCACTCGAAGCACTCAATGTTGATTTCAAAAATAAAGTCGGTTGGGATACCCCCGCTTACACCAACTGGAACATAAGCCCCGTTTATCAGAATGCACCGACCCTTATCTTCCTGTTTGCCGAAGGCAACAGTGCCATGGACGGCGGTATCATGACCGAAAACATCTGCATTGCCGCAAAGAGCATGGGGCTGGGCACCTGCATCATTGCAAGTGTCGGCGGACTTATGAATGAACCCGAAGGCAATGTCTGGAAAAAACGCATGAATATTCCCGAAGAATGGAAATTCCTTATTGCTATTGCCGTCGGTTATCCCGATGAAGACCCTGCCCCCAAGCCCCGTGCCGAAGGCAGAGTGGAAATTTTTAAAGAACTTGAACTGTAAGAACTTGAGAGGTAAATTATCATGGAAAATAAAACAGAAGCCCCCAAAAGAGTATTGAGTCTTGTGCAGTCCTCGGGTACGCCGACCCTCGGCAACTACCTTGGTGCATTCCGCAACTGGAAGAACATGGCACAGGATTATGACTGCATTTTCGGTGTTGCGGACCTGCATGCCATCACCGTACGTACCGAACCTGCCGTACTCAGACAGCGCACAAGAGAGATGTATGCCATGCTGTTGGCACTTGACCTTGACCCTCAGAAAAATATTGTGTTCATTCAGAGCCATGTGGATGCCCACGCAAAGCTGGCATGGTTACTCAACTGCTACACCATGTTCGGTGAAGCATCCCGCATGACCCAGTTCAAGGATAAATCGCAGAAGCACGCAGACAATATCAATGTCGGTCTGTTTACTTACCCCGTTCTTATGGCGGCGGATATTCTGCTGTATCAGGCTGATTTCGTTCCTATCGGCGACGACCAGAAACAGCACATGGAACTGTGCCGTGACATTGCCGACCGTTTCAACGGCATCTACGGTCAGACCTTCACCGTGCCCGAACCCTTCATCGGCAAAACGGGGGCAAGAATCATGTCCCTGCAGGAACCTGATAAGAAGATGAGCAAATCCGACCCCAATGTCAAGTCCTTCGTGTCCATGACCGACGACACCGACACCATCGTCCGCAAAATCAAGTCTGCCGTCACCGACTCCGAGGCCTGTGTCAAATACAGCCCCGAAAAGCCCGGTGTTTCCAACCTCATGAGCATCTATTCCTGCTGTACGGGTAAGTCTTTTGACGAGATCGAAAACGAATTTGCAGGCAAGGGCTACGGCGATTTCAAACTTGCCGTTGCCGAAGCCACGGCCGAAGAACTGCGTCCTGTCCGCGAAGAATACCTTCGTCTGCTCGGCGACAAGGCATATCTCGAAGAGTGTGCAAAAGACGGTGCCGAACGTGCCGCCCGCATTGCCGAACGCACCGTCCGCAAGGCAATGAAAAAGGTCGGATTTTATCAGATCTGATTTGTGTTGTTGATTTTTCAATGTTTTCAAGGTATAATAATTATGAAAGGATGGTGAAGGTAATGTGTACGCAAAATGAGTTGCAGAATGTTATGAATGCTACTTTGTTGGGCTTATCAGAGATTTTTGGCGACAAATTATCGGATGTGATTTTGTATGGTTCTTATGCCCGTGGAGACCACGACGAAGAATCGGACATAGATGTGTTGGCATTGGTAGAGATGAGTCGTGACAAACTGGTGAAGTATCGCCGTGCCGTCAGTGATTTTTCTGCGGAAATTGATCTTCGCTACGGGGTGCTGCTTTCTGTTAAGTTACAGGATACTGAAACTTTTCATACTTATTCTGCCGCATTGCCGTTCTTTCAGAATGTAATCAGGGATGGTGTTTCGTATGTACACGAATGAGCAGATTGCATTGTGCAGATACCGTCTTGAAAAAGCTGCCGAGTTTTTGGCTGATGCCGAAAAAACATTGGAACTTGAGATGTACGACACTGCCGCAAACCGTTCCTATTATGCAATTTTTCACGCAGTCAGAGCCTTGTTTGCATTGGACGGAAAAGACTTCAAAAAGCATTCCGGTGTGATAGCATTTTTTCAGATGGATTATATCAAAACCGGTATTTTTGACAAGCGGATGTCCGATATTATTAAAAGTGCATTTTCATTACGCACCGACAGCGATTACGAGGACTTTTTCATTATTTCCCATGAGGAAGTGAGAAAACAGGTCGCAGAAGCCGCTGAATTTTACAAAACCGTTTCGGAATATTTAAAAACAAAGATTTAAAATCATCAATCCCCCGAAGTTCAAAAAGACTTCGGGGGATTGCTATATTTGCATGCAATTTTTTAAATCAGATTTCCGTGCTTGCCAGCCAATCCAGAAGGCCGGCGGCAAGTTTTTGCTGTTGCGGTGTTAAGTTCTGAATTTTTTTCTCAAAAAAAGGGTGATAATTATCTGCTTCCTGCATGTTTTCCGTGCCTAAGAGCAGATAATCGGGAGTGGTTTTGAGAACATTGCACAGCTTCATCAGCACATCAATGCTCAGTACCGATGTTGCTCGCTCAATGTTGGACAGATATTTGTCACTCAGTCCTGCCATTTCATTGACCTGCCATTGCCTGAGCCCTAATTCCTTGCGCCGTGCGGCAATGCGCTCGCCGACTTTTTTGTAATCAACATACACAAGCATCACTCCTTTTTAACCAATCATAGTCTACTTAATTTGATTATGAAACATAATAAAAAGTGAAATTCACTTGACAATGCGAAAAATACGATTTATAATAGGAGAAAATCACTATATAGTATGATTTGTGTTTATTATGGGAGGTATAGTATGAAAAAACAAACCAAAAAAATAATTTCAGTTTGTCTTGCAGTTTTATTGTTTGCTTTTGCACCTTTGAATGGCTTTGGTCTGATTGTAACATCGGTAGCAGAAGCTACTGCCGAAACAGCAGGCATTGCCCTTGAAACCGATTGGGAATTGAATTCAAAAAACTGCATTGCGGTCAAAGTGTATTTTACGGAAGCAGTCGAACTGGTATCATGGGATCTATCGTTTTATTATGATGCGGACATATTCGATTACTTGACAGTTGTCGGCGGAGTTGATTCTAAGGCCGTTAATATGTATTGTGATGGTAACTCAATTGCTGGATGTGATGGATATGCTTCGTATGAGGAGGAGGATGGCATAATCCGCAATGGTGGCTATTTTAAAGAATCACTTTGGACTGCCGAAGAATTTCTTGCCGCTTCAAACGATGAAGGAAATTGCATTGTAAATGATAAAAAATTTCATTATCTTACAATCTATCTTACAGTTGAAGATGAAGAAACATTTAATCTTTCAAACGCTAAAATTGAAGTTACAGGAAATTTTACATTAGCTTCCTATAATCGTTTTGCAGTTGAATCTGCAACATCAAAGGGATCTTATTGCCGCCATGAAAACCGGGTCGAAACAACGGTAGCTGCAACTTGTACTACACCGGGCATCAAAACTTCGGTTTGCTCATCCTGTGGAGAAACACTCACGGAAACCATTACAATTGATCCTGCAAATCATATCGGTGAAACTGAATTACGCAATGCTGTAAGTGCAACAGAAACAAGACTTGGTTATACTGGGGATGTTTACTGCTTATCCTGCAATACCATTGCACAAAACGGAAAGCAAGTGGCTTTCGACGGTAGTATTGATTTCGGTTCCTGCGGTGAAAACCTGACATGGATTTTGAATGGCAACGGGGTACTTACCATTTACGGTACCGGAAAGATGGATACATTTCGAATTTTTCCTTGGGCTGGTTATTGCGATACCATCAAAGCGGTTGTTATTGAAAACGGTGTAACTGATATCGCAAACGGTGCATTTGCACATTGTACAGCCTTGCAGTCGGTAGCTTTGCCGGATAGCTTGACAAACATCGGTGATTATGCGTTCAGATATTGTTCTTCTCTGACTTCTGTTTTAATTCCTCCCGGTTTAACTAATATCAGCACAGGTGCTTTTCAGGGATGTACCGCTATGCGTGCTATCAACGCAGATGAAAAAAATCCAAATTATATATCCGAAGATGGTGTACTGTATAACAAGAATAAAACCGTTCTCGTTTGCTATCCTGCTGCTAAAACCGACACCACATTTACTGTTCCTGCTAGCGTTGAAATAATCGATTATTATGCGTTTTACAACAATGCAAATCTGTCTGCAGTTGCATTGCCGGACGGATTAAAGGAGATCGGAAAATATGCTTTTTCCGATTGCGTTTCTTTACATGAAATAGAAATTCCTGACAGTGTAGAAGCAATTTTAGAGGCAGCATTTCAACGATGCACCGCTTTGAAAAATGTTTATTTTGATAAAAACAGCAACCTTGTTTCTTTTGGTGGTTACACTTTTGCAAACTGCACAGCATTGACTTCTATTACAATTCCCGATCAGATTACAAACATCGGTTGGAAAGAATTTGCAGAATGTTCTGCTCTTGAAACGATTATATGTAGCAAAAACAGTCAGTTGGAAGATTTCGGATATCAAACTTTCTATGGGTGTACGGCTTTGAAGTCTGTTGTTGTGCCGAAATCGATTGATACTGCATCCTATGGCGGATTTGAAGATTGTGTCGCACTTTGCGATGTTTATTATATGGGAAATGAAACACAATGGAATATATTCAAAAACAATGTGATAGAATCTTCAGGCGATTTGGCAGGTAATGATTATTTGTTTAATGCCAATATTCATTTCAATTACTGTCCACATGAAAATAAAGAAATACTTCAGGCCGTTCCTGCAAACTGCGTGGCAACAGGTTTGACTTCTGGTGAAATATGTGCAGATTGCGGTGAAAAGCTGACCGCACAAATAAAAATTGCAGCATTGGGGCATACTGATCAAAATGGCGATAATCACTGTGATATATGCAGTACCGTTATCAATGAAGCCATTGAAACTTGTGATCATATGTGTCATAAATCCGGCTTTATGGGATTTATCTGGAAGATTGTTCGTTTGTTCTGGATGGTGTTCGACATGAATCCCGTCTGTGAATGCGGTGAAGCACACTATTAAAAATATTTTGTAACAATAACTGCAAAGCCCGTGTCGGAATAATCCGGCACGGGCTTTGCTATATATTGACAACAGAAAACCATTGAAAACTTGTCTGATAAATCAAAGAAGTTTTCAATGGAATTTTTTTTGCATTTTCTCTTGACAAATTGGTCTACATGGTGTAAACTAAAAATAGTCTACAAGATGTAAACCAATTTCAGGGGGTATTTTTATGAACACTTATCAACTCGGTGCGGTGGAAAGCCGCTTTGCCGACATTATCTGGGAGAATGAGCCACTGTCGTCTGCACAGCTTGTCAGTTTGTGCGAACAGCAGCTGCAATGGAAAAAATCCACCACCTACACCGTGCTCAAGCGACTTTGCGAAAAGGGAATTTTCAAAAACGAAAAGGGAACGGTCACTTCGGTGGTTGCCCGTGATGATTTTTACGGTGCACAGAGTGAAAAGTTTGTTGAGGACACCTTCGGCGGCTCTTTGCCCGCCTTTTTGGCGGCATTCACAAAACGAAAAAAGCTGTCTGCCGATGAGGTGCAGCAGCTTCGCAAAATGGTTGCCGAATTCGGGGAGGGATAAGCGTGGAAAGCCTGTTTTTGAAGATTCTGAACATGAGCATCACGGCAACCTGGATCGTGTTGGCAGTCTGTTTGCTGCGGCTCATTCTGAAAAAAGCCCCCAAATGGGTAAATGTTGCCTTGTGGGGATTGGTTGCATTCCGCCTTGTCTGTCCGTTTTCGTTTGAAAGTGTATTAAGCCTCTTGCCGAGTGCACAGACCATTCCGTCCGATATTGCCATGAGCCGCAATCCGTCCGTCCATACGGGTGTTCCTGCTCTTAATTCTGTTATCAATCCTGTGATTCAGGGCTCGTTTACGCCCATTCCCGCAAGCTCTGTCAATCCCTTGCAGGTGGTCAATTTCATTGCCGCCGTTGTGTGGATCATCGGCATGGTCGGCATGCTTTTGTATGCAACAGTCAGCTTTCTGCGGCTTCGTAAAAAGACAAAGGAAAGTGTTGTGCTGCAGGGCAATGTGTATCTTTGCGACCGCATCGACACGCCGTTTATTTTAGGGTTATTCCGACCCCGTATTTTCTTGCCGTCTTCCATGGAAGAAAGCGATGTAAACCATGTACTCGCACATGAAAATGCCCATCTTGCCCGACGGGATCATTGGTGGAAGCCTCTGGGATTTCTGCTGCTGACGGTGCATTGGTTCAATCCCGTGCTGTGGCTTGCTTACGTTCTGCTGTGCAGGGATATTGAACTTGCCTGCGATGAAAAAGTCATCCGCGACATGGACGTGCAGAACAAAAAGGACTATTCCTCGGCGCTGATCAACTGCTCGGTATCGCGTAAGAGCATTGCCGCCTGTCCGCTTGCGTTCGGGGAGGTTGGGGTCAAAAACCGCATCAAGACCGTTCTGCATTACAAAAAACCGACCCTGTGGATCCTCATTGCCGCCGTGTTGGTAAGTTGCATTGCGGCAGTCTGCCTGCTGACAAACCCAGTCAGCAAGGATCTCGGCGGTTATGAATACCGCGTACAGCGGTATTATTATGATAATGTCATCGGCGAAGACCGTGCCAACCGTGAACTGGGCGAATATACCTATGAAATCGACGAAAACCTGAGCACCGTGCGCTATATAAACGGCAATTTCCATTGCCATTATACACTCGTTCCCGTTGACAACGGTACGGAAAAGCTGATTGTCGCCGTGGAATCGACCTTGCCTGCTTACTATAAATTATTGAATGCCCGGCAGGTGTATTTCCGTGAGGGTTGGGACAGTGCATTGCGTGAACAAAGCGAACTGAATTATTTTATCATTCAGTATTCCGACGGCAGTCTCATCGGCGGCTATATCGGTGCGTATGACGAAGTGCCGGGGCAGATCTACAAACTCCAACGCACGGAAAAGCTGCCGGAAGCCGTCATGCAGGACCTTGCCGTGGATGTCTGGTTTGATTATGTTGACAGCGATACCTATGACTGGGGCAGTGTTCTGCGTTATGAACACCCGTCATTTCCTGATACGGTTTTCGAGTGGAAGGAAGGACAGATCTATACTGTTCAAAACGGCAAAGAAGCCTTGCTCATTTCGGGGATGCCCGTTCTGAATGCCGTTTTCTGCGATCTGACAGGGGACAATCTGCCCGAATTGTGCACCAGTGTTGCATTCGGTTCGGGAATGGTCGATCACCGTATTGCGGTGCATGATTTTGCGGAACAATGTGAATATGTTTTGCAAGACCGCGGCAATTTTGACTATTGGCTGACCGTTGAGGACGGAGAGCTTGCTGCAAGCCGAAGCTTTTATCCGAAGGAGAGTGCACCGGCAACGGAAAAGGGCAGACTGCTTCTGCAGAAAACGGAAGATGAATATACACTGGTCTTTTCTTTTCTGAAAGAAGCAGAAAAGCCGCTTGCACAGACCGGGCAGCTGACCTTGCAGGATGTTGTGAGACTGAGCCAAAAAGGGGCTGCATTGACCTGGTCGGATTTTGAAAAATACGATTGTGTTGAAACCGGGGCGGGGCTGTATATCCGCATCTATGAAATTGACGAATTGTTCACCCTGCAGCTCGGCGGCGGCAGCACAAGCGATACAGTCAAGCCGGTGTATATCTACCTGACGGCAGCCGACAGCAGTGAACCGAGCCGCATTGATATCCGCAAAGCAGATGTGCAGGCCTTTATTGACGAGCATAAAAACAATCCGGTTGTTACGAATGTCACTCCTTCCACATGGACCGTTTGTGATGTGGTCGGCAACGAGAAAACATTCGATGCATTTTGCAGGCAATTCGGAGTACCTGAAAAGATGCAGATGAGCAGTCAGAAATATCTCCCTTATGCAAAAATTGAATCGGTGACGCAGCTGCAGGATTTTAAGTCCGTTATGCAGGAGCATATGGAGCTTGATTTGAAAAAACAAAAGGGGTATCAGGGTAGCTTCAAAAGCATTGAATATATGTTTGATGATGCTTTTTTTGAAGAGAATATTTTGCTGTTGTTCTATACGGATTGCGAGTCCGTGTATTCACGGTTTTCTATGTTTGAAATGACGGAAAGTCAGGGCGTACTGTCGATTGTTTTCGGGGAGCGTATTCCTGAAGGAGTTGAACCTGCAAGAAACGGTTTTTTGTTTTGCGTTATGCTTGCAAGAACACAAGCGGAAAAAGTTTCTTCTTACAGAGCAACAATCTCTGCAGTTTATGAAAATCAGAACGAGCCGCAACTGCCGACAGAAACCTTGTGGACCGAAGACATGGAATGGGAGTTTATCCATTCGGGGCACATCGGCACAGATGTCAGCATCATGAAGGAAATTTCCGTTGACCGCACACAGAATGAGCACCCTGTTGTGCAGCTCACAAGCGAGGATGAACTGAATAGCTTTGCACTGTGTATGAGGACCTCCGTCGGACGGATGGTTGAAAATCTGAATTTGAATGCCTACGGAAACAAACGATTTGATAAAACATTTTTTGAAAAAAATGACCTCATATTGGTTTATCTTTACGCACCGGATCTGCAAACTGCATATTCTTTTGCGGGATGCGCACAAAACGGCACATCTCTGGAGCTGTGTTTTGTAAGAGCGAATCCGCAGATAGTATCACATGTTACCAGCGGTTGGCTGCTGACATTGGCAGTGCCGAAGTCCATCACACAGAATGTGACGGATGTTGCTTGTGTGGTGCTGAATTTCAAGGGATATATCGAAGGCTCGGTAAAGGATTTTGAAAGCCTGATCAGCGGAATATCCACATTGGAGGATGTGCAGTCCTTTGCACCGGGCGGAGAGTATCTGTTCCTTGAATCGGGACGAGGAGAGCCGCGCGTATCCACGCATTTTACCGCAGATAATTATGTGGTGAGCGTGGAATACGATGAGAATAATATAGTCAAAAAAGTCACCAAACGGGTTTATTGAGTGCTTTGAAAAAGAATGAAAAATTTTTGAATCCGGTATTCCATCATTTTGCATTGTGTGGTATACTGATAACAGAAAGGAGTTTTGATATGATATTAACGGTTGACGAAATCAGAAACAGAATCACCCCCATCGCACAGAAGTATGAGCTCAGAGCCGTGTATCTGTTTGGCTCCTATGCCCGAAATGAGGCGGATGAAAACAGTGATGTCGATCTTCTGATTGACAGAACAGGCTCCAGAATCAGGGGAATGTTCGACATGGGTGGCTTGTATAATGACTTGCGCCAAAGCATCGGCAAGGACATTGATGTTGTCACAACCCACACACTTGAACAGGAAAATACAAAGCGCAGAACCCCTTTCTTCGTTGAAAATATAAAGGCTGAAAGGGTGACACTCTATGAATAAAGCAGATCTGCAACGCATTGCACACATTCACACCTATTGTGCGGATATTGCAGGATTTATTGAAAGATTCGGCAAGAATTTTGAAACTTTTGTAAGCGACAGAGCATATTACAGTGCGGTGTCGATGTGTATTCTGCAAATCGGTGAGCTTGCCAACGGTCTTTCTGAAGAGTTTCGTGAGGAAACAAAAGAAAGAATGCCGTGGAGTATGATCAGAGGAATGCGAAACTGGCTTGCGCATGCTTATTCCGAAATGGACGAAAGCATACTATGGGAAACCGCAACGAATGATATTCCCTTACTGGCTGCTTTTTGCGAAAGCATACTTGAATAATGATTGAAAAAACAACACCGCATCGGTTTGCTGATGCGGTGTTGTGTGTTATTGTGTAGTGATCGCGGTTTTTTGTTGCAAAAGCTTCACAAAGCTTTGAAAATCGGGGTCGGACGGATCGCGGTCCTGCTTTTTGCCGGGCAGGTCGATTTTGATTTCATCCGTAATCGTCCCCGGATTGCCGCCGAGAATATAAACCCGGTCGGACAGCAGCACCGCTTCTTCCGTGTCGTGCGTGACAAAAAGCGTTGACAGGCGAATTTTTTCCATAATTTGCAGATACCATGTGTGCATGGTGTGTTTTGTGATGGCATCGAGCGCGCTGAACGGTTCGTCAAGCAGTGCCACCCCGTCACTGGCAAGGTAGGTGCGAAGCAGTGCAACACGTTGCCGCATGCCGCCCGAAAGCTGATGCGGATATTTCTTTTCCGTTCCTGCGAGTCCGAATGTTTCAAACAAGGGCTGTGCCGCGGCACGGCTTTCCTTTTTGCTTTTTCCCTTTATCAGAAGCCCCAGACAGGCGTTGTCAAGAACGGTGTAATGCGGCAACAGCAGATCTTTCTGCATCATGTAACTGATTTTGCCGGGCTTGCCCGTAATGTCCGTATCGTCTAAAAAGACTTTCCCCGTATCGGGCACAAGAAGTCCCGCAAGGCAATTGAACAGCGTGGTTTTACCGCCGCCGCTGACCCCCAAAAGCGACACGATCTCGCCCTCGTTGAGGTGCAGGGAAATGTCCCTGATAATCTGTCTGCCGTCAAAAGAAACACCGATGTTTTGTGCAGATAGTTGTCCCATAAGCCTGTTTTATTTCCCTGCAAGGAAGCCTGCATCAAAGCCGAAGCCGCGCAGATCCTTTTCAATCAGTTTATTTTCAAACAGCCAACCGTAAAACGCATCCCAACGGTTTTCGTCAATATAACCCCAGTACGGTGCATCGGAAATGTATTCCGCGGCGATCCACTTCTGGCTTGCGGTAACAAGTTCTTGTGCACTCTGCAAAGAGCCCGTCGTATCGCCGTCAATAAGCATCCGTGCGGCTTCTGCAGGGTTCTGTGCGGCATATTCATAGCCCTTGGCTGTTGCGGCAAGGAATGCCTTCACCGTGTCAGGCTGTTCCTTGAGGAAGTCATTGTTTGCAACGAGAATGGGGGTATAGTAGTCGAAAACAGGGTCTATATCCTTGAAATGGAAATAATCAAATTCAAGATCGCTCAATTCGCAGGCAACCCCTGCCCATGCATAGAAAATCCAGATTGCATCCGTGTCTTTATTTGCAAGTGCCTGTGCTTCATTGGTGACGGTGTTCGGAAGCAGGGTCAGTGTGGAATAATCCGCACCGTCTTTTTGCATAATGTATTCCATCATCTTTATCTCAATGGGGCTGTTCCATGTGGAATAGCGCATGCCTGCAAGCCCTGCAGGACGATGTGCACCTTCACCCTTGCGGGTGATGATACCCGAGGTGTTGTGCTGTAAAAGTGCGGCAACGGCGGTCACGGCAAGGGGTTCTTCCATGGCAAAAGCGGCGGCAATGGTGTCCTGAAAAGACACGCCGAACTGTGCCTGTCCCGATGCGGTCATCAGTTCTGCACCGTCTTCGGGCGGTTGCACAATGGAAACTTTCAGTCCTGCTTCTTCGTAATAGCCGAGCTTGTCGGCAACAAAAAGACCTGTGTGGTTGGTGTTCGGTGTCCAGTCGAGGCAGACCGTGATTTCCTGAAGCTCGTTTTCGCTTACAGTGTCACCGCAGGCACAAAGAGCAAGTAAAAGTATAAACGATAAAAGCAATGCAATTATTTTTTTCATAAGAATAATCCTTTCATTTTTTGTTTTTGTAGGGCATGGAAAGCCGTTTGAGCAGGGCAACTGCCGCCATGAGCAGCAGTGATACCGCCGATACAAGCAGAATGACTGCAAACATTTTGTCGAAGGCATAGGCTTTTTTTACACGGGTCATATATACCCCGAGGCCTTCAAATCCGCCGAGCCATTCCGAAATGACCGCCCCCACGACCGCATAGGATGCAGAAACTTTCAGTCCCGAAAAGAACGATTCCGCGGATGCGGGCAGTTTCAGCTTTGTGAAAATCTGCACACGGTTTGCCCCCATGCTTCGTAAAAGATTCACGGCATCCCGGTCAACGGCACGAAATCCGTCCAACAGCGAAACGGTGATGGGAAAAAAGGTTGTGATGACAACGAGTGTGATTTTCGGAGCCATCGAAAAGCCCATCCACAACACAAGCAGAGGGGCAATGGCAATGGTCGGAACGGTCTGCGTTAAAATCAGAATCGGATACAGTGCCTTGTACAGAAAATCAAAGCGATCCATCAGCACCGCAAACACAAATGCAAGTGCCGTGCCGCCGAAAAGACCGTAGATGGCTTCCTGCAGGGTAACGGCGCTGTGTTGCATAAGAAGCGGGAAGTCTTCAATGAATGCTTTCACCACTTCCGACGGACTTGGTAACATATAAGCAGGCACAAGACCCGTTTCGCCGATGAGTGCCCAGCCGCAGACAATGACCGCGACCGAAAGGACGGGTGCGGCTTTAGTGATGATGCTTTGCGGTTTTTTCATCAATGGTCAACACCCCGCCTTCGGGTTTGTAAACGGTTTTGATGTAAGCGGAAACTTCTTCGCATCCCGCCTCAATTGCAATTTTACTGCAATCGGAAACAATCTGCATGATCGTGTCGTAGCTGTCACCCTCAACGGTGGTTTCAAACGGGCCTACATAATAGGAAAGCCCCGATTTTGCAATGAATGCAATCACCTCGTCCACAATGCGGATGAGCTCGTCCGTGGTTTCGGTTTTCGGTAAAATCTGAATGGCTGCGCTGACTGTCATAAAAAAAGACACCCCTTTGTTGTTTTTCAAAAGAACAATGGGGGTGTCATATGCTTTGCCGGCTTTGCACAAAAAACACCGCCTGAAAAAGAGGCGGTGTGCGTTACACTGAAAATTCCCTACGTCGGCATTATCCGAATCAGGTTCATGGGTATAATCTCAGCCGATCTTGCGATCAGCACCCCGCATATTCATTTGTAACTTCACTTTAGCACAAGCGATTGAGGTTGTCAAGGTTTTTTTGCATTTTGCATTTTGCATTTTTTTGTGCCCGCTTCTGTCCCGTCGGCATAGGCTGTAGGGTGAGGAGGTTTTTGAATGGAAACCAAAGTTTTTTCACCTTGCTTCTTTTTGGGGGCAAACACCGCTAACGGATTTTATCCGCTGACAAATGAGCTGTTGCGTGAGAGGGATGATATCCGTCTGTATCTCATCAAAGGCGGGCCGGGAACAGGGAAGTCCACGCTCATGAAAGCCGTCTGCCGTCGTGCTCAGGAGAAAGGGATTGCATTTGAACGCATTTACTGCTCATCCGATCCCGACAGTCTGGACGGGGTGTATCTGCCGTCTTTGCACACAGCTGTACTCGATGCCACACCGCCGCATCCGTTTGAACTGAAATTTCCCGGGGTGTGCGGCAAAATCATCGACATGGGACAATGCTGGAATATAGGTTTGCTTGAAAAAAATGCGGGCGAAATTCTGCGTCTGACGAGGGCGAATTCCGAGGCCCATGCAGCTTGTCTGCGATTTCTGTCTGCTGCGGGACGGTTGCAGAGTGAACGCATGCAGTTGGTATTGCCTGATACCGATCTGCTGCGGGTCATGCGGCATGTGAAACGCATCTGTGCACGTCTTTTGCCTGAACGGGAACAGAAATCAATCGTCACGCGGCGATTTTTGAGTGCCTGTACCCCCAAAGGGGAAGTCTTTTTTTATGAAACACTGTGCGGGCTTTGCGAACAGATTATTGCCGTTGAAGATGACATCGGTGCGGTGTCCGCCGCTTTTATGCAGACGGTATTGCACGAAGCGGTTGATCGCGGGCTGCATGTGATTGCTTGTCCGTGTATTTTGCGTCCCGACGGAACCCCCGAACATATTCTCATTCCGGAATTAAAACTAGGATTTATCACAAGCAATTCTTATCATATTGCTCCCGATTCGGTTGAAAAAACCGTTTCGGCATCCCGTTTTGTCGATGTACAGGCGGCAAAAGCACACAAAAACCGCTTTTCCTTTTATCGCAAGGTGCAAGCAGAGCTACTGGACGGAGCTGTTGAAAAACTCGAGCAAGCCAAGGCTTTGCATGACCGTCTGGAAGCACATTATATTGCTGCCATGGATTTCGGAAAAACGGAAAAAATAAAGTTTGATTTGTTGGAAGAATTGTTTGAAAATGGAGAATAAATATTTAATTTCGTGCAAAAATATTCATTTTATAAAGCCGCCGCCTAAAACTTTTTCACCGTCATAAAAAACGGCGGACTGACCGGGGGAAGGGGACAGCTGTGCAGTTTTAAAAACCACATTTGCCTCACCGTCACATAAAGTGATTTCTGCCGGTGCGGGTTTTGCCGTGGAACGGATTTTGACGAGGGCATTAAACTGTCCGGCGGGGGCTGTGCCGTTGCACCAGGTCAGGTCCGTTGCCGTCAGATTGTCTGCAAAACGTTCTTCGGCAGTACAGAGAATGACCGTGTTATTCTGCGGACAGATGCGTTTGACATACATCGGCTTGCCGAATGCACCCAGCCCTTTACGTTGTCCTGCTGTGTAATGGATAATGCCCTTGTGCCTGCCGATACAATTGCCGTAAATATCAAGAAAATCGCCTTCTTCGCTTTTCATTCCCGGCAATGCGGATATAAAAGATGTGTAATCACCGTCAGGCAAAAAACAGATTTCCTGGCTGTCTTTTGCATTTGCTGCATCAAAGCCCGCATTCTGTGCCAGAGCCCTGACATCGGCCTTTTCACTGAATTCACCAAGCGGAAAATACAGGCGGGAAAGTTGAGAGGGGGTTAATCTGTATAAGAAATATGTCTGGTCTTTTTTCGTAGGTGCACACAAAAGGCTGTTTGTTTTTCGGTCAATGCGTGCATAATGTCCTGTGGCAACAGCTTCAATGCCGAGGTCGTCTGCCACACGGCACAAAGAACGGATTTTGACACCGGGGTTGCAGTCCACACACGGATTGGGGGTACGTCCTGCAAAATAAGACTCTGCAAAGGGTTGCATGACTGTTTTGCGAAATTCCTCGCGGCAGTCGGCAATAATCAGTTCAATTCCCATTCTGTCGGCAGCTTGCTTTGCACGCAAGGTTGATTCGCTGTCAGAATGTGCATCGGGAGTCAGCAGCAAACAACAGCCCACGACCTCAAAGCCCTGCTCTTTTAAAATTTTTGCGGCAACGCAGGAATCGACCCCGCCGCTCATGCCCAATACTATTTTCATGCCATACCTCTTTTTTTGTGTTCAACGGTTCTATAATAGTATATCTGCACATAGAATTACAATAGGCAAATCAAAAAAATCCTTCATTTTTCTTCCTTTTTATTAAAAATCTCTTGCATTTTTTTGCAAAAGCGTTTATAATGGAGTAGTATATTGCGGTTATTTACGCAAAACAGGAGGAGAAACGCTGTGAGCGGAGATTTGCATTGCCATACAAGGTTGTCTGACGGTTCCATGGGGATTGAAGATTTAATCGTTTTGGCGCAAAAAAAAGGCATTGAAACAATAGCAATTACCGACCATGATTGCCTTGCAGGTACGGTTCGCGGTAAAATTATAGGCGAAAGAGCCGGCATAAAAGTCATTCCCGGTGTGGAATTGTCTGCAACGGATACACAAACGGGTCGTATAGCGCACATTTTGTGCTATTTCCCTGATTTTCCGGACAGACTCGAAGGGCTTTGCCGTCAGAATCAGGTTGCACGCAAGCGTGCGGCACAGTATATGATGCTCAAAGCCGGTGCCAAACTTCCCGTCACAAACGAGCTTGTTCTTAAGTGTGCATCGGGTTCTACCAATATTTATAAACAGCATATTATGCATGCTTTGATGGAATGCGGTCTTGCAAGCGAAATGTATGGGGAAGAATACAATCGTCTGTTCAATCCCGAAAGTTCCGACTATATTTTTATGAAACCCAATTTTGCCCCTGTTGAAGAAGTGCTTTCGAGTATTCATGCCGCAGGCGGTATTGCCGTGTTGGCACATCCTGCACTGTATGACAGTTTTGATCTTCTTGAACGTCTGATTCCGCTCGGTCTGAACGGTATTGAAGTGTGGCACCCCACTGCCGACAAAGCAACTGTTGACCGCCTTGTTGCAATTGCAAAGAAGAATAAGTTGCTTATGACCGGTGGCAGTGATTTTCACGGCATGTACGGACATAAAAACACTTCGCTGGGCAGTTATCTGACCCCCAAAACACAATTGAGTGAACTGACAGGGTATAAATCCCGTCAGAAACGTCTTGCGAAAAAAGCCGCCGAAGCCGCTGCTCAGGAAGCCGCGATGGAGGCACAGAAATAATTTAAGGTTTTCCGGAGAGATGTAAATGAACGATTATCTGTTTGACGACAGCGATATGAAAATTGCCCAATCGCCCGATCACAGCGGCGATCAGTTTGACACGCTTTCTTTTCTTGAGGAATCGCGTAAACAGCATTTTAACGGCAATATTCAGAAAGCCCGTACGCTCGGTAGTAATATCGTCAGTGCATTTTCCTACAAAGCAGCTCCGGATGAACAGGTGCAACTGGCTGAACAATGCGGCGTGGTGTTGGATAACACTTGCGTTCTGCAGATGAAACAGCTTACCGTTTTTGCCGCCGAATACTGCATTGAAACATACATTCCCGCGGCACTTTCTTCCGTTGCCATCGGGGCTATGTATGATGTGCTTGAAAATGTTTCTCCCGACCTTTACAAAGCAATGAGTGCATCCATGGCATTTTCTTATTACCATCTGTGCCTGAATGAAGGCGGTTTGCTTGCCGAAAATATCGGCAAACGCTTTGCCGTTTTGTGCGGCAAAAAAGACAATACGGCTGTTGCGGAATTCGGCAGACAGTTGTTTCTCATTAACACCGAAGTCTTCCGCAAAGCGATTCAGAATTACGCATTTGTGTGATACATTTAATAATGCATTAACCGCCTGCAAAGGCGGTTTTTTAATTTTGCCGTCCTTTCTTGACTGAAAAGGATATTTATGTCATAATAACCAATATAAATATGGTGCGAGGAGAGTAAACATGCACAACAGAGAATGGTTCGGAACTGCACAATACGGCATGATGATGCACTGGGGACTTTATTCCGTTCTCGGCGGTGAGTACAAAGGACGCCGTGTACGCGACTACGCGGAATGGATTCAGAGCTGGCTTGCCATTCCCAATGCAGAATATGAAAAACTGGCACATATTTTCAATCCCGTTTATTTTGATGCCGATGCCGTTATCCGCCTTGCCAAAGAATGCGGCATGCAGTATTTTGTGTTCACCTCCAAGCACCATGACGGCTTTGCCATGTTCAAATCGCAGGCGGATTCTTACAATATTGTCGATGCCACACCCTTCGGCAGGGATGTGACTGCCGAGTTTGCCGAGGCGTGTCACAAACACGGATTGAAATTCGGATTGTATTATTCGCAGGAACTTGACTGGCATCACCCGCACGGCGGCGGATATGATAACTTTGCAGGGTGCTCGGGTGTTTCGTGGGATAACAGTTGGGATTTTCCCGATCGCACAAAAAAAGATTTTACAATCTGCTTCAACGAAAAAATCAAACCGCAGGTTACGGAATTGCTGAAAAACTATGGGGATCTTTGTCTGATGTGGTTCGATGTTCCGCACACCATCACCAAAGAGCAGAGCCTTGAACTGAATGCACTTGTCAAACAATATCAGCCCGATTGTCTGATCAATTCCCGCATCGGCAACGGTGCTTACGATTATGTTTCGTTGGGGGACAATGAATATCCGACAAAGTTCGCAGTGGATGAAACTGCCGACCCGAACGGTCTGGACGGCATGAAATATTCCCCTTACGGATTGTATGAAACAGCGGGCACACTCAATTCCTCATGGGGCTATAAGTATTACGATCAGAACTGGATCACGGCACAGGAAATTGCTTCCCGCCGCCGCAAACTCAATGATCTGGGTATCAATTATCTGCTGAATGTCGGTCCGGACGGACTGGGCAGAATCCCGTCTTTTTCACAGGAAGCACTTCTCGGTGCAAAGGACCTGTTTTAAAGACGGTGCTTGACAAAATTTGCAAATATAATATAATGTTTACAGAACAGGAGGGTGTGTTAAATGAAAAAGAAAATTGAACTTGACACCGGTAAAAAGGTATTTCCGCTGATTCTTATGTGTATCGGTATTGCACTGGCTCTCGCATTGTGGATCGGCAGACTCAACATCATTGCGGTTGTGTGTGTTGCTTTTAACTGCATCATGGCTGCACTGATCACTTTGAGTCTTATTTTTAAGAAAAAGGTATATGCCCCGATGGTGTTCGCTTATGCGGCGGCAAGCATCGGTGTGGTTGTGTATTATGTCATCTGGGGTGCAGATGCAGGCTTCGGTGCTTTTACATCGGGCCTTGCAGGCTTTGCTTCGGCTGATCATCCGTTGCTTACAGGGGAAGGAAACTTCTTCACCCGTTTGCTCGGTAACATTCTGCTTGTGTTGCCGACGGGACTTTCCTTGTGGGGACTTTTCTTGATTGCAAAGAAAAATTTCAACAAAAACAGCCTCAAACAGGCTTTGGCAGGGGTGCTGTGTGTGCTGTTGCTCGGAACAAGCGTTTATTATGTTCTGTTTATGAATCTTCGTTCCAAGCCCAACACAAAACGCTTGTGGGGCGGACATGACGATTACCTCAGCGGTGTTGACAAGAAAGCAAATGCAGATTCTCCCAATGTCTTGTTTGTTATGATGGACGACCTCGGCTACGGTGACGTTTCGCTCAACGGCGCGATTTATGACACCCCCAACATCGATTCCATCGGTGAAAACGGCTTGAATCTGACCAATTTCTATTCCGCTTATTCCGTTTGCTCGCCCGCCCGTTTTGCGGCACTGACAGGCAGATATCCCTACAGAGGTTATGCGGATAATGTTATTTATCCCACCGTCGATACGCTCACTCCTTTTGCACAGACCCGTATTTTCAATTCCATTGAAATGGGTAACAATGCCGACGGTATGCTCGGCGACGAAATCACCATGGCAGAAACATTCAAGGCCGCAGGCTATGCCACGGGTGCGTTCGGTAAATGGCATTTAGGTGACTACGGCGAATACCTGCCCACCAATCAGGGCTTTGACTATTTCTACGGCAGCCATCATGTCAATGATATGCGTCCGTTCTATCATGTGAAAGAAGAAAACGGAGAATGGGAAATCGTACACGGTACGAATGAACTCAAGGACCAGAGTCAGGCTTCCGCATGGATCCATGAAGAAATCAACACATGGGTCAAAGAACAGGCAGAAAGCGACACCCCGTTCTTCGCTTACTATGCAACGCCGTGGCCACATGCACCCATCTTTGCGGGTGACGATTTTGACGGCACAACGGGCATGGGTACATACGTTGACTGCGTGACGGAATTTGACCATTATCTCGGTCTTCTGTTTGATACCATGGAAAAAGCAGGTGTGCTTGAAAATACCATCATTGTATTCACAAGCGACAACGGCCCTGCATTGGAAGGCTCGGTTGCTGATCTTCGCGGCGGTAAGTATCTCGCTTACGAAGGCGGCCAGAAGGTCCCCTTTATGATCCGTTGGGACAATGCAAACGGTGCTCTGGGTGAAATCGGAACCGAACGCAACAGTTCTGCGGTGCTTGTGGACCTGTTCCCGACACTGGTTGAACTTTGCGGCATCACGGGCAACGGCGGTACAGCCAATTATCTGCCGACCGACCGTGAAATCGACGGCGTTTCCATGGCACAACTTCTCAAGGACGATACGGTGCTTCACACCGAGGAACATCCCATTCTGCACATGAAGCGTGAAGTGGTGAAGGCCATTCAGTACACCGTGCCGACGAGTGAAATCAAGGCCATGTATCCCGATTATGACCATGCCGTGCTCGCAGAAAATGAGTATCTCACATTCAAGTATTTTGAAAAGATTCAGAATGACAACTCCGCATTCTGGGACAAAAACCGCAAAAACTGGCTGCATATTCTGACCGATGACTATGCAGAAAACTACAACCGTACCTCGGTTTATCCCGAAATTGCCGAGCAGTTCAAAGAAAAACTGCATGAAATCACGGACAATTTCAAGAACAACAGACGCGGCATCATTGCCGAGTAACATAAAAAGGGGCTGTGAAAAGCAGCCCCTTTGTTAAATGCAAATTACGGTTTGTCGGGGAGTTGCGGTTACGCACAGACCGCCCTCCTCCACCCTTGTCGCCCCTGAAAGGTTATTCCCCTGTTAGGGGAAATGTCAGCGAAGCTGACAAAGGGGTTCCCGTTTTCGGAGAAAAAGATGTCTGCGTTAGCAGACAGAGGGGTTC
>JAZUQC010000074.1:0-42852 GCA_045605525.1 Acutalibacteraceae bacterium
AAGTGACAGAGGGGTTAACCAAGTTTGCACAAATTTGGTCAATAAAGTTTGATGTAGCCGATTGAACCCCTCTGTCTGCTAACGCAGACATCTCCCCTTTCAGGGGCGACAAGGGTGGAGGAGGGCGGTCTGTGCGTAACCGCAACTCCCCGACAAACCGTAATTTGTCAGTGCCCATGTCCGTGATGTTGCCCGTTTTGATGATGCAGACTGCTTTCGCATTCGCTTGTGTCAGTGGCACAATCATCATACACGGTTGTGTTTGGTTGTGTTGGGATTGGTTCGTCTGTTTGTGTGTTCAGCAAAGTCCGTAATGTTTTCATCGGTATCTGCTGTGCTTCTTGCGGCGTAATATCAATGCCGTTTTGCAGCAGGGTCAGATAAAGTTCATATTTTGCCGCGGACATGCCGCATCTTTCTGCTTGTTTTGCGGCATGTGCAGACAGATGCCCGCAATGCACATTCTCATTCTGTGGCACATTTGCTTCAATGTATGCCAGCATTTTCTCGTTTCCGACCACGGTGATGACTGTGTCTTCGCTGTCGTTTTTGTCGAGCATACACGAAACGGCGTCCTCGTATTTCATGTGCCGCAAATCGGTATTTTTGGTGGTGCCGTCAATACCCACAACACGGTTAAAACAGTTGATTTTAAGATTTGCAGAGGCGGGATCGGTGTCAATATGAATCGCGGATACGGGGATAAAATATAATGTTGTCAGTCCCGATACCAGCAAAATAAAAGTCAGACACGCCGCCGTCAGCTGCCGCAAAACGGCGGTGTTTTTTTGTACCGGTGACGTTTTTTGCTGTGCAAGAAAATTCATTGTGCTGTCTTTGAGTGATTGTGATGTGTGCACATTGTCAAATGCGTTATGAATGGTTTTCTTCATCCGCAATCCCTCCTAACTTTTTTTTAAGCATCTCTTTTGCCCGTTTTAACTGTGTGTAGATCGTGTTCTGATTTTTTCCGAGCAACTGTGCAATCTGCGGCACGGTGCGGTCTTCATAATAATGCAGGTATATGACCTGCCTGTATTTTTTCGGCAATTGAAGAACTGCTTCCAATACCACGCGGTAATCGTCGTGAATCGGTGAAATACAATCTTTGATCGCATCCAGCGAAACCGTCCGGGAATGAAAAAATGAGCGATGCAGATCTTTGCAAGCATTGATTGTCACTCGGATGAACCATGCTTTTTCATGTTCGTCATTTTCGAACTGACCGTCAAAGTGCATATATTTCATAAAAACGGTCTGAAAAATGTCTTCCGCATCCTGTTTGTTATGGAGATGCAGCATGCAAAGCCGTGTGACCGTATCGGCATATCGGTTAAGTGCTTTTCTGATTTCCTGCTCGCTTCGCATGGATTTCCTCCGACAGGTTCAGTGATGATTTCTGCGTGCGTGATTGCCGTTGCCGGCATTGTGGTGCTTTGCACTGCTGTTGCAGTTTGCATTTCTGTTGTCGCAGACACCGTTGTTGTCAGTGTCGACGAAATTGCTGTTGCAGTTTGCATTTCTGTTGTCGCAGACACCGTTGTTGTCGGTGTCGACGAAATTGCTGTTGCAGTTTGCATTTCTGTTGTCGCAGACCCCGTTGTTGTTGTCAGTGTCGACGAAATTGCTGTTGCAGTTTGCATTTCTGTTGTCGCAGACACCGTTGTTGTCAGTGTCGACGAAATTGCTGTTGCAGTTTGCATTTCTGTTGTCGCAGATACCGTTGTTGTCAGTGTCAACGAAATTGCGTCTGCCTGCTGCAACAGCTGTGATGCAGACTGCAATAATGAGCAGAATTGAAAGAAGTACGGTGATCAGTTTTTTCATGTTTTTTTCCTCCATGTGTTATTTACCTGTAATACGATTGTGCACACGAAATCCGTTCATTTTTTTTGAAAATTTTATAAATTGTTTTCATTGAAAAAGCCGTACAGGTTTATCCTGCACGGCTTTCGATTGTCAGTTTTCAGCGGACGGATTCAACAAGGTCAATGAATTCACCGATGATGCTCGAAGCGGTGTGCTGCCCCATGGAAACGAGCAGACACCATGTGTCGCTTTCAAGCGAGCCGGATTCTGCATCGTACTGATAACCTGCTACGGTGTAGTAGGGATCGGGTTCGATGTAACCTGCAGCATCGTTCATGAGGTCACAAACGATAAGATCTTCACCGAAGTAATCACGCAGGGCAAGGTAGGGGAAGTCAACAAGCGGAGCACTGTCAAGCAGCAGTTCGCTCATCAGTTCGCCGGGATCCAGGAAGATCTTGACGCTGTCGCCGATTTCCATGTAACCGATTTCGGTCAGACCGTAATAGTCCTTTGTCTTCTTGTCGAAAACAAGGGTGTTGCTGGCAATGCCGGTTTTCAGAAGAACTTTTGCTACGTTGTTGTCGATGGGCAGAAGAATCTGTTCCATACGGATGTTCATAACGGGGTTGACCTGTTCTTCTTCCACGGTTGCAAGGTTTTCATACCATACGGTGTAGTGTTCGGTGCCTGCATATTCGTTAACTCCAAGCAGGTCGCCGGTGGCTTCGTTGAGGGCAATTCTTTCATCTTCCGTCATGGTCATGGAAAGTGCAATGTAGCCCAGTTCATAACCGAAACGAACAGCACTCAGGTGACTGGTATGGTCAAGATTGTCGGAAGACAGTCCTCTTGAGGAGGTGTTTGTGCCGACGTTGCCCTGAATGAAAATGAAGTTGTAACCTGCGTAATTGCAGACCTTTTCCATGTAATAAACAAAGTCAGCAGACAGCTTGGAGTCGATTTGCAGACCGTCATCGGTGGTCAGATAGTCATAACTTGCAGATTCGGGATGGCAACCGAAGGTGGCAACAAGGGTCGGCTTGACGGTTTCGTCATAGGGCTTGAACACAAGGCGATACATTTCCTGATCGCAAGCATAGGGAGGTGTGCGGTCACGAACATAGTCAGCAATGTTGGTGCGTGCATAGAACAGATCGCCTTCGGTCATGTTTTCGCAAGCAGTGCGGATGGATTTTGCAGAACTGTCGATGATTTTATCAAGCAGGTCTTCGTTGACACCGCTCTTGTAGTTTTCGATGTCACGGAATGTGAAACGAAGAACGTTGTTTGCAAGGGTGGAAATGGGGGCTGTCCATACGCCCTGGGTGTCAATGCTCGAATGGGTGTGGGTTGCGGTCACATTGATGGCAATGATGCCGTATTTTTCAATTTCTTCCTGCGAAATAGCGGCACGGATCTTGCGCACGTCCGCATTGGAAATACCGATGCAGTCGATGGATGCAAAGATAACAACACCTCTGCCGTCGTTCATGGCAACCGTACGCACCTTGATGTCTTCGGGAGTGCCGTCTTCTTCGGTGTAAACTTCGGTGGTGAACCAGTAGGGAATGTAACTGCCGCGGGTGTATTTGTAGCCTTCTTTGCCGAAGTCATCGGGCAGAATGGATTCGCTGGCATAACCCAAAGACCATACTGCATTTTCTGCAGGAGCAGTCGGGTCTGCAAATTCTGCACTGCCTTTGAAGAAGTTTTCGGCTTCTTCCAGATTGACTTCCGACATCTCAAGATATTCAGTGGATCTGGGTACAATGGCAGCAATGATACCAAGCAGGAAATCATTTACAAAGAAGTTTGCAAGCCAACGCAGGAACTTTGCAAGGTTGTTCATCAGTTTGTCGCTTGCACCGTCATCTTCGGCAACTTCCGAAGAAGCAACATAATCTTCCAGTGAAGTGAACTGTGCATCTTGTGCAGTTTCAACTGCACCTGCGCCCACAGCCGTTACAGAGAACAGCATGCAAAGGCAGAGAACCAGCGCAATCGTTTTCTTAAAGAGTTTTTTCATGAAAAAATCCTCCTCAATATAATTGGTTTAATTATTATAACACAATAAAAAATATAGTGCAAGAAAAATTTACAAATATGGAAAATGTTAAGAACAAAACATGTTTGAACGTTTTTCAGGATTCATAAATCAGTATTTCCTCCTGTTCGATTCTTTTCAGGAACTCGGTTTCCAGACTGCCTGTGGTCAGAAGATCCAATGGTTTGTCAAAGCTTTCCTGCAGATCATAGTGCAATCCACCCAATGCGAACAGTCCCCGTAAATTCCCTTTGTCAATGCGGAAATCGAGGTCGCTTGTTTCTGTTGCTTCTCCGCGGGCATTAGAGCCGAACAGAAAAACACGGGCAATGCCGTACCGGGCTGCAATCGGTGCAACAATATGCTTGATTTCATCAATTGTATAAATCCGGTCAGACATTTGATCCCCTCCTTTTTGGTTTCTGTTTGTATTATGGCACATTCAATCTGTTTTTACAAGAAGCGAATCTGCCGTTCTGTTATGCCTGTCTGATTTTTGTCCATGTGTTGCCGAAGAATGTCAGCATTTTTGCAAAGAAGTTCTTGAGCGCAAACCACACCTTATCGGTGCCGCTGTACTGCACATTTTCGGTGATGTTCGGTTCCTTGTAGAACAGGTCGACCGAAAGGCGGTTGAAAATACGTGCAACGGTTTTGCCGTCGGTGCTGTAGGACTTGCCTGCACCGTCCTGACCGTCGCTTGTGGAACGCATGGAGTTGATTGCGGTCACTTCACCGCCTGTCAGCTCCAGCATGCTCTGCGTTTTGCCCTGTCCGTCACAGCCGAAGTTGACGGCAAGGCATTCGCTGTCAACACTTTCCATAAAGCAGCTGCCGCCGTAAATGAAGCAGTTGAGCACCGTTGCCTGTGAATTGTTCAGACGGATATAAGAGCAGGTTTTGCGAAGGATCGGGTCAAACAGATGGGTAAACAGCTTGTCCTCCGTCAGCCAGTTCTGCATTTCGGGAATGTCGGTATACGCATAGCCGTTTCGGGGGATGTTGTTGGCATTGGCAAGACTGCCTTCGAGCCACACACCGGTGCTGTTGTCGATTCTGAACATGGCGGTGTAGCAGCAGCCGATGAGCTTGTCGGAAAAGAAGCCGCTGCAGTTCTGCACCTGCACACCCACACTTGCAAGATTGACATTGCTGTTGACCACATAGCAGTCATCAGCCGTCACAAGCATGGCAGGGGTGGTGGGATTGTAGTTGCCGCTTTCACCGAACTGTGTCGGATTGTTTTTTACATAGACAATACGGATGGCATTGACACCTGCATTGTCACCTGTAAGGGTGATGAGTGCATCGTCCGTTTCATTATAGCCGTAATAAGCAAGCAGCTGTGTGCCCTTGACTGCACCCTGCTGGTCACGGGTTGCAACACTGCCGCTTCCGCGAAGTTCAACACCGGCAGGAATGGTCAGCGGATTATCAAGACGATACATACCTGCAGGCAGATAGCACACACCGCCGCCGGTCAGCGAATCCATTGCCTTCTGAATGGCAGAAGATGCATCCGTGTGACCGGTTTTGTCAGCCTGCACCACGGCAAGATTGGCAACGGGTTTGGTATAGGTCTTGCTGTAATCAACGGCAAAGTCCGACAGATCTGTCATTTTGTCATGCTTCATGTTTTTTGCTTTGACCTTGCCGTCGACTTCGGTTTCGGTCAGCACAAGGGCAGCATTGTCGGGGTCATAGATTGCATATTCACTGCCGCTGATTCTGCCTCTGCCCACGGCAATGCCCCAGCTTTTTTCGCGGACATAAATGGTGTCTTCGGGGGCATACAGACCGAAGTTACAGCGGTCGATATAAAGGTCATAGAAGGTGCCCGAAAAGTAAACACGCATACCGTGGTCAAACAGAATGCCGTAGTCGCAGTCGCTGATGTGAATATTGGCATACTGCGGCCATTCAAGGTCTCCGATGAGCAGCCCCACGGTGTTCTGACGGGTGTAAGCAGCAAGCGCATCTGCATCGGGTGCATTGTACTCTGCACCGGCGGAAGCCCAGTAAACGGGTGAAATGAAAACATTCTTGTAGGTGTCCACATCGGCGGAATTGTAGCTTGCAATGCCCTCACACAGCACGGTGGCATGGAAATTGTCCACCGTGAGCATCTCATGGCATTCGTAAATTTCATTTCTCGTCTGCGCGCATGCACCGATTCCGCGGTAGGAATTGAGCAGGGTCACATTGACAATGCTTTGCAGCATATAGGATGCACCGTTGCCGTTTACATAAAAGGTGTACGGATATGCAACGGGATTTTCAATGCTCTGGTTGGGGTAAAAAACAGTCAGTCCCACGGCACCGGCACTGCCGCCGACAGTGAACAGACCGGGACTCAACGCTTCGTCTGACGGCACATCGGCAAGAATGACCGTACCGTAGGCATTGCCGTAAACGGTCGGGTCAGCCCAGTCGCCGTGCACCGTGACAAAGGGAAGAATATTGACATTGCCCGTCAGACGGTATGTGCCGACAGGCAGAAACACCGTGCCGCCACCGTTTGCATACACATCGGCAATGGCATTGTTGAGAATGGCGGTCACATCCTGTGTGCCGGTATTGTCGGCATTGTACGGCGCTTCGGTCAGAATGACATCCGCAATCACGACATCCTCGGTCGGATAGATCGTTTCAACAATGCACGGCTGTTGCGTTTGTGCAAAAGCACAGACGGAGAAACAGGAAAATGCAAAGAGAACTGCAAGTAGCAGGCTGATGGTCTTTTTCATAAAGCAACCTCCCGGGTATGGATTTATTTTGTCAAAAACCGGATCATTGCACAGAATGACCCGGTGAAAATGATTTAAAATTCGATTTTGTCGGCAAAGTATGCTTCCAGCTCTGCGATGGGCAGACGGATCTGTTCCATGGAATCGCGTTCACGTACGGTGACACAGCCGTCTTCCTCGCTGTCGAAGTCGTAGGTGACACACCACGGCGTGCCGATTTCGTCCTGACGGCGGTAACGCTTACCGATGGAGCCGGTTTCGTCATAGTCGCACATCAGCTTCTTGGAAAGCATATCGCAGACCTTGCCTGCACCTTCCGCCAATTTCTTGGAAAGGGGAAGCACAGCGACCTTGATGGGAGCAACGGCGGGGCTCAGGTGCAGAACCACACGCACATCGTTCTTTTCGGGGTCAACCACTTCTTCGTCATACGCTTCGCAAAGCAGTGCAAGGACAGTTCTGTCCAGGCCGTAGGTGGATTCGATGATGTAAGGCACATACTTTTCGTTGGTTTCGGGATCAAGATATTCCATCTTTGCACCCGAATATTCGCTGTGACGCTTAAGGTCGAAGTCGGTACGGTTGTGAGTGCCGTTGATTTCGCCCCAACCGAACGGGAACAGGAATTCGATGTCACAGGCAGCTTTTGCGTAGTGAGCAAGCTTTTCATGGTCGTGGAAACGAAGATGTTCTGCGGGGATGCCGAGATCCATGTAATACTGTCTGCCGTATTCCTTGAAATAATCGTACAGATCAGCATCCGTGCCTTCTTTGCAGAAGGTCTGGAATTCCATCTGTTCAAATTCGATGGTGCGGAAAGTGAAGTTGCCTGGGGTGATCTCGTTACGGAATGCCTTACCGATCTGACCGATGCTGAACGGCAGCTTTGCACGCATGGAACGCTGCACATTCAGGAAGTTGACATATTCACCCTGGGCATTTTCGGGACGCAGATAAATAACAGATTTGGAGTC
This sequence comes from Acutalibacteraceae bacterium, assembly GCA_045605525.1. Taxonomy (GTDB): domain Bacteria; phylum Bacillota; class Clostridia; order Oscillospirales; family Acutalibacteraceae; genus RUG806. The sequence goes on from JAZUQC010000074.1 coordinate 7,578, forward strand.
GTTTGTGACACCTCTGAATGTCTGGAACATGAGGTTGAATTCGCGGATATCCGTGAAATTGCACTTGCCGCAGTTGGGGCAGGGAATGTTGTGCGAAACGATGAAATCATACATTTCGGGCTTGGTCATGCCGTCTGCGTGTGCTTCGGGGTCGAATGCTTCAATCAGGTTGTCGGCTCTGTGGCGCATTTTGCATTCCTTGCAGTCCAGAAGCGGGTCGGAAAAGCTCTGTACGTGGCCGCTGGCTTCCCATACTCTGGGGTGCATCAAAATGTCGGCGTCCACTTCAAAGCTGTTTCTGCGTTCCTGAATAAAACGCTTGCGCCATGTGTCCTTGACATTGTTTTTCAGTCTTGTGCCTAAGGGGCCGTAGTCCCATGTGTTTGCAAGGCCGCCGTAAATGTCGGATCCGGGGAATATAAAGCCTCTGCCTTTGCAGAGATTCACGATTTTTTCCATGGATTTTTCGTTGTTGGGAATCATGGTAACCTCCGTATTATATAAATGTATTTTTAAACTACATCTTAAGATACCTTATTTTCCCTTTTCTGTCAAGAGAAAACCGTTTTAATATTAGGTTTATTTTAAGTTAAATTTGTTAAAAAGAATTCAGCATTGACAATCGGGTCATTCATGCGTATAATTTAGATACTATGTTGAGAGGATTTTTAACCATGAAAAAGTTTTTGAGTGTTCTTTTGTGTGCAGTTCTGTTTGTCGGCAGTGCTTTGATCGGTACGGCTGCCGAAGGCGATATCGTTTACGGAAATGTTGACGGAACGGGCGGTATCACATCCGGTGATGCCCGTCTGGTTTTGCGTTATTCGGTCGGCCTTGAAGAATTGAACGAAGATCAGATTCTTGCCGCTGATGTGGACGGTAACGGCGTTGTCAATGCCGGTGATGCCCGTATGATTCTGCGCGGTTCGGTCGGTCTTGAAAATACCGCAAACTTCGGTGTCAACGGTTCGCAGGTCTTTATGAGCGGCAAGTTTGTGCTGACGGCTACGGTCGACGAGGAATCGGGTACAAAATTCACTATTTCTCAGACCGAAAATTCTTCTTATATGGAAGCAACCATGGAAATTGATATGTCTGACGGCTCTACCAATACGGGAAAGCCTGTGCGTATCGGTTTTCTGACGGTCGGCGAAAAAGTATATTGGGTTCTTCCCGATGCGGATCCGATCTGCTATCTGCTGATCGATGAAAAAGTTACCGAAAACATGGGTGTTGATGCGGATCTGTTCAAGGAGCTGTTGCCGCAGTTTATGGATATGCAGTCCGGTCGTACCCCGGATGAGCAGACCACGGTTTCCATCAACGGCAAAACATACAACCGCTGGATCTATGAAAATGAAGACGGTACTTCGATTGCCCATGATATGCGCGGTATCACCCTGCAGTATCTGCGTACCTTTGATGCAGACGGCAATGAAACTTCCTGTATGCGCGTTAATTCCGTTCTTCCCAATGTGCCCGCTTATCAGCAGGATCTTCCCTCCGGCAGTATCCTGTATGCGGCAAAAGAAGGCGATGCGGAAGATGATATCGGTTATATTACCGCTTTCTTAATGCGTTTTGCAGCACTTGCAAACATTCCGACGGATGATCTGCTCGAATAAACAGTGAACTGTCGGTCAATAAAATGAACAACGAAAGGCTTGCATAGGGAACATCCCATTGCAAGCTTTTTTTGAGTGCAAAGGAGGATCTTTTTGTCACAATTCTGCAACAATTCATGCAAAGTTTAAGAAAATTATTTACAATTAAGGCAATATGAGCTGAAAATCTTTTGTTAATATGAATAAAACAAAAAATATATTGAGGTGTTTATTTTGAAGTTGTTCCGGATGAAAATGAAAAAAGGTATCAGCATCTTGCTGACTGTATTGCTGTTTGTTGCTTGTCTGCTTCCCGCTTATGCGTGGACAGACCCGAGTGCATCCCGCAGTCAGATTCCCGTTATTCGTATTTCCGGCGACGGCGAGCCGCTTTACAATGCACAGGGTGAACGTATTATGCACTTCCGCGGTTTTTTGGAGGACAACGGCGAAAATGATGACAACAGTGCGTTGTATGAATCCATCGGCAATGTTCTGATGCCGTTCTTGCGTGAAGGGATTCTGTTCAATCAATGGGATAATTATTATGCCGCTTTGCAGACTGAAATCGGTGAACTGTTCGGAGATGCTCTGTTGGACGGAAACGGCGAGCCCATCAGCGGAACGGGACTTTCCAAAAGTCGCATTGAAGAGATAGAACGGATGAAAAAAACAGACAAAAAACAGGGGAAAGGCTATTACGGGATTTATGATTATTGGTTTAATTATGACTGGCGTCTGGATCCTCTGTATACTGCCGATCTGTTTAACGATTTTATAAAAGCAATCAAAGAAACGACCAACAGTGAAAAGGTCTGTATCATTTCAAGTTGTTTGGGCACTTCGGTGGTGACTGCTTATATCGCAAAATACGGTTGTGATGATATTCACGGTATTGCGTTTGACGGCGGTGTAAGTTACGGATCGGAAGCCATCAGTGAATCCATCAGCGGCAAGTTTGCCGTCAACGGGGAAGCCATCGAGCGTGTGCTGATTGATTGTGCGAATTACGGTCTTTTTGATGTCGGCTCATTTGTAATGAAGACCATTGACCTTGCAACCGCAAGCGGTCTTCTGGACGGGGTCGTCGGCATTACGAAGGTAACACTGTATTATCGCATTGCCAAAGGCGTAACCTCTGCTCTTGCACTGTCCACATTCTATACATGGCCGAGCTACTGGTCCGCTGTTACAAGTGAAGATTTTGATGCGGCACTCAAGTATGTGTTCGGTGAAGAGGGCAGTGAAAAGCGTACGCAATATGCAGGGCTGATTGAGAAAATTGTCAACTATGATGAAGTGGTTCGTCAGCACATTCCCGAAATCATGGCAAGCATCAAAGAAAGCGGTGCCAATCTTGCGATTATGGCAAAATACGGCAGTCAGATGATTCCCGTCTGCGAATCTGCGGATCTGGTAGCCGATCAGATTGCATCGGTACACAGAGCCTCTTTCGGTGCAAAAACATCCCGCGTGTGCGAAACATTGTCCGAAGCATATATTGCACAGCAAGAGGCAAAGGGGTTGGGTAAATATATTTCTCCCGACCGTCAGATTGATGCATCCTGCTGTATGTTCCCCGATTATACATGGTTTATCAAAGGAGCAACGCATTCCAATTGGACTTCCTATGAAATGCAGATTCTGTATGATGTTGTGACGGCGGATACGCAGCTTACTGTTGATGATTTTGAATATACACAATTTATCGCCTATGATACTGAAAAGGATCATGCCGAAGCCATGAATGAAGAGAATTGCAATACCGAAGCATGGAGCACAAAGAAGCCGACTACAATCATTGAAAAGATCGTTGCATTCTTTAATTCTCTGATCGAATGGTTCAAAGAACTGTTTACTTTGCTGCAAAAATAAAGAAATGAATAATAAAAATGCACCCGTCCGAATGGATGGGTGCATTTTTCTCTGTGATTTTATGCAATTTTGTGACCGTCTGTAACCTTGATTTTGCCCATGAACGGCACCTTGAGGACACCTGTGAGCACTTCGTTTTCATCAATTGTGAAAGACACGTCAACTACCTTACCGGGAAGAAGCGAAACTTCTGCTTTTGCGGTGACGGTGTTGCCTTCGGTGGTCACATCATAAATCTTGTAATCGGGCATATCGAAGTCTGCGTCGATTTCAAGCGTGATGTCATATTCACCGTTGTTGTCTGCGATGTTGAGGGTGACTTCGCCTCTGTAGAACATGGAATTGACTTTGCAAAGCCATTTGCCGATACCGATCATAATAAAACACTCCTTAATTTCTTTTCTTACAATATAACATATTCCGTTTTTGCGGTCAATATAAGTGATGTAAATAATTTGTGACAATTATTTTACAATATCCATAAACAAAACCGTATTCAGCGGAATACTTTCTTCAATCACAAGCGTACCGCCTGCGACTGTCACGGTTTGTTCAACGGGAATAAGTTCTGCTTTTTCCGCATAGCCTGCTTTGAGTTCGTTGAAATAGATATCCCTTGCCCATTGTGCGGAAAGGGTCGTGGGATTGTCAAGCAGCGGATCTTCCGGCGACCATGCAAAACAATCGTCCGTGATGTTGTATTTTTCGCGGTCAACGAGCCATTCGTCAAAGTAATTGCAGTTGTCGTCAATATAGTATCTGACAACGGAATACTCACCGTCAGGCAGATTGATGCGGAACTTCATGTCGGCTGTGCCCGTGACAGTTGTATCATTTCTGAAACTGTATGCCATAATGCGGATATTGCCGCTTTCGGCATCCACGGCGGCGAGGGCTTTGGCTTCACTGCCGATGGGAAGTTTCATTTCTTTGCCGCCGTCCACATTGATTCTCTGCATGCCGTCAAAGCCTGCAAATAATTTTGCTACATGGTCACTGACCGTCGGATTGCCGTTCAGAAGACCGTCGGAAAGATAATACCAGGACGAGAAATAGGAAAGACCGCTGTCAACGGCTTGCAACCACAGCCTTGCATCGTAAGCTGCCTGCCATGTGTAGCCGGTAGTTCTGCTGAGCAGTTGGTCTGTGTCTCTTCCCGTTTTATCGCCGACAAGAATTCTGCCTTCGTCAATGCCGTAGAACAGGTTGGTAAGTCCTTTGCTTTCGGCATAATTTTTAAGGTGTGCAACCGTTTCGGGCAGGGAAAAGCCTTCGGTGAATTGTCCGGGTTTGCTGTCATAGAACGATGCGGTCAGGAAATTGACCTTACTGCCCGTTCTGCCGTTTGCATAGTTTGTGCCGTCAACCAGATGGTCGATGAAAATGCGTTCGTCCCACAGTCCCTCCGTAACGGTCATGGAGTGTGCACCCACGCACACATCTTCGCCGATAACATCAATCAGAGCCTGCACCGTGTAGTCATACAGCTTGCAGAATTCAATTGCCGTTTCGTCCGGATTTTCGTTTGCGGTTCTGAACCAGTCGGCATTTTCATATTCGGTCATCACACCGAATCGCCATGTGTGCAGTTCTTCTTTGCCGAATCGGTCAACCAATGCTTGTGCCAGTGCCGCAATGTAGTTGTAATATACATTATAGTCATCCGGCGGATATACATTCACTTCAAAATTGCCGATAGCGTAATCTTTTGAATATTTCATCGGCACATTACCGAGTTTCAGGTGCGGTTTTGCACCGAGTTGCAGAATCCCCGCACAGTTGTCAATAAGACGGGAAAAATCATAGTCATCCAAAACGGATGTGTCATAAGGATCTTTGAACAGATCGCGCTGTGCATTGCCGCCCGAGCACTGCATCAGTTGCACATATCTGACAAAGTCAAAGATGTCATTTGTTTCATTGTTTTCGGCACCGATGAAAGAAGTGCCCATTTCCCACACATTCACACTCTGCATGAGATTTTCCATTTCTTCCCTCTCAACAGCAGTATCAATATTGAACTCGACTTCAATATCATTGATAAGCGATTGCAGGCAGGGGAAGACCATCAGAAAAAACGAAACGATGGCAGAAACGGCTTTGATGATGAATTTCATTTTTTATTTCCTCCTGTAAATAATTTGTAAACAAAAATGAAAAAAGAGGCCGTTTTTTCAACAGCCCCTTTTATTAAGATTTAACCGGGCAGTTTGCCTGTGTTTTCATTCTTGATACTCATGTTGAAAACGATTGCAAGCAGAATGACAGCACCGAAAGCAAGCAACACCCCCGTGGTTGCAAAGCTGATTTCAAGGGACTTGAAAGAAACAAGAGAATTTGCAAGACCCGAAAGATTCAGCCCCAGGGATTCACTGAGTGCATCCGAAAGAGTGGACAAGGCACCCGACAGGTCAACCGTTGTGCCGTCTGCCGCGGTGGTTGTGCCCGGAGTAACATTGGAGAGCAAGGTCGAAACATTGATTGTACCGTTGATAAAGGGAAGAGCAAACTTGTCAAAGAATTTGCTCATCAGCACCGTAGACAGCATACCGCCTGCGGCAAAGCCTGCAGTAAGCAGACGTTTTTCCGTAAAAATGCCGAAAATGACGATCAACAGCATAAACACAAGAATCAGAGCAAGGCAGGCAATAGCGGCATACAGCCAATTGACAGAGGGAATCAGGTCTTTAAGCGAACCGCCCTCGTTGTTTGCGGAATACTGTTTGAACAGTTCAATATAACTTGCAAGCTGACTGTTTTCATCATTTGCAGCCTGTGCAAGGCGTACAACGGAGTTGTACTCATCAATACCCAAAGACTGATTGGAAATCAGTGTACCGCCGAGCGAAATACGCAGCATGGGCAGGAACAATAAAGCAAGAATAACACAAAGAGAAGCAAGCGGAATCAGGATCTTGGAAAGAGTTTTCATATCGGTTTACTCCTTATTTTTATTTACCCCAGGAGGAGTTGAGTTGTACGGTACGGTTGAGCACGATATGGTCGGGGGTGCTGTCTTTGTCAACACAGAAATAGCCCTGACGCATGAACTGGAACACATCGCCTTCTTTAATGTCTTTCAGTCCGCCTTCGAGTTTGCAACCCGTACGCACAATAAGGGAATCGGGATTGAGGTTGGTTGTGAAATCGCCGTTTGATTCGTCGGACGGATTTTCCGCATTGAACAGACGGTCATACAGACGGATCTCGGCATCCACGCAATCATCGGCACTGACCCAGTGCAGGGTACCCTTGACCTTGCGGCCGTCGGGGGATTCACCACCCTTGGATGCTTCGTCATAGGTGCAATGCACAACGGTCACATTGCCGTTTTCGTCGGTTTCGTAAGAAACGCACTTTGCAAAGTAAGCACCTTTCAGACGGACTTCATTGCCGGGATACAGACGGAAATATTTCTTGGGCGGATCGATCATGAAGTCGCCCTGCTCAATGTAAATTTCACGCGAGAATGTGACTTCTCTTGTGCCCATTTCGGGGTGGTCGGGATGTATTTCCACCGTGATGGTTTCGGTTTTGCCTTCGGGGTAGTTGTCAATAACCACTTTCAGCGGTTCAATGACTGCCATGGCACGCGGTGCGTTTGCATTGAGCACATCGCGTACGCAGGATTCAAGCAGACCGTAATCAACCACGCTGTTTGCCTTGGAAACACCGATCTTGTCAACAAAGTTGCGGACTGCTTCTGCGGGGTATCCGCGTCTTCTCATGCCGCAAAGGGTTGCCATGCGGGGATCGTCCCAACCGGTTACGATGTTGTCCTGCACAAGGCGCAGGCACTTTCTCTTGCTGGTCAGGCAGTAGTTGAGGTTGAGTCTTGCAAACTCGATCTGTCTGGGCGGTTCTTCAAAACCGATCTCGTTGATGAACCAGTCATACAGCGGACGGTTGTTTTCAAATTCGAGCGTGCAAAGAGAATAAGTGACTCTTTCTTTTGCATCGGACAGCGGATGCACGAAGTCATACATGGGATATACGCACCACTTGTCGCCTGTCTGGTGGTGGCTGACGTGCATAATGCGGTAAATAACGGGGTCACGCATGACGATGTTGGGCGAAGCCATGTCAATTTTCGCACGCAGCACACGGCTGCCGTCGGGGAATTCGCCTGCGGTCATGCGGCGGAACAGGTCGAGGTTTTCTTCTACGGAACGGTCACGGTAGGGGCTGTTCTTGCCGGGTTCTTTGAGGGTTCCTCTGTATTCACGCATTTCTTCGGGTGTCAGGTCACAGACGAAAGCCTTGCCTTTTTCAATCAGCTTGATGGCACATTCGTAAACGAAATCGAAGTAGTCCGATGCATAATACACATTGTTCCACTTGTAGCCGAGCCATTCAATGTCGGCTTTGATGGCTTCCACATATTCCACATCTTCCTTGGACGGGTTGGAGTCATCTAAACGCAGGTTGCACTCGCCGCCGTATTTTTCGGCTGTGGAAAAGTCAATGCAGATGGCTTTGGCATGGCCGATATGCAGGTAACCGTTGGGTTCGGGTGGAAAACGGGTCTGCACACGGGTGTTCTTGCCCGAAGCTAATTCTTCGTCAATAATGTCGTGTATAAAATTGGAATTGGATTTTACGATTTCTTCCATTGCTTTTTTCCTCTCTTAAATGTTATTCAGAAATTCGAGCATACGGGCAAGCACTTTTTCTTTGCCGAGCAGTTGCATGATGGTACAAAGGTCGGGGGTGTTCATTCTGCCTGTTACGGCAAGACGGATAACGCCCGACACATCGCCGACATGACCCTTGAAGGCATCGGGATTTTTCTTGTATTCTTTGACGTTCGGGGTGAAACCGAGCGGTTCGCAGAGGTCTTTGATCTTGTTGAACCAGACATCCTTTTCGTCTGCCGCATCATACACTGCCATGTAGGCGTTGAGAATCGCTTTTGCATCTTCTGCGGTGATATTTGCAGGCAGGTCATAGCAGGGAACAAACAGGCTGTCGAAGAAGTAGGAGAAGAAATCCTTGACTTCGTCCCACTTTGCAATGTCTTTACGGGGTTTCGGATTTTCACGGTCGATGTTGATGATGGCTTTTGCAAAATCGGCATCGGCGGTGAACAGGTCGTAAAGTTCGGTGTCAAATTCCTTTGCCCATTCGGTCACACGGTCGTAAACAGTGTCCGCGGTCATGACGGAAATAACGCCTTTGCTGATGTCGGTGAGTTTGACAAGGTCAAACAGACAACCCGAAACGCTCATTTTCTTAAGGTTGAACGGATAATTGTTTACATCCTCTTTCGGGTTGGCTCTGCGCCAGTCTTCAAAACCGGAGTTGAGCAATGTGAGCAGATATTCCACAACGCTTTCCTTGGGAAAACCGTTTTCAACAAAGTAACTGACGGCGGCTTCGGGATCTTTACGCTTTGAAAGCTTTCTCTTGGTTCCGTCTTCTTCGTCAATTTTCATCACCTGTGCGGTGTGGCAGTATTTGGGCATCTTGTAGCCGCAGGCACGGAACAGTGCAATGTGGGTGGGAACGGAGGAAATCCATTCTTCACCGCGCACAACGTGGGTGGTGCGCATGAAGTGGTCATCACAAGCATGTGCAAAGTGGTAGGTCGGCACGCCGTCGGTTTTCAGCAGCACTTCGTCACGCAGGTTTTCGGGCAGTTCAATTTTGCCTTTTATCATATCGTCAAAACTGACTCTGCCGTCTTCTTTGCCGAGGGAACGAAGACGAAGCATCCAACTTTTGCCGTCTTTGATATTCTGTTCAATTTCTTCGTAAGTCAGTTCACGGCATTTTGCCCATTTGCCGAAATAGCCCGTAATTTGTGCACCTTCGGCTTCCTGCCGTTCTTTCATGTCTGCAATGTCTTCGGGAGAACAGAAACAGGGGTAGGCAAAACCCTTTTGTACAAGGCTTTTTGCCACGGTGTGGTAAATTTCAACACGTTGACTCTGTGTGTAGGGGCCGTATGCACCCTGTTCGGTGCCTTCGCCTGTTGCACCTTCGTCAAAGTTGACACCGAATGCCGTGCATCCGTCCACAATGGCTTTCACACCGTTGACAACTTCACGCTTCTTGTCCGTGTCTTCAATACGAAGCATGGCGACACCGCCGGTCTGATGTGCAACAAAACAGTCTGTGATGGCCTGGAACAGACCGCCGATGTGCATATAGCCTGTCGGAGACGGAGCAAAACGGGTCACTCTTGCACCCTCAGGCAGATTTCTCGGCGGATAAATCGCTTCAAAATCATCGGGTGTCTTTGTGACATCGGGAAACAGCAGGGCTGCTAATTTTTCATGATCCATAACAATTAACCTCTCAATTTAAGAGAATATTACTCCATAATATAACTAATATAGTACAAAAGAAGAAAAAAGTAAAGCAGATTTTTCAAATTTTCTTTGCAACAAAACCGCTTTTTGCTTACTCTTATAGGCAGAGAAATATATCCGGGAGGAAAAACCATGAAAAAACGGATGATGATCATGTTTGTTTTTTGTTTATTTCTTGCGGCATCTGCCTGTGTGCAGGCCCAAAATGACCCGTCGCAGGTGCTTGCCGGGAATGATCCCTCACAAGCCGAAGACGAGTCTTATACCTTCTCTTTGCCTCCGGGAGCGGATGTTTTTTACGGTCTGATCGTTGCAAAAACGGGCGATGAGCTGCTTGTAACAAAAAACGTCACGGACGGAAAAACTGAAGGACTGTATACCTTATCAGCACAATATCTTGACAGCAAGCAGGATGCTTCTTTGCTTGTGCCGGGAACTTATTTCAAATTGTATTATGGCGGATTCATCATGGAAAGTTACCCCATGCAGTTCGGAAATCCTCATGTTTTCACCTGTGATGCAAGCAAGGAAGACATCGTGACACCGCTTGTTGAATTTATCCGTGACAAAATCCCGGATTCCGCTGAGTGGCTTGCCCTTGACCTGACCGGGGTACAAGGACTTACGGACGGCGAATGTGCGGCGGTGGAATATCTGTTGCAGCAACAAGCTGCGGAAGTATTCAGTGTTGTACATTACGACAGTACTTTTCCGCCCGTACAGAAGTATCTGAACGGTGAAAATGCACCTGCCAACGGGGCACATCTTGCCGTTGAAGCTCTGATGCAAAACGGTAAAATGGTTGGCTCGTGGCGGCTGACTGACACCGAAACCGTGCACGAAGGGGTCGTTGATCTGCCGCTTGTTTATTATCTGAATTGAATATTGCAAAACGGCAAAAAAAGTGTTATACTCCTCTCATATCATCCGGGAGGGGTATTTTCCATGCGTGAATTGCAACAAAAAGCCGCCGAAAATTTTTCCATTGAAGTCATCACACCGCCCACGGGCAGAACATTCAAAGCTGCTTTGTTTGATTTTGACGGTACATTGAGCCTCATTCGTGAGGGATGGCGTGAGGATATGATTCCCTATTTTTGCGAAGAACTTGCCAAAACCCCCGGCGGACAGAATGAAACGGCAGAAGAAATTTATGCCTGTGCTGCTGAATTTGTGGATGCACTGACGGGCAAGCAGACTATTTTTCAGTGCATGCAACTGGCGGAAGAAGTCAAAAAAAGGGGCGGTACTCCCGAAGATCCCATGGTGTACAAAACCGAGTATCTGCACCGTCTGATGGCTCGCATCGACAGTAAAAGAGTTGCACTCGGCAGGGGTGAAATCGACCCCGAAGAACAGCTTGTAACGGGTTCTTACGCGTTTTTACAGGGACTTCTTGACCGCAACATCGGCATTTACTGTGCAAGCGGAACCGATCAGCCGCAGGTGCGTGAAGAAGCAGGATTGTTAAAATTGCAGTCCTACTTCGGTGAACATATTTACGGTGCACTCGACGAACACGCCGAGCAGTGCTCCAAAGAAGTGGTGCTCAAAACCTTACTCGAAAAGAACGGCATCAAAGGCGAAGAACTGCTGTCTTTCGGTGACGGCCCCGTGGAAATCGAACTGGTTGCAAAATTGGGCGGTTATGCGGTCGCGGTTGCGACGGATGAGCGGAAAAAGTACGGTGTCAACCCCGTCAAACGCGAAAAACTGCTTGCCGCAGGCGCAAGCGCGGTCGTCCCCGATTTTTCAAAAACGGAAGAATTGCTCAACTTTTTATTCGGAGAATAAACTGACAAAACGGTGCTTCTGCACCGTTTTTTTTCGATAAACCGTAATTTATCTGTGAGGTTTTTTCTTTTCAGGTGTTTAATGGGTGAAAGGTGCTTGAAACCGATTCTCGAAAAGGGGTGCATTGCATGGATAACGGTGCAGGTAGCTACCGCCGTTTTTTAGCAGGAGACAACAAGGCGATTGCAGAGATCATTGAAGAATACCGTGCAGGTCTTGAACTGTTTTTGCAACAGATCACAGGCGATGACGAACTTGCAGAAGAACTGACACAGCAGACCTTTGTCAGAATCTTTACCAAAAAACCGCACTACAAGCCGACGGCATCCTTCAAAACATGGCTGTATACGGTTGCAAAAAACAATGCTCTGCAATATCTCAAAAGGCAAAAAAGAACGGTACCGCTGGCTTTTGAGGATTGCTTGCTGATCCCCGACGATGCATTATCGGTCGAAGAACAGTATTTTGCAGACGAGACCGCACAAAATGTGCACGCAGTAATGGGAAAACTCAAACCCGAATACCGTCAAATTTTGTGGCTTACCTATTTCGAAGGTCTTTCCAACAAGGAAAGTGCCGCCGTTATGGAAAAGAGTGTGCACAATATTGAAGTTCTGGTCTCAAGAGCAAGGCAGGCACTGAAAAAACAATTGATCAAGGAGGGTTTTGCAGATGAAATCCAATAAGGAAATGATTTCGATTGTCACCCAAGAGGTGGAAAACTATCGCAGACGGCAAAAAAGCCGCCGCAAAAAGATCGCAACCGTGTGTACGGTGCTGACGGTGTTTGTCTGTCTTGCCGTTGCAGTCGGTGCGGCGGCGAAATATGCCGTGCTCAGCCCCGAATGGCGAGAGCAACTTTTTGACAGTGCTCAAAACGCAACCAAGGCGATCGGTGTTGACGAATTCAAAGAAAAACTCGCCGCAAGTGATGATAAATTCTCAAAAGACGAAGTATATCCGGTGCTTATGGACTACGAAAATGCAATTAAAATCGGTGTCACACAGCAGGGCGGTGACTATGTGTTCACCCTTGACAGTATTGTCCCCGCACAGTGGCTTCGCAACAAAATCATCAGCGGGTCGCTTGCAAATGTGGAGGAACTCAAATTTGAATGGCAGGTCACGGATGCGTATTTTGCAATTTTTGAAATCAGCCGTGCAGACGGACAGTCTATGAACGAAGAAACAGACCCGTGGTTCCATTGGCACCGCTATGTGGCAGGCTACAACCCGTGGGGAATGAATATGTGTCTGGAAGGTGCAGGAGAATTCAGTGCGTATGAGGACGGCAAAAAATGGACTGCCGTGGTCATTACCGATATGATGATGTTTGCCGACCATGATTTTGTGTTCGCACCTGTCGATCTCGATGTGCAGTTTGATCCCACAAACGATCTGTATGCCGATGCCGAGGGCACAATTGAGCTCAAAGACACCGCCCCTGAAACCGTGGTTCTTCTTCGTTGCAAAATCGACGATAAATTTGCCGACAAAGCCGAACAGCAGAAATTTATGGAAGGCAGAGAATACCTTACCAACTTCAACGGATACGAAAAATAAAGCATAAAAACAGCCGATGGGGCAGTGCTTTAACCCCATCGGCTTCATTTTTTTTGCAGTTTTACTGAAAATTTTTCGGGTATACCCGAATTTTCTTCAGTTACATCGGTTTGTCGTACCTTCCGTGGTTGCGGAAGTGCTCGGTGCGGAATTCCTCTTTGCTGACCTTACAGCCGAGCACATTTGCCCAGCCTTCGCAATAAAGCCAGTAGTATGAATGCTTTTTTTTCAGAAAATACTTCCACACAAGGTTTGCCCAGGTGAACGAGGGCAACCCGATCGTCAGCTGCCAGAACGGCCCTAAAATCAGGCTTTGCACGGTGTGTCCGAATTCGTGAATGGTCAGGTCGTGCACATAATCGGGGCGTTTTTCGTATGTTTCGTCCGACAAAAACAGAAATACGAACATGCCCATTGTGATGCCGCCGAGGCTTTTCTTTTTCAGATGAATATCCGTTACAAGGCAGTTGTGGAACAATCTGACCTTGCCGAAGGGGGACAGCACAAGAAAGAAAAGCAGTCCCACAATATTCTGCGGCAGTCCCCATGTAAACTGCCAGAACGCATACAGCCAGCTTTTAAAATTCTGTTTCATGCAAAACACTCCTTTATTCTTCTTCACAGGTGATACAAAGCGTTCCGCCGTTCATCATGTCCGTAACACTGAATCGAAGGTCGGGCAAGTCTTCGCCGTTGAGGGTTGCGGATTTTGTGTAAATGCCCTTGCCCTGTTTTTCAATCGTCAAAGTGTTGCCGTTGTGCAGTTTCAGAACGGCTTTTTCGTATTTCGGGAAGCCGATGAGCATTAAATTCTGCCCCGTAACGGGGAAAATGCCAAGGCAATTCCAGATATGGCAGGACGATGTACCGCCCGAGTCGTTGTTGCCGGGTAGTCCGCCTCTGCCTGTGGTGAACATGCTGTCTTCACCGGCCGCCAACACTTCGCACAGACGGTCATATCGTTTTGCGTAGTGGTAGGCATAGGGTGTTTCCATGTCGGATTCATTGTTGAAGCCTTCAAAACAGCCGGAGTGCTCGTCTTCTTGTGTGAATCCGAAAAAATTGTCAAGTTGCTTTACAAAGGCTTCGACACCGCCTGCAAGTTCTATTCGTTTGTCCATGTCACGCAGGAGTCTGAATGAATAATTGCGGTAATTGCCCTCATAATAATCATGGTCTTCGTAAATATAACCCGTTGCGGGGTCGTATGCATCTGTCCATGTGGCGGCAAATGTGTACAGTTCTTCTGCGAGGGCGGTTTCGTTCTGACTTTCGGCAATGTCTGCAACCGCCGCACAGGCTTCACAGACATCTAAGAAATGGGTCAGACGGTTGGGGATGACTCCCGCTATAATGTCGGCGTAATGTTCACGTTTTAAGTCCTTGACAATTGCCCGTAAGGCGGCTTTCCAATCAGCGGGAATGCCTCTGAAATACGCATCGGCAAGGCTGTGTTCGGCAAGCATACAGGCCTGATCGGACGGTACATGGCATCCCTTTGTCAGCAAAAACGTGTGCGGCAGTTGCCCCGTGTGCAGACCGCTGAGGATGATGGTTTCCACGATCTCTTTGGAAATTTCGGGGTACAGCGAGAACACCAGCGGAAGCTGTGTTTTGTAAATATCCCACATCGTCGCAAAGTCCACGCAGAACGCCTTGTCTTCCCACAGCGGGCTTTCCTCCGAACGCGAGCAGGGCTTGATGAGGGTGTGATACAAATTGGAATAGAAAATATTTTTCTGTCGTTCGTCATCGGTTTCAATGGAAATGCGTGATAACGCTTCGTTCCATTTTTCATAAGCGGCATTACGTACCGTGTCAAATCCGCCTTCGTCCACGGCAAGATCTGCCTGTGCAAAGGTCGCATTTTTAATGGAAACGGACACACGGGTTTCCACCGTTTCACCATCGGTTTCTATAAAAACGCCGAATGTGTCTTCGGTTTTACCGAACAGAATTTCTTTGCCCGCAATGTAACGGTTATTCTGCAACAGGGAAACCGCTCTTGCATTTTTCAGCTGTAAGCAGAAATAGGTCGGTACTCCGCTTAATATGATTTCCGCATATATTTCACGCGGGGATACAATGCGAATGAGTCCTGATTCGGGCCTTGTATAATCGCGTTCGCTTTTTTTAAGCAGTCCGTCATTGGTGAAATCCACCGCGAGAACCCCGTTTTCACTCGGAAAACGAAAACGGTGGTAGGCACTTTTCATGGAAACGGTGGTTTCACTGTAAATGCCGTCGGCGGTCTTTACGGTATAATAGCCGGGCAGCGCGTATTCATCTTCAATGTCCGTTCCTTTGAAAGCGGCGGGATCGCCGAAAAACGGAGAAATGATGCAGTAATTGTAATAATAATCAATCGCACCCGTACCGCTTTGCTGAAAATGGGAAAGCCCCAGAAATTTTCTGCATTCGGCACTGCGTCTGAAATCCTGCGGACAAGAGTTCGGAAGATGGTCACCGTAGCCCGTCGGATAGCCCGCCGTATAAGCACAGCAGGAATATTTGCCGAACGGCAAGGCCGCCCCGGGATTTGTGTTGCCGGTAATGCCCTTGATAAATTTCCATGTGGCGGCAATACCTTGCGGTGCAGGCAGGTCAATCTCGTCACAGCCGAGAAACACATCTACATATTTGCAGAAATCAATCATAAATCAAAGCTACCTTTCATTGATACACTATAGTATACGCTAAATAAGCAAAAATGTCAAACTCTTGTTAAAATTGCCGAAAAATAAAAAGCAAAATTGGGATATTTTTACAAAACAACCAAAAACTGCTTGCTTTTTATGATGTAAGGTGGTAATATAATAAAATAGTACTTATATTGTTTTCGGAGGCTTTTATGAAAAGAAAAAGCGGCGTTTTGCTTCCCGTTTCCACCCTCAACGGTGAATTTTCCTGCGGCAGTTTCGGAAAAGAAGCATTGGCTTTTGTTGATTTTCTGGCAGACTGCGGATTTTCTTATTGGCAGGTGTTGCCGTTCTGCATGGTGGACGAATGCAATTCGCCTTATAAATCCTATTCCGCATTCGGCGGGAATCCTTATTTTATTGACCTGAACGAACTGTTTCAACAGGGGCTTATCACCCTGGAAGAACGCGAAAACGCAAAGCAGAATACCCCTTACAGCTGTGAGTATGTAAGGCTGTTCCATACCCGTTTTGATTTGCTGCGCAATGCATCCAAGCGTTGCAATGACCGCCAAAAGGTGGAGACATTTATTGCGGAAAATCCTTATCTTGCACAGTTCTGTGAATTTATGGCACTCAAGGCCGCCAATGAACAAAAACCGTGGCCACAGTGGGAAAACACGGCCATCGATCCCGACGAGTTGTTCATGTGGCAGTTCACGCAGTATGAATTTTTCCGTCAGTGGAAAAAGGTCAAGGATTATGCCAATAATAAGGGTATTCAGATCATCGGGGATATTCCGATTTATGTCGATTTCGATTCCTGCGATGTCTGGGGTAATCGCACATTGTTCCAATTGGACGAAGAAGGCAATCTTGCCGCCGTGGCAGGTTGTCCACCCGATTATTTTGCCGTGGACGGTCAGTTGTGGGGCAATCCGCTGTATGACTGGGAGAAGATGGAAAAAGACGGCTTCTCCTGGTGGAGAGCACGCATGAAGCACATGTTCAATCTTTTTGACGGTGTAAGAATCGACCATTTCAGGGGACTTGAATCTTATTGGAGAATTCCTGCCGATGCCGAAACCGCAAGAGAAGGCAAGTGGGTCAAGGGACCCGGCAAGGCATTTGTGGATATGTTGCATGAAATCACCGATGACAAGCATTTTGTCATTGCCGAAGACCTCGGCGAGATCACGCAGGAAGTCATTGACCTTGTGGAATACAGTAAATTCCCCGGCATGCGCGTGTTCCAGTTCGGCTTCCTCGGCGATGATGACAATCCCCATAAGCCGCATAATTATCCCAATAACTGCATTGCCTACACGGGCACGCATGATAACAACACTTTGTTGGGTTATGTATGGGAACTTGATGCGGAACGCAGAAAAAATATGCTTGAATACTGTGGTTATACTTCACCCGATTGGGACAAAGGTTACGATGCGGTGCTTCGTACCATGTTCGCAAGCCATGCGGGTACCCTCATTCTTCCCATTCAGGACCTGCTGGGTTACGGTTCGGACACGCGGCTTAATATTCCCGGCAAAGCCGATGGCAACTGGCAGTACCGTGTGACTGCCGACCAGTTAAACGGTATCGACCGTGCAAAGTTCAGACGGTTCAATACACTTTATAAGCGATCATAAAAACTGCCTCACGGGAGGTTTTGCGGAGAAACTCTGAATGCAAAATGCACAATGCAAATACAAAATTATCGGGTCGTTGTTGCTCCGATTATAATGAATAATGCGATATTAAATACAATGAATCAGATCAAACTGAAAATTGCAACGGCAAAACTGCAAATTACATCATCTATAATGGCAACGCCATTCCTTTAATTTTGCATTTTGCATTTTCAATTTTGCATTTTTTATGAAACAACTTTCTGTGAGGAACCAAAAAAAGGAGGTCATCTTATGGGTAAACTGCCCGATCCGAAAAAACTGAATACCTATACCAAAAAAGAATGTGCCATGTACCTCATCGGTCTTGCAGGTCAAAATATGATTTTCAATATCATCGGTACAGGTCTGTATTTCTATTTCCAGAGCGTTATTTTTCTGCCCGCCATTGCAATCAGTGCTTTTATGACGATTGCACGTGTGTGGGATGCCTTCAATGATCCGATGATGGGCTCTATTGTAGACCGCACCCGCACCAAGTGGGGCAAATGCCGTCCGTATCTCATTTTCTGTCCGGCGGCAATCTGCATCATTACCATTCTTACCTTCATCAACGGCCGTTATGTGGATGGTGGAGACAGTGCACGCAATGCCTTTATCATCGGTTGGGCAGCACTGTCCTACATTCTGTGGGGTATGTGCTACACCGTCGGCGATATTCCGCTGTGGGGTATTACCGCACTCATGACCGAAGACCCCAAGGACCGTTCCAACATCCTTGCGTTTGCAAGAATTGCTGCAGGTGTCGGCGGCGGCCTTGTGCTGGCTCTCATCGTCCCCATTTCGCAGGCAGTCGGTACGGCTCTCACCCCCGAAAACGCAACCGCGGAACAGATTTCCGACGGACAGCAAAAAGGCTTTATCATCGTTGCCATTGTGTTGACCGTCATCGGTTGTGCACTGTTTGAGCTTGCAGGTCTGTTCACCAAAGAACGTGTTGCTTCTTCCGAAAAGCACTATACGCTCAAGGAAAATTTCCAACTGATGTGGTCCAATAAGCCCTTCCGTCAGCAGTTGATCTCCGGTGTTCTCAGAAGCCCCATTCAGCTTCTCATGAATGTTGCCATGACCCTGCTTGCCTATTATTTCGGTGACTACCACGGCGACTATATTCTGTATCTCGTCATTCTCGGTGGCGGTATGATGGCCGGTCAGTTCGGTATTATGCTTCTCGTTCCTTCGCTTGCACAGAAATATGAAAAGAAAAACCTCATGATTGGCTCAACACTTATTTCCGCAGTCGGCTTTGCACTTGTGTTTGTGGTTTATCTGATCGCACCGCAGGATCTCGATAAGCCGCTGTGGCTGGTTGTCAATGCCATTCTCTTTGCTGTTGCCGGTGCAGGACAGGGAGCTTTGAACGTTCTGCAGTCTGTCATGATCGCCGACACCATCGACTACGAAGAATACCTGCACGGCATTCGTCCCGACGGTGTTTTCTTCTCGGGGCAGAGCTTCATCACCAAACTCTCCACGGGTATTGCATCCATCATCACGGGTGTGGTTTATTCCATTGTCGGTTTCTCCGATACTGCTATTGAAAATCTCAATATTGCCCTTGCAAACGGTGCATCGTTCAAAGCTGATTACCCGCAGTATGCTGCGGCAATGTTCTTCCTTTGTTCGATTCCGCCCGCAATCGGTCTGTTCCTGTCCGTCATTCCGCTGAAGAATTATGCACTCAGCAACAAGGAGCATTCTCGCATTCTTGGCGAACTGCAGGCTCGCCGCCACGGTAGCGAAAACGCAGAATAAAAAATAAAACCGATTTGCATTGACAAACCGGGTGAAAATGATTATAATAAAACCGTAGAGGCTACCGTTTAAAGCGGTTAGTGTCTTATGTTAATAGTTTTTTTCATTAACAACCGTCACTTGGCCGAGTGGCGGTTGTTGCTTTTCTCTTTAACTTTAATATGAATGGTAACAGTTATGTTCCCGATATGAAATGTTAAAGTGATGGGCATGATCTCACCTCCTTCCGGGGTGAAATCACCAACCGCCTTAAAGGTTCGGATTGAATCCGTTACCTTCAGCCGCCTCTACGATCGGATTCATTATATTCCGCTTTGCGGATCTTGTCAACATTTCGCAAAAAGAAATTGTTGATTTGTATTGACAACCCAACGGACAATATGTATAATAAATATGTAAAGCAACTTTGTTTTTGTTTGTTTTACTTTTTGTTTTTTTATTTTTTTCTTTTTTGTTTTGTTTTTTTTGTTTAAACAGCCGTCCCTCTGCAGGGGGACGGCTGTTGCCTTTAATGTCGTTTTTTTAATATTGACAAAAACCGACACAGGCGGTATACTTGACGTGATCGTAGAGGCGGCTTAAGGCGGTTGGTGATTTCACCCCGAGAGGAGGTGAAACATATGCCTGTAACTTTGACTTTTCATGTTGGTAATTTTACTTTTACTATACATATCAAGTTTAAGCAAAAAGGTAACAACCGCCACTCTGCCAAGTGACGGTTGTTTAACAAAAAATATTTAACAATCAGACACTAACCGCTTTAAACGGTAGCCTCTACGGTTACATTATAACCAATTGCTTCCGATTTGTCAATGCAGATCGGAAGTTTTTTGTTATGTAAACTGCGAATTATAGAGTGTGCTGTAGAATCCGCCGAGTTGCAGCAGTTCTTCGTGGTTGCCGTGCTCGGTGATTTCACCGTTCTGCACCACAAGAATCACATCCGCATTCTGAATGGTGGAAAGTCTGTGGGCGATCACAAAGCAGGTTCGGCCCTGCATCAGCTCGTTCATTGCATCCCTTATCTGTATTTCGGTACGGGAGTCAACATTGGAAGTCGCTTCGTCGAGAATCAGCATGGGGGCATCCGACAAAAAGGCACGGGCAATGGTGATGAGCTGTTTTTGCCCCTTTGAAATGTTTACCCCGTCATCGGATAAAACCGTGTCATATCCGTCGGGCAGACTCTCTATATAACGGTCGATTCTGGCGGCTTTTGCGGCGGAACGGACCTCTTTTTCTGTTGCATCTTCTCTGCCGTAGGCGATGTTTTCAAATACCGTGCCGTGGAACAGCCATGTATCCTGCAATACCATGGTAAAACTCTTACGTAGGTCTGCACGTTTAATTTGCATGGACGGAATGCCGTCAATGCGGATTTCGCCCGATTGCGGATCGTAAAAGCGCATCAAGAGGTTGATGATCGTTGTTTTTCCTGCCCCTGTCGGACCTACGATGGCAACGGTTGTGCCGGGTTGTGCCGTTACGGAAATGTGTTTGAGGATTGGTTTTTCGGGCACATAAGCGAAGGACACATCGTCAAGCACCGCTTCACCCCGCACATTTTCAAGAGGTTGTGCATCTTTTGCATCGGCAGGTTCGCTCGGCTCATCGAGAATACGGAACACCCGCTCCGCCGCCGAGAATGCAGATTGAAATTCATGCAGAATATTTGAAAATTCGTTGATCGGCCCTGCAAACTTGCGGGAGTATTGCACAAACTGTGCCACGCCGCCTAATGTGATGAACATGGCAGACCCCGCTGCCACGGCACCGCTTTGCGAATACATATACAAAATACCGCCGAAAATGGCAACCAGTGCAATGGAAATATTGTTGATGAGGTTAATGCTCGGGAACAGCAATGCCGCACTGTATTCGGCATTGTAGTAGGCATCCATGGCTTCTTCGTTGCGTTTGTTGAAGCGGTCGGAAATCACATCCTGCCTGCCGTAGGCTTCGATGCTTCTTGCACCCGACAGCATTTCTTCCGCATAGCCGTTGAGCTCGCCGTATTTTTTGCTTCGCTTGCTGAACAGCGGCCGTACCTTTTTGGAGCGGTAACGGGTGAACAGCACAGAAACGGGCACGGTAAACACAAAAATGAGGATCATCGGCTTTGAAATATTCCACATGAAAATCAGCGAGCCAATGACGGTGTAAATGCTTGTCATAACCTGCACAAGGTCATGCGAAAGGGTGCTGTTGACGGTGTCTATGTCGTAGGACAGATGGCTGATGATGTCCCCCGTGTGATTGGTGTCAAAATAATTGACAGGCAGGGTGTTGAGCTTTTCAAACAACTCTTTTCGCATTTTGTAAGTGATTTTCTGGCTTAAGTGGATCATAATCACCGCAAGGATGTAGGACAGCCCTGCCGACAGTGCATAGCAGACGATCATTTTGATGACATTCACCCACACCGCATCAAAATCGACACCGCTTGCAAGTTCAATCGCATCAATTGCCGCACCCGAATAGCGAGGGCCCAGCAGGGAAAGCTGATTGGAAAGAAGCGTGAACACAATGGCAGGTATAAATAAGTGCCATTGTTGCAACACGTATTTTCCCAATCGTATGAAAATGCCTTTGTTATCGCGTTTGCGCCCGGGTGTCTTTTCTTTTTTCTCAGTCAACAAAAGCACCTCCCATCTGTGAATCGCTGATCTCACGGTAGGCAAGGCAGGTTTCAAGCAGATCGTTATGTGTACCTTTGCCGATGATTCTGCCGTCTTCAAGAACAAGAATCAGATCGCAGTTTTTGACGGAACTGACACGTTGTGCCACGGTAATGACGGTTGTATCTGTTAAGTTTGCATCGAGTGCCTGCCGCAGCAGTGCATCCGTTTTATAGTCCAAAGCGGATGAGGAATCGTCTAAAATCAGAATATCGGGATTGCCTGCCAGTGCACGGGCAAGCAGAACTCTTTGCCGTTGCCCGCCTGACAGGTTTGTGCCGTTGGCGGAAAGCAGATGGCCATAGCCGTCGGGAATGTCGCTGATAAAACCGTGTGCCTGTGCAATTTCGGCGGCACGGCGGATGTCTTCGTCGGATATTTCTCTGCCGAAACGGATGTTTTCTGCAATCGTGTCGGCATAAATGAAGCCGTTTTGCAAGGAAGCACCGATCATCTTTGTTAAATCTTCACGGCTGTATGCTGTGATTTTTTTGCCGTTTATGCGGATTTCACCCTCGTTGGGCTCGTAAAAACGAAGAAGCAAGCGAATAAGGGTGGATTTGCCGCTGCCCGTAGCACCGATGATGCCGAGCCGTTGTCCTTTTTGCAACGAAAACGAGATATTTTCAAGATTTTTGCTTTTGCCGAAGTAGGAAAATCCGACATCGGAAAAGGTGACGTGAGCGTTGTCGGTCGGGTTTGTGTCGGGGGTGACCGTGTAGCGGTCGGGGGTGTCAAGAACCTGCGAAATGCGGTTTGCTGATGCGGCACATTTTGTGTACATCACAAACATGCGCGACAGTGACATCATTGCCATGGAAATAAGGGTAAAATACTGCATGAATGCAATCACGGTGGCAGGGCTTGTCAGGTCGCTTTTTACCCTGTAGGCGGCAACGGCAACAACACCGGCAATGCCCAAATTCATAAGCAGGGTCATCACGGGGTTAACAATACCCATAATGGTGCCCGCCTTGCGTTCACGGGCAGAAAGCTCTTTGTTCACGCGGTCATAACGGCGGTTTTCGTGCTCGTTTTTGGAAAGAGCCTTGATTACGCGGATGCCCTGAATATCTTCACGTGCAACACGTACCATGCTGTCCACACTTTTTTGTACATCGCTGTACAGCGGAACACCTTTTCGAGAAATGCTGTAGACGGTCACAAAAATAACGGGCAGGGTTGCGAGCATAACAAGCGATAACGCGGAGTCCATCAGCATCGTCAGCACCGTTCCGCCGATGAGCAGAATCGGGGCACGTACTCCCATGCGTTGCATCATGCCGATAAAATTTTGCACATTGTAGGTGTCGGTGGTGATGCGTGATTCAAGCGAGGGGATGGTGAATTTGTCTGTATCCGATGCCGACAGATACAGCGTTTTTGAAAACAGTTCTTTTCGCATTGTTTTGGAAAAACGGGTCGTTACTTTTGCCGCCATGCGGTTTGCTATGATGTTGCCCAAACACGCAATGATGCTGAAAATTACCATGATAACACCGTAAAAAACGATTTTGCCGATGTTTTGTTCAATGATTACATTTTCGAGAATGTGCGTCAGAATATAAGGTAGGAACAGTTCTGCCACCGTCCCTGTGACTTTGACAAGAAAACCTGCCAGCATCCGCAGACGATAGGGCTTTAAATACAGTAAAATCCGTTTCATTTTTGCTCCATATTATTTGAATTTACAATTAAGAAAATTATAACTCTGTTTCTTTTTTATGTCAAGAAAAACAAATTGGAGTTTATCGGGGAGGCAGCCAATCACGGGAACGGCGTCCGTGATTGACTCCTCCGACTCCTCGATAAACCGTAATTTGTGTAACAAAAAAGGACTGCCCGTGCAATCCTTTTTGTTTTCATTATTAACCCCATACATCTTCCTGCGTTCCGAACTGACCGTCTTCCACGGGGGCATCCGAAAAGCGGGTGGTGTTTTCGGGCGGTGGCGGTATAAACAGGGTTGCACTTTCCGTCGGTGCGTTTTCAAGCGGAAGGTCAGTCGGTAATACAAATCCGTCTGTTGCGTATTCGACTGAAGAATCCTGCGGCAAGGTCGTTACTTCGCCAAACTGACTGTCCACGGAAATATCATCTTCAAGCGACGGAATCTCCGGAGGCGGTGCATCGGAAATTTCAAGTGCCGTGTTTGTAAACACAAAGCCCGCTGCAAAAAGAATCAACAGTGAGATCGTCAGCAGAGCAAGGCCGCGTCGCGAAAGCGGTTTATCCTCGTTTTGTTCGTTGATGCGATATCCTTCGGCATCCACGCGGTCGGGAAACTCACGGCTGAAACGGTAATAACCCTTTGTCTTTTCGGCAAAGGGTGCTTTTTTGTCTGCGGATTTTTCAATCAGCTCGCGGTATTGCGGGTCTGCTGTTGGGCTTACCTGCTTTTTTTTCATGTAGTTTCGCTGACCGGGCTTGCGGTTTTCTTTGCGTTGACGTAAATTTTCACGCAAAAAATCAACGGTGTTTCGCAGTGTGTCAAATGCCATGAAGATCCCTTTCTATGTTTCCATTTTTTTTGCATTGCGTCTGACAAGATATAAGAATAAAATGAAAACAGATAGATTTTTAAGGAGTGGTAAAAGCTGTGCAATGCAGAATGCTGAGTGAAAACGGAATTGAGGTCGTGCTGAGCCGTGATGAAATGCAGGCTCTTGATATTACATATGAAAATCTGGATTATGCCAATACCGAAACCCGCCGTGTGCTGTGGACGGTGCTTGATGAGGCTGGAAGCACCCTCGGATGCAATATTGATCTTACGGGACGCATGCTCATAGAAGTAAGACCCGACGGGGACGGCGGATGTATTCTTGATTTTACATTGTATCCGCACACCAAGCCCCGTGCAAAACGACAGAAAAGCGTGCATGCGGATGTAGTTCTGTTGTTTGAAACCGACAGTGCAGATGCACTGTTGCAGGCAGTCTGTGCAAGCAAAACGGATTGCCGTGCGGATCTGTATCTGTATGATGGGGTATTCCGTTTGCTGTTATATCCTGCAACGGAGCAATATCCACGTCTGACAGCCGTGTTTTCGGAATTCGGTACTTTATGTGAACCGAATCCGAATGAAGTTGCCGCAATCAGTGAATACTGGCCGTGTGTCTGCAAAAATGCCGTACAGTTGTTGCGGTCTTATGCCTTGCTCAGAGAGAATAAAGATGTTCAAAACTGACACCCGAGTCGGAAATGACGATCTTTGTACCGCCGTTGAATCCGAATTGGAAGCCTGAATTGATACCGACCTTGAGTGTGTAGGTCATGCGGACATCTTCATAAAGAATCGAAAAATTATTCATGTGTTCATGTCCGCAGAAAATGTTTTTGGTGGTGCCGACTTCCTTGACAGCTGCAAAAAAGCCGTTGTCCACGGGGTTTCCGTCGCCGTCACGCGGACAGCAGATTTTTTCGTTGCATTCGCCCGAAGCGGAAAAGCCTTCTCTCCATGTGTTGTTTTCGCTGTCCCATGCGGCATCGTAAGCATACTGATACTGTGCATTGGGAATATGGTAGAAAACGGTGGTTTCAGTCTGTTTGCCTGTAACGGACTGAATACCTTTTGCTGCCCATTTGTACCATTCGATCTGCGTTTCGTTCAGGTGTGATTTGTGGGTATCCATCATAAGAATGGAGTTGACCACCTCTTCACCCTCGCAGATGTTGATGATATAATTGCCGCAACCCATGGACGGATCCCCTTTTTTGAACAGGCAATACGGACTTTGCATCATGATGTCGGCAAGGTAATTTGCATCGCAGTTGCCTTCTGCATCATGGTTGCCGAACACGGGTGCCCACGGTGTTTCAAAGGAATTCATCAGGTCGGTGATGCGTTTGACTGCAAAAACGGTGGAGTCGGTGCACACGATGTCACCGGTGACGGTGATGAGATCGGGCTGCACCTTTTTTACAAGTCTTTTCATGGTTGCCGAAGACAGAAATGCCGTGAATGCACGGTAATCGTAGTCTGCAAAGTGCGTGTCCGTGAAGTTGAGAATCACAAAATCCTTGCCTTCTTCCTTTTGCAGAACAAAGGTGTCTTCGAGCTTGTATTCGTTGTCAGCAGACCATACATCCGTGCTCGGTTCCCCGATGTATTCGGTGTTCTTGATTTCATTCATATGAAACAGTGCATAAAGTGCATCTTTGAATGTGGCCATACGGACATATCCCCCCGCTGTGTCACTTGTCGCAACACAAAAGTCTGCCGCAGAAAAAACGAGAACACTGCAAAGCAGAATGCTGATTATTTTTTTCATAAAAAACAACTCCTGTTCATATATTTATTCCAGGCCGTGTAGCATAACAAAGACGGCTTTGTTGTCTGCTATTCTTTCGTATATTCTTACTGCAGGCCGTGCAACATATCAATCACGGCTTTGCGGTCTGTTTGTTTGAACACGTAGCTGCCCGCAACCAACACATCCGCACCCGCTTTTACGCACAGCGGTGCGGTTTTGTCGTCCACGCCGCCGTCCACCTGAATGTGGGTGGCAAGACCTCTGCGGGTGATTTCTGCACGGATTTTTTCAATTTTCGGCAACATATCTGCCATAAATTTCTGTCCGCCGAAACCGGGTTCCACAGTCATCACAAGCACCATATAAAGACGGTCAAGATAAGGGAATGCCGCTTCAGCGGGAGTGCCGGGTTTGAGTGAAAGGGCGGCTTTAATGCCTTTTTCGTCAAGATAATCAAGCACTTCGCCGATGTCCGCATCCGCTTCAATGTGGAAGGTGATGAGATCTGCCCCCGCATCAACAAACAGGGGGGCAACAAATTTCGGATCCGTGACCATCAGATGCACATCCAGTATGGTGTCAAACTGTTTTCGCAATGTGCTGACAAGACCGGGGCCGAAACTTAAATTCGGCACAAAATGACCGTCCATAATGTCTATATGCAACATATCCGTACCGCCGTTCACCACGTCGGCGGCTTCAAGAGAAAGTTTACCGTAATCGCATCCCAACAGGGACGGAGAAACAAGGATCATACTGAACCACTCCTTTCATTATTTTTTATTATACACGATTGTTTTCTGCTTTGCAATTTCTTTTTAGCGGAAGATCGTACACTTTTTCTGTTTTTATTATTGATTTTTTAAGGAAAATAGTGTATTGTAAAGTTAAATATTATGGGCTATTGCGGTATGCAGGTCCGTTTTTAAGGAGTTCTTGCAATGAAAAAAAAGATGATCTCAATTTTTTGTGTGCTTCTGGCTATGAGTCTGGTGCTGTGCGGTTGTTCCTCGGATGACGATACCGTTTCAGGCGGGGATGTTTCCTTTGAATTGAGCAAAAAACTGTTAGACGATGATCTTGCACAGTTAAAGTTGTTTGAAAGCGGTTGTTTCTATCTGAGCGGTTCCATGACCGATGCTTCGGGCGAAACCCTTCCTATGGAAATGGCAATCAAAAACGGAAATACCAACATGTCTTCACAGATGGATGGTATCACCATTGCTTTCATGTGCGTGGACGGCAAATATTATATGAATTATCCCGACGGCGAATGTGTTCTGGAACTGGATGAAGAAGTCTGCAGCGAAATGGGACTGGATCCGACGGAAATGTCCTTTGATGCTTCTTCCATTGCCATCGGCGATGTGGACAACAGTGTGCTGATCAGTGAAGAAGATGCTCTTGTGGATGACGAAAAGGCTGTCTGCCGTACTTATCAGCAACCCTCCGGTTCCTATGTCAAGACTTATATGAAAGACGGCAAAATGATTCGTCTGCAGCGTGAAGATGCACAAGGTAATGTGACAACCGTGTTTGACATTGATGTGCTTGCCGATGTTTTTCCCGATTCAGCCGTCAGTCTTCCTTCGGGCAGCAAACTGTACACCGGGATGAAGGGTATGTTTGCATTCATGATGAAATTTGCTTCCGCTGTCGGTATGGATGCTTTTTCCGAATAAAATGAAAACAGCACTTGTGTTCGGTGCAACGGGCGGAATCGGTGAAGCCGTTGTTCGGCGTCTGCACCGCGACGGATATAAAATTGCAATCGGCTATTGCCGTTCCGAAGAAAAGGCAAAGATGCTTGCGGAAGAATTGTCCGCTTGCTGCGTGTGTTGCAATCTCAGTGACCCGACAAGTGTCACCCATGCCGTGCAGGCTGTGTTTGTACAGTACGGTGCGTTGGATCTGCTTGTCAACTGTGCAGGTGTTTCCGAATGGGGATTGTTTGATATGATCTCCGATGAAGCATGGCAGCACCTTCGCGGTGTCAATTTTGACGGTGTTGTATATGCCTGCCGTGCCGCAGTACCGCTTATGGTTCGTCAAAAAAGCGGAAGTATCGTTAATATCGGTTCTGTCTGGGGTGAAACGGGTGCTTCCTGCGAAGTGGCTTATTCTGCCTGCAAGGCAGGTGTGTCAGGACTTACAAAGGCTCTTGCAAAGGAGCTTGCCCCGTCGGGCATTACGGTCAACTGTGTTGCCCCCGGTGCGGTGGAAACCGCTATGATGCACCGTTTTTCCGAAGCGGAAATCAATGCCCTTTGTGAAGAAATTCCCCTTGGCAGAATGGCAAAACCCGAAGAAGTTGCCGATGCCGTTTCGTTCTTTGCCAATGCTCCCTACATAACAGGTCAGATCCTCGGTGTCAACGGAGGACTTTACATTTAAAAAAGAGGAATTCAAATGAACGTATTGCAAAAATCAAAGCGTGTAACAGCCTTGTTGCTGGCGATCCTGTTGTTTGTGCCCGTTTTGTCCGTTCCTGCAAATGCCGCTTCGGTCACAACGATCAAGGATGAACAGCTCAAGGAATTTTATCTGGATCAGTTCAACACGGTTGTCAATGCCGTTAAAAAGAACCGTCCCGGTGTGACCGTTCTTGCAACGGGTGAGGTTGCGGTAAGCAAAGATGCAGAAGGTGACCGCATGGCATCCTTTGCAAAAACGGCAGTTGAAAATGTTTTCAAAAATGAAAAATCTCTTGCCGCAGACATTCTTGATTCGTTCAAAGAGGATGATTTTTCGGGCTTGCAGACCGCGGATGTGTCTTATGACCGCGGTGCATTGAGCATGGACAAAGTACCCGTTTCAGGCAAGGACTATGTAAGCTCGCTGACCACAAAATATGATTTTACCATGAAAATGCTTCGCAATGATACAAAACAGAGAACCGAACTGCTCATTCAGTTTCCTGATTGCTCTCTGCTTGATGCATTGAATACGCAGAAAAGTGACCTTTCCAAGGTTTTTGACCTGCCGACCAATACCGATGTCATTCTCACGCAGAATGAGGACGAAGTTATCATCCTGGAAGGCGGTTTTTTCCAGTTGAATGATATTGTCTGTACCAATGCGTATGTTGATATTATCTATAATGATAATATGGAGCTGATCACCTACACCTCCAACATCAACTACCGTGTCAAGGTCAGCACCTACACCATGCTCGAACAGCTCTGGCCTGTTTTTTTTAAGACCTTGCAAAGTATGGGGCTGAATGTCGGTGATGTTGCGAGTTTTAACATTGTATCTATTATAATGGGTCTGATCGGTGCATTTACCGGTTTCGATCCCGAAGAAGCCATGAGCAGTGTGTATACAGATTATACAGTGCAGTATCAGATGTATGAACTGGACTGGACACCGCGTTATTTCGGTGATGTGGACGAAGATAACCGTGTAGATTCCGATGATGCACGTGCGATCCTTCGTTCTTCTGTCGACCTGGAACCCATTCGTAACACAGGCGACCGTTTCTTTGCCGATATGGATTTTGACGGCGAAATCACCGCAGGCGATGCACGTCTTGCACTACGTGTCGCTGTCGGCCTTGAAAAGAAGTACACATCTTACGAAATGCGTCAGGAGCAAATCAAGGGCAATTGGCAGGATCCCGATGAACCGCTCATTCCCGACGATCCCGTTGAAATTCCCGATGAGCCTGAAGTGCCTGAAATACCGATCGGCTGATTGCTAAGTTGCCGTTTTTTTGGTAATTTGATATTATTTGCTTGACAAATTTAAAAATTTATTGTATATTGTTGCTTAATACCCGCCACCCAGAAAGGATATGAACAGAAATGGCTGATGTTTACAAACTGACAGCAGAAGAATTTGCCCGTTACAAAAATGAACTTGACACCTTGCGCGACGCCGGCAGAAAGGAAATTGCCGTAAGACTCGACGAAGCAAGAAGTCTGGGCGATCTTTCCGAAAATGCGGAATATGATGCCGCCAAGGATGATCAGGGCAGAATGGAAGCCCGCATCGCGGAACTCAAGAACATCATTGAGAATTCCGAAATTATTGATGCCAATGCTCTTTCTACCGCAACGGTTGCTGTCGGTCTGTTTGTTAAAGTGTTTGACAAAACATTCGACGAAGAAGTTGTTTATTCCATCGTAAATCCCCCGCAGGCAGATCCGTTTGATAATAAGATCTCCGATGCTTCTCCCGTGGGTGCTGCATTGCTCGGACATTCCGTAGGCGACATTGTCAATGTCGAAACCCCTGCCGGTATGCTTGAGTTTAAAATTCTCGACATCTTCAAGTAAAAATCATTCGCCGCCCGGATCTTCTCCGGACGGTGCTTGTTTATGATAGGGACAGGAGTTTGTATGGTTGCAGCGGCAATTCTTGCAGGCGGCAGGGGAACCCGCATGGGTTCTCATACCCCAAAACAATATCTTGAACTCAACAAGGAACCGATTCTGATTCACTCCGTGCGTGCTTTCTTTAAACATGAACGGGTGGATCGGATTTGTGTTGTTGTGCCGCAGAGTTTCTGCGATGAAACAAAACGCTTGTTGCAGGATTCATTCGGTGCCGACAGCGGTATAGATGTGATTGCAGGCGGTGAAAACCGCAGTTTGTCGCTTCTGAATGCGGCAAAATTTTTTGCACAGACTTGCCCGCCCGATACTGTTTTTATCACGCATGATGCAGTGCGGCCGTTTGTTACAAAGCGTATTATTGACGAAAATATTGATTTTTGCCTGCAGTACGGTGCTGTGGGAACGGTTATTCCCGCTGTGGATACAATTTTAATGAGCGAGGACGGGCAGTTTATAAGCGATGTGCCACCACGCAAAAATGCGTTTCATGCACAAACCCCGCAAACATTCCTGCTTGGAAAAATGACACAGTTGCTCGAAAGTGCAACCGCCGCACAGCATGCCGCATTCACCGACGGCTGTTCGGTGTTTTTGCAGGCGAAATTGCCTGTTTACATGGCACAAGGTGAAAGTTATAATGTGAAAATTACTTATCCCGATGATTTAAGTCGTGGGGAAGATATACTCAAAAAGTTTTTTAACTGAAAGAAGGTACGCGGATGGCATCCATTACTGTAATTGTTACTTCCCATAAAACGGATGAAGAAGGTCTTCGCTGGTCACTGGAAGCATTGGTTGAACAAACCGTTGAGGATTTTGATGTTGTGCTTGTGGATGACGGCACAACTGCGTGTGCGGCAAAGGTTTTTGAAGAATATTGCAATGAATATGACGGCTTTGTGACTGTTGTCAGTGAAAAGCAGGGAACAGCCGCTTCCCGCAATGCGGGTGTGCTGAAAGCAAAAGGTGATTTTGTGACCTTCTTGGACGGCGGCGATTATATTTCCCCCGAAACGATCGAGCGTTTCCGTAAAACACAGGAAGACACCAAAGCCGACCTTGTCTGCAACCGTTATTATTATTCGGGCGAAGGCGAACCCGGTTATGACAGTTGGTCGGAACAGATCTGCGTTGTTCCCTCGGTGGACCGTCTGGACAGAGCTTTGCTCAATACCTGTGATCTGGACGGTAAGCTCTACAGCCGTAAATTTTTTGACCTGTATTCTCTGCGGTTTCCCGAACAGAGCGTGGCTTACAATGCATGGTTGACCATGAAATGCGCACTCAGCGGTGCAAAAATTGCAGGCAGTGCAGGTGCAATTTATGAAAAGAAGACCAATCCGCTGTTCGGTGAAGCAAAGCCAACGGCAGGTTCTTTCAAGGCATTCGTTGCTGTTTATGACGAAATTCTTGATTGGATCCGTGCTGTCATCGAAGAAGAAACGGGCAATCTCGACGGTGACGAATATGTCTGGCAGGAAATTCTGACTGTGTATTTCCAGTTGCTGACCGACCGTTTTTATCGTGCATTCTGGCACATAGACGATGATATTCTTGAACTGCTTCGTGCCAAACTCGAAGAACTCAGCGAACCGCTCGGCGAAGACAGAAAAAAGAAGATCAACGAAAAGAACATTGACATCCGTTTTCCCGCCATGTATATCCGCGTGGAGGATGCCGTGCAGATGCCCTTGTTCAGCATGCTGATTGATATTACGAAAACGGAAGAACTCGGTGACCTGATCCGTTCCTTCTACGGACAGAAATTTCCGTTCTTTGACCTGTGGGTCAAGCAGAGCGACTTTGATTCGGGCTGTTACCCGGAAGAATGGAAGCACGCTCCCAACCTGCATCTGTTGCCCGATAACGGATTTTTTGCCAAGGCAAGGCAGGATTGCGCCGGAATCCCGATCAATGTCAAGGATGCAACCCCCGTGGACAGCAGTGTTCTCAGTGAATTGGCAACGGCCAAAATGCCGCGAGCCATGATCCAGTATAAATTTGCCGCCCTTCGCAAATCCAAAGGCGCCAAAACCTACCTCAAAGGCAAAGGATTTAATATCAGATAATAATCAAAAAGAGGAGCTGTGCAACAGCTCCTCTTTTAATATGCTTTCTTATTCCACAATGTTTGCAAAGCGGCGGATAACGCTTTCGCAATCTTTCTTGTCCATGATCTTCGGCACGGGATAAGTCGGGTTGCCTTCCTGCAGAGCACGTGCAACAAGGGTGGGAATGTCCTTTTCCTTGACGTCGAGCTTTTCGGGAATATCCATGCTTGCATTGAGTGCACGGATGGCCTTGATGAAAGCGGCGGCTTTCTGATTGTCGGTCAAGCCCTTGGTGTCAAGACCTGCGAAGTCAGCAAGCTTTGCAAGACCTTCTGCGGCGGATTCGCCGTAGTATTCGAGTACATAAGGCAGAATCACAGCGTTTGCAAGGCCGTGCGGCACTCCGTACAAACCGCCCATGTTGTGTGCGATTGCGTGTACATAACCGACATAAGCTCTTGTGAATGCAATACCTGCAAGGTGGGATGCCATGAGCATGTTGGTACGGGCGGCAGTGTTCTTGCCGTCGTCGTAAGCGGTCTTGAGGTTTTCAAAAATCAGCTTGACGGCACGTTCGGCACAGTCGAGTGTTTCTTTGGTGTTTGCATGATTGATATACGCTTCAACCGCATGGGTCAGTGCATCGATACCCGTGGTGGAAGTGATGTGTTTGGGCAGGCCGTAGGTAAGCTCGGGGTCAAGCACCGCATACTTCGGGCGAAGTGACGGGTCGTTGATGGCATATTTTTCGTGCGTCTGCGGGTTGGTAACAACAGCGGCAACCGTGGTTTCCGAACCCGTACCTGCTGTTGTGGGAACCGCAAACAGGGTGGGGATGGGTTTGATGACTTTCAGAAGACCTCTGAGTTGCGGCAATGTTGCCTTGGGACGGGCAAGCAGTGCACCGCAGGCTTTGGCACAGTCCATGGGAGAACCGCCGCCGAATGCAACGATGGCTTCGCAGTTGTTCTTTTTATAAAGATCTCTTGCGGCATGAATATTGTCAAAGGTGGGGTTGGGCTGTGTACCGTCATACACAACATATTCGATGCCCTGTTCGTCCATGGCATCATACAGCGGCTGTGCAAGACCGATTTTGGTGATGCCGCCGTCGGTTACAACGAGCACTTTTTTGAATCCCTTTGCTTTGATGAAAGCGGGCAACTGTTTGACTGCACCTGCACCCTGCAACAGTTCGGGACTCTTCCACGGCAGCACATAAGATGCACCGCGCATGACGACCTGATATGTACGGTAAAAAGCATTGATAGGTTTCATTTCTCTGCCTCCTTTTTTTATAAACATAATTTTACCACTTTGCACTTGTTTTTGCAAGTATTAAATCATTATTTTCCTTTTTTCCTGCGGCAAATGCAAAAATGGGATTGCTTTTTTTGCATAAAAGTGTTAATATTTTAACAGTTTAAAACCGAAAGGGGATTTTAATTATGAGAACAGCAATTTACGGAGCAGGATCGCTGGGTACGGTTCTTGGTGCTTACATCGCAAAAGCCGGCGTGCAGGTGGATCTTATCAACCGCAACAAAGCCCACATTGCCGCCCTT
Organism: Acutalibacteraceae bacterium; assembly: GCA_045605525.1. Classification (GTDB taxonomy): domain Bacteria; phylum Bacillota; class Clostridia; order Oscillospirales; family Acutalibacteraceae; genus RUG806. The sequence goes on from JAZUQC010000074.1 coordinate 41,700, forward strand.
AAGGAAAAAGGTGCACACATTGTCGGTACGGTCGATTTCGTACAGCCTGTCAATGCACTTCTTCCCGAAGAAATGGAGGGCAAATATGACCTCATCATTCTGATGACCAAACAGCTTTATAACAAAGAAGTGCTGGAATTCTTGCTTCCCTTTCTTGCAGATGACGGCGTTGTCTGCACCATGCAGAACGGTCTGCCGGAACTGTCCGTCAGTGAAGTGGTCGGCGAAGAACGCACCATGGGCTGTTCCGTCGCATGGGGTGCAACCCTCAAAGAACCCGGTGTGGCTGAACTGACCAGCGAAGCAGATTCTCTGTCCTTCGGTCTGGGCAGAATGGACGGCAGACACGACAAGAAACTCGACGAAGTTAAGGAAGTTCTTGAATGCATGTGCACGGTCATCATTGAAGACAACTTCATGGGTGCCCGTTGGTCGAAACTGCTCATTAACTCCGCTTTCTCGGGTATGTCCGCTGTTATGGGCGGTACTTTCGGCGATGCCGCAGAACGCAAGGATTCCCGTGTTTGTTGCCAGAATATCATCAAAGAATGTATTGATGTTTCCCGTGCCGCAGGTGTCACCATCGAACCCGTACAGGGCAAGGATATCGTAAAACTGCTTGATTACAAGGGTGCATTCAAAAAGAAACTCGCATTCCTCATTTTGCCCCTTGCCATCAAAAAGCACCGTCTGCTCAAAGCAAGTATGTTGCAGGATCTTGAAAAGGGCAAAAAGTGCGAAATTGATGCCATCAACGGTGTTGTGTGTGCTTACGGCAAAAAACTCGGTATCCCCACACCTTACAATGATAAGGTTGTGGAAATCGTGCACGGCATCGAAGACGGCACCTACACCTATTCTTTCAGCAACGTAAAGTTGTTCTCCAAACTGCCCAAATAAAGGTAATAAAACTTATAAAACCCAAGGAGTTGCGAAAAACTCTCCTTGGGTTTTAAATTACGGTTTATTGGGGCACGTAGGGAACGCATAGTATGCGTTCCGACCCTGTCCGCGACTTGGTTTTTTATCCTGTAGGGGATGACGCCCTCGGCATCCCGCATGAGGGTAAAAGAATCATTGATTTGAACATTATTATTTGAAATAATACATAATCGATGCAATAAATGATATAATTTTGAAATCCAAAAACGGG
>JAZUQC010000075.1:0-4855 GCA_045605525.1 Acutalibacteraceae bacterium
ATTGTTCTCGGTCTCACTCCAGTCGAAATCCCGAGTGATGGAATAGGTGGGAATGGGATACTGGAAGCCACGGCCATTGGCATCACCCTCGATCATGATCTCAATGAAGGCACGGTTTACCATGTCCATTTCCTTCTTGCAGTCGCCGTAGGTGAAGTCCATCTCCTTGCCACCGACGATGGCAGGCTGGTCGGCCAGGTCTGCAGGGCACACCCAGTCCAGGGTGATGTTGGAGAACGGTGCCTGGGTACCCCAACGCGACGGGGTGTTGACGCCGTAGATGAAGCTCTGGACGCACTGCTTGACTTCCTTCTGGGTCAGGTTGTCGACTTTCACGAAGGGAGCAAGATAAGTATCAAAAGAGGAGAAGGCCTGGGAAGTCGGATGGAAGCCATGGCCCACAGCGTCGCCTTCAGTCATGATCTCAATGAAGGCCTTATTGACCATGTCCATTTCCTTCTTGCAGTCGCCGTAGGTGAAGTCCATTTCCTTACCGCCGACAATAGCAGGCAGATCTGCCAGATCCTTGGGGACAGTCCAGTCCAGAGTGATGTTGGAGAAAGGAGCCTGAGTGCCCCAGCGGGAGGGAGTGTTCACGCCGTAGACGAAGGACTGGATGCACTGCTTGACTTCCTTCTGGGTCAGGTTGTCCACCTTGACGAAAGGAGCCAGGTAGGTGTCGAAAGAGGAGAATGCCTGTGCGCCGGCCCACTCGTTCTGCATGATGCCCAGGAAGTTAACCATCTGGTTGCAGAGGGTGGACAGGTGAGCAGCGGGAGAGGAGTTGATCTTGCCGGGGATGCCCAGACCCTGCTGAATCAGCTGCTTCAGGGACCAGCCTGCGCAGTAACCGGTCAGCATGGAAAGGTCATGCAGGTGCAGGTCACAATTGCGGTGTGCATTGGCGATTTCATCGTCATAAATTTCACTCAGCCAGTAGTTTGCCGTAATGGCACCGGAGTTGGAAAGGATCAGACCGCCGACGGAATAGGTGACGGTGGAGTTTTCCTTAACACGCCAGTCGGTAACCTTGACATAGCTGTCAACGATTTCTTTATAGTCGAGAATGGTGGACTTCATGTTGCGGATTTTTTCGCGCTGACGGCGATACAGAATGTATGCCTTTGCAACATCGTCATAACCCGCTTTGATAAGCACGGATTCAACGGAGTCCTGCACGTCTTCGACCTGCACAAGACCGTCCTTGATTTTGGGTTCAAACTCGCTGGTTACCTTCAGAGCGAGGAAATCAATAATGCCGGGGACAAATTGTTTGTTCTGTGCTTCAAAAGCCTTGGTGATGGCGGCAGTGATCTTCTGAATATCAAATTCCGCAATTTTGCCGTCTCTTTTTACTACCTGATACATAGATGCTTCTCCTTTTCTGTAATTTATGTAAAATTTTAACAAACGATTCCGGTCCCGTTTTTCGGGAGCATGGGTATCATAACACAACCACAACACCTTTGTCAAGATGTTGTGGCAATTTTTTAAAAATCTTTTTTTCAAAAACTATATCTTGTGGTCTATTCAACGCCCCGAATTTCTGCAAAAGGTGCCGCAAAGCATGCAGAATCAAGCATTTCACGCATTTCGGCGGGTGTGAACCCGATACAAGAGCCGTCTATGAGATCCCCTGAATCCTTAAAAGATTGCAAAAACCAGCGTTTTGCCCCCTGCAGGCGGTGAGACATGGACACAATATCTTCTTTTGTATGAAAATTCTTCACAAGCGTGGTGCGGAATTCATAATCCACTGCATCCGTCAGCAAAAAATCAATGCTTTCTTTCACCGCATCAAGAAGTGTTCCGTCAACACCTGCAGTGAGCGGATATTTTTCTTTTGTATTTTTGACATCCATCGCCACATAGTCAACAAGTCCCGCACAGACAATCGCTTTAAGCACATCGGGACGACTTCCGTTGGTATCGAGCTTGACGGCAAAGCCGAGTGCACGCACTTTTTCAAGAAAAGGAACAATATCCTTTTGCAGAAGCGGCTCGCCGCCCGTGACGGCAACACCGTCAAGCAATCCCTGTCTTTTCTTTAAAAAGGAAAAGAATTCTTCTTCGGTGTACAACGGGGCGGCATCAATGTGGGTTACAAGCGATGCATTGTGGCAAAAAGGACAGCGGAAATTACAGCCCGGTGTAAACACCGTACAGGCAGTATGGCCCGGGAAATCGAGCAAAGTCAGTTTTTGCAAGCCTTGAATAATCATTTTCCGTTTCCTTTCTCTTTTTTTGCACTGTGCAATATAGTTATGATAAAATGCTTTGGTTTTTAATGATACTCTGTTTTTATATCCTTGTCAATGCGGCGAATGGCACAAAAAACCGCCGATATTTTTGGCTCACTTTTTCGCACTACTGCGGCAGAAAAACGGTTGATTTTTCTATTTATATATGTTATTATTAAAAAGAATTAACAGCCTTTGCTGTATTTTAAGGAGGAAAATCCATGAAAAAGTATCTTGCCGCGTTTCTTGCGGCTCTGATGATGCTGTCTGTCTGCTTCATTCCCGTCAGTGCGGCAGAAACCGAAGAACCTGCAGTCAACCTTGTCGGTGCACAAAATTTTGCCGATCTTGTTGAACTGGGCATGGAAGAAACACAGTACCCCACCATCATGCTCCCCGGCATCAACCACTCTGTATACTATGTGGACAACGACGAGGACGGCATTGCCGATACCGACTCCGCAGGTGCTACTCTTGAAAGCGGCCTGCTGCTGATGAACACGGCTGACCTCGTGGGCACGATCCTCAAAGACCTCGTCGGTCCTCTGCTGAGCACATTGATGTTCCAGCATGACATGGGCCTTACCGATGCCATCTATGACCTTGTCGGTGAAGTATTTTGCTACATGGCAATGGATGAAAACGGTGAACCCAAGAACAATATCGGTGTTTATGATTACCAGACCCCCGTTTCCCTTTGGGACGAAGACACCAAGGGCTGGTTCTATAACATGATGCCCATGCAGCCCTATACCTCTATTCCCTATGAAAGCGGTGTCGAAGGCGGCAACGATACGCTGGAAGACATGACCTATCTGTGCACATTCCCGCTTCTGGGCAACCCCATGGAATCTGCATATAAGCTCAAGGATATGGTTGACAGACTTGCAGCAGAATACGGTAAGGTCAACCTTTGTGCAGTCAGTCTGGGCGGCACACTGCTGACGGCATACCTTGATATTATTGAAGAAGAAGACCTTGCAAAGATCAATCAGGTTATTGGCTTTGTTGCTGTTTTGGACGGCACTTCCGTTGTTGCAGACTTCTATGCAAGAGAATGGGCCATTACCGACGAAAAGCTCTATCACAGTTTCTTCCCCTATCTTATGGAACAGCTCGGTGAAGATGCAATGCTCGGTTACCTGATCAACGTTCTCATCCGCATCTTCCCGCAGGAAGTTCTTGAAAACATCATTTCCGCCGCATTCGAAGGCATTCTTGATACACTTCTTATAAATGACCCGCAGTTCTGGGCAACCGTTCCCAAGGATCGTTACGAAGCCCTTGCTGACAGATACCTTGCCGAAGGCAGTACCCTTCGTGCAAAGACCGACCGTTTCCAGCAAGCAAGACTGGGCATCAAAGATACCCTCAAGTTGGCAAACGAAAAGTATGGTGTGAAGGTTTCCACCATCAGCGGCTACAACATGCGTTTTGACGAAGGCGACTATGCTTTCTTCGGCCTTGTAAAGAGTGTTGATTTTGTCAACTCCGATGCCATCATCGACGTAACATCCACCTCTTTGGGTGCCACCGCAGGTGCTCCCCACCAGACGATTGAAGCCGCAGGCCTTCTCAAGGAAGACAGCGTTCTTACCCCCGACGGTCTTCTTGATATTTCCACCTGCCTGTTCCCCGATTCGGCTTTCTTCTTCAAGGGTCAACACCATGAAATCGGCAGAAACGACAATGCGGTCAAGCTTGCCGCACTGATCATGACCGGTGCTGTTGAAAGCGTAAACGATACCGAACTGTATCCGCAGGTCAACGGTACCCGTAACTCCCGCAGAATCGTCCGTCCCGACGGCGGTTATCTTGTGCGTGCAGAAGAAATTCTTGCAGACGAAACCGGTGCCTACACCGACGAACAGAAAGCAGTTGTGAAAGAGGCTTATAACTTCGCACTCGATGTCATTGATGACACCATCTGCGATGCGGACCTTACCAAAGAAGCAGAACTGGCTCTGTTTGATTCCTTCGTGGTCTGCGGTCTGGAAACAGCAGACGAAGGTCCCGACTTCTTCACAAACCTGCTGACCAAGATCTTCAAGAGAATGAGCGACGGTCTGTGGGCAAGAAGAGGTGCCAGCGGTTTCTTCGAACTGCCTGACATTGCAGAAGATGTCGTGGATGACATCGCCGGTTCTATCGGTTGCTGAACAATTCAAACAAACGGAACGCACCTTCGGGTGCGTTCTTTTTTTGCGGTAAATTACGGTTTATCGGGGATGTTGGTTGATTGCCATAGGGAATGCATATTATGCATTCCGACCCCGTCCTGCCAAGGTGATACGCGTGCCTCGGTAGGGGGCGGTGCCTCGACGACCCGTTTTTGGATTTTAAAATATATCATTTATTGCATCGATTATTCATTATTTCAAATAATAATGTTCAAAATCTATGATTATTTTACCCGCATACGGGATGCCGAGGGCGTCATCCCCTACAGGATGAAAAACCAAGTCGGACAGGGGCGGAACGCATGCTATGCGTTCCCTACACGCCAATGTCGTCAACTTAAGAAATGTAAGCATATTGTCTGTCTATTAAACGGACAAATTACAGTCTATCGAGCTGATTAGCGGTTTGATTTGTAGGGAACGCATACCATGCGT
>JAZUQC010000076.1:0-3405 GCA_045605525.1 Acutalibacteraceae bacterium
TTCCAATAGTTTTTCTCGCACTGCAGCTTCTTCTCGATCTGCTAAGGCCTCTATTTCCGTTTCTTCAGCTAAATATGCATTCCAATCAATCAGATTCTTATAAGCCATAAATTTCACCGCCTTTTCTTTTATCATAACACACAGCGGAAATTTTGGCAATAAAAAGCGGGCGGTTGATAACCGCCCCTAAAATTTCTATCGGTAGATTTCGTAGGGGCGGATATTATCCGCCCGTTAGGCTGCCGCGTCCAGCATATTCTCTATAAATATTCCATAACCCGTAGTTGGATCATTCACCAGCACGTGGGTGACGGCGCCGACGAGCTTGCCGTCCTGAATAATCGGTGAGCCGGACACGCTGATGTCAAGTAGGGGGCAAAAGAATTTTGTGTTTTTCTGCGACTTTTATGCGTTTTTGCAGGTAAAAGGCAGGTTTTTACACACTCCAACCGCAGTCCTTAACTTGACATAGATGAAATGCCGAAACTGGTCGCTTTTAAGTTTCCTCTCACTTTCGACAGATTCTGATTTCGGGGGGAATGCAAGTGTTTTTCTTGGCAACGGCTTAAAAATGCAGATTAAGAACAATCTGCTACATTGGCAGTTGCATATAAGGGTATGGTATAGCGCCTATAGTTTTGTACCAAAATTCATTTTGGTACAAAGCGAATCGGTTCTTTGAGAACAAGTGCGTTTCCTCCGTCACCTTTAGGATGTTGTGCCCTTTGTGTTCAAAGAAAGAAATTCGATATGTAATATCCGCAGAGCCATCCGGAAGTTCGGGATAGAAAACGATTATGCGGTCGGCTTCGTTGAAGCGATATTTAAGAGGCGAAGAAACATCATGAGATTTTAGAATGTGCCATATTTCATCGATGGTTTTATCTGTTTCGTAAACAAATTCGCTTAAACCAGCGTTATAATTCATAATGCCGTTGGAGAAATTTTTATGACTTTGGTTGGCTTGTTTTGCGTGAAAGAAAACAACCGGTAAAACAATCGCAAGAAATACAATGATTACGATCCACATAAAATAACCCCCTTTTTCACTTATCATATCACAAGGTGGCAAAATTGGCAACAAAAGCGGGCGGTAAAAGGCCCCCTTGTGTAAAGGGGGCTGGCAAAAATCTTCGATTTTTGACTGGGGGATTGTTGCGTATCGATGCTTTACAGTCCCTCCGTCACGGCTTCGCCGTGCCACCTCCTTTTACACAAGGGAGGCTTTAGGCCGCAGCATCTAACATATTTTCTATAAATATCCCATACCCCGTTGTCGGATCGTTAACAAGGACATGAGTAACGGTGCCTACCAGTTTACCGTCTTGAATGATCGGACTGCCGCTCACGCTGATGTCAAGTAAGGGACAAAAGAATTTTGTGTTTTTCTGCAAATTTTATGCGCTTTTGCAGGTAAAAGGCAGGTTTTGACATACCTCACCCGGAATCCCTAAGTTGACATAGATGAAATGTCGAAACCGGTCGCTTTTATATTTTCTCTCACTTTCGACAAATTCTGATATTTGCCGGACCGTCGGTTTTCCTCCCTGTATAGCCACGCCCGTTAGGCATTCGCGGTGCCTGCTCATCTTGACAAAATACAAGCAGCAATGTATTATAAATATTATCATAAAACAAACTTATTGAAAGAAGATGATGCTATGCAGTGGTATGATGAATGGGCCGAGCAGCGCGCACAAAATTATAACAAAAAACACGCCGCTTTCTATGCAGAACCCTCCACCGAGTATATTGCGCCGTTCAAAATGGCCGATGATCTTTACTACGTGGGCGATCGGCTGGTGTGCGTCCACTTGATCCACACCGACGAAGGCCTGATCCTTTTGGATGCAGGCTATCCCTGCACAAAACATCTTTTGATGGCCAGCATCATCCGTCTGGGCTTTGACCCGGCTGATGTCCGCTGGATCATACTGACCCATGCTCACTTTGACCATTTTGGCGCAGCCAATGAATTCCGGAATTTGTACGGCACAAAGGTGGCGCTCAGCGCGGCGGATGCCGCGTCCATGCGGGAAAAACCCTTCCGCGCCATTGGTTCTTTTGGAAATGCACCCTATTTTTTGCCGGTCATTGATCGCGAGCTGGAGGATGGCGAGATATTTTCCTTTGGCGGAAAGCAGATCCGCTGTGTGCTGACTCCCGGTCACACCCTTGGTACGATGAGCTTTTTCTTCGATGTGACGGATAACGGAACCACCTATCTGGCGGGCCAGTTTGGAGGAGCAGGCGTAAATGCTTTGAAACTTCCCGATATGCTGCACTATCAGCTCCCCCTTGATATGGCACATCGGATGGTGGCATCTTTGGATCTTATCAAAGATGAACCTGTGGCGGTGCATTTAGGCAATCATCCTTATAATAGCCATACGCTTGAGAAGCGGGAGCGTCAGCTAAAAGAAGGCGGTAATCCTTTTGTTGACACATCGACTTGGCCGGAATTTGTGGCAAATATCCGGCAAAAGAGCCTGAAAATCATCGAGGAAAACAAAGAATTGGCCAGACAGCACCAAATCGACCTGTAATACTTACAAAAGCCTCCCTTAACCAAAGGGAGGCTTTGCTTTATGCCGCTGCATCCAGCATATTTTCGATGAAGATTCCGTAACCGGTGGTAGGATCATTCACCAGCACATGAGTAACGGCGCCGATGAGTTTTCCGTCCTGTATGATGGGACTGCCGGACACGCTGATGTCAAGTAGGGGACAAAAGAATTTTGTGTTTTTCTGCGGTTTTTATGCGTTTTTGCAGGTAAAAGGTAGGTTTTTACATACCTCAACAAGAATCCCTAAGTTGACATAGATGAAATGTCGAAACCGGTCGCTTTTATATTTTCTCTCACTTTCGACAAATTCTGATATTTGCCGGACCGTCGGTTTTTCTTTCTACATAGCGAAAGCCTCCGGTTGTCCGGAGGCTTTTGCTTGCTGCGTGCAAATTCAGTTTGCATTTATGCTGGGGTTTTAGCAGTATCTTAAAATCTCTCTTGCCGTGCATTCGTCGGTGATCAGTGTGTCGATCATTTTTGTTCGCAGTGCTCCGGCAATCGCTTCTGCTTTTTCTTTTCCGCAGGCAATGGCAATGGATTCCTTGGCGTTTTTGATGTTCTCCACGCTGGCACAGAGGGTATTGCGGTACAGATTGACGAACGTTCCGTTTTGATTAAAAAAGTGTGTGGCTATGTCGCCGATAGCTTGGGCATGGATATCGCTGTATCCAAATGTTTTGCCGAAGATATCCAGAATTTCTGTGTTTCCGATTCCCAGAATGGCAAGATCGGCGGTATTCCACATATCCTGCATTCTCTTGTAATAGTCAAGCTGCTTCAGCAACACAGAATCTTCATTGCTGTCTGCCATGTAGGGAAACCAGGCGCATTTGGG
>JAZUQC010000077.1:0-4229 GCA_045605525.1 Acutalibacteraceae bacterium
CAACGGGCGAAACTCTTTATGCTTCAGAAAGCGCAGGAAAGTTGTTAAGAAAACCCTCGCCGGGGGTTTTCTTAAGTGCGAAGCACCATGGCAAACAAAGTGTTGTTTGAAGGTAAATTTATATACTGGCAACCGATAATATAAAATATTTATTGATGTTTGCACTGACTTTGCTATTGTTGCGCTATCGCGCAATGGAAAACCCCCGGCGAGGGTTTTCCACGCAAAACAATACTCAATTGTTTTGCTCCTTTCCTGCGCTTTTTTGCGGCAAAGGGATTTCGCCCGTTGGCTAGCGGGCGACGAAAGGCTCCGCCTCTCGACACCGCAAACTTTTAAAAAAGTTTGATCAAAACTTTTTAATGACTGACGAAAGACATAAATTAACCCGATAAACCGCAATTTGTTTTCTTCATCCCACAACTTTCCGTGAAGAACCTTTTTTATTGATCAATTCTTTCGTCAGGCGGCACAATGGCAACAGATATAAGTATACCGCTGTCAGCATGCAAAGATTCGGTGCTCCCACCGATGCCAGGGGGACTGCACCTGCAATCGACCACGGCACAAGCGGCGAAATCACCACGGCTGTGTCTTCAAGGTGCAGAGCCATTTTCTCGTTGTCCGGTTCGGCGGGCAAACTCAACTGGTGAGTCAACATGATGGCAAGGGTCTGGTTGCTGGCAATGATAGAGGTGAGCACGCTTGTCAGGCAAACGGCTGTGTAGGGCGTGGTTTTTTTTGCAAGAACCGTGATTTTTTCCTGCAATTTATCCAGCAGATGGGTTCCGTCAAACATGCCCGAAAATGAAGCCGAAATGCACACGATCAGCAATGCATTGACCATAGATTTCATGCCGCCGCCCGATAGCAACGATGCAAGCTCACTGTCTGTGGGAGCAAAGCCGAGCAATGCAGCCTTTAAAAGCGGCAGAAGTTCCATTTTCTGCACCGTCAGTGCAACGATTGTGCTCACTGCAATGCTCACCGTCATGGCAATTTTTACCTTGACCTTGCACAGCGACAAGATCACAATTGCCACTGCCGGCAACAACATGGCGGGGTGCAGGTTAAAATGCGCGGCAAAAATTTCGCGCACGTCCGTCTGATTGCTTTGCGTCTGCATAAACAGCCCGATGGCAAAATACACCGCCACTGCCAGCAAAAAGGGGATAACAGCCGTTTTTACCATGTTTTTTATGTTTTTGTAAAGATTTGTCTTTGTTAAGGTGCTTACTAACAATGCACTTGTGGACATCGGGGAGCATCGGTCGCCGAACAGTGCACCCGAAAGCACTGCACCGCCCGAAAACAGAATGGGAATCCCCATGCTGTTTGCCATGGTTACGCAGATAACCCCCATGGTTGCCGCCGTTCCGAAGGATGTGCCCGTCAGGAAAGAGATCAGACAGCACAGCAAAAAAGTCAGCAGTACCATGATCTGCGGTGAACAGACAGCAGTAGCATAATAAACGATGTAGGGAATCGTTCCGCAGGCACGCCACAAGGCGGTAATGACCCCAATGAGCAGAAAGGTGATGAGTATGTTTTTAACTGTTTTCATGCCCGTCAAGGCAAATTTCCACATCTGACGGACTGTATGTTTTTTGTATAAGCCGTAGCTGAAAAATAAGAAAAAGCCGATCCCCAGTGCAACCAGTACGGGGATGTCCAGAGCTACACAGATGAAAAGTGCCGCCGCAAATGCGGCAAGCACCATAATTTCGATCATAACGTAAATCTCCTGTTATTTTTTGAGAATAAGCTCCACGCAAAGCGGATTGTGGTCGCTGGGATGTGCATCGTCAAACGTGTCGGTCACAACATGAAAACGAGTGACATTGAACGCATTCTTTGACACGAAGAAGTAATCAATGATTTTACTCTTTTCGCCCCAGTTCTGGAATGTTGCACTGTCGGTAGTGTTTTCGGTTTCGTAACGCACATCCGCAAAGTCCTTTGTAGCGGCGAGATACGTCGGCGAGCCTTCATTTGCATTCATGTCGCCCATGAGTACGGCAGGCAAGCCGCCGAATTGCTCAATTTTCTTCAGCACCACCCCGATGCCGTTGATGCGGGCTTCTTCACTGACATGGTCAAGATGTGTGTTGAACACCACAAAACGGGTGTTGTCGGACAGGGTTTCAAGAATCACATAGCCGCACACGCGGTTGAATGCCGCACCCCAGGATTTGCTCATTTCGTCGGGTGTTTCGCTCAGCCAGAATGTGCCCTTGTCAATGAGTCTGTAAAGGTCTGTGCGGTAGAAAATCGGACAGCCTTCTGCTGTGGGTGAGTTATCGCGGTAGGTGATCTGGGAATCGTAAGACGGCAGACTGCTGCACAGGTATTTATAGTGGATGGAGCTGACTTCCTGAAACCCGATGATCGTGGGTGCTTGCTGTTCAATGCAGTCCATCAGCAGGGCAGCACGGTGAAACCAGCTTTTTTCAAACAGGTCTGTCGGGCTTACACAGCGTACATTAGCACTCATCACACGGATTGTGTCTGTGTCGGCCGGAGTTTCGGTCAGGATGGGGCGTTGTTCTTTTTTGTATTCTCCGTACGGAGCAAAAAAGATACCTGCAAACGCAATGGCACCCGCTAACATGGTCGCACCAATGCCGAGGGCGATTTTTTTCGATTTTTTCATTTTATTTTCCCCTTTTGTTTTTATAATCTGCATTTCATTTTAGCAAAAACACATCGCGGTGTCAATTTATTATTTATTATATATTTTCTTCCATATATTCGCGGTTTTTGCGGATGCGTTCATCGTTGGGAGCAAGTTCTTCCGCTTTGATCACAGCGGTGAGAGCTGCTTGTTTTTGACCTAATTCCCACAGAGAAACACTCAACAGATCCCACGGCAGACTGCCCCATGCATCGGCTTGCGTGATGTAGGTGGTCGGACGCTCCTCAATCGCCACGCACCGGTCACACGCAAATGCACATCCGAGCGGGTTGTGCAGGGCATAAAATAATTGTGCTGTTTCCAGCCACGGTTCACGCAGATGTGCCCCTTCCGCACAAGCACGCAGAAGCCACTGTTCGGCTTGTTTGAAATCGCCTTTTGCAATGTAAGCACGGGCAATGTACCGCATGGAGGCACACCGTTCATCTGCCCATGTGGCGGTCGGCAATTGCAGATGCTTTTTTAGCATATTTATGCAATCATCCCAACGTTTATAAAACAGATATTCCCGTCCCAGATAGTGTGTGTTACGGTCATCAAGTGGCTTTTCTTTTACGGCAAGTTCCAGCAACGGAAGATACTGCGAACGCGGTTTGCTGTTGTCGGCATGGTGATCGACCTGCACCCCCTGTGCAAACACCGAACGCGGTTCGGGGGTTCCGACCCAACGCAGTACCTCATGCACGGGATGCACCCAACGATAGCCGTGGCGGGCATGAATCTTGTCGATCCAGAATACGGTTCCCTCACTGCCGTCCTCGTTGAAATTCCAGGTATATCGGTACTTTAACCGCCCTGCACCGCTACTCCATGCGGTTTCAATTTTTTCCCGCCAACCCGCCTGCAGAACCTCATCCAGATCAAGGCAAACGCAAATATCTGCACTGTGCGGAACGTGATCAAGCGATCGGTTTCTTGCCACATCAAACCGCCACGGTGAAATTGTTTCGCGGTAAACGCTTACCTTTTCGCAGGTTTCCAAAAATTCGGGGGTGCCGTCCGAGGAGCCTGTGTCCAGCACCACAATGCCATCAGCCTCCTTGATGCTTTCATACCATCGTTGAGCGAACTGCATTTCGTTTTTGCATATTGCATACACATAAACTGAATATTTATACATAATATTCCTCCGAATGCACAAGTTCGCCGCAGCAAACTGAGCATCTGCTGCGGCTTTTTTTTATGCCGCGGGACCGGTCGGGCCTTGCGGTATGGTAAAGTTGAGGACATAATCGGGTGCAGTACCCGTGATTGTGACTGCGGCAGCCGTGCCGGGGTCACCGGTTGTGACCGTTCCGATTGTGAAGGTAGGTGTTACGCCGTCCGCACCCGCAGGACCTGTAGGACCGACAGCCCCGTCCGCACCTGCAGGACCTGTAGGACCGACAGCGCCGTCTGCACCCGCAGGACCTGTAGGACCGACAGCACCGTCTGCACCCGCAGGACCTGTAGGACCGACAGCACCGTCTGCACCTGCAGGACCTGTAGGACCGACAGCCCCGTCTGCACCTGCAGGACCTGTAGGACCGACAGC
>JAZUQC010000078.1:0-12862 GCA_045605525.1 Acutalibacteraceae bacterium
AACAACAGCTTGAAGATTATGTTATGAAAGCCTGTGAGTATTACAACAAGGCTTTACAGCGACAGCGAAGCAGGAACAGGGATGCGAGGTGATGCAAATGAAGTTTATTGATACCATCAAATATATTATTCATTATCTTAGTACCGATACCCGTGGCGAATTCTCTTTCAAACCCATTGATTACAGTAAAATTGAACTACCGAAAGAAGTTCTTGATTCTTTTGCTTCGGCTATGATTCCCGAAATCAAAAAGTTTTACGAAAGTGATTTCGGAAAGGAATATTTTAATAAATGGTTAGAAAAGCATCCTGAGTATGCTTAATATACAGCTCCCCGATATTTCACAGTATCGGGGAACTTCACACATTCGACAAAGAAAATAAATCTAAATAAAATTATAATAACAAAATCAGGAGGATTAAAATGAATGTAGTTATATATGCCCGTTTCTCTTGTAAAAGACAGACGGAGCAATCAATTGAAGGACAGTTGAAAATCTGTTATGAATATGCGGCAGCTCATAATTATACGGTAGTCGGCGAATATATAGACCGAGCACAAAGCGGTACTTCCGACAACCGTTCAGACTTTCAGCGAATGATTGCCGACAGTGAAAAACACACCTTTGAGGGTGTTTTAGTTTATCAGCTTGACCGTTTTGCACGTAACAGATATGATAGTGCAATTTATAAGGCGAAGCTGAAAAAGAATGGTGTAAGGGTATTCTCAGCTAAAGAAAATATCACCGAAGATGCTTCAGGTATCCTTGTTGAGGGCTTGCTCGAAAGTATGGCAGAATATTATTCCGTTGAGTTGGCACAAAAGATTAACAGAGGTCTTGCTATCAATGCTGAAAAGTGCCTTTCAAACGGCAGCAACCCCGGACTGGGCTTTAAGGTAAACAAGAAAGACCGCACCTTTTATGTTGATGAGGATGAAGCGGCAATCGTCAGAGAAATCTATGAACGCTATGCCCGTGGTGAGCCCAAAGTCGAAATAATCAAAGACCTTAACAGACGGCATATTAAAACCTCAATCGGAAACGAATTCAGTTTCACAAGTCTGACGAGGCTTTTAAGCAACAAACGCTATATCGGCTATTATTTATACAGCGGAAAGGAGACTCCCGGTGGTATGCCGAGAATCATCGAGGATGATTTATACTATCGGGTACAGGAGATTTTGAACAGGAACAAGAGAGCACAGGCAAAAACAAAAGGCGATGATGCCTATATTTTAACCACTAAACTTTTCTGCGGTCATTGTAAAGAAATGATGATAGGTGTTTGCGGTACGGGTAAGTCGGGAGCTGTATATCACTATTATGTCTGCAAGAGTGCAAGGAAGAAGAAATGTGAAAAGAAGTCAATCAGCAAACAACTGATTGAAGATCTTGTTATCAACGAATGTCTTAAAACGCTGACAGATGAAAAGATGCAATATATAGCTAAAAGAATATCGGAAGAGTGCAACAGAAACCCCGACAATCTATCTATCAAAAATCTTAAAAACTCAATCAAAGAAATCGATGAAGCTATTGAAAATATGTGGTTATCCATTGAAAAAGGTGGAGATGCAGTAGCACTTACAGAGCGAATCAACCGCCGACAAGCAGAAAAGGAAGAGCTTGAGGAACAGCTTGCCATCGAGCATAATAAGAGAGTGCTCCTCAGCGAGGCTCAGATTTTAGCCTTTCTCAATTATGTCTGTGAGATGCCCGGTGATGATACGGCAAAACGCAGAGCAATCATCAATATCTTTGTTCATTCGGTTTATCTTTACGATGACCATCTGACGCTGATTATCAATGCAAGCAATAAGCCCGTCACCATAGATGACATCCCGCTTGATGATATTGAAGCAGCCTTCAACGGCGAAAAATCAGCCATGGAGCAATGTTCGAACACCTCGGACATTGTTCCACCATGAAAAAAGATAACGGTGCCAACAGGTGCCGTTATCTTTTTTTACTTTGAGCTAATAAGGGGAGTCGAAGGACGAGCGGCACAGAGAAACAGTCCGGTGGACTGTTTCGACCGCGAGCGACCAAGTGCCCGCAGGCACGCGAGTCGACTCCCCTCAGCTCCACCATGAAAAAAGATAACGGTGCCAACAGGTGCCGTTATCTTTTTTTACTTTGAGTTAATAAGGGGAGTCGAAGGACGAGCGGCACAGAGAAACAGTCCGGTGGACTGTTTCGACCGCGAGCGACCAAGCGCCCGCAGGCGCGCGAGTCGACTCCCCTCAGCTCCACCAAAAAGAGAAGCACCGCTGCAAAGCGGTGCTTCTGCTTTTTGGTGGAATCCAATCCGAAAGATTGGCATGTAATCACGCTTCAGCGTGTATGTAATCGCGTGAGCGTATGGCATTACCTTGGTGTATGCAATCTTCGGATTGATTGCATACAAGCTTGCTTGATTCCATACAATGCTTCGCATTGATTTCATGCACGGCTTCGCCGTGAAAGTAAAAATCTGACAAAACGGAAAGAACCAAGGCAAAATGATGTGCTCCCTGTCAAGTTTTGGCTGCTACAAGCATCCCTTTTAAACTTTCCTCTTTAATAGTTAACTTCCCTTTTGAAAAACCGTTAACTATTTTTCTTTTTAATTTATTCGGAATTCCAAGATTGTTATCAGGAGTGATAATCACCCCTGTTATTTTTTTTATTGTCTTTTTCTGAATAATATACAACTTTACGAGAAGCAATATTATAGAAGTTGTTACAACAAAACTAATTTATACATAACACCTATTTCAAAATATTGACTTTCTTGGTACAGAAGTGTATAATTATAGAAAATACTGAAAGGCAGGTGGACAAAATGATGAAAAGAATTTATTTGGTGAAGTCAGTTACCATTTTGTCCGTTTGCAAATAATACTTCTTTTATACGGATTTATGCGTTTCTGATTTCACAGTCAGAGACGTATTTTTATTATAAAATCTGTTTTCAAGGAGATATAAGTTATGAATAATTACTTTGAAAAATATAAACTACCAAAACTTGATATAGGCAGTACAATCGGTATAATGTCGCCGTCATGCCCTATAACCCATGATGCACCTTATCCTGCAGATATTGCAGAGAAGTTTCTTAAAAGCAAAGGTTTTAGAATAGCCAAGGGAAGCTTGTATGGTAAAATAGATTCTTGTTATCGTTCAGGCACAATAAAAGACCGTGCAGCAGAATTTAATGACCTTATACGCAATGATGAAATTGATTGTATTATGGCTTCTGTGGGCGGATATGTTTCAGTTTCAATGTTACCTTACATTGATTATGATTATCTGAAAAAACATCCAAAAGTCATTATTGGTCATTCAGATGTTACTTCGCTTTTGTTAGCAATCAATGAAAAATGCGTTTTTCCAACATTTTACGGGCCCAATCTTGTAACCTCATTTGCTCATAAACAGTTTTATCAAGAGTACGCACTGGATGCTTTTCTCAAAGTTATAAATCATTCAGAACCATACACAATTTTAAAGCCTGAATATTATACAGATGAAGCTACTGATTGGTACACAACTAAAGAGGTTTTCAACGAAACTCTAAAAAATGAAAAAGCAATTCCAAACGAATGGAAAGCTATTGTTTCGGGAGTCGCTAAAGGCAGACTAATCGGTGGTAATACCGACACTTTTTCTCTGCTTTACGGAAATTCTTACTGTCCTGTAATTCAGGATGGTGATATTCTGTTTCTTGAGAACATCAATGAAGAGGTCGATTTTTTTGAGAGAGCCGTTTCAAGCCTTTATATACACGGTATTTTTGATAAAATATCAGGTTTGATTTTAGGAAAGCCTAAAGGATATAATGACCTTCACAGCAATAAAAGTGAACTTGATATTTTATTTGAAATTATCGGCAAACCTAAGTTCCCGATTTTAGCAGATGTTGACTGTGGTCACACCGTACCGATAATCACTTTACCTATTGGTACAGAAATTGAAATGAATGCTCAAAGCAGAGAAATAATAATATTGTAATTGCACCATGGTGTTTTAGTAAAGAACTGAAATGTTAATATAAATTGTAAAAATGACGACAGGAGAAAAAACTCTTGTCGTCATTTAATTGCGTCTACTTATTATAGGTGCGGTGATTTCATTTTTTAGGGACTTGACTTTTCGGAATTTTAGAGCATCTCTATAGCTCAAGCCGCAAGGCAATATTTTGAAAGAGGTGCTTTATGAAAATCCAAAAGCCATTACCGGGGAATCATCAACGAGAAGAAACTGCATTTGTGCAAGGAGGAAATGCTAAAAAGGTACAAACCGCCGTTTGGTCCGTACAAAGACGAGGTATACAAATGGCTCAAAATTAGCATTTGCCCCCCCCTTGGATCAAAAGTGCCTATCATCAGCCGCAGGCTGCATGCGCGCTTTCGCAATAATGATATACAAAACTTTGTTTTGATGATATGCAACCCTTCTGTGCCGAATATGCCAAGTAAAGCATGATATTTGCATAGAACTTAACAACAAATTTGTTATAAGTTCTATGTTGTATACATAAATATATTATATTCGTTTTGATTTTTTTTATTGCATTGAAATTTTTATCTGATTTTCTTGTTGTATTTTACAAAATGATATGTTAAAATAATACCAAATAAGAAAAAAACAGGAATGACTACCATGAAAAACAAACTGATCGCTGTTGTCCTCACACTTGTGATGATTTTTTCATTCGCATCCAACGTTTATGCTGCAAGCATAATCGACAAAACCGGTGATCTCATCGGCACAATAACAGACAATGCCCAGACTACAGTGCAGTCACTTTTTATCATTACGAAGCTTTCCGCTTCACTTGCAAAAAAGGCGCAGTCCGTGATGATGGACTTCCTGCTTGACAGTGAAAACTGGGAAAAAGCCGGTGACGCAATGATGGATATGATTGTCAAAGTTTACGATAAAATATTGGGCGGCGCAGGAGGAGATGATGAAACCTCCGACACAGAAACCCCGGAAGTCCCTGCCCTTCCCGACATCAGCACTCTCCTTACAACGCTCAGCATCGGCAATTTTGTTGATTTTGTAAGCAAATATTTTTTCATAAACATCGAGGATATTCCTGCTGCAGCTGATGATATTATAGAAAAAGCTGAATATTCACATGTTCTTCTTGAAGACGGCAAGGAAACAGTATTTATTGCCGTAAATATTGAAGAACACCCTGAACTTCTTAACCGCGCACTCCTTATGGAAGCCACAGAAAAACTTTACAACGAGCAGAAAGTCCTTTTCCCCGGTATGGCAGAAGAAACTTTGATGTCATACGAGCATATTGCAGGTGAGCTTGCTCTGCACGCAATTCTGTATGCTGCATCCAATGAGTATCTTTCTGTTACAGGCGCAACGGAAGGACTCATTTTTAACCTCTGGCAGAAAGCAAGAATTGCAAACCTTGACATCACGGAAGCCAGAATCCCCGGTGAAGCGATTCAGATTGTGGGAACATACATTATGGGGGTTTTCATTATTGACCTGTACACCCTGTTCAGCATTTTGAAATAAACGCAAAACAAGGGAAGATTGTTTTTCTCCCAAAGCAAAAAAAATAACAGGTATTTTTAAGTGTAAAAATGTTGCTTAAAAGTACCTGTTTTATATTTATTGTATATCAAATAATACCGGTAAAAGAATTATCTTGCTTATTATCTTACCACATTTCCTGCATAAAAAGCGTAACCTCCCTGCATCGTTTGTCCGATACAGGGAAGTTACGCTTTTTATTATATAGAAAATTGCTCGCAGTGTGAGCAATTTGCATATAATTTTCCCCTGACACGCAATGAGCAGCACAAACAGAAAAACAAACAAAAAGCAGAGTGCCTTTTTCAGAACAAAAATCCTTAATTGTGAAATTTTGCATACAGAAGAATTTAAAGTGAATAATATAAGCAATACAAACAGGAGGGTATTGTGATGAAACCATCTGAAACATTTCGTGAACGAAAACCTTATCCCGTAAGCCTCCCTATGACGAACGAAAACGGTTGTTATGAAATGCGGCTTGAAAGTATCGGCGGACTCGGGGCGAATCTTTGCGGAAAGTTGCTCGGGGAGCTCGGTGCCGTTTATTTAGGACTGAATGCAGCGGCGTTTTCAAGCTACGGGTCTGAAAAGCGCGGGTCGCCTGTTAAATCCTACGTTCGCTGGAGCGCACCGCAGCATGAGATTCTGCACAACAGTCCGGTTGAAAACCCGCATCTTCTGGTTCTGTTTCATCATGCACTTTCAAAGACGCTGCCCGTAACAGCCGGTGTGAATGAAAATTGCACGCTGGTCGTTAATACCGATGCAACGCCTGCAAAAATTCGTGAAGATCTTCAATTGTATGCGGGAAATATCTTTTGTGTAAATGCCCTTGAATTGGCACTTAAAAGCAAAAGCCGGATCAATATGGTGCTTCTGGGAGCTGTTGCGAAAGCATCAGGCTTTATTCCTGTTGAGGCAGTGAAAGAATTGGTGAGAGATACCTTAGGCAAGAAATATCCCGCAATGCTTGCATTTAATCTGCAAGGTATAGAGCTGGGCTATGACGGTGTAACAAACCAAAAATTTATTCCTGACGGGCGATTTCAAAAAACAGAATACCGTGAGATACGCAGCAGATGGGGGTATAAAAATGCACCTGTCGGCGGCGTGAACCCGCATTTCGGAAGCACGGTTTCCAACGATTTATCCCCCTCGCGCGAAGGGTTTATTCCTCTTTTCCTGCCTGAAAAATGTATTCATTGCGGGCTTTGTGACACAACCTGTCCCGATATGGTGTTCCAATTTTTGCCTGGGGAATACCGCAACAAGCCGACCATGATGAACCGCGGCCTTGACTACCATCACTGCAAAGGTTGCCTGCGATGTGTTGATGTGTGCCCGACGGGTGCCTTGGTGGCGGGCAAAGAAAGCGAGCATCCCGATAAAAAGTGGTTTGTGCGCAATAAAGACCTGATAACGGACAATCTTGATTTTGAACCGCAGGGGGCCGACCCATGGATAACGGGAGAGTCATATCTGGATGAAAAGAGAGTAGACGGAGGGCTTATGTAAAATGGAAAGTGCAAAACAAATTCTTTTATTTGAAAGCGGCAATGAACTGGCAGCTTATGCCGCCAAGCAGATAAACTATCATGTAATGGGGTATTATCCGATTACACCGTCTACACAGATTGCAGAATATCTGGACCAAATGGGTGCAGACGGCTTGCATACAATTGCCTTGATGCCTGCTGAAGGGGAACACAGCGCCGCAGGTATTTGTTACGGAGCGTCTGCGGGCGGAGGCAGAGTTTTGAATGCCACTTCGGCAAACGGTCTTTTATATGCCCTTGAACAACTGCCGGTTCAGTCGGGCACACGGCTTCCGATGGTGCTCAATGTTGCCTGTCGCACCGTATCGGGTCCGCTTTCTATAAAAGGCGACCACAGCGATATAATGTATGCCTTGAATGCGGGTTGGATCATTCTGTTTGCAGATTCGCCGCAGGAGGTATATGACTGCAATATTTGTGCGATTAAGATTGCTGAAATGTTAAGCCTGCCCGTTATAGTGGCTTTTGACGGCTTTTTTACAAGTCACCAGAAGCGGAATTCTTATGTGTTTGCAGACGATGCAAGCGTGCAAAATTTCATCGGTCCCGTAAAAAGGGAAAACACAGCACTGCAGCCCGAAAAGCCTGTAACAATCGGCTCGTATATGAACGAGCCGGATCTGATGAACAATAAATATCAGCTTCATCTGGCAATGCAAAAGGCGCGAACAGCCATTGCACAAGTGTTTGCAGAGTATGCGCAGTTGTCGGGAAGAATGCTGAAAGAAATAAAATCCTATCAGACTGATGATGCCGAAGTTATATTGTTTGTGTTGGGCTCTGCATACCTTACAGCAAGAGCAGCCGCCGATAAGTTCAGGCGCAAGGGCAAAAAAGTGGGGGTTTTTACGCTTGGTGTGTTAAGGCCTTTTCCGGCAGAGAAAATAACGGATTTGTGCAAAAAGGCAAAAACAATTATTGTGGCCGACCGTCAGGACAGTTACGGAGCCGACGGCGGCAATATGTCACTTGAAATCCGCGCAGCCTTGCAACAAAAGGGATTGACGCCACGGGTCATCAGCCGCATATACGGCCTCGGCGGACGGGATTTTTTTGAAGAAGATGCCTTGGAGTTGTTTGAGTCCTGTTGCAGGGAAAATGCACCTGCCTTCGATTATATCGGCGTTTATCCGGGAGAAGAGCATTTTAAGCCCCAACCCTTTTTTAACGCTGTTACCGAAAGCGAAAACCCCTCTCTTATCTCGTGCGCTGAAGAAGGCGGCAAGGTAACGGCCAAGGGGGCAACGGTTCGTGACACCACCGCAAGACCAAAACGACTGGCACCCGGTCACGGAGCTTGTCCGGGTTGCGGAATCCCTGTCAATGTGAATTTACTGCTCAGAGGGATGGAAGGGAATGTTGTTTTGCTTTTTCAGACCGGCTGCGGCATGGTGGTTACAACAGGATATCCGAAAACCGCATTTAAAGTGCCCTATGTGCACAATCTGTTTCAGAACGGTGCCGCAACTCTGGCAGGATTATCCGAAATGTATCACAAAATGCAGCAACGGGGTGAGCTGCCGCAGGGGGATATTACCTTTATTATGGTCAGCGGTGACGGCGGGATGGATATCGGCATGGGGTCGGCTTTGGGCACAGCCCTGCGCAACGATTCTGTGATTCTCTTTGAATATGACAACGGCGGTTATATGAATACAGGTTATCAGTTGTCTTACTCAACGCCGATGGGTGCAAAAAGCGCAACCTCACATCTCGGTGAAAAACAATGGGGAAAGACATTTTTCAACAAAGACATGCCTCGCATTATGGCGGCTACGGGGATGCCTTATGTTGCCACCGTTGCCGAAAGTGAGCCGAATGATTTTATAAAAAAGGCGGCAAAGGCACAGTATTATGCAAAGAATTACGGAACTGCCTATGTTAAGTGCTTGTCTGCCTGTCCGCTGAATTGGGGAGATAAGCCTAACACCGAACGCAAAGTGATTGCCGCCGCAGTGAACAGTTGCTATTTCCCGTTGTATGAAGTTGAGCAGGGTTGCACTTCCCTTTCGTTTGACCCCGAGGAAAAGAACAAAAAAATACCCGTGTCTGACTGGTTTAAAATGATGGGCAGAACAAAACATTTATGTGAAGAAAAACACAGTGAGCTGTTAGAGTTCATTCAACAGGAGGTTGACCTTCGGTGGAATCGACTCAAGGCAATGGCCGGGCATCCTGCATTGTAAATCAAATAAATTGAAAACGGTTAAAATCTGTAATGTATTGTAAAGAACCCCCCGGAAAAACCGGGGGATAAAGTCTTCGCAGATAAAAACGGGAAAAATGAGGGTCAGAATCTGCCCCAGAAATCCTTGCCCCATGGGTGATTTTGTTCTTCCCATTCGTCGCGGTGTACAAGGATTTTTTGCCGCATTTGGCTTACAAGCTCTTTGTATTTTTCATCGTTTGCAAGGTTTTGGATTTCCCATGGGTCGTTTGCGAGGTCATAAAGAAATGTCCACTTGTCCCCTTCCTCATCGCCGTTGCGGTATTCAATGAGTTTGTAGCGGTTGTCTTTCACACCGCGGACGAATTGATCAAAAATGTGATACAGTTCATCGCGGAATTGCTGTCCGTGGTCGCCGTCAAGAAGCTGTGCAAAACTTCTGCCGTCAACAGAATCGGGAGTGATAAGTCCTGTCAGGTCGCACAGGGTCGGGAAAACATCATACAGATACACAAAGGCTTCGTTGCGGACATTTTGTGCAATGCCGGGACCTGCCAGAATCAACGGAACGCGGACACCGTGCTCATAAATATCCTCTTTGCCGAGCCAGCCGTGCTGTCCGACAGCAAGGCCGTTGTCGCCCGTGAAAACGATGATGGTGTTGTCTTCCTCGCCCGATTCGTGCAGGGCTTCGAGCAGTCTGCCGATTTCGGAATCGAGATGCGTGATCATGGCATAATACTCGGCAATGTGGCGGCGAATTTCATTTTCCTCACGCGGATAAGCGGCAAGATGCTCGTCACGGTGCACCATCAGCGGATAGTTCGTGTCGATAACGGATTGGAAATTGGGCGGCAGGGTGATTTTTTCGGGGTCATACATCTGACGGAATCGGTCGGGCATGGTGCGCGGGTCGTGCGGCGCAAGATAAGCAAGATACAGAAAGAACGGTTTTTCCTTGCCTGCGTTTTGTTGCAACAAATCAATCGCCGCATCCGTCAGCAGCTCGCTTGAATGCTTGCCCGGAGAAAACTCGTCGCAATGCTGTTGCTGCGGGTGGTTGTCGTTGTAAAAATCGACCACAAAATTGATGGTGTTGTCATATTGTCCCGTGGGGTCAAAACGGCAGGTCGGCACATTCCAGTGATCCCACATGCCGCCGAAAAATATCTTTGCTCCCTGCGTGAAACTGCGTGCATAGGCGGGACAACCGTTGTGCCATTTGCCGAGGCCGATGGTTTCGTAGCCATTATTTTTAAAGGTTTCGGGCATGGTCTTGTGCGTTGCGGGAATGTTGCCGCCGAGGTCTTCCAGATGAAATGGATTCCTGCCCGAAAGAATCATGGCACGGCTGGGCATGCAGACCGCACCGCAGGTGCCGCCCGCAATGTGTGCACGGGTGAAGGACATACCGCGACTGACAAGACGGTCCAGATTGGGCGTGATGATCTCGCGGTTTCCGAGCGCATGAATGGTGTCAAACCGCTGATCATCAGTGACAATAAAAAGAATGTTGGGTTGCTTGGACATAAAAATCCCCCGCTGCAAATTTCAGAATGTGAATAAATTATAGCATGACTGACTGCAATATGCAACGGGGGGATATGAGTATATAAGACAATTTTTGACAATCCAACAATGCTAACTTCAGTGCACAACATTTTGTTGAAGGTTAACTTGCTTATTATCTTGCTTATTAACTTGCTTATTAACTTGCTTATTATTTAACAAAAGCCGTCCGAGGGTACCCCCGGGCGGCTTTTGTGATTCATGATTTTTTATACCCTGATTTTCATCAGGCCGTGTTTGTTGCAATAGAGATACAGATATCCCCTGCCGCGGAACTGCATTCTTGTTTCGGCGTTGCCTTCGGGGTAGAGTTTGACAAAGTGCACCTTGTCGGAGGTGACATAGGCCAAAAACGAAATAAAATGGCTTTTGGTCATGGGGTGATTGACGGTGATGAATTTTTCATCCTCAACGGCTTCGATGGTGACAGTGTGGTCTTCGTCCGTGTCTTCCGCTTCGAGCGGCGGCAGAGAAATACCGCAGCAACTGATGGCGGCTTCGCCCGTTGCGTGGATAATATTGCCGCAGACGGGGCAGACATAGAATTTTGAAAAGAGAATATTGGATGAAATGTTTTTATTGACGACCGTATTGCCGGACAGCAGTTCCGACACCGAAACGCCGAGGGCAAGGCTTAAGGGTTCCAACAAAGAAATATCGGGCAGACCTTTGGCGGTTTCCCATTTGGAAACGGCTTTACTGCTGACACCGATGCGGTCTGCAAGGTCAGACTGGGTTAAGCCTTTGGCTTCACGCAGTTTTTTGATGGTCTGTCCGGTTACATAGGTATTCATAGGTTCTCTCCTTTTGGCGATATGGTAATAGTATAATACATACCGTAACAGAAGACAACCTACGGAACGTGGAAATTACGGTTTATCGGGAAGTTGGTTGTTTGCCGTAGGGAATGCATAGTATGCATTCCCTACACGCCCCGATAAACCGCAATTTATTTTGCATTCAAAAACCCCCACTCGGTGAGTGGGGGCAGAGCAATAAACTTATTTATAAAGCGGGCCGTAGGCTTCACAGGCACGGAAGTCTGCACCTTCGAGATCCTTGGTGCCGAATGCGTTCCAGCAAGCGGGACGGAAGATCTTTTCATCGGGCACGTTGTGCATGCTGACGGGGATTCTGAGCATGGAGCAAAGTGTGATGATATCTGCACCGATGTGGCCGTAGGAGATTGCACCGTGGTTGGCACCCCAGTGGTTCATCAGGTCATAAGCACTTGCGAATGCGGCAGAATCGTCGCAACGAGGTGCAAACCATGTGCAGGGCCATGTGTAGTCGGTACGTTTCCAGATGATGTCGGAAACTTCGTCGGGCAGGTTGACCGTCCAGCCTTCGCAGATCTGGATGCAGGGGCCAAGACCCTTGACGAGATTCAGACGGATCATGGTTGCGGGCATTTCGGCTCTGGTGAGGAAACGGGAAGAATATCCGCCGCCTCTGAAATAGCCGTTGTCGGCTGCATTCCATGTGGTTGCCTTGAGGATTGTTTCCATATCCTCTTCGGTCACATTGTACCATTCCTTGATTTCGCCGTTGCCGTCTGCGTTCTTGGCTTCGCCGCAGGCATCCAGGCAGCAAGCTCCGGAGTTGATAAGATGAATCAGGCCGTTTGCATCCTTTGCATGGCCTTCAATGTCGTAACCGGTGACACGCTTGATGGATTCGCCGTTCCAGCAGGTACGCACGTCTGCAAACATCTGCGGACGGTTGGTGAGCAACTTCATGAACAGCATGGAAATACCGTTGAGAACGTCGTTTTCGGTGGCAAGAATGTAGGGTTCGCGGATGCCGTTCCAGTCGAAAGAGGTGTTGAGCAGTGCTTCTGCAAAGTCTGCGTTGGGATAGAAGTCTGTCCACTGACGCTGACCCTGGAATCCGGCGGCGATGGCATTGTGGCCGACCATTTCTTCTTCACGGCCTGCGGGCAGGTTCTTGTTACCGTTCATAAGGTCCTTGATGATGCACATCATCTTGACAACAAATTCCCAATCCTGTTCCTGCTGTTCG
>JAZUQC010000079.1:0-27643 GCA_045605525.1 Acutalibacteraceae bacterium
CAAAGCCTGCGAAACAACATATTTGGAAGTCCACAGACCGTCATTATCCGTAATCTGCACACTGCCGGTTGATAAATCACCGTTTTCAAGGTGCACTCTACCGAGGATATATCCCTCTCGGACATTGTGCTTGCGGATGTGTTCTTCAAAATATGCCGCTTTTTCAGCAAGGGACATTTCAACAAATGTAACAAGAGTCAGGCCGTCTTTCATACCGATCCAGAGCTTGCGGCCGTCTGCGGTTACCGCAAGGGCAGTCACATAAGCATTGGCAAGATAGCGGTCTGTTCCCATGAAGGATTGGCCGCCGGCACTTTGCATATAAAGCCCGATTTCGGTGCCGATATAACGGTTACCGTTGTTGTCAAATGCTACGGTTGTAACTTTTGTTTTTGGAAACATTCTCACTTTGCTCGGTGTCAGCCATTCGCTTTTGCCGTCAAAAAGATAAAGTCCGTCTTCGCCTGCACACCACAAATGACCGTATGTATCGGCTTTGATGGCAGAAAATGAAACATCGGGCATGCGGGAACGGCCGCGCAGGATATTCCCCCACTCAAAGCGTTTTCCTCTTAAAATCATCAAGGCATCCTTGCCTGCGGCATACACAACGCCGGGTTCGGCGGCGGAAATGCACTGCACATCAAATTCAGTATCATTGATATATGCAAACGCATCATTCTGCCAACGGTAAAGTTTACTGTCGGTCATCATCCAGACAGTTCCTGCCTGATCTTTTGCAATGCCTCTGACGGTCTGATCGTATGTGAATTCATTGATAATTTTACCGTCATGCAGAACAGCAATACGATTCTGTGCGCAGACAAACACTTTTGCATCGTCTGCAAACAGTTTATCGACAGCTTTTATATTGCTGATTGCAACAAATTGATCATCTGCAAAGTATGCAAGCCCTTTGGCAGTACCAACATACAGTTTCCCGTTTTCGTCAAAACAAAGATCGGTAATGCAAGTATCGGGCAGACCGTCACAAAGTGAAAACTTGCGGACTGTTTTCTGCAGACTCTTTTTGAGTTTCAGACAATTATATTTCATAAATACCTCTTAGTACAAATGCCGCAGAAAACGCATCTGCGGCATTTGATTTTTTAGTTATAAAATTCAGGCAAATGTGCCTTATGGGCTTCTTTCATTTCTTCATAGCAAGCCTTGGCACGGGCAAAATCGCCGACCAGCGGATGAAGCATCAAAGCATTGAGGGCGGCATCATCATCGCCGTTCATAGCGGCTTCGACAGCCAGTTTTTCGTATTCCTTAACGATGCGCATAAGGCCGATGATATGGCGGTTATTCGTATGCGGAACCGCAACGGGTGTGCAACCGTTTGCACCGACATGGGCTGCAATTTCAACGATATCATCATCAGCCATGAAGTCAAGCGTTCCGTTGTTGCGGATATTGACAACGTGCACATCCTGCTTGTCGTTTGCAATGGAATCGATCAGAGAAACAGCGGCAAGAGAATACTTATGTCCACCGCGCTTGTCAAGCAATGCGGGCTTAACGATCAGGCTTTCGTCTGCATACATCTTCAGCAAATCTTCTTCGATTTCCATGCAGACTTCGGCACGCGACTTATCACCTTCAAGAAGGTGTTCAAGCTTTGCATCACGGCAGTAATAATACTGCAGGTAGGAAGACGGAATACCGCCTGCGGCTTTCAGACATTCGATATCAAAACCGTCATCCTGAATATTTGCCATAACGGCAGGTGCAAAGCCCTCATCAAACAGTTTATCGATCAGTTCAACGCCGTCTTTTTTGACGGAGGTAATCCAACTCAGGTGATTCAGACCGAGGTAAACGATTTCAGCATCCTCGCCTGCGGCTTCCTTGCAATCGTCAATCATGTTGATGGGCACATTGCAAAGACCGATGGACTTAACATTGGTGTGATTGATAAGGAATTCCGAAACGATACCCGAGGGATTGGTGAAGTTAATAAGCCATGCGTTGGGGCAGATGCGTTCGATTGCATCGGCAATGGCCTGCATAACGGGAATGGTACGAAGTGCTTTGAAGAAACCACCAATACCGGTCGTTTCCTGACCGATGAGGTTATATTTGAGCGGAATGGTTTCATCAAGATGACGGGCAGGCAGTTTGCCGACACGGATCTGCGTGACTACGAAATCGGCACCGACCAATGCTTCTTCGAGGTTGTCGGTCATAACAACTTCACAATCACAACCTGCGTGCTTGAGCATACGCACACAAAGACCGCCGACGATGGTGCGTTTTCTTTCGTCAATGTCCATCAGGACAAGTCTTTTGAGTTTCAGAGAATCGGCGGCTTTGAGGAAGCCGTCCACAAGTTCGGGGCAATAGGTGCTGCCCGAGCCGATTACGGTTACATTGATTTCTTTCATTTTATTAACCTCCGAAATTTTCTTCAAGCATCCAGTTGATGCAACCCGTTACGGGTGCAACATCAAGACAAACGAACTTGAACTTTCTGCCGCTGAGTGCTTCCGTGCGTTCTTTAAGAAGATTCTTATAGATGTCAGACGGAAGTTTGGTATGGATGGAACCGGACAAAACAACATTAACGGGATCAATATTGAAATTAGAATTCTTGACATGTGCAAGGATGTATTCCGCACCGCGTTCAGCCATCTGCTTGATCACACCCATGGCAGGAGCATCACCTGCGGCTACGGCTTCAAAGAAGATGTCAATCAGAGTGCGGATGGTGCATTCCATCTCTGCTTCATCTTCCAGTTTTGCAATCAGGCTGAGCAGCTCGTCTCGCTCTGCCTTGATACCGAAATTCTTGACAGCAAGGTCTGTAAGCATTGTTTTTCTTGCTTTCAGACAAATATCATCGTAAATCAGTCTGAAAGTCTGCGTAGCGATCCAATGGCCGTTGCCCATATCGCCCGACAGTTCGCCGAAACCGCCAACCTGCAACATTTTGCCGTCGCAGTCAACAGAGTTACAGCATGTACCCGTGCCGCAGTTGTAGCCGATGCCGACACCGTTGTCGGAACCTGCTTTGATAACAATGAAGCCGTCATTATAAACGGAATAATTCTTCATGCCGCGTTTGTCGAGTTCAACACGCATTTCATCATGCTGATAAACATGGTCAATACCTGCAAGAGCCATCAGTGTATGGGTAATATCATCAATGGAAAGCGAATTCTTTTCGAGCAATGCATTCACACCACTCATAATAATGTCGGCTGCTGCAGGAATTGCACCTTCGAGGTTTTCATGATTACTGCCTTCGGTTTTGACAGAATCAAGCATATTTCTGTTTTCATCAAACAGTGCGTACTGTGTTTTTGTACCGCCGCCGTCTACACCTATGTAATAACTCATTTGCCTTCCTCCTCTTTATCAGTAAAGAAATCATCACAAACTTCATCAAGGCAATAAACACCGCGTCTGTAGGGTTCACGGTCGATCCATGCACCGTTGGTGAAATCGGGGAATGCAACGGGATGTCCGCCCATCGCAACAGACTGTTCGGAAAGGCAGGTAATTGCCATCCAGGTTGCGGTATCATACACATCAATGGGGGGAACAAGATTATCTCTTGCCGCTTCCACAAAAGCGGAAAGAACGAGATAGTCCATGCCGCCGTGACCGGCTTTGATGCCGTCTTTGGTATATTTGCACCACAGCGGATGGTCGAGTTTGTCAATGTGTTTATCAAGATGTTCCCATTCATGGGTGCTTTCGGTTAAGCCCTCAACTGCAAGAAGCGAGTTGCGGTCGCTGATTTCCATAAAGATACCCTTTGTGCCCTGCACGACATAGTTTCTGGAATAGGGTCTGGGCAGGCAGCAATCGTGATAAATGGTAACGGTTTCGCCGTGTGCACACTTGAGAATGGTGGTCACAACATCGCCTTCTGCAAAATCATAACCGTAAAGGTCATAATCGGTACCCTTGTTTTTGCCGATCCATTCGTTAAGACCTCTGGACTTGCTGGCAACGGAAACCAAAGAAACATAGCGGTTACCGCGGTTGATACCCAGTACTTTTGAGATCGGGCCGATCTGATGAGTGGGATACAGTTCGCCGTTACGGTTCTGGAAGTTATAAAGTCTGCCATGAATATTTTCTCTGCCGAGAGAGATTTCATCCCGCAGATCATGTCTGTAACCGCCTTCGCAGTTGATGATCTCACCGAACAGACCTTCTTTGACCATTTTGAAGACTGCCATTTCCTTGCGGTCATAACAGCTGTTTTCAAGAAGCATGCAGAACTTGCCCGTGCGTTCACTGGTGCGCACCATTTCCCAGCATTCTTCGATGGATGCGGCACCGCCGACTTCCATGGCAACATTCAAGCCGGCATTCATACCTGCAATGGCAATCTTTGCATGTGTAATCCAAGTGGTGGCAATGAACAATGCATCCAGTTCTTCGTTTGCAATCATTTCTTTATAATCCGTATAGCCGCGTACTTCATAATCCATACCGGGCACGGATTCAACAACATCAATTCCTTCTTCCACACGTTCAGGCACTTTGTCGCAAACAGCGGGACAAACAACACCGGGCACCTGCAGAAGCAGACCGAGCATACTTCTTCCTCTGCCGCCGAGACCGACTGCACCGATTCTTACCTTTTTCAATTCAGCCATAAAATATTTCCTCCGATTTATTCCATTTGGATTTTAGTATAGCACAGCTTTACAGCAAATTCTATAGTTTTATTAAAAAAAATAAGATTGACAAAAGGAAAATTTTATAATATGGTAAGTATGGTGATGAAAATGAAAATATTTAAAAATGCAAAAGTTATTTTTGAAAATGAAATCAAAGAAACAACCGTTTTAACCGACAACGGTAAAATTATTGCAATCGGTGAAAATACAAATTGCAAAGATGCACAAGTTATCGACTGCAAAGGCAATTATTTAGCCCCCGGTTTTGCGGATATTCATGTGCACGGCGGCGGCGGTTTTTCTGCCATGAGTGAAAATCCCGACGAAATCGTCAAAATGTGTGAAGCACACGCATTCCGGGGCACAACAAGTATTGTTCCGACCACACTTGCCGCCCCCGTAAAGCAATTGCAAGATGCGATTGACAACATCACAAAAGCAATGGAAGTCTGCCCGATGATCCGTGGAATTCATCTGGAAGGTCCGTTCCTTTCCATGAAAATGAAAGGTGCACAGAGCCCCGACAATATTTTGCCGCCGACAAAAGAAAACTACCTTGCTTTGCTCGATTATTCGGACAAAATCGTTATGATGGGGGCCGCTCCCGAGCTGGAAGGTTCTTTTGAATTGGCACAGGAAATGAAAAAACGCGGCATTGTCGCATCCTGTGCACATTCCGATGCAACATACGAAATCGCGGAAGAAGCACTGCAATACGGTTTCAGTGATGTCACACACCTTTATTCCGCTTGTTCGGCAATGCGAAAAAACGGCATTTTCCGTGAAGTCGGCGTGGTTGAAGCCGCATTGGCAAATGACGGATACACAACACAGTTTATTGCAGACCTCAGGCATCTGCCCGCAGGTGCATTAAAACTCATTTATAAGTGCAAAGGTGCTGACCGTGCCTACTGCATTACGGACGGACTTGAATATGCCGCAACCGACATGGAAGAAGGGACCGTCATCATGCAGGAAAACGGACTCTCTGTTGTGTATGAAGACAATGTCATGAAACTTGCAGACCGTTCATGCCTTGCAGGCAGTGTCGCAACAAGCAATGTGCTTGTGAGAAACCTGTGGAAAATCTGCGGTATTGACCTTACAGAAGTTATCAAAATGGCATCGACAACGCCCTTGAAGGTCATCGGTAAAGATGATACAAAGGGCAGAATCAAAGTAGGGTTCGACAGTGATTTCGTTATTTTCGATGATAGTGTCAATGTAAAATACGTTTGTGTCGGGGAAAGAGAAATCCGCAACGAACTGTAAAATAAAAAAAATGAAGGACAAACTCTCAACCGGGTTTGTCCTTTACTTTTTTATTCACTTTGTGCTTGTTCTTTTTTCGCTTTGCGTTTGGGAAGATAAAACTTCTTGACAAGATACCATACAACGCCCACGGGAATAAAGCAAATTACGATCAGAACGATTTTATCAATCGGAATCCAATCAAACACTTCACTGCCGATAATGGTAAACAGAATCACACGCCATGAAATGCCCACAACGGAAAGAACAGCATACTGCCAGAACTTGCATCCGGAAGCACCGTAAAAAAGACTGACAAAGTCAATCGGAAACGCCGGTACGGCACGGATGCCGAGAATGACGGCGGGATTGTTTTGTATATTTTTTTCCAAAAGCTTCTTCCCGGCCGGTTTTTTTTCAAGCATTCTTTTGACGGCTTCATAACCGAGAAAATGCCCGAGCAGGTATGTTACACAGACTTCAATCAGTATACCGATCAGATTCACTGCAACGGCAAGTCCTTTCGGCAATACCATACCGACAGCAACATAAACCAATGAAGCAGGCACAACGAATACAAGTGCTTTCAGCAAATAAATGCCTAAAACCACCAGAATAATCAGCCATTGTTTATCCGTGAAAGAAACAAGGGAAACAACATCAATTGTAGACAAAGTATCATAATGAACGATGGCAACGACAAACAAAGTCATTGCCACCGCACATTTTACAATACTCAGAATTATATCTTTTTTTGTAAACATCAGTCTTTTTGTTCCTCACCGGGTTTTCTGAAATGCGGAATTTCAACCTTATAGATCTCTTGTTTTTCGATGTCAATGGTCGGAATAATAACGGGCGGCATGCCTGCATTGGTGGTCATGGTGGCCACAATGGAACGTACAAAGGGAAACAGTTCGCGGAAAGATTCCACATGCAGTTTTTCTTTTGCAAGACCTTCTTCGCACTCAAAAATGCCGATCATTTCAACGGAAATCGAAAACTGAGCAGGGTTTTCTTTATCGCTGACATCAACCGTAAACACACCTCGGCAAAGATTGTTCTTCATGTATCCGCAGTTATAGGAATACTTGTTGGTCAGTTCAATCTTTTTATTGGGAGCAAGATTATTGTTGAAATTAAATTTGGTACAGCGATAGCTTTTTAAATTGACCGTTTTCATGCTTATTTGTTTTCCTCGACGGGCTTTTTCTTCTGATGCATAAGAATCTTATCAAAGGGGAAATACAGAATAAACTGCAGCGTGGAGCAAACTGCTGTTGCAATGGTCAGCGAAAGACCGCTGGTGAGTGCAAACTTTTCAACGCAAAGCTGGAAAATAACAGGATTCAACCATGCAGAGAAAACAATCAGTCCAACAGTAAATGCAATGTAAATGGGAAGAATAACGGCAGTATTTGCATCAGAATTGAAGGTTTTGTTTTTGTTAATGAAAAACGAAACGATCTGTGCAAGAATGTTTGCAACATTCGCCGAAATAAACAGAGCAAGTCCGCAACGTTCACCTTCAATAACGGGATAATCAAACACAAACCAATGGAAAGCCGTATCGCTCAATGCCTTGATTGCGGGGATGTTGTAAAGAATTGCAAGGGAAACGACCTGCACAATACATGCACCAAGACTGACAACGATAAATTTTACGAACTGCCAGAGAGTTTTGACCTTCTCGCCTTTTGCTTCAGCACTTTTGTCAAGTTTTTCTAAAATTGCCATAAATATGTACCTTTCCTTTTCAAATTATTTTCATATGATCGGCTTTGCGTTCTTTGGAACGGCAAAGCGAATGGCTTTGGGAACAACAGTTGCGGTGAGCTTCTGCGTGGGAAGCATTTCGCCGTCAAGACAGGCTTCAAACTTCGGGTCGGCCGTTTCAAGCTCAACCGTTTTACCTCTGCGGTAAATGATGTATTTTGCAAACTTCGGATCAGCAAGATGCTTTCCGTTTTTATAAGGACCGAGCAGTGCGGGGAATTTCAGGCGGGAAAGCGGCTTGACAAGACATACATCCACATAGCCGTCATCATTGGTCGCATCCGGTCCGCAGCGGTAAGCACCGCCGACATACTGGCAGTTTGCACAGGTACAAAGCAGAAATTCACCGTCGGGATTGAGTGTTTCGCCGTCCACCTTTACAACACAGTTGTTTCGCATGCCCGTGATAAGTCCTTTTACGATGCCTGTTGTGTAGGCGTTTTTACCGCCGATAATCGGTTTTCTTTTCACTGCGATCATGGTACTGCATACAATACTGTCAAAGCCGAAATTGAGAACATTGATCGCATAATGCCCGTTGCCGCAATCAATGATATCAATTTCATGTTCTTCGGCATTGATGAGTGCATCAATATCCATAAACGGTTCTGTGCCGCCGTAATATTTGACAAAATCATTCCCGCTTCCGCAGGGATAAACGGTCATACTTGCATTGTCAAAACCGACACAACCGGATGCAACTTCATTGATGGTACCGTCGCCGCCGCAAGCATAAAAACGGACTTTTTCGTCAGGATTCTTCGTGCAGTAATCACGAATAAAGCGGGTGGCATCGCGGGGACCTTTGGTTTCATAGAATTCATAAGCTATTTTCTCATATTTTTTAAGCACTTCCAGAATTTTTGCCTTGGAATCGGTCTTCCCGGCCATAGGGTTGATAATAAAAATATGTTTCATGCGTTTCACTCCTTAAATAAAAGTAAAGCTTACGGCAGCCAGCAACATTCCCGTAAAATACGTTCCGCTGTTGCATCGAAGCACCCATTTTTCATGTTTTATAAATTTATGCGTTGTCAAAAAGTAATCGGAAATCATAAATAAAACAAGGCCCGCAGACAGAAGAATCATGTGCACACCGCCGACCGCGCTTGCAACTGCCATGGACAGCATGCCGTGTGCGGTTACGGTTGTTACGTAAACCGGCATGAGAACACCTGTTGTTTTGAAATCCACTTTTTTTGTAAAGTGAAGCACATAAAAAACGGCTGAAACAATCACAAACAAAGGAATTGCCCACCATACCTGACCGAATTTCACATCATTGCGTGCGGCAATCGAAATCAGATGTGCAACAAAGAAAGCATTGCCGACCATAAACGAAATGCCGCCGTAAAGAAAACTGAACAGCAACAGCACATCGCCCAACCATGAGAAAATAAAAGCCGCGATGCAAAGGAAAAACAAAGGCTGACTCCAATATCCGTTACGGTGGGATTCAAAAAGAAAATACCCTAAAAACATGGTTGCCATGATACACTTATTGACAACACGGCGTTTGTGGTTTCCGCTGGTTTCGGAAAAGAAATAACAGACCAGAACGATCAGATAGGCGGTACAAAAAATAATTCTCGGCAAATCCATCTTTTCGTCACCTTATCCGATGATGTCACCGCGTGCATTGAACAGCGGCAGTTTTTCAAGATAAATGATATCATCTCTGTTCTGAGCATCACCTTCGGCAAGAATACACATTTTGCCGCAGACTTCGCCGCCGGTACGGCTGACAAGTTCTTCGAGTGCATGCAGGGATTCACCTGTGGAAATAACGTCATCCACAAGAAGAATCTTTTTGCCCTTCATCAGTGCGGCATCCGCTGTATCAAGATACAAACGTTGTTCTTTTGCCGTTGTGATGGACTGCACTTTTACTTCAAGCACACCCGTCATATAAAGCTTCGGGGCCTTGCGGGCAAGCATGTATTTCTTGTCACCTTTCTGGCGGGCCATTTCATGCACAAGCGGAATGCCCTTGGCTTCCGCAGTCAGAATGTAATCGTATTCAGGGGCTTTTTCAAGCAATGCTTTTGCACAGGCTACGGTCAGTTCCGCATCACCGAAAATAACAAACGCACCGATGTAAAGATCGTCAGTCAATCGGCAAAGGGGCAGTTTGCGGTCCACGCCGGCAATATTCATAGCATATTCCATATTCTTCCCTCACATTCAGCAAAAATTAAGTATTAAGACTATTATAGATAGCAAAAGTGCAAATGTCAAGAAATGACAAGAAATAATTTGGCAAGTCAAATACAAATGCCTTTTCGATCCGCATAAATGTATTTCTTTTTAAAAATTATAAATTGCCTCTACCATTTTTTGTTTTTATGTGTTATAATAAAATGAGATTTTATATCGGAGGTGCAAAAATGGCTGCACAAAAAGGCAGTGCTCCTGCACATAATACAACAAAAAGAAAGAAAAAACGCCGCAAACAACACCGCGTTGCTTCGACCGTTATGACATTCCTGTTATCCCTGTTTCTCATCATAGGGCTGACGGGGTGCATGGTCGTATTCAACGTATTCAGTGATCTTGGTTTGTTTGAATCTCTGTATTCCACATTCGGCATCACAGCAGCAACGGCAGAAGATGATATTGCCGGTGTTGACTATATTGATCTGAATGAACTGATTCAGAATCAGAGCCAAACCACGATCATTTATGCACTCAATTCTGACGGCGACGAAATTGAAATTGCCCGCCTGCACGGCACGGAAAACCGTATCTGGGTCGGATTGAATGAAACATCCAAACATTTGCAAAATGCATATATTGCATTGGAAGATGCCCGTTTCAGAGAACATCAGGGTGTTGACTGGATCCGCACCATCGGTGTTGTTATTCAGTACAGCTTTTCACAGGGCGGCTCCACCATCACCCAGCAGCTCATCAAAAACCTGACCGGTGAAAACGGCAGAACGTTCATCCGTAAATACAACGAAATCAAAAATGCTCTCAAGCTTGAACAGCATTTCTCAAAAGATACGATTCTTGAAGCATACATGAACACGTTGTACCTTGACATGGGGTGTTACGGTGTCAAGACAGGGGCGGAATATTATTTTGATAAAGATCCCGCCGATCTGACCATCATGGAAAGTGCGATTCTGGCATCCATCACAAATGCTCCTCGTTATTATAACCCCATGGTCAATTTTGAAAACAACCGCGAACGTTCCATCTATTGTCTGGACTGGATGCTCAGTGAAGGGTTCATTTCACAGGAAGAATACGATGATGCACTCAAGGAAAATGTAAAATTCACAGACGGCACATCCGTTGCTTCTCACCTTGGTTGGACAGAACTTGCAGAACCCGACGAGGAAGAAGATGAGGAAGTCGAAGCAGAGGAAGATGAAACTCTGACCGAAGACGAATCCGTTGAGCTGGTCTATGTGGATGAACTCAACCCCGAATATCAGAGTTACTACATTGACCTTGTCATCGATATGCTCATTGAAGATTTCCAGAAAACGCAGGATCTGTCCTACGAAGATGCTTGGAAGAAGGTTTACTACGGCGGTCTGAAAGTGTATGCGGCTGTAGACCTCGATGTGCAACATAAAATGGAAGAGGTTTATTACAACCGCGTTACTTTCCCGTATGAAGATGACTCCCCTGATGATCCTGCTATTCAGTCCGCAATGACGGTCATGGGATATGACGGAAGGATTGTCGGCATCGTGGGCAGACTGGGCCCCAAGGTCGGTAATCGTGTTCTTAATATTGCATCCTCAAGCCCCAGACAGCCCGGTTCCGCAATCAAACCATTGGCAGTTTATGCACCTGCAATTGAACTGAACTACTATTATTGGTCTTCTTACGTTATGAACTACGGTTTTGAAATCGACGGTGACATCTGGCCGCAGAACTACGGCGGATCCAAAGGCAGTCCGACCGATTTCAGAAACCTGGCAGAAGCCATTGCCCCCTCATTGAATACAATTCCGGCACAAATCGTAAAAACGATCACACCGAGTGTTTGTTACTCTTTCCTGAAAGACCGCTTCCACATTTCGACACTTGCCTCCACCGATGCCGATTATGCACCTCTTGCCGTCGGCTCTATGGCACAGGGCGTAACAACACTTGACATGGCAGCAGCCTATGCCGTATTCGGCAACGGCGGTTACTATTATGAACCTTATTCCTATTATAAAGTAACAAACTCCTCCGGTTCGGAAGTTTATTTTGACAACACGACCCCGTTTGGAGAGCAGGTCATGTCCGAAGGCTCTGCATATGTTATGAACCAATTGATGCAGGAAGTTGTGACCTCTTATATCGGTACCGGTTACGGATATGATATCGACAACGGTTACAGTACCATTCCTTCTTATGCAAAGTCCGGTACAACATCCGACAACCTCGACAAATGGTATGCCTGCGGAACACCTTACTACGTCTGTGCGGCTTGGGTCGGATACGAGTATCCCAAAGAAATCGACATTGACTATTTCGGCATGTATCCGGCTGCGGAAGTTGTTGAAGAAGTAATGGATCGCATTCATTACGGTCTGGATTACACTGAATTCAATGAGCCAGACGATGCAGTACAGCGTACCTTCTGCACCGTTTCCGGAAGACTGGCAAGTTCCACTTGCCACAGCACCGACGTCGGCTGGTATAAAGTCAGCAATATTCCGTCCTACTGCTCCTCGTGTTACGGCGGTTGGTACGGCGGTGATTTGTCCGATTGGTACGGTGATTACGAAAGCGACGATTCTGATTCTGAGGGCGGTTCCGCTACTGACACACCTGAATCCGACTACGAATTTTAAGTACTATGATTATCTTATCTGTTGATTACGGCGATGTCCGAACAGGCATTGCCGTCTGTGACAAAAATGAAATGCTGGCTTTTCCCGTTACCGTAATCAAGCAATCCGATGCTCAAAAATTATGTAACGATATTGCAGAAATCTGCAAACAGTACAAAGCCGAAATGATTGTCTGCGGTTTGCCGAAAAATATGGACGGCAGCGAAGGATTTCGTGCAGTTGCCTGCAAGGAATTTGCTGAGTTGCTGAAAGAAGCAACGGGACTTGCAGTTACAATGTTTGATGAACGACTTACCACGGTAAGTGCTCATAACTATCTGAATGCGACAAACACACGCGGAAAAAAACGCAAAGAAACCGTTGATGCGGTTGCTGCAACATTGATTCTGGAAGATTACCTGACTTACAGAAAAAACAAGCATTAAAAGAACGGCTGCAAGAGTTATCTTGCAGCCGTTAGCTTTTTCATTAAAATCAGTTGTAATATTTTTTTGTAATACCCAACACAGACGGTGTGTTGGTTGCGTTGGTACATACAACACAATCCGCACGGTCAAAAACAACCGCATTTCCCGCATAGTTGTGCATACAACCCCCCGCCTCCGTGATAATGACATAAGAAGCCATATAATCCCACGGCGAAAGACGGTTTTCAAAAAACACATCCATTCTTCCGCAAGCAACCGCACACATATCAATGGCTGCCGACCCGCCTCTGCGAATATCGGAACTATTGACGAACAAATCCTTTGCAAGAGCAAATGCCTCATCAGCCAATTCCTCTTTATAATAAGGAGAAGTTCCGAAACAGACAAGCGAATGAGCAAGATCATGTTCACTGACATGAATAGGCTGACCGTTGCAGAACGCACCTTCACCGACATGTGCCGTAAACATTTCATCCTTATACGGGTCATAAACCGCACCAAAAACAGGCTTTCCGTCAGACAGCAAGCCGACGGAAACGGCAGAAGACTTATAATCATGAATGAAGTTGGTGGTTCCGTCTATAGGATCAATCACAAAACACAACCCTTTGACGGTATCATCCCCCGAATTTTCCTTTTCCTCTGCAAAAAATTTTGCATCAGGTAAAATTTCAGCCAATTTGTCCATTAAAACCTGCTGCACACGAACATCGTATGCGGTTACGAAATTGGCAGAACCCGGCTTTTCAATGATACCGTCGTCCACATCATCTTTTTTGTGTGCACTGTGCATGATTTCACCGCACGCACGCATGGTCTGTAACAAAACCGTTTCCTGTTCCTGTGTAAGATATCGCATCGTTGTCGCCTCCGTTTATTATCTGTGTTCATGATACACCAACCTTTTGCATTTTTCAACCACTGTTTCAAAAAAACACAATTGCAATTTGCATCGAAATATGTTAAAATTTATATTCAGAGGTGATGTGCTTGGGAAAATTCAATCATGTTCTTCTTGCAAGCGATTTTGACGGCACATTGGCAAACGAACAAGGCTTGATTACAGACAGCGTAAAGGATGCTCTGCGGTATTTCATTTCCGAAGGAGGAAGATTTACCGTATCCACAGGCAGAACTTATATGGGTTTTCACAAATACGATCCGCAGTATATCAATGCCCCTGTTTTGCTTTGCAACGGTGCTATGGCTTATGATTACAGTGCTAACAAAATAATCTTCTGCAACGGTATAGATGAGCGCGGAATTGCGGCAATTGATGCAATCTTACACCGTTTTCCCGATGTTCCCATTGAAATGTATCCGTTTGACAGCACCTATGCCATTCATCTGAATTCCGATTCCGAACGGCATTTCACAAGCCAAAACATTCCGTTTTCTGTTGTGGATTCCCCCGCCGAAACCGTTTTTCCTTGGATTAAAGCGATGCTTTGTGCAAAGGAAAAAACACTGGAAATACAGGCATTTTTACGGGATATGCACTTTGACGGTATTCATTTTCTGCCGACAACGGGCAGTTACATAGAACTGTTGGCCCCCGGTGTTGACAAAGGAACGGGATTATTGCAGCTGGCGGCTCATCTGCAGATTGATAAAAATGACATTTATGCTGTCGGCGATGATTACAACGATGCAGATATGCTTCGTGCCGCAAAAGCCGCATTTGTGCCCTGCAACGGCAACCCCACCGCACTGGAACTTGCCGATTATGTTGTTCGCTCAAACAATGACGGATGCGTTGCAAATGTCATTGAGATTTTAGATGAAAAATATTAAAATATAAGGATTATATATTTAAAAGGAGAAGTAAAAAAATGAAAAAAGCACTTGCACTTTTGCTTACCACGGTCATGCTGCTTGGCATGGGAATTTTTGCAGCCCCCGCAACAGCGAGTACGTCCACCCGCCTGGGCGATGTTGACAATGACGGTTGGGTAACAGCCGGCGATGCTCGCCTTTGCCTTCGTTACTCGGTTTATCTTGAAGACCTTGATCAGGCATCCGTTTATGCCGCCAATGTAGACGGCGATGAATATATCACTGCCGGCGATGCAAGGGAAATTCTTCGTTTCGCGGTCGGCCTTCCCGTTGACCACATTAAACAGCATCCCGCAGAAGATCCCGACTACAATCCCGATGAACCGACAGAGCCCGACGATGATGACGAAATCACCGCGGACGATCTGCCCGAAGGCTCCAAAATTCTGTATCTGACTTTTGATGACGGTCCGTCCAAATACACGGAAGATATTCTTGATATTCTTGATGCATACGATGCAAAGGCCACATTCTTTGTCATTTATCAGCCGTATTATTCCGAACAGTACAAGATGATCGTTGACAGAGGACAGACGATTGCTTTGCATGCCTATTCACATGAATATGCGGATATTTACACATCCACAACGGCGTATTTCAATGACCTGCAGAAGATTTCGGACCACGTTTATAACCTGACGGGGGTTCGCACCAACCTGATCCGATTCCCCGGCGGCAGCAGCAATACGGTCAGTCGAAATTATTGCTACGGAATTATGTCGACCCTCGCAAAGCTTGTGGAAGATTACGGCCTTGTTTATTTTGACTGGAATGCAGACAGCACAGATGCCAGCGGAAACAACGTTTCAGCCGAAACCATTTATTATAACTCCATCGGTTACACACAGGATGAAGTTGTTCTGCTGATGCATGATACCAATGCAAAAGGAACAACCGTTCAGGCTCTTCCTTACATTATTGAACATTATCAGGATCGCGGTTATTACATTATGGCACTGACTGAAAATTCCGAAACCGCACACCATCCTATTGCCAACTGACCCATCTCTTTTTTACGGGCACTGTTTCAGTGCCCGTTTTTCATGCAACAAACAGACAAAAAAAATAAGCCCCTCAACGGGACTGCTATTGCAAAAATAGAAATGACCCTTGACAGTGTTTCTTCACACATCTGTCAAGGGTCATTTCTGATCAATCTTGATATCTAACATCTTTTTAACCTCTCTTTCTGCTGTATCGTCTGATCTTCCGTTTTCAACTTCCCTGCTCCTGTACAAACAACACGCATTTTCCTTTTTCTGCTCTCCAGTGAGCCACTTTGATGTTTTGCGGATCATTTCGGTTTTAACGAAGATCATTCTGAGATTCCTAAAAGCTTTCTCCAACCATTTATATCGTACTTACTTTACTTCTGTACGCGACTTGTATTTGTTCACTTTCTTTTATGGTAAGAGCTTCTTTTGAAAACAACCTGTTCTTTTTTATTGATCAACTTTCTTCTGTTTTTCAACTATTTATGAATGCGGGTTGGTTTTCGCTTTTAAGCATCTCGGCTTTACCTTTTCATTGGTATCACCTCTTTCTGTCTATACTATAACACACGATTTTGCATTTTGCAAGATGGAATATTGTACAAAGAAAACATAATTTTTTAAGCAATACAGAGAAATATAGCAACAATGCACATAAGTTTTCAACAATCCATTGACTTTTATATAAAAATTATGTTATGATAAAAATGTTCGGCGGTCAAAAAATGCATCATTTGCATTGACTTTGCCGAAATAAACGCATATAATTATTTCAAATCAAGAAAGGCAGGTGGACAAAATGACAATGACTATTATTTTACGAAATCGAAGTGCCGTTTTGTCCGTTTGTGATTGATGTAATACAATCTTTCTGAATTAACAAGGCATCTTCGATTTTCGGAGGTGCTTATTTTTTGAGGTATTGATAATCAGAATATCAAACCTGCTTTTTAATTATAAAAGCAAGAAAGGTATAATCATGAACTACAAAGCCATATTCTTTGACCGTGACGGAACACTGACATATTTTACTGCTGAAAAAGAAGCATGGCGTGATAAGACAATCAGGGAGTGGAGCGGCAAGCCGTTTGAACTTGATTACGATAAAATGATGTCGCTGTTTCAACTCGCAAGTGAAGGCAGAAAGCCATGGTATAAGACACTACACGATGAGCGGGAATTTTTTAAGAGATACTATTATCACTTGCTTGTCGGAGAAGGTGTGACGGAAGATGTTAAAGAAAAAGCAGAGTGTCTTTTCAACGAACTTTGGTGTAACGGTGACAGAGCATTATTTTCTGAAACGGTAGAGGTGCTTGAATATTTCAAAAATCACGGATATAAAATGGGGGTTATCAGCGATACTTCACCGTCACTTGAATTCACATTACAGCAACTCGGTATAGCAAAGTATTTTACTTCATTTACTGCAAGCTCATTAGTCGGTGCAGGTAAACCAAGCCCGATCATTTTCAATGCTGCACTTGAGGCACAAGGTGTAATCGCATCTGAAAGTATAT
This sequence comes from Acutalibacteraceae bacterium, assembly GCA_045605525.1. Classification (GTDB taxonomy): domain Bacteria; phylum Bacillota; class Clostridia; order Oscillospirales; family Acutalibacteraceae; genus RUG806. The sequence continues at coordinate 17,249 of JAZUQC010000079.1, forward strand.
TTGTTGACGATTGTAAAGAAGAAGCAGACGGAGCAAGAGAGCAGGGCTTTACGGCATTTTACCTTGACAGAAGCGGTGAAAATAATGATAAATGGACAATACATAATCTGAAACAGTTAATTGATTTTGTTGAGGGATGATTATGAAAAATAACGGGTTGAATTGGACTTTTGATACGGTTGCTGATTCTTATGAAAAACTGCGCCCCGGATATGTTGATGAATTATATCAGACTATTTTCGAATACAAAACAATCAATAACCTGAGCCGTGTTGTTGAAATCGGTATCGGAGGCGGTCAGGCAACATTGCCGATTCTTAAAACGGGTTGCAATCTGCTTGCAGTTGATTACGGTGAAAACTTCTGCAAAATTTGCCGTGAGAAATATAAGGAGTTTCCAAACTTTTCAGCAATTTCAGGAAAGTTTGAAGATGTTGATTTTAATGGCGAATATGATTTGATTTATTCCGCTTCTGCCTTTCATTGGATAGACGAAGAAATCGGTTACAAAAAGGTGTACGATATGCTGAAAAACGGCGGTGTTTTTGCCCGTTTTGCAAATCACCCGTACCGTGACAAAGACAAACCTGCACTGTCAGAAAAAATTGACCAAATCTATGCAGAATATTATTATAAATATCACAATAAAGAACCTAAAAAACCTGTTGAATACACCGAACAACAAGCACACGATAGAGCTTTAATTGCAGCGAAATACGGCTTTACGGATATTCAATATAAGCTGTTTTACCGTACACGCACATTTACTGCAAAAGAATATATAATGCTTCTTGGTACATATTCAGACCATATCGCGATTGAAGAAAAAATCAGAACAGAATTCTTCTCAAAAATAGAAGATGCAATCAACCGACACAGCGGCAATATCACTATTTATGATACAATAGACTTACAATTGGCAAGAAAGCAGGATAAACGGTAATGAAAATTGCGGTGTTGGGATATGTCGGCAGCGGCAAAACATATCTGTCCGATTTTATGGCAAAAAAGAAATCCATTCCCGTTCTGCATCTTGATTCAATCAAGTGGGACAAGGAATGGAAACCGATCGACGATTCTCTTGTTTTGCCGCAAGTTGCGGATTTTATGGAAAAAGAAGACTGGATCATTGACGGATATTATACATATCTGCTCATTGAAGAACGACTTGAACAAGCAGATCAGATCATTATACTGCAACTCCCCCGCCTGACCTGTTTTTACAACGCATTAAAACGGACAAAAGTGCGCAGACAAAAAGGCTATAAAAATGACCTGAATTGGTGGTTTATAAAGTTCACCCTATTCGGATGCAGAAACAAAGAAAGACGCACGTATTATGCAGGAATTGCTGACAAATACAAAGATAAAACCGTTATCTTAAAATCAAGACGGCAGGTCAATAACTTTATAAAAACTTTATAAAAAATATTCTTACCACGCATTGCCTTTCCAGTGGTCAAGTTCCGTTGTTACAGAAAAAAAAGACACCGTCATTGACGATGTCTTTTTTGGTGCGAGTGTTCATAAGGGATTTACTCAAAATACAAGTAAAACCGGCTTCAAACATAGTATTCTGCACTCCCTAGCTTGCTTAAACAGAGTAAAAAGAAAGGACAAATACTATGAAAACAAATAATATTACTTACAGACGTGTTGGAGACTATAATATTCCAAACCTCACTCTTCCACCCGAAGAAGCAAACATCAGGCTCAGTAAATGGGGTATGTTACACAAAGATTATCTTCTGAAACATAAGAAAGTACTGTTTGCAACTCTGCTCGCCGAAGGTAAACTATGGCAGTATCTTGCCGATATTGATACTGAGGCACAACAGATGTTTGACATGCTCGTTGAGCAGATGCAAGAATCAGAAGGTGTAACCGAAAAACTGAAAGAGGAAAATCAGATGGAATGGGTATGCCGAATGCAAAACATTGAGGCTAGAGCAAGAGAACTTGTCAATGAAGAATTAATAGTTAATTAAATGTGAAGCCCTTGCTATCAAAAAGCAAGGGCTTTTTAGTTAATCATAGATACTCATCTTCGCTCTTTTCATAGGGAAAGAGTTCAAAAACCGTTTCCTCTGATGAGTTCACTTGATGCTGTATTACAACAGTAATCACTACAAATTTTTCGTTGACTATTTTTGTTATTTCTTCTTTTGGCATGAACGCCCCATTAAAAACATATTGACCATCAGTACGCTGATATTTCGACACCTGTTCTGATAGTTCACTTTCATTAAGTTTACGGATTACAACACTATTAATGATACAGTTAAAACTAAAACCATTTTCAACAACTAATGTGCTTGTACTTAAGAAACGACTATCAAACACTTCCAAAGACCGACACTTTTCCATATATCGCTGCTTAAGTTCTTCGTTGTGTATGTAATAATCTGGAATGATGCTTTTAATATTTTCAGTAGCATATTTAATTTTCTTGCTAAGTAGAATATTGATGTTGTCATCAAAAGAATCGTCATTGTAGATTCTTTTGCTTTTTATAGCATTTTTAATATCAAACAGTACACTTTCCCTGCAATAATCTAATATACTTTCTTTAAAGTTTATTGCATCAGGAAACATTTCTATTAAAACAGCAAAACTACGTTTCGGATTTGTGATATCAATTGAGTTATTATATCCCCACTCTTTAACTAATACATTGGTAATATCACTTCTTATTTCGTCTGAGAACTCTTCAAAAGAAATATTGCGTACTTGTTCAATTTCATTATTAACAGATTCAATTTTTAATTCATTGATATAATTAAAAAACTTATGATGCGTGTTTTCAAATACCTGAAATTTTTCTAATCGCTTTGATTCTTCATCATAAAAACAAACTATGTTCATCATTTCATCAGTTATAATAAACTGTCCGTTTTCATCTAAACAATTATCCCCAAAAGATTTAATATAATGCTTTGTCTCTGTAAAATTGATATTCAATTTAGAAAAATCAAACAAGCGTATACGTGATGAAGATAAGAGATTAGTTAAATACCAGTTAACAAAATATCCGGAGTGTAGAACAACAAAATGTGCACGATTGTCGTAAACCCAGTATTCGAGAGAATCTGATAGCAACAAACCTAATTTAATAAAATTCTCAAAATTAACATTAAACTCTTGAAGCATATTATTAAAAAGTGTTTTCCATGATTCAATCCTATAAAACTCTTCTATATAAGCTTCTTCGTTTATAAAATATTTAATATCTTTTTTTAATTCTGTCGGGATTCTTGCATCAGAATTGCATAAATAATACAGATGCATACTTACAATTGCAAATATATCTACTGATACATCTTCTTTCCTGAAATTATGCATCAGTGATGAATATTCTTTTCTTAAGGCTTTTATGATTCCAAAATCACCCTGTTTCACGGTTTCGGAAACAAGGATTATTACAATATAGGCTAAAAAATTGGTGTCCGGTACTTTTAAATGTTGCGAGAAAGTAAGCAATTGACATAACCCGCTTATTTTTTCTCTTAATCGTTTCTGTATTGCAGGAGTCTCTTCTAATCTAAAAAGAACTCTCGTAAGCAGATATTTGTTTTTTTCGATTTCTTTAAAAAAAGTATCATCAAACTCAAAGATATTAAGAATTACATCAAAAACGTTTTCAAGTAAACTTCCTGACACCTCATATAAAATTTGTTCGTCTAAAATGCTTTTAAGGCTAAAAGCAATGTCATGTTGAAATTCTAGGAGCTTAAAAAATAATGCTTTATTGTATTCTTCATCATCACTTTTTAACTCATTGAAAGTATCTTTAAGGTTCTTATGACATAGTAAATATTTTACAGCATCTTTCAATTCTTTGGATGATTCTTTTTTGTTATAGTGATTGAAAAGCAAATTATTCTTTAGGATTTTTATTATTGCTTTTTCATCTTTTGACATAACCGGCACCTCAACACAAGCAACAAAAATTGCAAAGGCAACAGAAATGACAGAAACGGTTATTGCGGCAACATATAAATCAATCATATAATAGAATAGATTTATACCGCAAAGTATTATTGAAATGACTATAATCTGAAGAATTGAAAAATGCTTTTCAACTCGTAACGTGTAAAGTTTTGAAATTTTAATTCCGAAATATTCGTCATTTTGAAGCGAAATTGAAATACCGATAACAGAAACAACCAATGATGATATAGCAGTAATAATTTGCACTGCTACTCCAATTGTGTCACTCATGTTTTCATTCCAAGGAATTATATTATAAATTTTGTCAAAAACAGAAAAAATCAAACTAAGAATAAAAAACAATATAAAAAGTATAGTTGTCGCCCAAAAGCATTTATCCTCTTTGAATTTTACACTATTGTTTTTCTCTTTCACTATATAGCACCACCTTGCTACATAATTCTACTATATTTTTTATTGTAATTCAAGTGACGGCTAAATAGTGCTGTTGATTGATTTACAAAACTTGAAAATCATTTGATTTTATGATATATATTTATAAAAAACAAAAAGGAAAATTAGTATGTGTAAAAAGAAAACAGAAAATAGTGATGCATCTACAAAAAACGAAATCAGGTTGAGATACATAGAGGTTTTAGCCACAATAATAAGTAGCCTTATCGCATTAGTGGCTGTTATTTTATCAATTGTATCTTTTAGTCACTCAAAAGAAATGTTAGATTACCAAATAGCACAGGAAAGACTACCTAAGGTAGCTGTTCTTAATTATGAAATCACTAACTCTTTTGAAGTGAACAGTAGTGATGAAATATATAGTTATGATTTAATAAATGATTTGAGTATTCCCGTTTATAACATAGGAGTTGGAGTAGCTCAAAATTGTGAAATAAAATGGAATATAGATAGTGTAAAAAACGCATGTTTGGAAGCAAAAGATGCTCTCGAAAATAATGTTTCAATAGCGGAATATGATTTTTCAAAAGATGGACTGCCGTCCGTTTTGATATATGACTATTTCTTTGAATATAAAGATAATAGTTTCAAAACAATAAAATTTTATGATGAATCTTCCGAGCGTTATGAAATAAACTTTGAAAAAAATATTATAAAGATTCCGTATGTTTTACCCATTACTGAACAGCAAACTAATGAGTTTATTGACATTCCAAAATCTGTTGCTGTTTTTCTGTTAGAATATGCAAATCATAACGTAAAAGAATCCATAGACATTGAACTGGACATTTCTTATGAAGATATTGTTGGAGAGAACTTTTCAAAAACATATCTTGTGAGTTTTTCATTAGAAAAAAGAGATAAAACAGAAAACAATGATGTTTTTGGAAACGATACTATAAACTGCACTTTTGATATAAGCGTTAGTGAAAAATCATAATGTTTATAATTAAAATCAGGGATGTTCGCTTTTGGGCGTGCATTCCTGATTCTTTATGCTATATACTATTATTATCCTACAGTGAGGACATTTAACTCTGATTATTGCTTCATCGTCAGAGCACTTGGCAATGTCAAAAATGCGTCTGTCGCACCTCGGGCATCTCACATATTTAAACTCGTCTTCATTGTTAATCATTTTGTACCTCCGTATTTCTTCATTATACACCAAATCCCCGAACGGTCAGTGTCCGGGGATTGTTGGTGCTTTCACTAAGGAGAATAGAACTGTATGTTGGAGCGTTCTATTTCTTGGTTTTGCACGGGTGGCAGTGTGTTTCCGACACGACTGCCGCCGTGGTGTGCAATTATGAAAATGAACTTAACTTAAATTCGTTATTATTCATTAACCGAAAAGGGGTGCATCATAGTGCAGGTTGCCGCAATCGCAATACTGCTGAACATCAAAGAGTCTGAAAATAAATGTGAGAACCTTCCAAAGCATCTGGAAAAGAGGATTGTCGCTGTGGCAGATATGGTCACAGTTTGCAGCAGCTTCTTCCTGTTCAAGCTGTGTATTTGTCTTGAAGCTGATTTTTACATCATGGTCGGGCATTGAAAATGTGATTTCTTTTGATGTAAGGTCAACGCCTTCAAGGGTTACTTCATTACCGTTTGCATCAGTAATTACCCAAACTCCAAAATCTTCAAGAACGGGCTTGATTGTAACAAGATCACCCATTACTGCTGTGGTAGCATTTTCGCGGAAACCAACAGAAAGCATAATGTAACCGTCATAAGTAAGTGTTCTCTGTACTTTTGCCGTAAATGCTTTTTCATAATCTGCTATAACATAATTTTCATTAACAGCGTTATAAACAACTTTTATTGTGTGTTCGCCGGTTTCTGTTGGAGTCCAGGGACAAGTTACAGTGTCATAAGTAAGTGCAAGATCATCGCCAACGAGTTCATCATCAACAAAAATGTCAAATGTGCCGGGAATGTTTGTTTTACCAATATATGCATATAATTCGTTTGTTGCGGAGCTGTAGCCGGCACCGTTGATTTCAACCACTATAGGTTCAACTGTCAGCTTGAAGGTAAGCACAGCTTCTTCATAGTTTTTGTTGTCGGTTCTTGCAATTACTTTATATTCCTTTGTGCCGACAGGAGCAACTGTCTTATGGTCAAGAATGTTGCCTTCATCATCAAGAACATATACATTTTTCGAAATACCACTCGGAATATTGAGATAATTTTTAAGTGCAATACAGATATCATCACCGCTTGAGAATGTTGTACCATAAGGAACTGTAATTTCGGGAACAACATCTGCACCGTTTTCGTCAACGAATTTAATGGGTGCGGGGTTAACTGTTACTGAGACTTGACAAATTGAAGCCATTGCAAGTGTTTCATCAGCAGGCGTGAATTTAACATCGATAGTGTTTTCACCTATTTTGACCTGTTTGTCTTTCATCGTTTCAGTAACAGTAAATGTACCATCGATTGGTGTATTTGTACTCTTTATTACAGCAGAACCTCCTACAAGAGTTAAATCACCCCACGTCAAATCGGGGGCATAGAAAATTTCGCCATCAAATGTTGGCGCTACTGTAACAGTTGTTTCTTCGCTATCACCTTCAATACCTACATAAATATCCATTGAAATTGTGTTGTAGTTTACGGGTGTTGAAGTTGCAGTGAAATAACCGCTTTCATTTACTTTTGTCGTCTTTTTTACCCAGCCCCATACTGCATCCTCAATAACTTCTTTTGTATAAGGATTCATTAAGGCTCCGCCAGAAATCGTAGTGGTCATTAATCTTTTTCCTGCTTCAGAAACTTTTGTTGCAACAGGTGGATTGTTTATCGGGTCAACTAAAATCGGAGTTGCCTTTAACACTTTATATATTGCTTTTGTACTTTCATGGGTCTCAAAACCAGTGTAATTTTCAGAATCTTCAGGAACAAATCTTAACGATGCACCATTATTTAATGCTGTAGGACGATATTCTAAATCAACGAATTCAAAATATCCTTCAACTGGCGTTCCTTCTGTTGTGCCGTCGATAGTTACTGTCCCACCTTGAATAGTCAAACTGCCTTCACTCAATTTTTGCCCGTAATACATTTCGCCTTCAATTGTGGGCCAAGTTACAACATTTGCTTCTGTCAATGCAATCGGGTCAGCCGCACTTGCATACATAGGCACAACTGATAACATCATCATAAGTGCCAATAAAATGGATAATAATTTCTTTGTTTTCATATTTTCGTTTTTCCTTTCTTGAAATAGGTTTTTTGACCTCTCAGTCCTTCGGACAGCTCTCCTTTCAGGAGAGCCTAAGTACCAACTCACTGCTTCGCCAGTCTGCCTCGCCTGAAAGGAGAGGTGGCACAGTGACAAGCATTGTCGCTGTGACGGAGAGGTTCTTTGTTACTCCCTCATTTGTTTCTGCTCTCTCCGTGAGGGAGATAATTGCGACCTTTCGCCGCAGACGGAGGGAGTATGAAGTTTTTATCCAGTCGCTATCATCTCCTTTCAAAAAATCGCTCACAGTAATGGCATTTTAGCACAAGAAAAAGGAGATTTTTTATGTTGGGAACAACTGCAATTTATGAGGGAATAACTGACAGCCGAAACAGCGCTTGCAATATTGAATTAAGATAAAAATAATGATAAAATACTATATAGAATTAAGAGTAATGAGGTGAAGTCGAATTGCATTATTTAGTTAATTTTGTCGGGGATTTGTTTTTCTTGTTGATTATTTTACAGTACCTTTCTGCTGTAGGAGAAAAAGCCCCTTGCTATAAAATAACACGTGTTCTTGTTACGATAGGAGCATTTGTTGTGATGTATTTAGGATCAAATTTAGTTCTTAGCCAATCGTTTTTTGTTATTGTTTTTATTCTTGCGGCAATTATGATTTTAAACTTTATGTACGTAACCAAGTGGTATATAAAAATATTGCATTCAATTATTCTTTATATAATCCTTGCATTACCTGAATTCTTTGTCGGAATGACCATGCAATTCTTTGATATTGATATTGCAACCACTCAGGAAAACATTTTTATTTACACAATATGTAATTTTACATCAAAATTGATTTCATTTTTTATTGTCAGAACTGTAAAGCTTTTTGTTAGAGAGCAAGCTGCTATCGAACCCAAAAGTGTAATTTTTCTTGTGCCATTGCCGATTGCGACAGTGTTAATGATGCTATTGTTACTCCGTACATGTTATATTGTTGACGATACATATTATCAGGTGCTGACCCTTGTTTCATCCATAGTTCTTGTCTTTGCCAACCTTTCAATATTCTTCTTCATAGACCGTATGAACGATTACACGGAAAAGAAAACGGATTTGCTTCTTTATGAAACCCAGTACAAAGCACAAAAGCAATACCTCAGGGTGCTGTGCGACCACTTTGACGAAAACAGCGAATTTCGTCATAATGCTAAAAATCAGCTTCTTGTGGTTATGGGACTGCTTGAAGCGGGTGAAACACAGAAAGCATCGGAATCACTTCGCAAAAGCCTCAATATTCTCAGCGGTGACGAACAGAATATTATAAACAGCGGACACCTGATTCTTGATGTGCTGCTGCAAACAAAAATCAATGAACAACAGGAAAAAGGTGTTATCATTGAGCCTCTTATAAAAATTGCAGAGGATATAAAGGTTAATGAGGTTGACCTCGGCATACTTCTTGGCAATGTTCTTGACAATGCAATTGAGGGTACTCACAGAACAAGCGAAGAAAAGAGAATACCCATTGAAGTGAAGCTTATTTCTACTGACGGATATGTTTCTGTCGGTGTTTGCAATGCCGTTGACTATGAGGTTGACACAACAAGTCTTCTCACCATAAAGAAAAATAAAATCTTCCACGGCAAGGGTGTTAAAGCCGTGAAAGATATCGCACATAAGTACAATGGTAATGCAGAATTCAAATGCGAGGGCGGTATGTTCTCAGTTAATGTACTGCTCGAAAACCGTGGCAGAAAAGACAGACCTCACTCTAATATAAAGCCCGTGACAACAAATGAACCTATTGACCGTGAAAAGCAAAGAGAAGCCATAAAAGACCCTCTTGACTTGCTTTCGGAGCTTACACCTGAACAGAGGAAGATGTTTGAAAATGTGGTAATCAAAGGAAGTGATGACGAATGATTATTGCTGTTTGTGATGATGAAAGCTATATTCACAGAGAGATAAGAAAACTCATTGCAGATTATGTTGCACCGGATGATATGTTTGATTGGGAGCCGCTTTCCTTCAATGACGGCACAGAGCTTATTGAGTACATAAAAAAAGGCAAAACAATAGATTTGCTGTTCCTTGATATTGAAATGGAACGGTCAAACGGTATTGATGTTGCGAATCAACTCCGGCGAATGACTGAAAATATGATTATCATTTTTGTGTCAAGCCATAAGAATTATGTCTTTGATGCTTTTCAGTGCGAAGCCTTGCACTTTCTTGTTAAGCCTGTGAAAAAGCAGGATTTCAACGATGTTTTTAACAGAGCAATTCACCGGAACAATCAAAGAAACTGTCTGCTGCCACTGAAATTTCAGAATGAGCGTGCCTGTGTCAATGTGCAGGATGTGTTGTATGTTGAGAGCCTGAGAAAGCATTTGCTTATTCACACAAAGACAGAGGATTTTGACATCATCGGCAATCTCAAGGATATTTATGCTTTTCTCAAGCCTCACGGCTTTGTCAAAATTCATCACGGCTATGTTGTGAACATGGCACATATAAAAAGATTCGCCGGCGACTGCGTACATCTGATTAACGGTGAACAAGTGCAGATGAGTATGCGAAAACGCAGCGAAGCCTTAGCCACATACGATGCCTTCCTGCAAAAGTGGAAGTGGTAGGAGAAAATATAAAACTCAGCTACCAAAGGAGAAATCCTGAGGTAGCTGTAATAATTTTTGAAGTTTTTTCTGATTTCAGGAACAATTTGTGCCTTGCTGTGTCGTTTAATATATAGAGGGATAAAAATTCAGAAAGGAGGTCAGAGAATGCCG
>JAZUQC010000080.1:0-32372 GCA_045605525.1 Acutalibacteraceae bacterium
AAATGCCGTGCGAACCTTGCAGGAATATCCGCTTGATTGTATCAATTATAAGGTCTGCAACAGCGAAAGACCCGATGTTCTCAAGGATGATTCCCCGCTTGCATTCGGCGGCGGTGTGCAGGCAAAAGATGCACTGCCTGCAGATGAGAGAACATACGGCAGACTCGGCAGCAATGCTTTTGTGCTTAACGGCGGCAACAATGTTTCGTCCCATGCTCCGACCGACTGGTTGTTGCCGTACTGGATGGCAAGATATTACAAAATGATTGAAGAATAAAAATAGACCTCTCACCGATTAAGTGAGAGGTCTTCGTTTATCTTATGCAATGGGAATGATCGTGAATTTAAGAGAGAATCCGTCTGCGGCGGATTTTGTGTATTCTTCACGGGTGTCGGGGCCGCAACTCGAAGAACCGATACCTCTGACCCAACCGTCAAGCGAAAGCACGGTGGTGTTCATGTCGCAAAGGTCTTCCTGGTGCTTTGCTTTCTGAATGGCATTCTGCGTGAACGGATGAATGCTGAATGAAAGTCTGTCATCAGCAAATACTTTAATGCCCTTGCCGTCAGTATTGGTGATTTCAAGCCACTTTGTGTCGCCGTGGTTGCCCGAATCCTGCGGGAATACATAAGGCTCAAACATATCTTCGACCTTGGCTTCGTAAATGCCCACAGGGGACTGAATTTTGAAGTCGGGCATGTTTTCCGCTTCACCTCTGCCGTAGTAACGGACATTGCGGAAATCGGCGGGCAGTTCAGCCATTACACCGAATCTCGGAATGGTCAGCGGTGCGCTCTTACCGACAATACGCAGATTGGCTTCGATTTCAACCGCACCGAGGGAAGTGAATGTGTACTGAACGGTCGAACCGTAGAGTGCTTTGTTTTTGCCTTTGAGAATGTAATCTGCATACACCTTGATTTCGCCGTCATCAACATGCACATCAAAGGTGTTCAGTTCCGTCTTTATTTTGTCAAGCCCTGCTTTGTAGTACTTGTCGCGCTGACGGGAATCGTTGTCAATGAGTGCGCGGAAGACATTGGGTTGCAGACCTTTGAATTCGGCGGGAACGGTATTGAGCAGGGAAAGACCGTTGACGGTATAGTCGGTCAGTTCGCCCGTTCTTGCATCGAATTTTGCTTCGCCGTTTTCGAAGTTGATTGTCACGATACCGGCATCGGAAATAACACCGATCTTGGAGCCGATTTCGATGTCATATTCAAAAGGCACATCGTTGAGAATGATTTGTTCTTTTGCAATTATCCGATCTCCGTCAAACCATGTGAAATTGATGTGCGCATCCTTGGTTTCGTCAATATCTTTGTGTGTAACTTCAATGCACTGTGCACTCATGGGAGCAATATTGAAATTGAGTGTGCCGTTTTCAACACATGCACCGTTTTCAAGAAGTTCCCATTTTACGGTGAGATATTCTGTGTTTCTGAAACGGTTGGTGTTTTCAAAACAATACAGTTTGTCACTGACGAGTGTGGTGCGCACGGGACGGTAACATTCTTTCATTTCCAATGCCCCCGTGTGCGGTCTGCGGTCGGAATACATAAGGCCGTCCACGCAGAAATTGCCGTCATGCTGTTTTTCGCCGTGGTCGCCGCCGTATGTGTAGCGATAAGGGTAGCCATCACCGTCGTGGTAGACTGTGTGATCTGCCCATTCCCATACACAACCGCCCATAAACGAATCGGATGCATAAATAATATCCCAATATTCTTCCATGTTGCCGGGGCCGACACCCATTGCATGGCAGTATTCGCAAAGATAGAACGGCTTGCTGCGATACATTTTTGAAGTGAAGACATGACCGTCGCGGATCTCCTTGCGTTTGCCTTCCAGCATGGCTTCCATGGAGTAGGTATCGGTGTACATTTCGGAAATCACATCGTACGCGAATCTCTTGGTGCGTACAACGCCTTCGTAATGAACGGGAATCTTTGTTCCGGTGTTCTTGAGCCATTCGTAGCACTTGTCGTGGCACTGATAACCGCCCGATTCATTGCCCAAAGACCACATAATAACACTGGCTCTGTTGCGGTCACGCATATACATGCGGGCAACTCTGTCCACATAACGCGGTGCCCATTTGAGGTTTTTGCTCAAGTGGCTGACATCGTCGAACATTTCGCCGCAGCCGTGCGTTTCAATGTCGGCTTCGTCAATGATATAAAGACCGTATACATCGGCAAGGATCAGGAAGAACGGATCGGGAGGATAGTGAGAAGTGCGAACCGCATTGACATTGAGCGACTTCATAATTTCAACATCCTGCTTCATGTCTTCCAATGTCATTGCATAGCCGCGGTATTGGTTGGTGTCATGGTGGTTGACACCCTTGATTTTGATTGGCTGTCCGTTGAAATAGAAAACTGCATCCTTGATTTCAATGGTTTTAAAGCCCGTAATATTGCGGACGGACATGATTTCGCCGTCTGAACCTTCGAGTGTAACGTAAAGGTCATAAACCGTGGGAATTTCCGCATTCCATTCAATGACATCGAGTGTGCCGAAATCAAGCACCGTGTTGTTTTCCGCATCTGCTTCACAAACGGCAACGACTTCGCCTTTCAGAACCAGTTCAGCCTTTACTTTAACACCTGCGTTTTCTCCATTGACAACACAATCAATGGCAAAATGATAGCCGTTTTCTTCTTTTTCGGTATTGACCTGCAGGTCATTGAGGTACGTTTTGCCGTAGTGGATCAGGTAAACATCACGGAAAATGCCGTTTTCGCGGAACATATCCTGTGCTTCCAGGAAGGTGCCGTTGCACCATTTCCAGCTGATGACAATGATTTCATTTTTTCCTGCCTTCAACAGGGAAGTGATATCAAATTCAGCAGTATTATGAGAGCCTTCCGAATATCCGACAAATTCACCGTTTACATAAAGGCTTAAGTTGGAAGACATGCCGAGGAAACTGATGATTTCAGTTTCGGCAACAGTGTTGAGGTTGATTATTTTTCTGTACACAGCCGCAGGCATGTCGGCAGGCACTTCGGGAGCTTTGGTTTTGCATTCATAGGGGCAATTGAGATAAACAGGGGGGAGATAGCCTGTTCTCTGCCATACACCGGGTACATGCACGGTGTCAAATTTGACTTTTGCCGTATCAATGACATCAGGCATGGAAGAAGCCTTTTTGTAGAATTTGAAATTCCAGTCGCCCGACAGAATTTCAACCATGTCCGAACTGTAGCGTTCAGCAAACAGATCGGTTTTCTGCAATTTTTCCTTGCTCCTGTAGGGAATTAAGTATGCACGGCCGGGAAGTTTTCCGATTTCCATCACGGAAAAATCACTGTGCAGGGTCTTTTTCACTGTGTATTTCATAGAATGATTCCTTTCCTCAAAGAATTTATTTCATTTTAACATAAAATAAATAAATATACAACCGCAAAATATCTTTTTTTAAGGTTGACAAAACCGTCTTTTTATAAGATAATAATATATCAGGAAATCCGAATGGAGGAAATCAAAATGAAAAAAGCAATTGCATTGCTGCTTGTTGCAATTATGACACTGTTTATGTTTACCGCCTGCAACAATGGGGAAGATGAGGTGCCTACCCGTGTGGTGGGGGATAATTTTGTTTCTCCCGATGTGAATCTGAATGACAATCCGGATCTGAATATTAACAATTCCTGGTCCAATAACTACTATGCCATGTTTACCTACTATTGCCCTGCACAGGGGTACAATACCGCTACGGTAATTTCCGAACGTAAAACGGAAAACAGTTTCATCATTTCAAATCCGATGGATGCTTCGTTCAAGTACTATGTGAACAATGAAACGGGAATGGAAGAATATGCTGTCAATCCTGCAAAGAATATTTTTAATTACATTTCTCATCCCGGAAAAAATGTGGCAAACAATATAAACAGTATGTTTAAAAATGTTTCTATGGTAACCGAAAACTTTACAAAAGGTCCCGATGTGGTTTACACGGGCACGGAAACGGTTGCCGACCGCAACTGCTGGATGTATCTGCAACGCACCTACACCGAATCCGGCGAAGTGGATCAGGTTGCTTATATCTGGATTGATGCCGTATACGGTTTTTGCTCGAAGTGCATCACCTACAGCGGCGGCGACATCGTTTGTTCTTGGGAATTGCAGGATTTCAGTGTCGGTACCGTAAAAGATGCCGATATCACGCCCGATCTTTCTTCTTATAACTTCACACAGAACTGATTGTTATGAACGTATACGATTTTGATGACACCATTTATGATGGTGAAAGTTGCCTTGATTTCTTCTTTTATTACATCAAAAAAACACCGTATCTTATAAAATACATTCCGCGTGCACTGTATGCCGTGTTGCGCTATAAAATGGGCAAGGTCACGGTTGAGCAGGCATTGGAAAAATATGCCCCGATGGTAGAGGAATATCTTGCATCCGTTGCTGATTTAGAAGCGGATTGTGAAGACTTCTGGGATCAGCACATGCACAAGATCCGCCCGTTTTATAAGGAAATTCAGCAACCTGATGATATCATTGTCACCGGTTCTCCCGAAGTGTCCGTCAAGGTGATTTGTGCACGTCTGGGTATTCAGCATTATGTCGGCAGTATCATAGATAAAGACACCGGCAAAATTACCCGTCTTTGCATGCGCTCGCAAAAAATTCCCGCATTTTTGCAAGCTTTTCCCGATGTGGAAATTGATAATTTTTATACCGATTCCGAAAAAAATGATAAACCCTTGATTGATATGGCAAAACATGCCTTTCTTGTGAAAGGCGATCGTATTATTCAGATAAAGTGAGGTTTTGTTCATTATGAAAAAGACAACTCCCGTCAGTTTTGCAAATGTTGAAATCACAAACGGGTTCTGGGCAAAAAAACAGGAACTCAACCGTACCGTAACACTTGATGCTGTTCGCAAACAATTTGAAAATACAGGCAGATTTGAGGCCTTTAAATTTAACTGGACGGAAGATTCCGACCTTCCGCAACCGCATATTTTCTGGGATTCCGATATTGCAAAATGGATGGAAAGTGCGGCTTTGATCCTGCGTAAACATTCCGATCCCGAACTGGAAAAGAAGGTTGACGAAATTGTTGACCTGATTGAAAAAAATCAGGGTGAGGACGGTTATTTCAATATCTTCTTTACCGTTTGCGAACCCGAAGGCAGATGGCAGAACCGTGATGCACATGAACTGTATTGTGCAGGACATCTGACCGAAGCGGCTGTGGCTTACTATGAAGCAACAGGGAAGATCAAATTCCTGAAACTGATGTGCAAATACATGGACTATATTGCAAAAGTCTTTGTGGAAGAAAAGAGTGCCGCCTTCACAACACCCGGGCATGAAGAAATCGAACTTGCCCTTGTTAAGCTCTACCGTTGCACATCCGATGAAAGATTTTTGAAACTTGCCCGTTTCTTTATTGACGAAAGAGGCAAGGAAACATTGCCCATCACTGCGTGGTGCAACACAAAATACAATCAGAGCCATATGCCGGTTCGTGAGCAGCGAACCGCAGAAGGCCATTCCGTGCGTGCTTGCTATCTTTACAGCGGCATGGCAGACCTTGCAAAAGAAATTGAGGATGAAGAACTGCTTGTTGCCTGCAAAGCACTGTTTGACAATATCGTGCAGAAAAGAATGTACATAACCGGCGGTGTCGGTTCTTCCCATGAGGGGGAAGCGTTTACGGTCGATTATGACCTGCAGAATGATACCGCCTATGCCGAAACCTGTGCCGCAATCAGCCTTGCTATGTTTGCCAACCGTCTGAAAGAAATTGACATGGATTCCAAATATGCCGATATCGTTGAAAAAGTATATTACAACGGCTTTTTGTCCGGTATTTCTTTGGACGGTAAAGCATTTTTCTATGAAAATCCTTTGGAAATCTTAAAAGCAGAGCACAATCGTCATGCTTCCGTCAATAAATCGCGTGAACGTTTTCCCATTACGCGCCGTCAGGAAGTGTTCAGCTGTTCCTGTTGTCCACCCAATATCACCCGCTTTATTGCCGCATTCGGTGATTACATGTATTCTTTTGATGCCGAAATGCTTTATGTGCATCAGTTTGCTCAAAGCAATGCCAATTTCGCAATCGGCAGTAATTCTGTTTCTGTTGTGCAGAAGACAGAATATCCGAACGACGGCAAACTTACTCTGACCGTTACCGGATTGAACGGTAAAAAACTTGCTGTCCGAATTCCTTTCTGGTCTGTTGATACGGTTATTGATAAGCCGTACACTGTCGAAAAAGGGTATGCTGTGATAGATGTGACGGAAGATGTTTTTGCGGTTGAAATTGAATTCGATATGACACCGCGTATTTTTGCCGCACATCCGCTTGTGTTTGCTGATAACGGCAGATTTGCATTGCAGGCAGGTCCGCTTGTTTATTGCCTTGAATCGGAAGACAACGGCGAAAACCTGCGCGATATTGCAGTGTTGAAAAACAGCACATTCACCGTGCATTACGATGAATTCTTCGGTGCGAATGTGATTGACGCAAAAGCGCAAAGAACAGATGTCGGTGACTGCAACGCACTGTACAGACCGGTTGAACAGATGAAGACAATTGAAACAGATGCACGCTTTATTCCGTATTTCGGTTTTGCAAACCGTTCGGATTGTGATATGCTCGTCTGGTTCAAGCTGGCTTGAAGAATATCATAAAAAAGACACCCGATCATTTGATCGGGTGTTGCTTTTTGTTGGTGGTTTATGAGCGAAGTGTGATACCCATTTCTTTAAGATTGTTGAGAATGGTATCAATGTTTGTCTGAATTTCGTCCATGGCGAGTGTGTGCTCGGAAGAAGAGAAACTCAGTCTTACGGTAATGCTCTTCAATCCCTCTGTTTCATAGGTATCAACAAGGCTTACGTTTTTAAGTTCCGCAATGTTGAGTTTTTCCCATGCGGTGGCAATTTCACTGAAACGCTTAGTTTCGGTCAGCACAAGGGAAAGGTCATAATCAATGCCGGGGAATGCAGACGGAGCATCGAAGTTTACTGCGGCAGGAGCAATGCTGTTGAATGCATCCATATCAAGTTCCACGCATACGGCATAGCCCTTTTTGTCGAGCTTTGCGGCATTGGTGGGATGCAACGTGCAGATAACACCGCACAGAATACCGTTGCAGTATACATTGGATGTGTTTCGCGGATGTTGCCAGTTGTGTGCAGGGGCTGTCTTTTCAAAGGTTACAGGCAGGTGCTTGAGATCGTCAAACAATTTTCTGACCATGGCTACACACTTGAAATAAACTGCCTTTTCACCTGCGGATTTGTCGAACGATACAAGACCGAGTCTGCGTACTTCGTTGCAAGTGCCGTCTTCTTTGGTGCCTGCAACCACTCTGCCGATTTCGAACAATGTGAAGTTGTCAGCATAACTCTTGTTTTCATACGCAAAGCTGAGCATGGTGGGCAGCATGGAGTTTCTGATCACACTGTTTTCAGGGGAAGCAATGTTCAGAATGCGAACATTGTCTTCAATTTCAATGCCGAGCTTTTTGTATTTGATACCGTCGCACCAGATGTAAGAATGCACTTCGTGTGCGGCAAACTTCTTGACAAGAATATCCTTGATTGCATTGTCTTCCGTTTTGGAAACAGCCTTGCGGACAGGGAAGAGGTTGCTGGAAGTGGTGGTGATTTCGAAGTTGTCATAACCGTAAATACGGGTGATTTCTTCAATGATATCGGCTTTCAGGGTAACGTCTTTGGTAGCTCTCCATGACGGTACGGTAACGGTGAATTCATCGCCTTCACGCTTGACACCGAAGCCGAGAGAAACAAGAGTATCAAAAATACGCTCGTTGGAAATGTCAATACCCGTGTAACGGTCAACATACGCTTTGTCAAAGGAAATGGTGATGGTGTCATATTTCTTGACATAAACGTCAGTCAGTTGAGAAGAAACAACTGCATTTTCATCGCATTCCTTGACAAGGCTTACGAATCTGCCGACGGCTGTCAGGGTCAGTTCGGGATCGAGCATTTTTTCATATCTCGCACTGGCATCCGTACGAAGACCAAGGCGGGAAGAAGATTTTCTGACACAGATACCGTCAAAGTTGGCAGATTCAAGCACAACCGAATTGCTGTTGTCAACGATTTCGGAATCAAGACCACCCATAATACCTGCAACAGCAACAGGCGTGTCGTTGTTGTAGATCATAAGTGTGTTGGTGTCGATCTCGCGTTCGGTTTCGTCGAGGGTTGTGAACTTCATGTCCTGTGCAGGGGTATCAATGCGGATATGATCAATGTTGTTTGCATCGAAGGCATGGGTCGGCTGACCGATTTCGAGCATAACATAGTTGGTGATGTCTGCAAGCAGATTGATAGAACGCATGCCGCAATAGAACAGACGGATGCGGATATAATCGGGGCTTGTGGTGCGATTGATGTTATCCATGCGGATGCAGGAGTAACGGTACACAAGGTCTTCACGCACGACGGTGACCGGCACGGCATAATCCTTGTCGCAGGAAAGATCGCCGAGGGTGAGGGGCTTGAGTTCTCTGCCTGTCAGTGCCGAAAATTCGCGTGCAATGCCGTAGTGACCCCACAGGTCGGGGCGGTTGGTCAGGGACTTGTTGTCCACTTCAAAAATGATATCATCAATCGGAAAAACATCCTTGATGTCAGTGCCGACAACAAGAGAGTCATCAAGAATCATAAGGCCGCTGTGGTCATCGCTGATGCCCAGTTCGTGTTCGGAGCAGCACATACCTTCCGATTCAAAGCCTGCTACCTTGCATTTTTTGATTTCCATGCCGGGAACGCAGCCGCCTGCTTTGACAAAGGGGATTTTAATGTTCAGTGCGGCATTGGGTGCACCGCACACTACATCATAAATTCTGTCGCCGCCGTCCACTTTCAGCAGGTGCAGTTTTTTGGAATCGGGATGATTTTCAATGGAAACGATCTGACCGACAACAACGTCTTTCAGTTCTTTGCCTTTATAAATAATGTCTTCCACTTCAGCCGTAGCGAGGGTGAAGCGGTGAATGAGATTTTCAATATCCAATCCGTCAAGATTCACATAATCGCGAATCCAATTCATAGAAACAAACATTCTTTTTCCCTCCTTATTTGTCGTTGAACTGGGACAGTGCTTTCAGGTTGCCTTCGTTGAATACGCGGATATCCTTGATGCCGTATTTCATCATGGCAAGGCGGGTAAGACCGAGACCGAATGCAAAACCGGTGTACTTTTCGGTGTCGATTCCGCCGTATTTGAGAACATTGGGATGAATCATGCCGCAGGGGCAAAGCTCAAGCCAGCCGGAGTTCTTGCAGGACGGACAGCCGTCACCGTTGCAAATGAGGCACTGAATGTCAAGTTCAAATCCGGGCTCAACAAAGGGGAAGAAACCGGGACGAAGACGCACTTTGATATCTCTTTTGAAAACTTCGCTCAGCATGGTCTTCATGAAGTAAATAAGGTTGGAAATGGAGATGCCTTCATCGATCATAAGACCTTCCATCTGGAAGAAGGTGTTTTCATGGCAGGCATCGATTTTTTCATTACGGAAACAACGGCCGGGGAAAATCGCACGAACAGGTGCGCCGTACTTCTTCATAATGGTATTCTGTGCAGCACTGGTATGTGTTTTAAGCAACTGACCGCTGCTCAGATAGTAAGTGTCCTGCATATCTCTTGCGGGATGGTGCTTCGGAATATTGAGTGCTTCAAAGCAGTTGAAGTCATCCGTAATTTCGGAGTAGTCTTCAATGTGGAAGCCCATGCTTGTGAAGATGTCTTCGAGTTCTCTCTGAACGAGTGTGATGGGATGATAAGAACCCTCCTGCGTCAACATGGGAAGAGATTCGTCATAGCTCTCGGTTGCATTGATCAGGGCTTCTTCTTCAGCCTTCTTCAGCTCTGCAAGTTTAGCCTGCATGGAAGATTCAATGTGCTGTTTAAGCTCGTTGATGAGCTGACCGACTTCTTTTTTCTGCTCATTGGGAACATTTTTCAGCTCTGTCATCAATGCGGCGACAGCACCTTTTTTGCCCATAAATTCAATGCGCACTGCATCAATTTCGGCAGATGCCTGCACGAGGCTAAGCTTTTCGTCAAATGCGGCTTTGAGTTGTTGCGTTTTTGCAATCATATCTTTGTCCTCCTGAAAAAAATAAACTCCGTCCCGAACAACGGGACGAAGTATCACTTCGCGGTACCACCCGAATTCCTGCAAACAGTATCATTGCAGGCACTCTTTGACCCTGTAACGGAGGTCTTCCGTCTGCACCTACTGTTATTTCAGTGAGCCACTCCCGGGTGAACTTCACCGCTTCGCCGACAGAATGCTTACAGCCACAGGCATTCCTCTCTGTAAGACGACTTGTTTACGGTTACTCTCCCGTTCCTTGCGTTTTCCGAAATATTATATCATAAATATTAAAAAAATCAAGCATTAAATTTAAAATTATGTGCATTGACATGATTGTCAAGATTTGGTATGATATCTTTTAAAGAGAGGTAAGTTAAAATGGACAAAAATATTTATTCCGACATCAAATGTTTCATTGTGGATATGGACGGCACGTTCTATCTTGGTGACAATTTGCTTGAGGGTGCACTTGATTTTGCAAAAGCCGTCCAAGAAAAGGGAAAGCGTTTCTTTTTCTTCACAAACAATTCTTCGCATGAAGCCGGTAAAGTAGCTGAAAAACTCAACCGACTGGGCTATGCGGCACAAAAGGAAGATATTATTATTTCGTCCCATGTCTGCATTGATTTTCTCAAACGCAACCGTCCGGGTAAGACCGTCTATCTGCTCGGCAATGAAAATATGACGGCAGATTTTATTGAAGCCGGCATTCCGATGGTTGATGAAAATCCCGATATTGTCGTGCTCGGTTTTGACACCACGCTGACTTATGAAAAGATCCGCAAAGCTGCCCTGTTTATTGCAGACGGCAAAGAATACATTGCAACACACCCCGATAAGAATTGTCCGCTGAAAGACGGATTTATGCTTGACACGGGTTCCATGATCGCTATGTTTGCTGCCTCAACGGGCAGGGAACCCGATCTCATTATGGGAAAACCCCATGCCTTCACTGTCGATTATGTCTGTAACAAAATCGGTTGCAACCGTGACGAAATTGCTTTTGTCGGCGACAGACTGGAAACCGATATTGCCATCGGTGCATTGAACGGTCTGAAAACCGCACTTGTTTACACAGGTGTGACGTCTCCCGAACTTTATGAAACATCGGAAATCCGTGCAACAGGCGCTTTTAAGAACTTGGGCGAACTGAGTTTATATGTTTAAGGAGGAAAAGAAAATGTCTGAAATTAAAAGAACATGGTGGAAAGAAATGGCTGTTTATCAGGTTTGGCCTCGTTCATTCTGTGACGGTAACGGCGACGGCATCGGCGACCTGAAGGGTGTTCTTTCCAAACTCGATTACATCAAAAGCCTCGGTGTGGATGCGATCTGGTTTTCACCGCTTTATAAATCTCCGCAGGCTGACTACGGCTATGACATTGCCGATTATCGCGATATTCAGCCCGAATACGGCACACTCGAAGAATTCAAGACCGTTCTTGATGAAGCCCACAAACGCGGCTTGAAAGTCATCATGGACCTTGTTGTCAATCACACTTCCAATCAGCATGAATGGTTCCTTGAAAGCAAAAAGGGCAAGGATAATCCTTATTATGATTACTATTTCTGGCGCAAGGGCAAGGGCAACAGAAGACCCAACAACTGGATGTCCACGTTTGCAGGCCCCGCATGGGAATATGACAAGGAAGCAGGGGAATACTACCTGCATCTGTTTGCCGTTGAACAGCCCGACCTGAACATGGACAATCCGAAAGTCCGTGAAGAAGTCAAGGACATTATGCGTTATTGGCTCGATATGGGTGTTGACGGCTTCCGTGAAGACGTTATCACGTTCATTTCAAAAACCGAGGGCCTGCCCTCGAGTCCGTATTGGTTCCCCGTGGCTACCGGCATGGAACACTACATGGGCGGCCCGCATCTGGATGAATACCTGCAGGAATTCAAGGATGATGTTCTGAGCAAGTATGATTGCATGACCGTCGGCGAAGCACCGATGATGACCATCAAAAAGGCATTGCATCATATTACGGAAGGCCCGAAACAGCAGTTGAATATGATGTTCCATTTTGAACACATGGCAGCCGACTGTCTTTTCTACAGCTGGTTCAAAGCACCGTTCAGCCTGAAAAAACTGAAAAAAGTTTATACCCGTTGGCAGAAAGGTCTGTACGGCAGGGCATGGAATGCAAACTATATTGAAAACCATGACCAGCCCCGTATTGTCAACCGTTACGGCAGTCTGAAATACAGAGAAGCAAGTGCAAAAATGCTTGCTACCATGTACATTTGCCAGTCCGGTACCCCCTTTATTTATCAGGGACAGGAAATCGGTATGACCAATATCAGACTCAACTCCATTGACGATTATGTGGATGTTTCCACCATCAACAACTACGGTGTTGCAAAAGCCATCATGGGTAAGAAAAAGGCTCTTGAACTTGCCAACTATGCTTCCCGTGACAATGCAAGAACCCCCGTTCAGTGGGATGACAGCAAGAATGCAGGCTTTACAACGGCAGAAAAACCCTGGTTCTTCATCAATGAAAACTACAAGGAAATCAATGTTGCCGCACAGGAAAACGATGAAAATTCCATTCTGAATTATTATCGTAAACTCCTCAAATTCAGAAAAGAAAACGATATTGTCATCTACGGTGACTATGATGAACATTTTGCAGAAAGCGACAAGCTGTTCTGCTACTCCCGTTCTCTCGACGGCAAGAGAATGCTCGTTGCCTGCTCATTCAGCGAAGAACCCTTCCTGTTTGAAGCACCCAAGGGCTTTGATCTTACTAAGGGCACACTGGCAATGTCCAACTATGATATTGATGCACTGTACGGCAACGGCTTCTGCCTGCAGCCTTATGAGTGCCGTGTTTATATGTTTGATTGATTCTAAATTTTCGCAGGAGGCTGTGAAGCAATGGCTGTAATCAGAAAAGAAGCATACTATTCTTCCGCAAACGGCAGAAACATGATCCGCACACTCATCTGGCAGGATGATGAAATTGCCCCCGTTGCCGTGGTGCAGATTGCACACGGTGTGATGGAACACATCGGCAGATATGATGAATTTGCAAGATTTCTTGCAGGTCTTGGCTTTGTTGTGTGCGGCAATGACCATCTCGGACACGGAAAAAGCGTTGCGGATGAAGATGGACTCGGCTATATTGACGAAGAAGACGGTTATGTTTATATTGTGCGTGATATGAACACGCTTTATAAGATCATGCACAAGCGTTTTGCAGATCTTCCGTATTTTCTGTTCGGACACAGCCTCGGCTCCTTCCTTGCCAAAATCTATGCCGCCAATTTCGGACATGAACTTGCAGGTCTGATTCTCTGCGGCACGGGACTTCTGCCGCCCGTTGTATCCATGTTTGACGGTGCTCTGGAAGATATCGTAAGCAGACTCGGCGGTGCAGGTTCGCAGTTGCAGTTTATTAACAATTTGACGGGGAAGGTATCTGCCAAAGCCTATGGCGAAGATGATGAATTTGCATGGCTTTCTCAGAACAAGGAAAACCGTGAAGAATACCGCAATGATCCTCTTTGCGGCTTTGCACTCAAAAACGCAGGCACCAAGAATGTCGCCATGATCGGCATCAAGGGTTGTGACCCCAAATGGGCAGAACAGATTCCCGAAGATCTTCCCGTGATGCTGATTTCGGGTGCAAAAGACCCTGTTGGCATGAACGGAAAAGGGGTACTCGATCTGTCCGATCAGTTGGTTACGGCAGGGCATGACCCCGTTGTCATTCTGTATCCCGTAGATCGCCATGAAATTCTGCATGAAGACGACAAGGAACGTGTGTTTGCAGATGTTGCCAACTTCCTGAAAGCCTGCTTGCAGGGCGTTTCGTTCTACGATCTGTGATGACGTTAAGAAAAAACAAAAACGGACGGTATCCCTTGTTTGATACCGTCCGCGGATTGTGCATTGCGGGCATGGTGCTTTACCATGCCCTTTTTGACTGTGTATATATGTTCGGACTGTTCGATATTTCCGCGGAAATGATGCAGCCTGTTTTGTATATCCGTGATTTCGGTTGTATGCTGTTTGTTCTGCTTGCGGGCATGTGCGAACATTTCGGAAAACAAAAATACAAACGCGCCGTCATGTTGCTTTTGCTCGGTGCGGTTATCAGTCTGATTTCTTATCTTTTTATGCCCGATCAACCTGTTGTGTTCGGTGTTCTGACATTTTTAGGTATCGCATCCATCCTTTTGCAACCGCTGAAAAAGTTCATATTGAAATACAATTATATCATCACACGATTATTGTTGCTTGCCATATTTCTGCTCTTATTTAATGCCGCATACGGTACATTCGGAGTGTTCGGATTGCATTTCGGTACATTGCCCGATGTTTTGTATGCCAATACCTGGACGGCAATATTAGGCTTTCCTCCCGCAGATTTTGCATCTTCCGATTATTTTCCGATCATCCCGTGGATTTTCTTATACTTGTTCGGCTTTTGCAACTATCCTGTTTTGCAAAAAAGCCGAATTTTTGAAAAGATTTCCGCAATCAATATACAACCGTTTTCCTTTATCGGGCGGTACTCACTGTGGTTTTATCTCGCACACCAGCCGATTATCATGGCTTTCTTATGGATTATATCAAAGGAGTTTCTGAGATGACAGTAGAAGAATTTATCAAAAAGCGAGATATATCGATCAAAGATAATGAACATTTGAGGGTTATCAAGTGTTTTTATCCGTATCTTCGTAGTGTTTCAGGGGATAAACACTTACTGCCGTCAATACTTGAAAAAATACTTGGTTTTGAATTGTCAGATGTTTCAGTTGTCACATCCTGTTTTAACGGCGTAAATGATGGAAGTCAACCGCCTTATGAAGATGTTGATCTTTATATTAAATTGAGCAATGATATAAAAATTTTTGTTTACGGCAGAAAACAGGCACATCTTCCTACAATAAAAGAAAATGAGTATGTAATATTTTTGCTTTCAAATTGTCTGTCGGATAATGTTATTCATATAGCAGATAATTATATTACTATGTGACTTTAGGAGAATAAAATGAAGTACAGAATAATGACAGAAGATGATATTCAAAAGGTTGTGCCGCTTTATATTGAGCATTACAATACGAAAGAAGACGGTGCGTGGACAACAGCAACTACATATAGGCGGATTCATCAAGTATGGAGCCGTGAAGATGCTTATTGTTTGATATTAGAAGATAATGAAACTATTTTAGGTTTTGCGATTGGATATTTCGAGCAATATGATGATTGTTTTGCTTATGATTTAGTCGAGATTGTTGTATCTACAAAACTACAAAACCAAGGTATAGGCACACAGTTTATGAATGATCTGGAAAAGCAAGTAAAGGAAAAAGGTGCTATGCTGATACAACTGCAAGCCGTCAATGATGATCACCATAATCATTTTTACGGTAAACTCGGTTACAGAGATGCAAAGAATCTAACACTTAAAACGAAGATCTTGTGAGAACAAAATGATAGAAATGCAATCCGGTGTGCAATAGCAAAAACCGAATCGTAGCTTTTGCTATGGTGCGGTTTATAAATAATATGTCTTGTGTTATTTAATTATATTTCAGTTAATACTTTTTCAAACGCTTCCAAGAATCGGTCATTTCGGTCATTTCCGCCCGTTGAACAGCAGCCGTGCCAGGATATGCCGACCCGCTTTGATTTTGAATAGGCAACCATTTGACCTCTTCCACCTGTCTTCACGAAAATGTCGGTTTCTCTGAACGGTGTCCATGCGTAGTCATTCGCGGCGGAAAGCTCGATCCATTCTTTTGAAATGAGCTGCTTGCCGTTGCAAATGCCTTCGTTTGCATAAAGATAGGCAAATCTTGCCATGTCGTCACTGCGGGCATACAGAGCGCCGCCGCCGATGGGATGTCCTTGCGGGCAACAACCAAAAGCACATTCGTGGAAGCCGATGGGGTTTAACAGCTTTTCAAGCAGGAATTTATCAGCAGTCTGACCGCTGACAGCATGAATGATGCGGGAAAGAATATAGTATGCTGCATCGGAATACTGTCTGAATGTGCCGGGTTCATGCACAAGTTTTACGGAGAAGATGTGTTTTAAAAAGTCATCCCCGATATTATCTCTTGAATCGGGCTCATCAATTCCTTTTAATCCGCTGCCTTCGCCGAGTCCCATTTTATGCTGCAATGCATATTCGATCGTGACACAATTCCAACGCTCGTCGATCTGTTCGGGCAGATCTTCTTTTTTGAAAAAAGATAACACGCAATCATTCAAACTCAATTTGTTTTCATCACGCAGAATACCGATGCCTGCGGCAATAATTGCCTTTGTTGCGGAATGGCTGTTATTGCACTCGTTTGAATCTGTATTGCGATGCCATTCCACGCCGTCAGCCGAAGCGATGCCGACATCGAACAGGGGATGCCCGTCGTCGGGAATGTAAGACAAAAATTTCTCCATTAACATAAACTCATACCTCTTGATGTGTTCTTAATTATACTATAAATTGTTATAATCGGAATGTCAATATTGTGTTGACTCATACTCTTGAAAGTGTTAAAATATAAACCAAAAGGAGGTAATTTCTATGAAAACAATTCTTTTTCAGGGCGATTCCATAACCGATGTCGGCCGTTCCAGAAGCAATGACAATGAAAGAGGACTTGGTTATCCGCATCTTGTTTCTGCAAGACTCGGTCTTGACAATCCCGAAGAATATAACTTCATCAACCGCGGCATCAGCGGCAACCGCATTGTGGATGTTTATGCCAGAATCAAATGCGACATTACCAATCTGCAACCCGATTTTTTGTCAATTCTCATTGGTATCAATGATGTCTGGCATGAACTCGGCTGCCGGAACGGTGTTCCTGCTGAGAAATTTGAAAAAATTTATTCCATGCTCATTGAAGAAATCAAGGATGCATGCCCCGATATTAAGATTATGCTGATGGAACCGTTTGTTCTGCCCGGTCCCGCAACAGTTGAAAATTGGGAATATTTTGAAAACGAAACAAAACTGCGTGCCGAAGCTGTTAAGCACATTGCAGAAAAATATGACCTCGCATTTTTGCCTTTGCAGAATTTGCTTGATGAAGCCTGTGAAAAAGCACCCGCCGTCTACTGGCTGGCCGACGGTGTGCATCCCACTGCATTCGGTCATGAACTCATTGCCCGTGAGTGGTGCAAAAAGTTTGAGGAAATGCAATAATGGCATTGCAAGATTATATTGCCGGCTATATATCAGGTTTTGATTTTTCATTCAGCCGACAAATTAGAACCGAGGTCAGTGGTGTTTGTATTCAGATTTCTGTTGCAGAGTATCGGAGAGAACATACACACCGTCAAAAAGCAGATGTCGTGCTTTCAAAAGGCGGAATGCAATATGAATGTGAATGCATTGAAGAACATAATTGGGATGAACTGTTTTATCCTGTGACTTTAAGCGGACAGAACTTTCTTTGTTTTCGCAAAACGCTGTACGGTTTTACATTGCTGGATGCTGAAACACTCACGGAAGTGTATGATTATTTTCCTGAAAAGGTACAACATGGGGAGGAGTCATTCATTGTCTGCGATGCGTATACATTCGGTGATTTTTTAATCTTTGACGGCTGTTATTGGGCTTGTCCGTGTGAAGTGTTTGCTTTTGATTATAAAAATCAATTATCCGCTAATGTTTCAATGTATGTTGGAATGTGGTCGGTTGATTCCTGTAAGATCGAGAATAATCGGCTTGTGCTTGACGGTACGGATGAGGATGATACACCTTTGCATTTCTCACTTTCTTTGGATGATATATTGCAATGTTTTAATGATGTTGCAAGCAATGATTTTTAAGCAAAATGAAACCGCACAGAATCAAAATGGTTCCGTGCGGTTGTTTTTTATTCGTTGATTGCCTTGCTGAAAAGGCTAAGGTTTTCTTTATCTGTCAGGCAGAATTCTTTAAAATTCTGCATCTTGTCGAAGAACCAAACCTCGCCGCCGTCATTGCCGTGCATGGTGCTCCATTTGCCGTCATCGTAAATGAGTGCTGCACCGTTGTCGCATGCAGTGGCTGATAAATCCTGCTCAGCAACACGGACGGAGAATTTGTGCCAGTTTTCGTTTTCGTAATGCGGACAGTGGCAACCTGGAAGAATACCGATGCAATCCACGAAAATAAAGGAATGATCTTCGGCACAGTCGTCGTAACCGCGTTCAAACCAACACATCGCCCCCGAACTGTAACCAGATAAAACAATGCCTTTTTCAAAAGCCTGCTTGAGATAGAGATCAGCTTTACTCTTTTTGAATGTGTTCATCAGAAATGCAAGATGACCGCCGCCGGCATAAATAATATCCGCACCGAGGATGGTGTCTTTTATGTATTCTTCAGTCAACGATTCATCGGAAAGGCACAGTGTTGTTACACTGCATCCGACTTCCTTGAGCATGAAGATTTCGCCGTCATCTTCGCTCCAGTTGTCAAAACTTGCAGTGGGCAGAAAAACCGCTTTCGGATTTTCTTTACCGCTTAATTTTTTGATTTTTTCAAAGATGTTTTTGATTTCGCCGTCGCCGTAATAACCGCCGCCGATTGCTACAATTTTTCCCATTTTTTACTCCTTCGGATTGATGATTGTATCTGTAAAAAATTGTGCTTCGTCTTTATCGTGCGTAATCAGAAGCACCGTTTTACCTTGTGTCATTTCTTTCACGGTCTTCATGGTCGCTTCTTTGGTCTGCTCGTCAAGTCCTTTGAACGGCTCGTCGAGCACAAGAAAATCATATTCCGCACACAAGGCTCTTGCCAAGGCTACACGCCTTTTCATTCCGCCGCTTAAAGACCGCACCTGTGTTTTCAGATCTTTTTCAAGACCTAATCTGCAAAGTATGTTTTTTGCCTTTTCTTTGTCTGCTTTATTTTTGCACACGGCTTGCACATTTGTCAAGGCTGAATAATTTTCACTCAACCTGTCTTCCTGAAAAATCGCACTTTTGTGTTGGGGCAATCCTGTTATTGTGCCGCTGTCAGGCTGTTCGAGGGCGAGCAGAATGTTTGCAAGAGTCGTTTTTCCGATTCCAGAAGCACCCATCAGTGCCGTGGTTTTTCCCGCTTCAATGGTGGCATTGAAATTTTGCAGAACCTGTTTTTCACCGTAAGATTTGCAAAGATCGGTAATTACAATATTCATATTTTTTTCTCCAATCCTGCAAAAATTACTTTGAGGACAGCCAAGAACAGTTTTTCAATGCCGACACTTAATATAACAATGATGAGTGTCCATGCAAACAGATCTTTTGAATCAAAATACAGTTTTGCATAATACAACATTTCGCCGATGGAGTCTTTCGGAATGCCGATAACTTCTGCGGCAATGCCTGCTTTCCAGGCAAGACCCATGCCCGTTGAACAAGCCGACAGTAAAAACGGCTTGACGGCAGGGAAACGTACAAGCAGAAAGCGTTTAAATGGCGAAAAATGAAACAGGTTTGCACATTGCAACATTTTCGGATCCGTGTTTTTGTAGCCTTGCAGAAGATTGTTGTACAAGATCGGCAAAGCCATCAAAAAAGAAATGAATACAGATAATTTATTACCGCTTAACCATATCAGGCTTATGACGATAAAGGATGCAACGGGTACCGTTTTGACGGTCAGAAGAAACGGACGGAAAAAGATTTCGAGTACGGGAAATCTGCCTGCTGCGGCTGAAAGAATGATAGCCGTTACCAATGCAAGTAAGAATCCGCCGACTATATGTCCCGTAGAGCGGAAAACGGTTGTTAAAAAGGTTTCCGATTGCAACAATTCAAATACCCGTTTGAGTACCTGCAGGGGAGATGCAATCAAAACATCCGCATCAATCCAAAGCGATGCCGCCTGCCACAGAAAAATGGCAAGCAGCACCGCCAAGGTGTTGAGTATTATTTTTTTTGCATCAATAGCAGAAGTCTTCACCGGGGAGATTTCCTCCGATCGAGGCAGGATTTTGATTATAAAGGATGGTAAGGTAAGAAGTCAGAGCTTCTTTCATTTCTTCACCGTCAAGGAAAACAATGTTGCACTGCGGAATGGCAATTTTTGCAACTGCGGCGGCGAAAATGTCGAAATTTTCAACAAGCACTGCGGCATCTTCCACGTTGTTGTTAACGTAATCAACGCTCTGTTTGTATTCATCAAGGAATGCGGTAACGGCATCGGGATTATTTTCAATGAATTCATTTCTTGCAACCACAACACCCGTTACAAGTTTGCTGCCGTTGTCAAGTTTGTTCCATTCATCATTCAGATTGATGGCGGTACGAAGTCCTTCCACTTTCTGCGAGGCAACCGTAACATAGGGCTGGGGAAGAAGGGCAATGCCGTCTTCGGCAGTTGCAAGTACGCTTACGATTTCCGTGGCTTCACTGCGGAATTCAATAGTTACATCGTTATCGGGGTCAATGCCGTTTTCGGTCAGCAGATAGCGAAGGCTGTATTCGGGGGTGGTGCCTTTGCCTGTTGCATAAATGGTTTTGCCTTTCAGGTCAGCAAGGCTGTCGACGGAATCGCCTTTTTCCACAATGTAAAGCACACCGAGGGTGTTGACAGCAAGAACACTGACAGCACCGTTGGTCTTGTTGTAAAGCACGCTTGCAAGGTTTGCGGGCACTGCGGCAATATCAAGTTCACCTTTAATCAGTTTCGGTGCGATTTCATCGGCTGTACCTGCAATGGTGAATGCATATTTACCGCTTGCAGTGTTGTCTTCCATGATCTTTACCATGCCGATCGAAGTCGGCCCCTTCATGCCTGCAACACGGATGGCTGTCACGTCAGACGGTGTCACATTTTCAACTGCATCTGCAGGGGTGACAACATCGGAATCGGAAACTTTTTCCGTCGGATCATTGGTGGTTTGCGTGCAAGCGGCAAATGCCGTCAGCATCAGAATAAGAGCGAGGATGAGTGCTACATACTTTTTCATGTTTTTACTCCTGTAAATAATATTTTTATGGTCTTATTTTAGCAGGAGAAAATGAAAATGTATGTTGCATCTGCAACAAAAAGCAACTTTATTTTCTGATTAACGTGATTTCGTTCTTGCTTATTTCTATAATATTTTCTTTTTGCATTTTGTGTAATTCACGCGAAAGTGCGCTTCGCTCTGTGCCGATGTAAGCGGCAAGGGAAGAACGGTCAAGAGCAAGTGTGAACGTGTCGCCTTTGGTGCGGTTGGCACATTGTGAAAAATAAGTGATGAGTTTATCTCGGATTGTAAATTTCGACAAAACCTGAATGCGGTTATTCATATCAAGTGCACGGTTTGCCAGCAGTGCGATAAAACGGTTGCGCAATGCACAGGAGATTGAACAATTGCAATCATCCTGCAAGCGGTGACAATGCAACCACAGAATATCCGTGTTTTGTGTTGCTACAATGTAAACAGGCTCATTGCGCTGTAAAAAACACAAGGATTCTCCGAATGTATCCCCCTGTTGTGCACTGCTCATAACAAGGCAGTTGCCGTCAAAATCATCCATATAAACGGTTATGCTACCATTGAGAACCAAGCCGAATGCGGATAACTGTGTATCGGTTTTTTTTATGATTTCATTTTTATTGTAATGTGCCTCTTGTGCAGAAAAAAACGCGAGAGCCTGTTGTATTTCTTCTGCGGTCATGTTCTGAAATAATTTTGTGGTTTTTAAAAAATCAAATAAAAGCATAGACATCCCTCATAAGTATTATTTTATATTTTCAGGAATTTGTCAATACAAATTCTTGCTTTTTCAAAATTGATATGGTATATTGAATTTACTAATAAAACGGAGGTTTTCAGTATGTTTTCTTTCTCTAAAAAAATTATTGTTTTCATCATGTGCCTTGTGCAGATGATTCTGCCGTTCTTTTATACGCTCGGCAGCAACGCGGATGCCAATTTCACCGAATGGTCAAAGGAGGATGTTTATTCTCTTGACAATACCATTGTTCTTGAAAAGACGGAAGGGGAAGACTTTGTCGTTCTTAACCTGACCGACATTCAGCTCGGCGAAGGCGAAGCACTTACCACCAACAGTGACTTTGCTTTTGATCTGATTGATGAACTCATCAAGAGAACCAATCCCGATCTGATTGCTGTTGCAGGTGACAACCTTCTCGGTTTTGTCGGCAGTTATTCTACAATTGAAAAACTCTCTTCTCTCGGCATTCCTTATGCAATCGTTATGGGCAACCATGACGGTCAGGATACCATCACGGAAGACTGGGCAGCATACCTTGCCGCCAATGCCGAAAACAGCCTGTTTGAATTTGGTCCGAAAGACATGGGGTACGGCAACTATATCATCAATATCAAGCAGGGTGATGAAATTGTTCATACCCTTTATATGATGGATACGCACGATCATGCTGTTCATACAAAAGAGGACGGATCAACGGTTGAAGGCTATGATCATCTGTGGGATAATCAACAGGAATGGTACAGATGGGCTGTTGAAGGTCTTGCTGCAATCGAAGGTAAAACCGTACAAAGCACTGCCATTTTCCACATTCCCGTTTATGAATACACAGAAGCTTATAATGCTGCTTTTGATGCACAGGCAAATGCTTACAAGCCTGAATATGCTGATGTTTGTTTCGGTATCAGAGGTGAAGATGTTTGTTCCGCTCCCGTTAACAACGGTTTCTTCTCGCTTGTCAAGGAACTCGGTTCCACAAAGGACATCATTGTCGGCCATGATCACGTCAACAGCTTCTCCGTTCCCTTTGAAGGGGTTCGTTTGAGTTATTGCCTGAAAACAGGCTTCGGCAGTTATGCTGATGAAACCGGTAACACCAACGGCGGTTCCGTGCTCAGAATCCATGATGACGGCACAACCACCTTTGAACACATCTACATCACTCCCGAAGAACTCGGCTACAATGCCGACAGACTTTCCTGAGTTTTTTCTCTGCCCGGATTTTTATCCGGGCTCTTTTCTTTTTGTGCAAAAATGTTTGCAAATTATTTTTCTGTATGTTAATATGATTTTGGGAGGGATAAAAAATGATTATCAGAAATCTTACACATGATGACCTTGAACAGCATGAATATGTTGCATCGCTTTCGTTTATCTATCGCTATTCGCACGGTGATGAACTTGAAATGACCGACGGGGTTTTTATCGGTGCTTTTTTAGATGACAATAAAACGCTTACCGCGAATATGGAAGTTGAAGATTTTGAAGTTACCTTCAACGGGCAAAAACTCACATGCGGCGGTATCGGTGCCGTGTGTACCCGTCCCGAATATCGCAGAGGCGGTGCTGTGCGCAAGATCTTTGATGCTTATTTCGAAAGTGAAAAACATGATATTTCTATACTCTATCCGTTTTCTACGCTTTTTTACCGTAAATTGGGTTATGTGAATGCCGGGCATTATGTGAATGTCGAAATGCCGTTTGCGAATCTCTCTTTCATTCCGCGTGATTTTGATGTCGAATTATATGACGGAACGCAATCCGAAGCACTGTATGCTTTTCATAATAAGAATGCTTTTAAAACAAATCTGACATTTATTCGCAACAATAACCGCTATTTCAAAGATAAACCCTATGAGCAACTCAGTTATACATATATGGGAAAAAATAAAAACGGTGTTGTGGACGGATATGTCACATTCCGTTGCGACCGTCCTTCTTCCACTGTGTTTGTTTCTGAACTTGTGTATGAAAACAAACAGTCGCTTTTCAATCTTCTTGCATTTTTGAGAACCTATGACGGTAATTTCAAGACACTCGTAATTGATCAGCTTACTGTATGGTCGCCGTTTTTTGATATTTTGCCGAATACCGCAAAGGACATCAACCGCACTATGCGTGATATGGGTTCTGTCAGAATTCATAATCTTGAGAAAATTCTGAACATGGCTGCATATCCTGCAGAGTATGGCAAGTTTTCTTTTTATTCGGATGATCCGATTGTAAAAAATCATGGCATTTTTGATGTGGAATATGAAAACGGCAAGGCAAAAGTTTCAAGACGTGAAGATGGTGCTTATGATGTGAAACTTGATGCTGCTGCAATGAGTGCGCTTGTTTTGCTCGGACATGACGGTGACTATGATGCACTTTCATATTGGCAAGGTGTTGAAATTGTTAACGAGAATCCCGATCTGCTTCGTGCATTCCCGAAAAAAAGAACTTATTTCGCAGATCATTTTTAAGTTGACACTTGTGCAATGCAATGTTATAATAAGTTAAATCATTAAATACTGGAGGATTATTTACTATGGCAGATAATGTTCTTGATCGTTTCAAAGAAGGTAGCATTGAAGAAGTTGTGATTGATACCGAAAAGAAAGTAAAAGTCGGTATCATCGGTACAGGCTGGATTGCAGAAGAACACGTTAAAAAGTATCTTATGTGTCCCGATGTTGAAATTGTGGCGGCGGCTGATCTTGTTGAAGGCAAGGCGGAAAAATTCTGCAAGGCCAACGGTATTGAAGGCGTTCGTCTTTACAGAAGCCACAAAGAACTGCTTGATGCTGAAGAGCTTGATGCGGTCAGCGTTTGTACCTATAACCGTACCCATGCGGAATGCACCATTTATGCTCTGCAGAAGGGGGTTAATGTTCTTCTTGAAAAACCCATGTGTGTTACTCTTGAAGAAGCTGTTGCAATCTGCAAGGCTGAAAAAGAAAGCGGCAAGATCGTTTCTGTCGGCTTCCAGCCCCGTTTTGACGAAAATATGAAGATGGTCAAGGAAATTGTGCAGTCCGGTGAGCTTGGTGATGTATATTACATTCAGACCGGCGGCGGCAGACGCAGAGGCATTCCGACTCCTTACGGCACTTCGTTTATTGAAGACAAGACCGCAGGTATCGGTGCGCTTGCCGATATCGGTTGTTATTCTCTTGATATGGTTCTCAATGCTGTCGGTTATCCGAAGCCTCTTACGGTTTCCGGTTATACAAATGACTGTTTCGGCAAGGATCCCGTGACCTATCCCGGGCATCCCGAATATGCCGATCTGTTCAGTGTTGACGATTTTGCAGCCGCATTTGTCCGTCTTGAAGGCGGCATCATCCTTGACTTCCGTATTTCATGGGCTATGAACATGGATACTCCCGGTGATACCATTATTCTCGGAACCAAAGCCGGTCTTCGTATTCCTTCCACCGAATGCTGGAACGGGTCCATCGGCGGTCCGCTTGTTATTTATCGTGATGTTGCTGGTACCCATGTTGAAACCAAGGTTCCCGAAAAGAAGAACAGCCACGATAACTTCTACAACAAGATCCGTTTCTTTATTGATGCTGTTAAGAACGGCACTGCTTCTCCCGTTCCCACAAGCCAGATTATCTACAATCAGGCTATCATTGACGGTATTGCCCGTTCTGCAAAGGCTGGCAGAGAAGTCACTGTTGAAATTCCCGAAATCTAAAAATTCCTGCGGGGCATTCTCTTGAGTGTCCCGTTTTTTTGAGGTTGTTATGATAAAAGAATATCTTGAATTGGGGCAAATTGTCGGAACACACGGTGTTCGCGGTGAATTGCGTTTTAATCCGTGGGCAGATTCACCTGCTTTTGCCGCAAAGTTTAAAACTCTGTATACGGACGCAAGCGGAAATAACAGCGTGAAAGTAATTTCCCGTGTGCACGGCAATGTTGTGCTTATGAAAATGGACGGTATTGATACCGTAGAAAAAGCCGCTTCGCTGAAGAATAAAATTCTGTTCATGAAAAGAAGCGATGCAAATTTGCCGGACGGTACATGGTTTGTGCAGGAACTCATCGGCTGTCACGTTTTTGATGCCGATGACGGCACTGAATACGGTGTGCTTTCCGATGTATCCGAAACGGGTGCCAATGATGTCTGGCACATAACAGACAGCAAAGGTACAGAGTATCTGCTTCCTGCCATTAAGCAGGTCATTATTGAAACGGATGTTGCCGAAAATCGCATTCTTATTCGTCCGATGAAAGGAATTTTTGATGATGCGGATTGATATTCTGACTCTGTTTCCCGAAATGTGCAAAGCGGTTTTTAATGAAAGCATAACGGGTCGTGCAATCAAAAACGGTATATTGCAGATCAATGCAATCAATATTCGTGATTATACGCTGGATAAGCACAATCGGGTGGATGACACACCTTACGGCGGCGGTACCGGAATGCTCATGCAGGCACAACCGATTTATGATTGTTACAAAGCATTGTGTGAGGAACTCGGTACAAAACCGCATCTTGTTTACATGTCACCGCAAGGAGCGGTGCTGACGCAAAAAAAAGCGGTTGAATTGTCAAAACTGCCCAATCTTTGTATTCTCTGCGGTCATTACGAAGGTGTTGATGAACGTGTGCTTGAAGCAATTGTCGATGAGGAAATTTCCATCGGTGATTATGTGCTGACCGGAGGCGAATTGCCTGCATTGGTACTTGCTGACAGCATTTCGCGCATGATTGACGGTGTTCTTGCAAACGAAGATGCTTATACATTGGAAAGTCATTATAATTCCCTTCTTGAATATCCGCAGTATACAAAACCGGCCGTCTGGAACGAAAGGGAAGTCCCGTCTGTTTTGCTTTCCGGCCA
Source organism: Acutalibacteraceae bacterium (assembly GCA_045605525.1). Classification (GTDB taxonomy): domain Bacteria; phylum Bacillota; class Clostridia; order Oscillospirales; family Acutalibacteraceae; genus RUG806. Next base: position 26,626 of record JAZUQC010000080.1, read on the forward strand.
TCATGCAAACATTGAAAAATGGCGTCGTGAACAATCATTATTACGTACTTTTGAACGAAGACCCGATTTGTTGCAGAATGCAGAATTAACCGTAAAAGAAAAACAGATGATTGATGCTTACGCACTGCAAACACAAAAGCCGACAGAGTTGCGTGATGATTGAAAAACTGTTGTCAAAAATGCACAAACGAAACTAAAAAAAATTGTCATACTTTAGCCTAATAAACGATTTTTTCAAAACACCTCGGTTTGTGATTGACGAGGAAAAGTTTTGTGCTATAATATGTAACAAGCAACAGATTTCTGATGCTTGATTTTGGGTATTTTCAGAAATCAAATTATTGCCGTGGGAGAGTCAAATATGGTCCATAAAGATATTACAGTTCAGAATCAGGTTGGCTTGCATGCACGTCCTGCAACCTTCTTCATTCAAAAAGCAAATGAATTCAGATCTTCTATTTGGGTTGAAAAAGAAGAACGCAGAGCAAACGCAAAGAGCCTTCTTGGTGTTCTTTCTCTCGGTATCACCGGTGGCACGGACATTCGCATTATTGCTGACGGCAACGATGAAAATGAAGCTTTGGCAGCACTTGTTAAGATGGTCGAAGCCGGTTTTGCCGAATAATTGTTTTGATTTCAGTAAAAAACCGTTCTGCATCGCAGAGCGGATTTTTTCATTTTGATAAGGAGGTTGCAGGATGAATATTGTAGAACTGCGTAAAAAGGCCATGCAGTTGCCTTTGACACCCGGTGTTTATATTATGAAAAACAAATCGGGCGAGATTATTTATATCGGCAAAGCAAAAGCATTGCGTAATCGTGTCAGTCAATACTTCGGGTCACAGAACAATCATACTGTCAAAGTTCGCAGAATGGTTGAGAATGTGCATGATTTCGATTATATTCTTGTTGCCTCCGAATTCGAAGCCCTTGTGCTTGAATGTTCTTTGATCAAACAGCATCATCCGAAATATAATATTCTGCTGAAAGATGACAAGGGATACGGCTATATAAAAGTAACAAAGGACGGTTGGCCGACCCTGACGGCAGAAAAGCAAAAAAACGAAGACGGTGCTGATTACTACGGTCCGTTTGCATCTACCGGATATGTTGCAAAAGCAGTACAGGATGCAAAAGCAATTTTTGGTCTGCCGACTTGTAACAAGCGTTTTCCGAAGGATATCAACCGTCAGACTCGTCCGTGTTTGCATTATCACATAAAAACATGTGCCGCTCCGTGCTGCGGTAAGATGAAGGAACAGGAATATTTGGAATCTCATCGGGATGCTCTTGCGTTGTTGTTGAACGGAGACGGCGAAATAATGCGTAAATTGAAACGGGATATGCAAGAAGCGGCGGAAAATCTTGAGTTTGAACGAGCCGCCCGTTTACGCGATCGCATTGTATCTATTCAGAAAACATGGCAGAAGCAGAGTGTTGTTGCGGTCCGCAGCGGTTTGCAGGATGTATTTGCCGTTGCGGACGGGAATGATAAATCATGTCTTGCCGTGCTGCGGTACAGTGACGGGAAATTGTATGATTCCGAAAGTTTTATTTTTGATAAACTTGAAAGTCCCGAAGAAGATCGCAGCCGATTACTGACACAATTTTATACAATCCGTGACGATGTTCCCGAACGTGTCAGTGTGGATATCGCACCTGCGGATTCGCAATTGCTGGAGGAATGGCTCTCTGAAAAACGCGGCAAAAAGGTGCGAATTTTTGTCCCCAAGCAAGGGGAAGGGATGAAGTTGATGCGGCTTGCTCGTGAAAATGCATCCGAAAAACTGTCAAAATATACCGGTAAAAATGAGAAACAGCAACGTGTGCTTGATGAACTCGGGGAAACACTCGGTTTGCAGAAAACGCCTGTTTATATCGAAGCATACGACATTTCTCATACCGCAGGCAGTGAAACGGTCGGCGGCATGATCGTTTTTAAAGACGGGAAACCTTATAAAAAGGCTTATCGGAAATTTTCCGTACACGGGATTGAAAATGATGACTGTGCTGCCATGGCCCAGGTTTTGTCAAGACGTATGGATGAATATCTGAAAAATCCCGACGATTCGGACGGTTTCGGCAGATTACCGGATCTGATTTTGCTGGACGGTGCAAAAGGTGAAATCAATGCCGTTCATGCTGTTTTGCGCGAAAAAGGTTTATCTGTACCATTGTTCGGTATGGTAAAGGACGGAAAACACAGAACGAGGGCGATAGCAACAAGCGGCGATGAAATATCCATTCAGGAAAAACGAGCATTGTTTACCTTGGTCGCCGAAATTCAGGAGGAAGTACATCGCTTTGCAATTACTTATCACCGTCAGAAGAGAAAAAAGAACACATTGTCTTCGAACCTGACACTAATTGACGGTATCGGTGAAAAAAGGGCGAAAGCTTTGCTGAAACATTTCGGCACATTAACAGCGGTGCAGAATGCAGATCTTGCTTCCCTGGAAGCGGTAAGCGGAATCAGTAAGCCTGCGGCTGAAAAGGTGTATCAGTATTTTCATAAGAATCAAACGAGTGAGGATGATTAAAAATGATCAAGGCAGTAATTTTTGATCTGGACGGCACATTGACGGATACATTGGATGACCTGACCGATGCTGTTAATTATGTTTTATCCCGTTATCACTATGCACAGAGAACGAGAGATGAAATTCGTTCTTTTGTCGGCAATGGACTATATATGCTTATGCACAGATCGTTGCCCGCCGCTGTTGCTGATTCGCTTGCACAGGAATGCACCGCCGCACTGACGGCATACTACAAGCAACATTCGCTTGTTAAAACAAAACCGTATGACGGGATCGTTCCGTTGTTGGAAAAATTGAACCGTGACGGTATTCTTTGTGCAGTTGCAACCAATAAAAGAGAATCGGCGGCAAATGAAATTTGTGAACACTTTTTCGGTTCGCTTTTATGCAATGTCAAAGGAGATAACGGAAAAAGGCCTTTGAAGCCGGAGCGGTCAATTATTGATGAATTGCTGAAAGAGCTGAATGTGAGTCCTGAAGAAACGCTGTATGTCGGTGATTCCGAGGCAGATGCATACACTGCACAAAATGCAGGTCTGCCTGCAGTCGGTGTTGTATGGGGATTCAGAACGAAAACACAGTTAAAGGATGCCGGAATATCACTATTTGCTGAAAAAAGTGATGATATATACAATATTGTAAAAAATTACGGTTGACAAAACATATTCTTTTGTGTAATAATAAATAAGTAAATTTTTATTTATGAACGGAGAGTTCGTTTGCGAGTTATAACAGGTTCTGCGAGGGGCAGAAAACTTGTCACCCCTGAAGGAATGGAAGTCCGTCCGACGCTTGACAAGGTGAAAGAAGGTCTTTTCAGTGCAATTCAGTTTGAACTTGAGGGCAGAGATGTTCTGGATCTTTTCGCAGGATCGGGTCAGCTCGGCATTGAAGCATTGAGCCGCGGTGCCTCGTCTTGTGTTTTTGTTGACAGTGCCAGAAAATCGCAGAATGCCATACAGGCAAATATTGCTGCATGCGGCTTTCAGGAACAATCCCGACTGATCGCAGGGGATGCTTTGGGCTATATTAAGTCCTGTATGCAGACATTCGGTATTGTTTTTCTGGATCCTCCGTACGGGCAAAAGTGGATTGATAAGGTTTTGCCGTATGTTGCAGATCATGTAACACCGGGCGGAATCATCGTCTGCGAATCGGATCTTAGAGAAGAGTTACCCGAACAGGCGGGGAATTTTACGGTCGACCGTGTTCGTATTTATTCTCATACTAAAGTAACAATTTACAGATGCAAAGCAGAATGAGAGGTCATTCTTATGCAGAAAATTGCTGTTTGTCCCGGTAGTTTTGATCCCATCACCTTGGGGCATATTGATGTAATCACCCGTGCTGCCAAAGTTTTTGATAAAGTTGTTGTAACGGTTATGTACAACAGTAAAAAACGAAATACCGGTCTTTTTACCCCCAATGAGAGGGTTGAACTGATCAAAAAAAGTGTTGCACATCTTCCGAATGTGGAAGTTGATTTTCACAGCGGCTTGTTGGCAGATTATGTGCAGAAAATCGGAGCTGTCGCAGTTGTCAAAGGTTTGCGTGCTGTGTCCGACTATGAAGATGAATTTCAGCAGGCACTCACAAATAAAAGGCTTGCACCGCAAGTGGATACCATGTTTTTTGTAACCAGTGCCGAATACATGTTCTTAAGCTCGTCTTTGGTGCGTGAAGTGTGCAGTTACGGTGGCGACATCAGTGCATTTGTACCCGAAGCGATAATAGAAGATATAAAAAAGAAAGCTATAATAACGGAAGGATGAATGAATTATGAGCGTAGAGGATTTGCTGAGCCAGATTGAGGATTTGCTTGATGACGGTAAACCGTCTTTAATGGGATCGGGAAAGGTTCGCGTTGATTCCGACTCTATCCGTCGCATTCTCGAAGATATCCGTCTTGAAATGCCCGAAGAAGTCAAACAGGCAAGAAAAATTGCAGCAGAACGCAAAATGATTCTTGACAAGGCACAGTCCAAGGCTGCCGCACAGATTAAACAGGGGGAAGTTCTTGCCGCACAGATGGTTGAAGAGACCAACATCACAAAAATGGCACATGAACATGCTGCACAGTTGAAGGCTACAGCAGAAGCTGAAGCCGCACAGATTGTTGCTGATGCACGTTCGCAGGCTTCCGACATCATTGAGAAGGCAAAAGAAAACTATTCCGAAATCGTGAATAATGCTCAGAAATGGTCTTCGGATCTTCGCAACGGTGCAAGCAACTTTGTTGATTCCATTATTGGTGATACGGAAGGTATTCTGGTTGAAGGCATCAATAATTTCAACACCAGCCTGAATAAGATTCACATTGTTCAGCAACAGTTGGAAAATGCTGCTGCAAAGAGAACGGCTGACGAAATTTAATTGTACATAGTTTTCTATAACACCTCATATCTTTATGATGTGAGGTGTTCGATTTATGTTCTGTTTCTCTTTTAAGTCGGCAAAATACAGATTGATCATGCTGCTTTTCGGCGGACTTCTGATTTTACTGACTGTTTTTATTGTAAAAGAACTAACGATTGATGTGCCGGTGAATGGTTCTCTGCATCCGCCAGGAGAAACGCAGGAAGAACGATTGCAATATCTTGAACAATTCGGATGGATTGTGCAGGAAGAACCCGTGAGTGTGCAGGAAGTTTTAATACCCGCACAGTTCGGGGATGTTTACAATAATTACAATGCAATTCAACTGAAGCAGGGATTTGATCTTTTGCCCTACGCAGGAAGAAGCGTAAAAAAATGGGTATACGCGGTAACCAATTATCCGGGATACGCACAAAGTGAAGTCTATGTGCAGGCGACCTTATTGGTTTGTCAGGGGATTATTATCGGCGGCGATATTTGCTCGGTTGAATTGGACGGTTTTATGCACGGTTTTAATTATCTTGCAAATTAAAGGATCTTCACGGAAAGTTGTGGGATGAAGAAAACAAATTGCGGTTTGTCGGGGCGTGTAGGGAACGCATAGTATGTCAAGAGCAAGATTGTAAACACATGTGCAAGAGGATAGGTAACAGTTTTGGTTTTGCATAATAAACGATTTTGGAAGCCGAACGGAGCGTAGCGGAGAGAGGCTTCCAAAATCGTGCGCGGCTCAGAACAGGCGCGAAACCCGACGGTTCAGAAGTTGTCCGGCAGCAAGATCAATCTCTGCGATTTTGAAATTACGGTAACATAAATCAGCTGCACTTCCTT
>JAZUQC010000081.1:0-2050 GCA_045605525.1 Acutalibacteraceae bacterium
ATTATATCATTTATTGCATCGATTATGTATTATTTCAAATAATAATGTTCAAATCAATGATTCTTTTACCCTCATGCGGGATGCCGAGGGCGTCATCCCCTACAGGATAAAAAACCAAGTCGGACAGGATCGGAACGCATACTATGCGTTCCCTACGCGCCTCGATAAATCGTAATTTGTCCTCCGCTTTGCCTTGACAAGACGGCTTCTTTTTATTATAGTATAAAGTGACTATATATCCCGTCAAATCGGACAAAAACGGAGAAAATGACAAAATTATGAAATATTTCCCCAATCCCATGCTTTTTTCATCGGTCTTTGTGCTGCCTTCTGCCATTGCGGACGAACATCTCAAGCTCGCTTCCGCTGCCGCACTGAAGGTGATCCTTATCTTGTTCCGCTGTCAGAACGATGCTTTCGATGTTCAAAAAATAGCCGCAAAAACAGGCCTCACTGTGTGTGAGGTCACGGATGCGTGTGCCTATTGGGCAGAAAAAGGTGTGTTGCTTTGCGACGGAACCCCCGTTGTTGTTCCCGAAGAAAAGGTGGAAGTGATTCCCGCAAAAGAAGCACCCGCTTCACCGCCGAGGTCTTCAGTTCCCGCAGATCAGCCACTCGAAGTGCCCTACCAACCCATTGATTCACTGCCTTATGACCATGTTTCCAACACCATTTATCTGGTGCCGCAACCGGGCAGTCCCGATGATCCCGATGCACCCATCCGCCCTGTACAACGCGATCAGTATGTTGAAATGTTCACGGGGAAGGAGCTTGAATGTCTTCCCCCCGACCCCAAAGAAGTTGTAAAGAAAACACACCGTGACCCCATTTCCATGGAAGAATTCAGCGAAATGTTCAACATTCCCGATGTCAATCAGCCTTTCGTGAGTGCTCCCATGGCATCTGCCGCCATTGCAACGGCGGTCAACATGACCGAAGCCGCTATGGAAGTTGCCATGGATGCCACCACCAAGGCCATCATTGCCACCGAAATGGCAGAAAAAGAAAAAAAGGAAGCCAAAAAACAGGCACGCGAAAAGCTCACCGTGTCCCCCTCACGACCGACCCATGCACAGATCTGCAAGCGGCTGGATGAATGTGCCGAAGTCCGTGAACTGTTCAACGAAGCACAGGCAGTGCTCGGCAGAATGCTCGGCACGGGTGATCAGGCGGCTTTGCTGTTGTTGTATGACTACTACGGTCTGCCCATTGATGTGCTTCTGATGTTGTGCGAATATGCACGCACCATGGGCAAGGCAGGCAACCTCCATTATATTTATGCCGTCGGGCAGGACTGGAGCGAACGCGAAATTGACACCTTTGAACGTGCCGACGAAGAACTGCGTCGCTTGGCACAGGTGGACACCAACTGGACACAGTTCTGTGCACTGACGGGCATTCAGCACCGCAAACCCACCAAGGGACAGCAAAAATACATGCACACATGGACAGCGGACTGGAAATTCACCGTTCCCATGCTTGCCATAGCCTTCGAAAAAATGAAGGAAAACACCGACGGTGTGCGTTTTTCTTACATGAACGGTATCCTCAAAAACTGGCTGACAAAGGGGATCACAACCCCCGAACAGGTCGAAAAAGAGGAACAGGAATTCAAAGAAAAAGCACAGGAAAAACAGAGCCGCCCCGTAAGGAAAACCATCCAAAAGAACAATGAAATTCCCGCAGGTGTTTGTGCTGCGGTTGCCAAAAGCGGCACAGCGGGTACACCCGCCTCGTATGATCTCGACAAAGCCGAGCAATCCGCCCGCAACACCGTCCCGACGTTGAAGAAGAGGAAGAAAAATTAAAAAGTTGTCAAAAAAAAGAAAGAAGTCAACCTGTTTTTCGCAAGTTGACTTCTTTTTTGGTTCTTCACGGAAAATTGTGGGATTTTTGATTAAGGGAAGTGCAAATTGCGGTTTAGCGGGGCGTGTAGGGAACGCATAGTATGCGTTCCGTTTTTGCAAAGTCTGCCAAATCGTGTAGGGAACGCATAGTATGCGTTCCGACCCTGTCCAATGTTCCATTACGCACAATGTAACCATTGAAT
>JAZUQC010000082.1:0-62591 GCA_045605525.1 Acutalibacteraceae bacterium
ACGCATGGTATGCGTTCCCTACAAATCAAACCGCTAATCAGCTCGATAGACTGTAATTTGTCCGTTTAATAGACAGACAATATGCTTACATTTCTTAAGTTGACGACATTGGCGTGTAGGGAACGCATAGCATGCGTTCCGACCCTGTCCGACTTGGTTTTTTATCCTGTAGGGGATGACGCCCTCGGCATCCCGCATGAGGGTAAAGGAATCATTAATTTGAACATTATTATTTGAAATAACACATAATCGATGCAATAAATGATATAATTTTGAAATTCAAAAACGGGTCGTCGAGGCACCGACCCCTACCTAGGTGCGCGTATCACCTTGGCAGGACGGGGTCGGAATGCATAATATGCATTCCCTACGGCAAACAACCAACTCACCGATAAACCGTAATTTGCATTTCCCTTAATCAAAAAATCCCCCAACTTTCCGTGAAGAACCAACAAATTACGGTTTATTGACAGTTTATTTGAAATTTTTTATAATTCATTTGAAAATAAGTAAGACTTTTTTTCGCTTTTTTCGTTAAAGAAGTGCAAGGCAATTGCACGGAAAGGAGTGTCAGAATGGACAGGGGCAACGAATATTACCGTCGGTTTTTGCAGGGTAACAATGAGGCTTTGGGCGAAATTGTAAGCATTTACAACGAAAGACTGATTTTGTTTTTATACGGGTTTGTACACGATATTTCCGCCGCCGAAGACCTTGCAGCCGACACATTCCTTTATTTACTTGTCAAAAAACCTTCTTTCAGTCAGGAAGCAGCCTTTAAGACATGGCTGTTTCGCATTGCCAAAAACAAGGCGATCGACTTTTTGCGAAAACAAAAGAAATATCCGGAGATTTCTTTGGAAGATGCAAGCGATCTGCCGGATTCCGATCTGCCCGAAACACGGCTTTTGCAGAAAGAACGAAACCGAAAACTGTATTCTGCCCTGCAAACTCTGCCGCAACACTATCGCACGGTTCTGCAGCTTTTGTATTTTGAAGAAATGACTTACAAGCAAGCAGGCAAAGTGCTGAAAATGAGTGAAAAGCAGATTCGGAACCTGTCTTACAACGCAAGGAATTCTTTAAAAGAAGCCTGCAAAAAGGAGGGCATTGAAAATGCGTTCGAATGAAGAACAAACGAAACTCATTCTCGAAAAATATGAACAGAATAAAAAAGAATCAAAAAAACTGATAAGAAGTGTCACATTTGCAATTTCTTCCGTTTTATGTGTTGTGCTGGTTTTTTGCACAGCATACTATCTTCCGTATAGCGATGAACAGCTTGATTATATCAATCCCGATAATACCGATCAGGCAACGCAGCAATCCGAAAATAATTCCGCAAACGAAAACAGCGCATCCGAAAACGGTGTATATATTCCTGCAATCGAAATCGGGCCCGTTGCCGAAAATGTGATGGCGGATATGGTTGCCATGGTCGTATATAACAGCAGAGTCTATGTCGGTGCTTATCAGTGGGACAATCCCATGCCCTATATCGAAAATGCAGAATTATTGGGAGAATATGTCGGCACGGGCAACAACAAAATCACCTGTTGGTCGGATGAAAAGGACTACGAAGGGCAGTTTGCATCCAACACACCCTATGATTTTTACACGGTCAAGGGATATGACCCCGTTTTTCGTCTTGCCGCCGTGATGGATTTTGAGGACGGAAAGGAAATTATGTTTTTTGACTGCCTGAACGGGATATGGTTGCATACGGGTGCGGATTTATATGAAAATCTGCTGCACATCACGGGCAATTACAACACCGTTTTGTATCAGCTGCATGAGGATTGGGATTACGGAAAAGGCAACTATAAAACGCTTTCCGCAGTTTCAGAGGAAGATATTGCAGCCTTTGTTGAAGCACTGAAAACAGGGCCCTTTGTTGATTTTTCGGAAGATATCGAATCGAGAAACAGGCTGTATGACGGCAGGCAGGCACATCTGTTTTTTCAGATGAACGACGCCACCACCGTTGGCATGCGGCTGCTCGAGGGCGGTTATGTCAGCTTCAGAGGAACAAGTGCGTATGTGTATATGCCGGGTGAAATTTTTGATGTGATTCTCAATGCGGCAACATGATAAAAGGTAAAAAAAAATGAAGCCTGCTTGCTCGCAGGCTTCGTTTTTATGTTCTGCAATTATGCTTTTTTAAGACCCTTGATTTTTTCTGCAAGGTCAAAGTCGCGAAGGGCGGGCTTGCTTTCGATTGCATTGGTGATCGCCTTCATGATAAAATATGCAAGGAAAGCTGCAAAGGTACCGACGATAACACCGGCAACAACGTCCGTGAAATAGTGGACACACAGATACAGTCTTGTGAAGCCGACGATGGCTGCAAGGGTCGGGAAGATCCATGCGATCTTCTTTTTGCGCATGCTCAGGAAAAGTGCCATACCCATTTCAAATGCACAGGTGGTGTGGCCGCTGGGGAAGGAGTTGTCGCTTTCGACATGTGCACCTGCAAAATTGTACCATGCCATGAAGACGGGATCCTCGGAAAGAGAAACATAAGGACGGACACGGCCGCAGACATTCTTGAGAATGACATTGGTGAACAGTGTGCCGAGCACAATTGCAAAGGCAACGGTGATACCGACCTTGCGGGTCTTTTTAAAGAAACACATAAAGACACAAGCAACGAGCAGCGGAATTGCCACCTCACTGTCACCGAGGTGGGTCAGTGTGCTTACAATAACATTCATTACTTCGCTGTGAAGCTTTGTAACAGCCGTGAATACTGCATAGTCAACAGTTCTGAAGGTTTTGTCGAGCCACTTGCCGATTGCATTGCCCTGAAAGACTTCTTCTTCCCCTTCTCCGTTTTCTTCGTCGGCACCGATGGTAAGCACGGGTTCACCGGTTGCATCGCCGTCGGTAATTTCTTCTTTTGCGATTTCAGTCACTTCGTCGCCGTCTGTAGCTGCACCGTCTGCGGGGTTTGCCAGCACATAAAGCACGGCATCAGTGTTGACCTCATCTGCAACAGGTGCTTCCTGTGCACTGACGGGGAACGCAAACAGCATGCACAGCATGGCCATAACAAGCATGAATGCATACAGTTTCTGATTTTGATTCTGATTCTTTCTCATAATACCCTCCGATTCATTTCAGATATAATCAATATAGCAAATTATTTCCGATAAGTCAACTTGAATATTTTTAACAATCCTTTTCTTTTTCGGGAAAATGTGGTATACTGTAAAAAGAATTAACCGATTATTAAAATTGTTGCAGTATAAAAATATAAATGACAAAAAGAGGTGTTATGCCATGATCAATATTCTTGTTGCAGAAGATAATGCAAATGCAAGAAAGCTGTATGATTTCATTCTTCGCAAAGAACACTATACCCCCATTCTTGCCGAAGACGGTATGCAGGCATTGCAGATTCTTGAAAAACAGCATGTGGACCTGATTATTTTAGATGTGATGATGCCGCATATGGACGGATTCACGTTTGCAAAAGAACTCAGGGATGCCGACATACAAATCCCGATTCTGATGATTTCCGCAAAAGACACACCTGCCGACAAGCGAGAAGGTTTTTTATCGGGAACGGACGACTACATGGTCAAGCCCATTGACGAGCAGGAATTTTTGCTTCGTATCAAGGCTCTGCTCCGACGTGCACGCATCAGTGCAGACAAGGCCTTGGTCATCGGCAACACAAAACTGCTGTATGATTCGTTCAGCGTGACCGAAAACAACACCGAAACGATTCTGCCGCGTAAAGAATTCCTTGTGCTTTATAAGCTTCTCTCCTACCCCAATAAAACCTTTACACGTGCACAGTTGATGGATGAAATATGGAGTCTGGATACCGACAGCGAGGAGCGTACGGTAGATGTACACATCAACAGATTGCGTGAAAAATTCGGCAACAATCCCGATTTCAGAATCATCACGGTTCGCGGTTTGGGGTACAAAGCCGTCATCAGTGAGGAATCAAAATGAACAAACGTAAACTGAGCACAAAACTGTCGGTCTGGGTTTTTGTCAGTTTTCTTGCCGCCAACATCATTACAGGTTTCACCTTTGCATTCCTGTTGCAGAACGGTTTTTTCAGAGTCTGGAAACTGACTTCCGTTCTGCTGATCGTTCTTGTTTTTTTTGCAAGTACAGCCATCGGCTCGGTGGGTGCGATTCTGCTTTCCCGCTTTTTTCTGCAGCCCATTGACAATCTGCGTAAAGCCATGGAACAGGTCCAAAAAGGTGATTACACGGCAACCGTAAAACCCATGAACCGTCAGTTCGGCAACAATCAGACCATTGCACAGCTTGAAGACAGTTTCAATGCCATGACCGCGGAACTGCGAAACACAGAACTTATGCGAAAAGATTTTATTTCCAATTTTTCGCATGAGTTCAAAACACCGATCGCTTCCGTAAAAGGCATGGCAAAGCAGTTGTATGCAGGGGAAGTCAGCGAAGAGCAACGCAATGATTTTTTAAAGATCATCTACGAAGAATCGGCACGACTTGCCGATTTATCGGACGAAATATTGTTGCTGACAAGACTCGAAAAACAGCAGATCATCCCCGAACAAAAAGAATACAGCCTGGACGAACAACTGCGTCGGTGTCTGTTATTGTTTGAGGAATCATGGAGTGCAAAAAATCTTGAGATCGACATGGAGCTTGCGGAAATCAACTATTGCAGCAATGAAGATCTTTTGGCACACGTGTGGAACAATCTGTTTGGGAATGCCGTGAAATTTACCCCGCAAAACGGCAGTCTGCAGGTAAAAGCCACCCAAACAGCCAAAGAAGTTCTTGTCTGTATCAAAGATACCGGCATCGGTATGACCAAAGAAACGCAGGAACATATTTTTGATAAATTCTATCAGGGAGATCCGTCCCACACTACTCCCGGCAATGGTCTGGGATTGGCACTGGTCAAAAAAATTCTCACACTGGCGGGCGGTACGATCGAAGTGGAAAGTGAACCGGGCATCGGCTCTGCTTTTACGGTGCGATTGCCCGTTGAGAACAAAACCGAAAGGAGATAATGCAACATGAACGGAAAAATTCTGATTGCAGGCGGCGGTCACGGCGGTCTTGCAGCTGCGTATCACCTTGCAAAAAACGGAGTCGACGTCACCGTGCTTGAGGCCAATTCCCGCTACAGCATGGGCTGGGATCAACCAGATTCCGTGAACCTGAACTGCTTTGAGCTGGCTGATATTCCCGTGCCGCTGAGTTACGTTGTAAAAAGAACGCCCATCACCCTTTGTGTCGGTGACGGGGTAACGCCGAATATTTCGCAGGTCGTTCCCGACGACGGTTACACGGTCATGATCGAACGCAAGGTGCTGTGTCAGTACCTTGTGCAGCTTGCCATGGATGCAGGTGCAAATTTTATTTTCAACACAAAAGTCGAGCAACCCATCATTCTCGGCGGCAGAGTCTGCGGTGTGCAGACCGACAAAGGTGCTTTTTATGCGGACATGGTGATTGATGCGTGTGGCATCGACTCCCCTTTACGCCGTAGCTTACCTGAAAAACTGCACATTGAACGCACACCGGAAACGTATGATGTGTTGCACACATACCGCGCATTTTACAACAAAAATCCCGATTGTCCGCCGACTGAGCCCTACAAGGTGTATGTGTTCGAAGACGGCACAGTCGGCATGCAGTGGCTGATTACGAACGATGAAGACACCGATGTTCTGATTGCCCGTTTTCATGAATACACGGATGCGGACACCGTCATCACCATTGAAAAGATAAAACATGAAAATCCGCAACTGGGCGACACGCTTCTGCGTGGAGGTCATGTGGTTGATATTCCCGTCCGCCAGCCCTTGTCGGTGCTTGTTGCAGACGGCTATGCCGCCATCGGTGACAGTGCCTTTATGACCTATTCGATGAAGGGCTCGGGTGTCGGCTATGCCATGCAGGCAGGTAAAATCCTTGCACAGACCATTCTTGCAGACACCGAAAGTTTTTACACCGCAAAAACACTGTGGAGTTATCAATATAACTTTTTCAAGGAAATCGGTAAAAATGCATCCATCATTGCACTCGGCAAAGTTTTTATGACAAAGCTGACCACGCAGGACGTTGCATTTTTGCTCAAAGAGGACATCATCAATCAGAAAATGCTGGATGCAACCGCAACGGAAAACGGTCTTGTGGAGCTCATCACACAAGCCGGAGTGAGTGTCATCAAAGACAAAATGGTGCGTTTTTTTGACAACAAAGAGCTGCGTAATAAAGTGCTGAATGTGCCGGTCTGGATGGCAAGACTTTTGCCGATTCTGTCTTCCCTGCCGGAAAAATACGACCGCGATGAGGTCAAAAAATGGGCAGATAAATATGATAACTTTTATGATTCCATCCGCTCGGACAATGCGGAAAATGTGATCGATGAAGAATTGATTTAAACAGTAAAAGGCTGTATCAGACATCATAAAAGATGTTTTTGATACAGCCTTTTAACTGCAAATATATATCATTCAGCAACAACACGAGCTTCATGATATAAGCCCATTGAAATAACATCTGATCGCTTTGATAATTTTTTAACTTGTTTTTCTGTCAATTCCGCAATGAGCATAGGTGCATAGGCACTTTGAAAAATAATTGCTTCTTCCTCAATGCCGACTTCACGCACAAAAGCCGTGTTCTTTGCAACCAGTTTTTCACGGGCGATTGATCTGCGTTCACTGATATATGTGTCTACTTTTTTCATTTCCGTATCACGGCTACCCGATTCTAAATTCCATTTCGTTAAACCTGTTTTTTCTTTTACTTCCGCATCCACGCTATCCTGATCGATATCACTCAACCAAATATAAACGGCAACTGTTTCTGCACCTTCGTCAAAGGCTTTTGTGATTTCAGAATCAATTTTCTCTGCATTCACACTTTTGTATGTAAAACACACAACTGTAAATCCCAAAAGCACTGCCAACACAACACTTGTTATCGGTTTAACATATTTCATTGCCGTTCATTCCTTTCTGTTATTTCATATATATTATAACACATTGCATGGATTTTTGTCAATAAAAGCAAAAAAAGCAAGAGATGCGAAAACCTCGGTTCTCGCATCTCCCTTTATTTTTATTTTTGAATTAAAGAATTTCACCCATGGTGCCGGCTGCGGGCATAACAGCGTTGGATTCATCGGTGTCGATGTGCATGGCAAGTGCAAAGTTGGGATGTACACGAACAACAACATCACCGAAAATGAGGGTGCGTTCTGCAGATTCGATCTTGACATTGACGATCTGTTTGTCTGCAAGGCCGTAGTTTTCGGCATCGGCAGGCGTCATGTGGATATGTCTCTTTGCAACGATCACGCCGTCTTCGATTTCAACTTCACCCTTGGGACCGACGATTTTGCAGCCGCCGGAGTTTGCAATGTCACCGGATTCGCGAACGGGAGCAACAACGCCGATAGAACGGGCATCGGAAGCGGAAACTTCAACCTGGGTTGCAGGACGGACCGGACCGAGAATGGAAACTGCCGGGAACTGACCCTTGGGGCCGATAACGGCAACTCTTTCTTCGCAGGCATACTGACCGGGCTGGGAAAGGTCTTTCTTCTTGGTCAGTTCATAGCCTTCACCGAAAAGAATGTCAAGTGCTTCGCGGGAAACGTGAACGTGTCTTGCGGATGTTTCAATAAGAACTTCTTTTTTCATTGTATTTACCTCCAAATCTTTCATTCCAAAGACTTATTATACAATCGAATGAAGCGTTTTACAAGAGGATTTTATAAATTTATCAAATTTTCCGAAATATTGACTTTTCAAGCCGACGGTGCTATACTGATTGCAAAGAAATGAAAGGCAGGTGGACAAAATGACAAAGAATCTTAATTTCCGAAATCGGAGAGCCGTTTTGTCCGTTTGCGATTGATATAAAATATATCTTTCTGAATGTACAGGCATCTCCGTTATCTTTTCGGAGGTGCCTTTATTCTTTTGTTGGAGGTATGAAAATGAAACTTTTGGTAATTCGTCACGGTGAATCCGAGGCAGATTTGCTTGATGTTCACGAAGGAAGAGCAGACTTTGCGTTAGGGTGACGGATATAATCCGAACCCGTTTTTTACAGGCAGATTTCCGCCGATACTTCGTTAAAATCCTCGAAAATCCACAAAGGATTTTCTGCGTTTTGTGCCTCGTCTCGTCAAAAATCCTCACTGTAAAAAATCTTCGACCCGAAGACGAGGTATTTTTATTGGATTTTTGGGGTTGAAACCGCAGGAAGGCTGTCGCCTTTCAAGGGTGAAACGCCGAAAAGACTTAAAAATAGCCGTTTTCGGGCGGGTTCGGATTATATCCGTCACCCTAACCGAAAGAGGACACAGACAAGCTGAAGCGATGGCAAATTATGTAGCCGATAACTATAACATATCCAAAATCTATGCAAGCACATTGACAAGAGCGAAACAAACAGCACAGCATTTATCCGACAAAACCGGCATTCCTATTGCTTTTGATGAGAATTTAATGGAGTTCAACAACGGTCTTCTTGCGGGATTGCCCCGCGCGGTAGTAAGAGAAAAATATCCGGAAGTCCCGAATCTGCCCATTGATAAAGCTGTTTACGGACAGGAATCGCAGGTAGAATTCAGGCAGAGAGCCGAAAATGCACTTTCAAGAGTGATAAGTGAATTGCAGGCAGACGAAACGATAGCAATTGTCTCGCACGGCGGAATGATAAACCAGCTTTATCGTTCACTATTTGATATGCCCGTTGACTGCACGTTTTTCTTTAATACCGCTGACACAGGTATTCACATCTGGAATCTGACAGAAAAAGAAAGACGGGTTATCAAAGCTAATTTTGATGAACACACAAACGGAATTTAAAGTTATCGATGGTTTGAAGAAATGAACAAAGTAATTGTTATAGGTTGTCCCGGTTCGGGGAAAAGCACATTTTCAAGAGCGTTACACGCGCTGACAAGTTTGCCGTTATACCATCTTGATTTATTAAAATGGAACAGCGATAAAACAACTGTCAGCAATGAAGTTTTTCTTGAAAGATTGCAAAATGTTCTTGTGCTCGACAAATGGATCATCGACGGTAACTACGGTTCTACGATAGAGCTTCGCCTTAAAGAGTGTGACACGGTTTTCTTTCTTGATTATCCTGTGGAAGTTTGCATTGATGGTATAAAACAAAGACAAGGAAAACCACGCTCCGATATGCCGTGGATTGAAACGGAAGACGATGCGGAATTTCTGGAGTTTATCAGAAACTATAACGCCCAAAGCCGTCCGAAAGTTTTGGAATTACTGAACAACTATCCGCAAAAAGATATCGTCATTTTCAAAAACAGAGAAGAGGCAGACGAATATTTAAATAAGATAATTTAATCCCGACAGACCGTATTCGGCGATCCCGCTGCGAATGCGGTTTGTATTTTTATGCAGTGTTCAATCGACCCAAGCCGCAGTCAAAATAATGTAAATAAATGAAATTTATAGAAGATGAATAAAAATATTGCCGCAATTTGTTATATTTATTATTATTATACTATTGACACAAATTTAACAAAGTGATATACTCTATTTTGGTTTGGGGTAAGGTAAATTCTGCCCAAAACCGTGATAATGTTTATTATTTTTTATTTTTGAATGGAGGATATTCAGAAATGCAGAAAAAAATCAGCAACCTTCCCTTTAACGGCACACCCGAACAGGCTGCAAAACTGCAGACCGTTCTTGCTGAAGCAAACGGCGACAAGAGCCGCCTGATGGCTGTTATGCAGGAAGCACAGGAAATCTACGGTTACCTTCCCTATGAGGTGCAGCAGATGATCGCAGAAGGTCTTAACGTTCCGATGGAAAAGGTTTACGGCGTTGCCACCTTCTATGCACAGTTTGCACTGTCCCCCAAGGGCAAGTACAACATCTCGGTTTGTCTTGGTACCGCTTGCTACGTCAAAGGCAGCGGCGACGTTCTTGACAAAATCTGCCAAATCGTCGGAATTCAGCCCGGTGAATGCTCCGCAGACGGCAAATATTCCGTTGAAGCCTGCCGTTGCATCGGTGCTTGCGGTCTTGCCCCCGTTATGACGATCAATGATGACGTTTACGGTAGACTGACCACAGACATGATCCCCGGCATCCTTGCAAAATACGAATAATCGACCCAAACCAAAAAGGGGTTAGAGTTTATGAACATTGAAACGATCAAAAACCTGCTCGAAGCCGAAATTCTTTGCGGTGAAGAGCATCTTGACACCACCGTCCATTCTGCCTGCGGCAGCGACATGATGAGCGATGTGCTTGCATTCGTCAAAGATCAGGCTGTTCTGCTGACGGGACTTGTCAATTCTCAGGTGATCCGCACGGCAGTAATGATGGATATGCGCTGTGTGGTCTTTGTCAGAAGCAAACGTCCGACGTTGGAAATGATTGAATTCGCAGAAGACAGCGGCATCGTACTCCTTTCAAGCGACATGCGTATGTATGAAGCCTGCGGAACGCTCTATACCAACGGTCTGGGTGTGTCAAAAAGAGCATGAGCGAATTTTTAAATTTCCACTTTGATGTGGACGGTGATAATTTCGTTTCGGCAGGGCAGGCTTCGGTGCAGATGAAAAAAAATATGCGTCAGCTCGGTCTTTCTCCCGAAATCATTCGTAAGGTCTCCATCGCCATGTACGAAGGCGAGATCAACATGGTCATCCATGCACACGGTGGTGTGGCGGATGTCAATGTATATGAAGATCGCATTGAAATTATCTTAGACGACAAAGGCCCCGGCATCAAGGACATTGACCTTGCCATGCAGGAAGGCTACTCCACAGCGAACGACCATGTCCGTGCACTCGGGTTCGGGGCCGGTATGGGACTTCCCAACATGAAACGCTACACCGACGACATGAAAATTGAAACCGTGGTCGGTGAAGGCACAAAAATCACAATGTCCGTAAATTTAAGCTGACAAAAAACGTTTTTGTTTTAAAAGGTGATTTTTTTTGAACGATTACAGACATTCCGTAGTTCTCGATAAGGAAAAATGCACCGGCTGTACCACCTGCGTACGCCACTGTCCGACGGAAGCCATCCGCATCAAGGACGGACACGCGGAGATTAACACCAACCGCTGTATCGACTGCGGCGAGTGCATCCGCGTGTGTCCCCACAAAGCAAAAAAAGCTATGTGCAGTAAGTTGGAACACTACATGCACTACAAATGGAAAATTGCTTTACCTGCACCTTCCCTGTTCGGTCAGTTTTCAGGTCTCGATGATGTGGACTGTGTGTTACAGGGACTTCTTGACATCGGCTTTGACGATGTGTTTGAAGTGGCAAAAGCCGCTGAACTGGTTTCCGCCTATACGCGTTTGTACTTAAAAACGGAAGGCATCAAAAAACCCGTTATCAGCTCCGCTTGTCCCGTTATTGCAAGACTTATTTCCCTGCGTTTTCCGTATCTGAAAGACAATCTGATGCCCATGCTGCCGCCCATGGAAATTGCCGCCATTCAGGCAAAGCAAAAGGCAAAGCTGGAGCATCCCGAATTAAAAGACGAAGACATCGGTGTTTTCTTCATCTCTCCGTGTGCTGCAAAGGTCAGTTACATCCGCAACGGCTACGGGGATTACAAAAGCAACATTGATGTGGTCGTATCCATGAGCGAAATTTATTTCCGTCTCATCGGCGTTATGAAACGCGACAAAACACCTACCCTCACAAGCGAATCCGGCATGATCGGTATCGGCTGGGCATCCACGGGCGGTGAGTGTGCGGCGATTCTGAATGACAATTATCTGTATGCCGACGGCATTCAGAACTGCAATCAGGTACTCGATTCCATTGAAAACGGCAACATGCCGCCGCAGCTTGAGTTTATTGAACTCAACGCTTGCATCAGCGGTTGTGTCGGCGGGATCATGACGATCGAAAATCCGTTCATTGCCAAAACAAGATTGCAGGCAGTCAGACGCTATATGCCCGTTTCCAAAAACTTTTTACCGCAGGATACCGGTTTTATTCCCCCGGAATACATCACCGAATCACTGCCGACTTATATTCCCATTTCAAGACTCAGCGACAACATGGGCGAATCCATGCGTATGATGGCACAGATTCAAAAATTGCGTGCACAGCTTCCCAACATTGACTGCGGAGCCTGCGGCTGTCCGACCTGCCGCGCATTTGCAGAAGACATCGTCAAGGGTCTGATTCCCGGCATCGACCACTGTGTTGTACTTGCACAAAGAAAATGTGCAGAAAATGCAAAGGAGGAAAGTAAACATGACTGTGAATGCACTGATTGAAAAATACGGTCTTGCTCCGCTTTCCCTGCCCGATCCCGACCGTGAAGTCAAAGGTTGCTACATCGGTGACCTGTTGAGTTGGGTCATGGGCAGAGCACAGGCAGACAATGTATGGATCACAATTATGTCCAACATCAATATTGCCGCCGTTGCCGCACTGTCGGATGTCAGTCTTGTGATTCTGGCGGAAGATGTAACACCCGATGAAAACGTGCTGAAAACAGCCGAAGCGAAGAATGTGAACATTGCACGCACTTCCCTGCCCGCGTTTGAAACAGCCGTAAAAATCTCCTGCGATATATGAACCGTTATTATTACGATTTTCACATCCATTCCTGTCTTTCCCCTTGCGGAGATGACGACATGACACCCAACAACATTGCCGGTATGGGTGCACTGGCAGGATTGCAAGTGATGGCACTGACCGATCACAACACCTGCAAAAACTGCCCCGCATTTTACAAAGCGGCAAGAAAAAACGGAATCATCCCTATTGCGGGAATGGAACTGACGACCGCAGAAGACATTCACATCGTCTGTCTGTTTGAAGATCTCGAAGATGCATTGCGGTTTGACGAATTTGTTGATTCACAACGCATACGGATCAAAAACCGGCCCGATATTTTCGGTGAACAGCAGATCATGGATGAAAACGACAACATCATCGGCAAAGAGGAGTTTCTTCTTTCCAATGCCACCATGCTCACCATTGAGCAGGTGCCCGATGCGGTCGAAAAATACAACGGTATTTGCTATCCCGCACACATAGACAGAGAGGCAAACGGGGTCATTGCCACCCTCGGCACCTTCCCCGAAGAACCGTTCTTCCGTTGTGCGGAATTTCACGACAAAGAAAAACAGACGGAATACAAAAACAGATTTCCGCTCGTCAAAGAAAAAACCTTATTGGTTTCTTCCGATGCACATTATCTGTGGGACATCCGCGACAAAGATGTATTCTTTGAAATCGACGATGAACCCTATTCTTCGGATAAGGTCCGCAAAGAAATTTTCCGTCTTCTGCGAGGTGAATAAAAAAGATGAAAGAATTATCTTTGAATATTCTCGACATCGCACAGAATTCCATTAAAGCCGGTGCGGATATAATCAAAATCGAACTGACCGAAAGTGAAAACCGTTTTGAGATCCGTATTACGGACAACGGTTGCGGCATGAAGGAAGATTTTGTCCGCAACGTCACCGACCCGTTCACGACGACACGAACAACGCGAAAAGTCGGTCTGGGCATTCCGCTGTTTAAACTTGCGGCGGAGCAAACAGGCGGCAGCTTCAGTATTTCGTCAAAGCACGAAAGTGAACATCCGCACGACCACGGCACCGTGGTAAAAGCGGTGTTTGATCCGACCCACATGGACTTCACACCTTTGGGAGATATCGCATCGACCCTGACGATTCTCATTCAGGGAAGCCCAGACATTCATTGGATCTACACCCACAGCAAAGATAACGGCAGTGTTTCACTCGACACCGACGAACTCAAAGCCGTTTTAGGCGATGTGCCGCTTGACACCTTTGAAGTGATCGCATGGATCGGCGATTACATCAAAGAGCAATATTCGGTTTTATAAAAAATAATATATACATTTATGAAAGGATCTGTAAAAATGAAGTCTTTAGCAGAACTTGCAGCAATCAGAGAAAAAATGCAGGGCAAAGTCGTTCTTCGTGAAGGCAGCGGCGACATCCGCGTAGTTGTCGGCATGGCAACCTGCGGCATCGCAGCCGGTGCAAGACCCGTCCTGAACGCATTCGTGGAAGAAATCAACAACCGCGACCTTGCAGGCAAAGTCACCGTATCCCAGACCGGATGCATCGGCATCTGCCAGTTTGAACCCGTTGTTGAAATCTACGAAGCAGACAAAGAAAAGGTCACTTATGTCAAGATGACTCCCGACAAAGCCAAAGAAGTGATTGAAAAGCATCTCATCGGCGGTAAAGTCATCGACGAATACACAGTCAGCAATATTTAAGGTATTTTGGAGGTATAAAAATGGTTCGTGCTCAAGTATTGATTTGCGGCGGCACCGGCTGTACTTCTTCCGGCAGCGTCAAGCTCATTCCGGAATTTGAAGCACAGATCGCAAAAAACGGTCTTGAAGATGAAATCAAAATCGTTAAAACCGGTTGTTTCGGTCTTTGCGAACTCGGTCCTGTTGTTATTGTTTATCCCGACGGTACTTTCTACAGCAGAGTAGAAGAATCCGACGTAAAAGAAATCGTTGAAGAACATCTTCTCAAGGGTCGTATTGTTGAACGCCTTGCTTACACCGATGTCGCAGCGGATGCTGTTGTCAAGGGCAATGTTTCCCTGAGTGACACCCGTTTCTATTCCAAGCAGAAGCGTGTTGCTCTTCGCAACTGCGGTGTTATCGACCCTGAAAACATTGAAGAATACATTGCAATGGACGGTTATGCAGCTCTCGGTAAGGCTCTGACCGAAATGACGCCCGAAGAAGTCATCAAAACCGTTATGGATTCCGGTCTTCGCGGCAGAGGCGGCGGCGGATTCCCGACAGGTCTGAAATGGAGCTTCACAGCCAAGAATCAGGCTGACCAGAAATATGTCGTATGTAACGCTGACGAAGGCGACCCCGGTGCATTCATGGATCGTTCCGTTCTGGAAGGCGACCCGCATTGCCTTGTTGAAGCCATGACCATCTGCGGTTACGCTACCGGTGCTACCGAAGGTTACGTTTATGTCCGTGCAGAATATCCGATCGCTGTTGCACGTCTGCAGAAAGCTATCGACGATGCCCGTGCATACGGTCTTCTCGGTAAGAACATTTTTGATTCCGGTTTTGACTTCGATCTGTTCATCCGTCTGGGTGCAGGTGCATTCGTCTGCGGTGAAGAAACCGCTCTTATGACCTCCATCGAAGGCAACCGTGGTGAACCGCGTCCGCGTCCGCCTTATCCGGCAGTCAAGGGTCTGTTCGGCAAGCCCACCACTGAAAACAACGTTGAAACCTTTGCAAATATTCCGCAGATCATCCTTAAGGGTGCTGAATTCTTCAACTCCATGGGTACCGAAAAATCCAAGGGCACGAAGGTCTTCGCACTCGGCGGTAAGATCAACAACACCGGTCTTGTTGAAATTCCGATGGGTACCACCCTTCGCGAAGTCATCGAAGACATCGGCGGCGGCATTCCCAACGGCAAGAAATTCAAGGCTGCACAGACCGGCGGTCCTTCCGGCGGCTGTCTCCCCGCTTCCCTGCTTGACATTCAGATCGACTACGACAACCTTGTAGCACAGGGTGCAATGATGGGTTCGGGCGGCCTGATTGTTATGGACGAAGACACTTGCATGGTCGACATCGCTAAGTTCTTCCTTGAATTCACGGTCGATGAATCCTGTGGTAAGTGCACTCCCTGCCGTATCGGTACCAAGAGACTGTATGAAATTCTTGAAAAGATCACCAATGGTCAGGGCACACTTGAAGACCTTGATGAAATGGAAAAACTCTGCTACTACATCAAAGAGAACTCTCTCTGCGGTCTCGGTCAGACAGCTCCCAACCCGGTTCTGTCCACATACAAGCAGTTCAAAGACGAATACATTGCTCACGTTGTTGATAAGAAATGCCCCGCAGGTGTCTGCAAGAGCCTTCTTTCCATCGTGATTGAAGCCGACAAGTGCAAGGGCTGTACCCTCTGCTCCAGAGTCTGCCCGGTCGGCGCTATCAGCGGTACTGTTAAGAATCCGCATGTCATCGACCAGTCCAAGTGCATCAAGTGCGGTGCTTGTATCGAAAAGTGCAAGTTCGGCGCAATTTCCAAGAAATAAGGAGGAACGGATACAATGGCTGATGTAAATATCAAAATTAACGGCAAAGACTATACCGTTCCCGCCGGCAGCACCATTCTGACTGCTGCCCGTATGGCAGGAATTGAAATTCCCACACTTTGCTATCTCAAAGAAATCAACGAAATCGGTGCTTGCCGTATCTGTGTTGTTGAAGTCAAGGGTGCAAGAAGCCTTGTTGCTGCTTGCGTGTTCCCCGTAAACGAAGGTATGGAAATCTTCACCAACACTCCCAAGGTTATCGAATCCAGAAGAACCACACTCAAACTCATCCTCTCCAACCACAAGAGAGAATGCCTTTCCTGCGTGCGTTCGGGTAACTGCGAATTGCAGAAGCTCTGCCACGATTACGGCATTGAAAATGAATATGCTTTTGCAGGCGTAAAATCCGCATATGCTATCGACAACAGTGCTGCGCACATGTACAGAGACAACGAAAAGTGCATTCTTTGCCGTCGTTGCGTTGCTGCTTGTGAAAAGAACCAGGGTTGCGGCGTTATCGGTGCAAACGACCGCGGTTTCGACACGCACATCGCTTGTGCATTTGAAAAGCCCCTTGCTGATGTCGCATGTATCTCCTGCGGTCAGTGCATTACCGTTTGTCCGACCGGTGCTCTTTCCGAAAGAGATGACACCCAAAAGGTATTCGATGCTCTCAACGATCCCACCAAGCATGTCATCGTGCAGACTGCTCCCGCAGTCAGAGTCGGTCTTGGTGAAGAATTCGGCTATGAAATGGGTACTGTTGTGACCGGCAAACTTGTTGCTGCTCTTAAAGCACTCGGCTTTGACGGTGTATTTGACACCAACTTCAGTGCCGACCTTACCATCATGGAAGAAGCTACCGAATTCCTCGGCAGATACACCAAGAAGGAAAATCTTCCGTTGATCACTTCCTGCTCCCCCGGCTGGATCAAATATTGCGAAACCTACTATCCCGAATTCATTCCCAACCTCTCCTCCTGCAAGTCTCCGCAGGGCATGTTCGGTTCGGTTGCAAAGACCTACTACGCAGAAAAGATGGGTATTGACCCCAAAGACATTTATGTGGTCAGCGTAATGCCCTGTACTGCAAAGAAGTTTGAAGCTGAAAGAAGAGAAAGTACTGCTGTTGAAGGCCTTGCAGATATCGATGCAGTTATCACTGTTCGTGAACTTGCAAGAATGATCAAGAAGGCAGGCATTCTGTTCAGAGAACTTCCCGACGCACAGTATGATGCTCCCTTCGGTCTCGGTTCGGGCGCAGGCACCATCTTCGGTGCTACCGGCGGCGTTATGGAAGCTGCTCTTCGTACCGCTTACGAAGTTCTGACCAAGGAAGAACTCACAGCCCTTGATTTCCACGATGTCCGCGGCGTTGCAGGTATCAAAGAAGCAACCTATACCATCGCAGGCAATGAAATCAGAGTTGCTGTTGTTTCCGGCACTGCCAATGCAGGCAAACTGCTTGAAATGATCAAGAGCGGCGAAAAGACCTATGATTTCATCGAAATCATGGCTTGTCCCGGCGGCTGTGTAAACGGCGGCGGGCAGCCCATTCAGCCTGCATCTGTTCACAATTTCCGTGACATCAGAGCAGAACGTGCTGCAGGTCTGTATGCAGACGACAAGGCTCTTCCCGTTCGCAAATCTCACGAAAATCCCGATGTGAAGGCGATTTATGACGAATTCTTCGGCGAACCCAACAGCCACAAGGCACACGAAATCCTGCATACTTCTTACGTTGCTCGTAAAAAGTATTGAGCATAAAATGAAGGAGGATTCGTATGAATCCTCCTTTTTCACGTCAGCGAGTTAAAAGACCTGCACACCAAACGGTTGCAGGTCTTTTTTGTTTATTCAAACTCTCTCATTTTAGCAACAAATGTTGCAATGATTTCTTCACAAGCGTTTTCGCTGATATAGTCTTCACCTTTCATCAATGCAAAAAAAGCGATCGTCAGCAAAGATCCTACTCTGTAAGCCGCAAAAACTTCTTTATCGACATTTTCAATCCGCTTTGACTTTTTATAATAGGACAAAAACTCATCAAGATAAAAAGACATCAGTCCGTCATAAATAAGGCGGATGGTATTGTAGTCAGGATTCAGATTTTTTGCATTCAACGACATCATGAAACGCAATAAAGCATATATCTCACGGACACAATCTTCGAGAATGGTTGTCGTGTTGACATTTTCCCGACCGGTACGTTCCAAACGAATTTCCCGTACTTTCTGACCGATGCAATAAAATACAAATTCTTTACGATCGTTGAAGTGTTTATAAAAAGTTGCACGATTTATTTTTGCAGCATCACAGATGTCTGTGATACTCAGATTCTCAATCAACTCATCAGAGATTAAATCAAAAAAAGTTTCATAAAGTTTTCTGTTCGTGCGGATAAAACGCAGATCTTCTTTTCTTGCCACGATGGTCCCTCTCTCATTTTTTTGACTGTTGATTATTGTACACCTTTTATACATTTTTGTCAATATTTGTACTTCGATAAATATTTCACTTTCGGCAACAGAAAAAAAAGACTGTCTTGTTACAGACAGTCCTTTCAAAAAAGTTTTTAAATTATTTTGCCAACGAACCGACAAGCAACATATAGCCGCCGATCTGTGCACCGAATTCAGGTGCACCTTCCATGATGATCTTACCTTCCTTGGTCGCCTCAAGCATATCGTCGATGGACATGAGGGTACCGAGAGCAGCATCAAGGTCACGGAATTTAAGGGTAAAGAAAGGCATTGCACGCTTGTATTCACCCTTACCGGAACGGGACTTACCTGCCTTGACACGGATAAATGCACTGACGGTGGGTTCATCCTGGACAGCAAATGCATAAACGCGATCAGGGCTCTTGAGTGCCCATTCATGCACTTCTTCGTGGCCGTTTTTGTTAAGCTGGCTGATACCCGCACTCAGAAGATAGAAGTAGCATTTGACAAGCAGACGCTTGGTGTCTTCGTCTTCGGGGGGTTCGGTAAGACCGAGCAGGTTTGCCATTTTCAGCAATGCTGCCATGAAAGCGGCAAATGCAGCAGGATGCTTGGTAACACCCTTCATCTTCGGCAGGGTTGCCGGTGCAATCTTGCCTTTGAAGAATGCATTAAGTGCTTCAACACTCTTGAATTCAAGTTCAACCATGGGTCTGGGTTCGATTTTAGGATGGATTTTCCATTCATCTCCGTTGACCACAAAGTGAATCGCATACTTGCCGCCCGGTGCTTCGGGAGCAAGACAGCTTACCTGATAAACGCAGTGGACATTCTTGAACATCTTATTGATGCTCGGAACATCTGCGGCGATGACTTTCAAGAGCGGCAAAGCAGCATTCAGAAATATTTTATTTGTTAAGAAGGCTTCTCTATCTGCCATTGAATCTCTTTCCTTTCGTGTGAGATGCGGGGGCGATTACATTTCGTCGTCCCAGTTGTCGTCTTCTTCAAAGTCTTTCTTCATGACTTCTCTGACAGCTTCAATGATGCCGTTTGCATCAATACCGACGGCAGCCATAATGTCTTCATGAAGACCGATGGGTGCAAACTGATCGTTAACACCGAGCTTCTTGAATGCACAGCCCTTACCGGATTCAACAACAACTTCCGCAACAGCAGAGCCGAGACCGCCGATAACGTTGTGATCTTCAACGGTGATGATGCGACGGGTATCCATAACAGCCTTGAGGATGGCTTCCTTGTCAAGAGGCTTGATGGTGTGCATATTGATAACACGAACCTTCAGACCTTCTGCCTTTTCAAGGAAATCAGCAGCCTGAACAGCCTGGAATACGCAGGAACCGCAAGCAATGACCGTAATATCGGTACCTTCGTGTACGGTAACAGCCTTGCCGATTTCAAAACCGTAGTCGCTGTTTTCATACAGAACACGGTCAAAACCGCGGTTGATACGGATATAGAACGGTCCGGGGGTTGCATAAGCAGCCTTGACGGCATTGTAGGTTTCATAACCGTCAGCAGGAACGATAACGGTCAGATTGGGGATGGAACGGGTAACAGCAAGGTCGCAGATTGCATGGTGGGTGGAACCTGCCTGACCGAAGGAAGTACCGGAATGGGTTGCAATCACTTTTGCATTGACATTCTGATAGCAAAGGTCGGTATGAAGCTGATCAGCCGCACGGAAGGATGCAAACTGGGAGAAAGTGGAAAGGAACGGTACAAGGCCCGCTCTTGCCATACCTGCGGCAACACCGAACAGATCCTGTTCAGCAATACCGACGTTGAAGAATCTGTCGGGGAATTCTTTCATGAAATCACCGATTTTGGTGGACTTTGCAAGGTCCGCTGTGAGAGCAACAACATCATTGTGTTCTCTGCCGAGTTCCACGAGAGCCTGTCCGTAAATTTCGGAAGTGGAAAGCTGTGTGGATTCAATTGCAGTATAAGTCATTCCGCCTGCCATAGCTTATGCACCCTCCTTTTCTGCGCGTGCTACACGCTTCTTGTATGTTTCAGCAAGAGCTTTCTTGCCTTTTTCGTATTTTTCATCGTCGAATGCACCGTAGTGCCAGGTGTAATCGTCTTCAATGAAGTCGATACCGCAGCCCTTGAGAGTATTGCAGACGATCATGACGGGCTGTGTGCCGCCGTTCTTGTGGTTTTCATATGCAAAGTCAATGGCTTCGCAGAGTTCCTTGATGTTGTTGCCGTCGATTTCCTTTACGATGAAACCGAAAGCGGTCCACTTATCGCAGAAGGGCTCAAGATTCTTGACATCTTCGGTTCTGCCGTCGATCATGCACTTGTTGCGGTCAACAAAGGAAATGAGGTTGGTCACTTTGTAGTGAGCAGCAGTCATAGCAGCTTCCCAGTTGGAGCCTTCATCGCATTCGCCGTCACCGAGAACACAGAAGGTCATATAGTCCTTACCGAGAACACGTGCTGCAAGGGCGGTACCGACAGCGATGGAAAGTCCATGGCCGAGAGAACCGGTGGAAGCATCGACACCGACTACTTTGTTGGAGTCAAGGTGCATACCCATCTTGGAACCGGAAAGGTTGAAAGTTTTGAGCATTTCCTTGTCATTAAAACCGAGGTCGCAAAGCACGGGTGCATAAGCAACTGCGGCATGACCTTTACTGAGAATGAAACGGTCTCGATCTGCCCACTTGGGATCATCAACCTTAATGTTCATATACTTGTGATAGCAAACGGTCATAATGTCAAGAACACTCATACCGCCGCCGATGTGTCCGCTACCGGCCCAATAAGTTGTGTCAAGCGTCAGATTACGAAGCTCGTCAACCTTCTTTTCAAGAGCCAGCCATTCGGCCTTTGAAAGAGACATAGAATATTCCTCCTAATAATGAATTTATCAAAGGGCGGCTGCGTGGGGCAACCGCCGATTAAACAATAATTACTGATACTTCGGTCTGATTGCATGGAAGGCATCTTCGGCAACTTCGATGGTGCGCTTGATGTCTTCTTCAGTCAGCGAAGCGTTGATGAAGTGATTGTGGTGCGAGGTCAGATAAATACCTCTGTGTACCATTTCCTGCACCCAATCCTGATGGATCAGCAAACTGTCATCATCCGCAAGACGCAGATAGAACAGGGACGGTTCACCCGATACGACCATGTGGAACCCGTTGTTGGCAGCAGCAGCTTTAAGACCTTCGGTCAGCAACAGGCCCTTTTCACGGAACATCTTGGGAGCATTGAGTTCTTTCATTTTATTGATGCAAGCAATACCGGCTGCAAAGGGAACGGCACTCATCCAATAAGAACCTGTGTAGCTCAGACCGCTCATAGCGGATTTCAGGAATTCCTTACCGCAAAGGCAGGATACGTTCCAGCCGTTTGCAAGAGCTTTACAGAAGCAGATCATATCAGCTTCGAAACCGTAATAGTGGTCAGAGCCTGCAGTATCAAGACGGAAGCCTGCACGGACGTCGTCCACGATAAGAACGATCCCCTTTTCGGTGCAGAGTTTACGGACCTTCTGCCAATAACCGTCAGCAGGAAGAACGTTGTCAATAAAGTTGCCGTGCATGTAAGGTGTGGAAATGAAAGCAGCAATTTCGCCTTCGTTTTCATTGACGAGTTTTTCGAGTGCTTCATAGTCGTTCCAGTCAACATACAGGTTGTTGGCGACGTCCTCGGGGATAACACCGGGATAGTCAACTTTCTGTGTCCACATGGAAACACCGTGATAGAAACCGTTGACGAAGATGATCTTCTTGCGGTGGGTATGAGCACGTGCACACATGATAGCACCCTGGGTGGTATCGTTACCGTTCTTCATAAAGAATGCCCAGTCAGCACTTGCAACGGTATCAACCATCAGTTCTGCAAATTCCACGATCTTGGTGGAGGGGGTGGTTACGCAGTTTTCAAGCTTCATCTGTGCCATGGCAGCGGCATCAACATCGGGATCGTTGTAGCCGAGAACATTGGGGCCGTATGCACACATATAGTCAATGAATTTATTACCGTCTACATCCCAAAAATAGGATCCCTGTGCTTTTTCAGTGAAGAAAGGCCAGGATGTGGGAGGAATCCAGCAACCTTCTGCAGGACCCTGATGGCCGTAAAGACCGGACGGGATTACCTTACATGCTCTTTCAAAGAGTGCATGGCTTTTATCGTAATTATAATGATTGGATGCCATAATTTTCTTCCTCCTTATGCAAGATACAGAGCAACACGATCGAGAATACGATTCACATTATCGACCATGGAGATCATACCGCCCATGATGATGGTTCCCTGTCCGATGCAGGCAACAGCATTGACATTACCGTCAAACAGATCACGTGCAAGCTTGATGCTTGTAAATTCCATGATTGCACGGTAATTTTCGGGAGTCTTCTTGATGGTGATCATACGGTGGTTACAAACGCGGATTGTCGCTGCCGGGCCGCCAGTGATGGCAACTTTGATATCACCGTCAACAATATGATCCGCACTGAACTTACCGATTTCATCGTTGTTGCCGATTTGGGAAAGTGCAACGGTAATGGTGTAGAACATAAGCGATGTGCTGATTTCAAAGAAACGTTCATCCTTGAGATCTTCGGGATCGGGACGCATATATTTGCTCAGAAGATCCGTCAGCGGAATAAAACTCTTAAGCAAAAAGCCAATGTGCGTAAAACCCTTGCAGGGAATCGGGGTAACGGTACCGTCGATCATGCCGTTGAACTTTTCGCAGGAACCGAACGGAAGCAGAATATCACACTTATCAACACCGTCGCTCATACGGCAGTAACCGTTTTTGAACGTCAGTGTTGCAGACGGGCCGCCTTTAACAATCATACCGATCGAAAGCGGCTTTTTGTTTTTAAGAAGTGCTCTCGCCTGCGGATCGAGTTCGCAAAGATTTTCGAGCGTTCCGAGAACGGCATACATGTTAATATATGCCAAGGTTTTTGCATCTGTCAAATTCATATTAGCCAAAATGCATTCCTCCTAAACTATTTGCGGATACAAATCCGCATTATTTCTTATCTATTTTAGCAAAAGAAATACCACATGTCAATTAACATTTTATGAATATTGCCAAAGAAAAAAAGTTCGTAATTTTAAACAGATTTCAACACTTACTTTCAAGCAGATTGACGAAAAAAAACCGCCCGGATCATCCCGAGCGGCAAGGTACACAAAAAAATTCAATTGCTGTAAAGGCTTTTACTCTGCAACAGTGCTTCGTCACTCTGTGCTTCGGTGGGATCCTCTTTTCCCTGGGCAACAAAAACAATAGACCGAATAGCCTCCATAATGTAATTGATAAAATCAGAAATTTCGGAAAGATAGCCCAAAAGAACTTCGAACATATTCTGCACTCACTTTCATAAAGTTATAACATTTACAATATTATCACAATATTGTGAATAATCTGTGAATGTAATATGTCTTAGTTGTGAAGAAGAGAGACTGTGCTGCCAATTTTTAAGATCTGCTTTTGTCTATATTGCTGAATTTTATACAATTTACATCTTTCTAATCATCACTTTTTTGTATTTTGATTGTTATTTTAAGACAGAAACCGAATCCTTACCCTTTACATGGAAAAGAAATTTTTGTATAATTATGTCAGTAAATACAGCATAGCGAGAATCAGATCTTCATCCGCCTGTTCTGCCCGAAGCAAAAAGCAAACGGACAGAATCAATGCCTTATCCGCATCATCAGCCCGTATCCCTTTGCCCTCAAACAATTTTGAGATGATATCGGAAGTATTTTCCCGTTTTTTGCAACAACGTGGGGCCGTTGCATGCTGTGATTTCGGATATATTGAAGGTGTTTCTGCAGTTTGTTTCGACTGTTCCTCTGCAGCAAATTGCCGTGCTGCATCTTCGGCTGCATCTTTTGCTTTCCTGCGCATTTCACGCACCCGTTGCACTGCTTCCTGCTGCATTTGCGAGAGCTGTGAATAAGAATAATCAGCCAAGAAGTCCACCCTCCCTGAACATACGCATCATTTTAAGCACTCGCAGAATATTGACAGCCTCATCCACCTTACTTCGTCTTGCTTCACTCAACAGTGGTTTGAGTGCATACAAAAAATCACTGCGGGTATCTTTTTCATTCATTTTTCCGAAATATCGGGATAAGCCATTGAGCACCTTCGGGTCCATCAACGGATTGTTGCCGGAAAACAATTCACCGATGCCGTTACCGGATGTTTCGACATTGTTCTGCACATTTCCCAACAGTTGTGCGGCGGTTTCCTGTAATTGTTTCATATCTTCATCGCTCAACGATGATAAAAGATCATTCAGATCCATTTTTACCACCGTTGCCTTGCAGTTTTTTCAGAATTTCAACCGCTTGCGGCGATTGCAACAGTTGCTGTGCCGTATCCCGATCGGAAAGTGCCTTCCTGAACAAGGCTTGCTGTTCGGCAGAAAGTGAACTGACCATTTGATTTTTCACGCCCTGTTCATCTGCACGGGACTTTCCTGCCAGCATCTGCAAAAGAGTTTCTACACGTTTATCCTGCAAAATAATCCCTCCTCATTTATCATACTTATGCGAAAGAAGGTTTTTTATGCGTTTGCTCGTATTATCGGATTCCCATTCACGCAAAGAGCATCTTGCTGAAATTTTAGCGGCAGAACCGATGGCGGATGCGGTATTTCACCTCGGTGACGGTGCCGCAGACATGATTTATCTGAAAGACACCGACCCGCGTACATTCTTTTTATTGAGAGGAAACTGTGATTCTGTTTTTCGGGAAGTACTGCAGGACAGCATAACCGTTACCTTTGAAAACACACGCATTTTTGCCACGCACGGTCATCTTTATAATGTTAAATTCGGGCTGGACAAGCTTGGACT
The DNA here is from genome assembly GCA_045605525.1 of Acutalibacteraceae bacterium. Taxonomy (GTDB): domain Bacteria; phylum Bacillota; class Clostridia; order Oscillospirales; family Acutalibacteraceae; genus RUG806. Next base: position 25,388 of record JAZUQC010000082.1, read on the forward strand.
TGTTGCACAAATGCAACAGCATAATCTTGTTCTGTTCGGGCACACACATGTTCCGACATACTTTTACGAGAACGGAATTCATTTTTTTAACCCCGGATCGGTTGCAGAGGGTTTTTACGGTTGTGCAGATATCACAAGAAACGGCATTCTTTGTCTGAACAAAAAAATTAAAATGTAACAATTTTTTAACATTCTTTGCATTTTTTGTTGTTGAAAACCAATGCAGAGTATGCTATTATCTATAATGTATAATTTTATTATGGAGGTTTATGTAACTATGGACACTCGTTTTGCAATCACAGATTATCATGACACCAGAGCTGTCAACAAAGCACTTGACGAACTGATTGCCAAACCGATTTATTCGGTCAGCAAAGATGCTCTTGCCGCTTATGTTGACAACTATTTTGAAGCAAAGTGTGCTACTTCCAAGGCTATGATCGCAGAAGCTCGTGAGATCATCCCCGGCGGCGTTCAGCACAATCTTGCTTTTAACTATCCGTTCCCGCTTGTATTCACTAAAGCACAAGACTGCTTCCTGTATGACATCGACGGCAACAAGTATTTCGACTTCCTGCAGGCAGGCGGCCCGACCGTTCTCGGTTCCAACCCGCCCCAGATTCGTGAACAGGTTATCGACCTTTTGAACACCTGCGGTCCTTCCACCGGTCTGTTCCATGAATTTGAATACAAACTTGCAAAGAAGATCTCCGATTCCGTTGAAACGGTTCAGATGTTCCGTATGCAGGGTTCCGGCACAGAAGCTTGCATGACAGCAGTTCGTGTTGCTCGTCTTGCAACAGGCAAAAAGAATATCATTAAAATGGGTGGTGCCTACCACGGTTGGTCAGACCAGCTCGGTTACGGTATTCGTGTTCCCGGCTCCAAATTCACACAGGCAAACGGCGTTCCGCTTTACCTGTTCAAGCATACGCAGGAATTTTTCCCCAATGACCTGGAAGACCTCGAAAGAAAGCTCAGAGCGAACCAGTTTACAGGCGGCACGGCTGCTGTCTTTATTGAACCGGTCGGTCCCGAAAGCGGTACCACGCCGCTTGATTTCGACTTCAACAAAGGTGTTGAAAGACTTTGCCGCAAATACGGTGCATTGCTTATCTTCGATGAAGTCGTCACAGGCTTCCGTATCGGCATGGCAGGTGCACAGGGTTACTTCGGCGTATCTCCCGACCTGACCATTTTCGGTAAGGTTATCGCAGGCGGCTATCCGGGTGCAGGCGGCGTCGGCGGCAAGAAAGAATACATGAAGTATCTCGGTGCCGGTCTTGATGATTCCGGCATGAAGATTAAAAAGGCATTTACCGGCGGCACAATGACTGCCAATCCGCTTTCCTGCTGTGCAGGTTACTACACCCTCGAAGAAATCGACCGCACCAATGCTTGCCAGAAGGCAGGTCAGATGGGCGACCGTCTTACCAAGGGCTTGCAGGAACTCATCCGCAAGTACAACCTTCCCTTCGTAGCATACAACGAAGGCTCCATCTGCCATCTTGAAACCGTCGGCACCATGCACTTCTCCATCAACTGGAAGAAGCCGTGGACAATCCCCGGTGTCATCAAAGCAACCGATGCTCGCAAGGCAGAAATGACCCACATGGGTGCTGCTTACATGGCAGAAGGTCTTGTTACGCTTGCAGGCAGCCGTCTGTATACCAGTGCTGCTTACACTCCCGAACTCATCGACGAAGCTCTGACCAGATTCGACAAGGTCTTTGCAACAGTTGAACTTCTCAACAAATAAGAGGTAAAACATGGATATTCTCGAAGCAAAATTGGCTGTCATTGAGGCAGGCAAACAACTTGTCAAATGCGGACTGATTGCCCGTACTTGGGGCAATGTCAGTTGCCGTGTCAGCGACACGCATTTTGTGATCACCCCCAGCGGACGGGAATACAATGCCCTGACTCCCGATGAAATTGTTCTTGTCAGCATTGCAGACTGCACCTATGACGGCGACGTCAAACCGTCTTCCGAAAAGGGCATTCATGCATCCTGCTACAGACTTCGCCCCGAATGCAACTTCGTTATTCACACCCATCAATTGTATGCCTCCATGGCAGGTCTTGCAGGACTTGATATTCAGGTCAAAGACGAAAAGAGTGCTGCCATTCTCGGCTCCTCGATTCCTGCTGCTGCTTACGGTCTGCCCGGCACAGGGAAGCTTAAAAAGGGGGTCAGCGATGCCATTGCCCGTTCAGACGGCAATGCCGCATTGATGCTTCATCACGGTGCTGTTTGCCTTGGTACGGACATGGACAACGCATTCAGTGTAGCCATGGAACTTGAAGAAGTCTGCAAGAAGTTCCTGCTTGACCGTTATGCAACGGTTACCGGTAACACGGCTGACAGTTTCACATCATTGAGCAACTATATTGCTCAAACGCTGAAAAAGGGTGACATTAAAGCAGCAGACTTCCCCGCATTCATCTCCGAACGCGAGGGCGACACCATTCTGATGACTCCCGCAGACGGCGGTGACAGCGTGCGTATCCGTCTTTGCGACGGCACACCGCTTGACACGGGTGCTGTCTATCCCTCGTCCGCAGAATTGCATCTTGCCGTTTACAACAAACGTGAAGATGTCAACGCAATCATTCACAACAAACAGGAAGATGTGGTTGCCGTTTCTTCCATCGGCAAGACCGTAAAACCTTTCCTTGATGACTTTGCACAGATCGTCGGTGTTACCGCACGTTGTGCAACATTCGACCCGAACAACACACAGAAAACGGCGAAAAAGGTTGTCAAGAAACTAAAAGGTCGCAATGCGGTTCTGTTGAAGGACAACGGTGCACTTTGTGCAGGTTCCGGCATGAGCGACGCACAGGCAATTGAAATGGTCGCTGAAAAGGGATGTCAGTCATTCGTGGCAGCAAACATTTTAGATATGGGGAAATCGGCCATTAAAGGCTATGAATGTGCTTTGATGCGTCTTGTTTACAAGATGAAATATTCAAAGCAGGCAGAAAAGTAAATGACACAAGCGGCACCGCGATCCAAAGAAGCGGTTGCGGTGCCGCATTGATTTGAAGTAAGGGAGAGAAAATATAATGGCAGAAGAAAGAAAATCCGAATACAAAAACGCTATACGCTCCAGGCAATTGATCAAAAATGCTTATGTCGCCTTGCTGAATGAAAAAGATGTAAACAAAATCACCGTTACGGATATTATCGGCAGAGCAGGTATTTCCCGCGGAACATTTTATGCCCACTATGCAGATGTGAGAGATCTTTACACAAGACTTGAACAGGATGCAATCAGAACTATTCTTAATATTATTGATGAAACGGGAATTTTTAATTTCTATGAAAATCCGTTCCCCACATTGGAAGCCAATTTGCGTCTTTTAGAGAAAAATAAAGAATATTACCGACTTCTACTCTCGTCCTGCGTAGGCGGAAGTTTTATTCAGCAGCTCAGTGATGACTTTGCACGCAGATTTGTTCCGCTTTTCATGGAACATTTCAGCAATGTCAATGCAGAAATCTTCCGCAGTTATATCAGTTTTGCATCCAGCGGTGTCCGCGGTATGATTTTCCGTTGGCTTGACGGCACACTGGAATTGTCGGCACTGCAATGTGCACAGCTGATGGCGGAGATGCTTCTTGGTGCTAAGCCCTCTGAATTAAAAAACAACTGAATGATTATATAAATACCGTCCGACCGGACGGTATTTTTTTATGTAATAATTCTGCACCCCTTCTTCCCTTTTGCATAGTATGAATTGAGGGCACGAAGGGAGGGAAAAAGATGAACTTTCTGGGCAACAACTGCTGGATCATTCTTCTGATTGTTATTATTCTTCTCGGTTCTGACGGTTGCGGTTGCAACACCTGCAACAGCTGTAGCTGCAACAACGGTTGCGGTTGCAACTGAAGCTGACAACGGCATAGCGTAAAAAAGACACCTCGGTAAAAACCGAGGTGTCGATTTGTTTTATCAGCCGGTTATTCCGCCGAACAACTGGGAGATCGAAGCGAAGATCTTATAGAAGAATGCCCACAGCTTCTGCCAGAAGGTCATCTTGACTTCCTCAATGGGATTGTCGGAAACCGCGATTGCATTACAGGAATACGGAGCCGCATTGTTCACTGTTACAGCACATGCCACATAATAACCGACATCATTGTCGTTCAGCGTGTAGCTGATACCTTCGGCAAGCTTAACACCTGCATAAATGCTGTCGCCTGCATTCTTGAGTCTGTACCATTCATAGGTAATGTACGGAGCTGCCGCATCTTCAATTGCAGATGTAACAACATAAACCGTTTCACCCGCACGCTGTGCACCCGAAAGAGCAGCGGCAACTGCAAGAGGTTTCTTTTCAACCGTCAGTGTGATATAGGCTGACAAGGTTGCATAGTTTGCACTGTCGGTGGGGATGAACTCAACTTTGTAAACATCACTGAACACACCGTGTGCAACCGGATAAGAAGATGCATTTTCAAGACGGAAGGTACCGTCACCTTCTTTTGAGCTGGTGAACACGGCAGAGGAAAGCGGTGAACCGTAAATCACGGTTGCCGTGGTAGGCATAAGCACATTCAGAGGCTTTGCCTTAAGAATTTCAACAGTCAGTTCATTCGGATTGACAACAAGCACATAGTTGCCTGCCGCAGAACCGGTGAGAACAGGTGCCGTGTATTTGACGGCACGTGTACCGGCAGCGTTGTTTTCAACCGTACCCGTAGCTGCATAGGAAGCAAGATTGACATTACCTTTATCGGGTGCATAAACATTGGTCAGCTCGCTGAAGCTGATCGCCACATCATAGTTGGATGCGGAGAAGTTACGTTCTGCAACTGTTGCATTGGTATAAACAGGACGCGGATTGACGGTTACAAGCCCCTGCACATAACGGAAATCGTAGTTTTCACCGGAGAAGTAGCCGGTTACGGTAACGGGATATCCTTCTGCGCGAACAGGGGAACCAAGGTCATAAGCACAGTTCACAATCGCATAACCGGTAGCCACGGAAGCAAGAGTGTCAGCACCGGTCAGACCGGAAACTGTATAAGAATAGGTGGGAGCGGAATCACCGTAGGTCAGCGTATAGCTTGTTGCGGTAATAACGACCTGTGCCTTATTGATAACAAGTGTGACTTCCTTGGTAACGGTTTTGTAGTTGGCGGTATCATCAGGCATAAAGACTGCTGTGTATGTCCGGGTGCCTGCACCGGGCTTCACATTGCCGTTGACCCAACCCCAACGGGAGTCACCAAGAGAAATATCATCCAGCGTTCTGCCGCTGTCATAGGTCAGAATTCCGATTTCAGGCATCGGATAATCCGGAGTTGCCTTGTCAATAAGCACTGTCAGTGTATCAAGGTTGGTAACATTCCACTTGTAGTTTGCAGCCTTTACACCGGCAAGGGAAATATTGCCGTCTGCAATCATAACATTCTGTGAGCCGGCCTTGTCGCTTGCCACAGAACCGATTGCGGGATTGAAGTAAACATCTGCATCGGTATCCCCTGCGGCAAGTGTTGTCAGATCCATATCAAATACAACTTCCACAGTTGTATTGCCTGCTTCATATTCGCGTGTTTCTGCAACTGCAACTGCCTTGAGTTCCTTTGCGGTAATCACACCTGCGTTTGCATTGGTGATATTGACAGTCAGCACATAGTTGTCTTTGGATTCGCCGATCAGGGCTGCATTGCCTACTGTAACAGCTTTTGCAGTGCCGACATTGGCAGTATCAAAGAGATACATTGCATTGGCCGCATCAAAGGCAACTTTATCTGCACCGGAAGCGGTAGCAATGGCACCGTTTACGATATCGGTGGTCTTTGCTGTTGCAACATTATTGCCGTCGTATTCCTTATCGGCAACGGTGACATTGACATTGAATGCTGCAGGAGCAATGGTAAATGTACCGAGGGAAATATTGGCAGCGGGAGCATAGATTTTCTGACTGCCGACATAAGTTTGTCCGTCGCGTTCTTCAACAGTCAGAGAGCCGAAATTGTCCGGCAGTGCAATATCTACGGTCACACCGTAAGTACCTGCGTTGGTCGGAATGGTAGCTGAGCCGTTGTACTTAACGATGATATTACCCATAAGCACTTCGGAATCGTTCTTATTGACAACCGTAACCCCCTGTTGTGTTGCATTGTAAGTCTTGGTTTCATCAATTCCGACAATATTCAGAACGGTATCAAGATCGGCAACGGTCAGTTTGCGGGACGCGGTAACGGTATTACTTGCATAACCGACATAAGGACCTGCTGCCGTTACGGTCAGGACGATAACATCGTCTGCATTTTCAACCGTGTAGGTGGTTGCATTGGACTTGAATTCACCGTTTACCGTCCAGGTGAAGATATAGTTTTCACTTGCGGCGGGATACATGGCACTCAGATCTGCCGTCAAAACCTGTTCAGGCATCGGGAAACCTGTAATAAGCGGCGTTCCCGTGATCGCACACTTTTCAATGGTCAGAACTACTTTCTGATTGTTGAGTACATTGTAGTTTACGGTATCATCCGGAACGAAGGTAGCCGTATAAACAAGGACATCTTCATTGTAAGGATCGGAGCTGTAAGGCGGCTTTGCATCAGCAGCATCAAAGACGAACTTCCCGTCTACGGTAGCCGCAAATTCAGAGAAAACAGCATCAGCAAGCACGGAACCAAAGGGCAGTGATGCAGTGGGATATACGGTAATTTCGGGATTGATCTTATTGACAATGATCGTGCCCGCTTTGGTGGAAATGCGATAGTTTTCGGCAACGATGCCCGAGAAGTCGAAGAAGTAAGGATATCCACCGTCCACAACGGGAGAACCTGCCGTGTAATTTGTATTGGGAATCGGTTCACCGATGCCCGCCTGTGCAAGTGTGGTTTCACCGTGCACAAGACCTGTCAGCGTATAAGCGGCAGTCAGATCCACATCGTCCTTATAGTTGACATTGATGACTTTACCGGAAACAAGAAGTTCTGCTTTTTCAACCTTCAGAGTACCGCTCATAAAGGTAATCTGATAGTTGGGGGACTTATCCTCTGCAAGCATGTCGACCGTAATGGTGTAGCTACCTACATTATAATTGTTATTGTAATTATAATCGGAAGTGAAGATATAGTCGGGAGCGGTGCCGTTTTTGGTCAGCGAATTGGGAGTATCCGAACCGACAAAGTCATCCGAATAAGTAACCGTATGGGTGCCGAAAGTAACAGCATCAAATCTGTCACCGTAAGTAATGACGGCATTGTCTGCAGTAACAAAAATCGTCTTGGGGGAAACCGTAATCAGACCGTCATCCACAATCAGATTGTAGTTGCCGTTGACATCCTTGTAGTTTGCATTGTTCAGTTTGACAACATAACCCGCATCGGAAACACCGTCAAACTGATCGTAGGTGGTGGAGGGATAAATATTACCCGAGGTCACAACCTGCTTGATGGAAAATGCAGTATCGGTTGCACAAGTATAGGTATACTGTGTCAGGTCAGGTCTGGGATCACCGTATGTCAGGCTTGCATTGTAGGTGATGTGAACATCCGATGCAAGAATTTCAACGGGAATTTCAACCGTGTAATCCAGATAGTTGTCGCTGTCGAAGGGCTTGAAAACAGCCGTATAGGTATCAACAAGAACCTGCGGATTGGTTTCGGGGGCTGCCCAATCCCATGTACCTGCAATTTCGGGAGTGTAATCATTGCCGTTGAGGTTGATGTCGCCGAGCTTGCCGTTGTAGGTATAATAACGGGTACCGGTGACGGTGGGAACGGTCACGTTGGGCATTGCCTTTACGATTTCGACCATCGGCTTTGCAGCACCGTCTTCAAAGCTGAGGAATGCAACGGTGTAGTTGCCTGCATCTGCACCGGTGAGTGCATTGGTGGCAACGGTCTTGTCGATATCTTCCACATACTGCTTGCCGACCGTGTTATTGGTCAGATCACCCGTTACGGAAGAGATGGAAACGAGGTCACCTTCAAAGATACCGTCGGTAATAGTCAGTTCCACAACTGCAGTATTGTCAGTGGGATCATAAGCACGGCTCTGTGCCACCGCAGAAACGGTCAGCGGACGGGCGGTAACGGCAAGGGATGCATAGCCGACACCATAATTATAAACTACATTATAGTTAGACAGGAAGGTGGGAACGGTTGAAAGAACAGGCTGAATATAATAGGAGCCTGCATTGATATTGCCTGCGGAGTAGGAAATATAATCGGAGCCTGTATAGTTGATGGTGTAGGAAAGACCTGCAAGGATCTGTGCAATCTTGCTTTCGTTTGCGGCATCATTGGCAACCAGACCGGATATAACAGCACCGTAAGGTGTGCTGAATTCGGAATTGCCGTAAACAACAGCAGCGGCAGAGGGTGTAATGGTCAGTGTTGCGGGGGTTACCGTATAAGAAACGGTGAAAGAGGTAGTCTGATAATTGGTGGTATCGGCACCGGGTTTCCAGATGATATCCAGTTCAAAATCAGTGCAGACATTCTTGTAAGAATCGGAATCGGCAATACCGTTGGCAAACTCAAAAGTACCGGCAATATATTCGTCTTTGACACCCTTTGCCTGCATGGTCTTCAATGACAGCTTATCGCCGAGTTTTTCACCGTAGGTCAACGTCAGGCTATCAACGAGGTTCCCTCTTTGAGCATACGCTTTGTTGATATTCAGTGTGAAAGAAGTAGTCAGCGTTTTTCTGTTTTTGGAATAAACATTATCATCGCGGTCAATGTTTGTATCATCCGCCAAGGTGCATGTAACGGTATATCTGCCTGCGTTGACGGGCAAACCGTTGCCGACATCGGACGGATTCGCATTGTTGACATAAGAATAAGCAACGGACAACAGAGAGTTATCTTCAACACCTGCAAGGTTGTAGTCTTCGGTCCAGACAATCTCGCTGTTGTTGGCATTTCTGATAGTCACATCAAATCCGGTGTCTTTATTGGGCACGGGAGCCTTACCGGTATAGGTTACATTGACAACGTTACCGGCACCGAATGTGGCGGCTACAGGACTTGCCTGCACTCTTACATAGTCGACATAGACATAGAGAGAGTCAGCCGAGGGAACTATATAGGAATAATCCGTATACTTTTTAGTTTGATTATTTTCTTCATATGTGCCTTCACTGCCGCCGGAAATGGACTTACCGGAAGTTTTAAAACGCTCCGCAACAAAATCACTGTACCATGCGGTTTTACCGGTTGCTGTGGCAACATTGATCTTTCTCCAATAGTTGGCATTGGCAGACTCATACATTCTGATCGTCAGTTCACCGTTTACCGGAACAACATTGTTTTGAATCAAGCTGCCGTTTTGATAAATTTCCGCTTTTTTCGTAATGCGGGAATCATCCGTTCCGGATACAACGGAAGCAATCAAGTTGGCCTTACCGACCGTTTCCCAGAAACGATAAACCACATGCACGCGGGTATTGTTCTGTGTTGCATTGTAGGTCGGAGCACCGTGGCTCACGGTTTTGAGTGCTGTTGTGCCGGAGGCATTGGAAGCACCGGGTGTATGAATATGACCGGTTTCATCATAATAGTTACCGCTGGTGGTTGCTGACTGTTGACACCAGTTTTTCCATGTGGCTGTTGTATTGGTTGCTTCGTACACACCGGGAGCCAGGAATCCGTCGCTGACATAAGCAACGGTAAACTGTCTGAAATCATCAATGTGTTCTTTATTAACTTTTTCTTCCCAAGAAACATTGTAAGATACGCTGAAATCACCATCTGTTACAACCGGAACAGCACCGACATATCCGAGAACAGCCATATAACCGGCAACAAACTGATAATTGGTACTATCCAGACCGGCAGAACTGCTCAGACCTTCCCCGTGGGACATTGAAGAACTGAAATAACCGCCGTTTACCGTAATCTGTCCATCGGAAGCAATGCAATATGCTTCTTCCAGACTGTAAACATAGTCCGCTCTGTTCTGATGCGGATCATGATACGTTTTAGCAACAGCTGTAATATTGGAAGAACCGTTCACTGTAACCGCACCGCCGAAAATGGCACGTGCATAAGCATATGCTGCGGCTTCCTCATTGGTATCATACATCATACCTTCCGAATCAGAGGTAACTGAAATCGAAGCAGCATTCACAATACATTCTGCCGCAACCGATGTATTGTAAACACCGGTTGCCATGGTGTGGGTCAAGGAGCCGCAATTGTTGTTTGCAGAATCATAGCCCAATGCATTGGTTGCAGAAATGGACACACCGCTGTTAACGGTAAGTTTGTTGTGATTGGTGATTACAACTACATTGCTTTCAACCGTTTCATCTCTATCTGTTGCCGTCATTGATGTACGACTGCAAAGAATCGACAATGTTGCAGTAACTCCGGTATCCGTTGCATTTTCACCGGCATAGATGTTCAAAATGCCGTTGTTTTCAATCAAGTTCATGTTGACTTGTTCATATTTTCCTTCTTCTTTCATCGTTATGGACTGACCGCACATGAAAAGATTGACCGTAACATCCTGCGGGATGGTCAGGGTTTCGCCGTAAGGTACGCCAAAGGATGCCGTCAGTTTGACATTGATCACATCCCCTGCGATTGCTTTTTCAACATACTCTTCCCATGTGGTATCGGAAGCCACAAATACATCCGAGGTTGCCGCCATGACTCTGAAGCCGTCTGTGGGCAAAGCCGTAACGACCAGGCAGATCATTGCCAGAACCAGGACGCAACGGGAAACGAACTTCACCATGCGCTTGTTCAAACGGGTAGAATTCATAAGATATCCTCCTTTGATTGCGGTGTGCCGACAAGCGGCACAAAATTAAAGATTCTTTACAATCGTTTTTATTATATATATAATTAAAAGATAAGTCAACAAATGTAAACAAAAAATTAAATTTTTATAGACTTGCCTAAAAATATATTGCCATTTTCGGCAATCTGTCCATGTGTAAAAAACACTTGCAGTATTTTTAAGCATATGGTATAATAATAAATCCTGCAGAATATTTTTTAATATTTACTTTTCGGAGGTTATATATATGAGCAAAAACGGTGCTGTTATCCTCGCGGGCGGTCAGGGCACAAGAATGTGCTCGCAAAAACCGAAAGTCCTGCTACAGGTTCTGTTCAAACCCATGATCGATTGGGTTATGGAGGCGGCCATAGAAGCGGGCATTGAGGATATTTGCGTGGTCACAGGCTACGGTGCGGATCTGTTGACCGCACACCTTGGCGGCAAAACACAGACCGTTCATCAGACCGAACGCCTCGGCACAGGGCATGCCGTGATGCAGGCCAAGGATTTTATTGCCGCTCACACGGGCGGAAATATTCTTATACTCAACGGTGATGCTCCCTTTGCGGATGCAAAAACCATCCGCGATGCCTTGTCACAGCATACAAGTGAAAACTGTGCACAGACCGTTATTTCCGCTTGCGTTGAAAAACCGCACGGCTACGGCAGAATCGTCCGCGATGATAAAGGCACATTCCTTTGCATTACGGAAGAAGCGTGTGCAGACGAAGAAATAAAAAAAATCAACGAAATCAACTCGGGAATCATGTGGTTTCAGGCCGATGCTCTTTGTGAGGTGCTCGGCAAACTGAAAAATGACAATACAAAAGGTGAATATTACCTGACCGACACAGTGGATATTCTGCAGGGGGAAGGCAAAAAGGTAGCTGCTTTCACATCTGAAAACCCCGATGCGGTGCTCGGTGCCAACACAAGAGTACAACTGCATGAGCTCAACGAGATTGCAAGGCAGAAAGCACTTGAAAAATTCATGCTTGCAGGGGTTGACATTCCGTTTACGGACGGAGTCATCATCACACCCGACTGTGAAATCGGCAAAGACACTCAGATTCTGCCCGGAACGATCATCAAAAACGGCTGTGTCATCGGAAGAGATTGCATCATCGGTCCGTCCTCCATGATTGACGATTGCAGAATCGGTGACGGTTGTACGCTCAACCGTGTGCAGGCTGAAAACAGCATCATTGAAGATGGTGCAGATTTAGGTCCGTTCATGCATGTAAGACCCAATTCGCACATCGGCAAGAATGTGCATTGCGGAAACTTCACGGAAGTCAAGAATTCGACCATCGGCGACAAAACAAGCATTTCGCACCTGACTTATGTGGGTGATTCCGATGTGGGCAGCGGTGTGAATTTCGGTTGCGGCACGGTCACAAGCAATTATGACGGTCTTAATAAATACCGCACCGTTATTGAAGACAACTGTTTTATCGGCTGTAACACAAACCTCATTGCCCCCGTAAAAATTGGCAAAAACGCTTACACGGCGGCAGGTTCTACCATCACGCATGACGTACCGCCCATGAATCTTGCAATTGCAAGAGAAAGACAAATAAACAAGGAGGGCTGGGTTGAAAAAACCGGCCGTAAGAAATAAAAAATGGCTTTTTTCAAGAAAAAATCAGTAAGCTCTGCCATGGCTGTCGGCAAGCCTGAATTTATCATTGCAGGCCTCGGCAATCCCGGCAAACAATATGAACTGACACACCACAATGCAGGATTTTTGTGCATGGATGTGCTGTGCAACAAACTGGGTGTGCGTTGCGATAAAGTCAAATGGCAGGCACTTGTGACAACAGCGGTCATCAACGGACATTCTTGCCTTCTGATGCGTCCGCAGACCTATATGAATAACTCGGGAGATGCCATCCGACAGGCGGCGGATTTCTACAAAATTCCGCCCGAAAAAATCATTATTCTGTTCGATGATATTGCCATTCCGTTCGGCACACTTCGTATTCGCAAAAAAGGCAGTGCAGGCGGTCACAATGGGATCAAAAGCATTATTTATCAATTAAACAGCGACCAATTCCCCCGCATCAAGCTCGGCATCGGTGAACGTGAAAATACAGACGATGACCTGAAAGATTATGTATTGAGCAAGTTTTCAAAAGAGCAGTGCGAAGCCCTCAAAAAGTCGTTTGAAAGAGCCGTCTGTGCACTGGAACTGATGGTGGACGGCGATGTGGACGGGGCGATGAACAAATACAACGGATGAAAGGAAAAAGTGTATGAACAGGCTGAAAAACACACTCGGTACACTCTGTGCCGTGTTTGTAACCATTCTTCTGCTTGCGGCATCCCTTCTCATGGTCAACACCTATGTAGGCAGTGAAGCGGGTCACTTTTTTGCCCCCGCATCGGCATTGGGCGGCATTGCTAAAATCCTTGCACTGTTCTTCCCTTTTCTTTCAACATTTTTCTGCTTTTTACTCGGGCTCATTTTCGGCAAATACCATCTGCCTTTTGTTTTTGCGGGGTCCGTCGGTGTGTTCGCCGTTACACATATGATAGCTCCGTTCATTACGCAATTTATTTTCACACAAACAGCAGCAAATGCGTTCGTTCGCTTTTTGCAGGCATTTTTCACAGTGCTTGCTATGCCCGCTGTCAGCATTCCCCACGCATTCAATGAAGCAGTAAATTTTTTCCTGACTGACTTTTCAGGCAGCCGTATTATGGTTTTTGCGGCAACATTTCTCACCTTCGCCGCCCCCGTTCTGCTGACGGCAGGATTTCTGGTCGGTGATGCGGCACAAAAAAAACAATCCCTGCAAAAGGAGATTCCCGCATGAGTTGTTTTGCACGGCTTCTGCACGATTGTCCCGAATACAATACAATTCGTAAGGATATCGAAAAAAGTAAACTTCCGATGGGTGTCATCGGTTTGCCTCCCGCACCGAAAGCACACCTGATTCATGCGCTTTGCGACGACCTCGGCCGCAAGGCGTTTGTTGTCATGCCCGATGAGGCTTCGGCTGTTAAATTGTGTGCAGACCTTGTGACATTCGGCACCAATGCCGTGCTGTATCCCGCAAGAGATTTCCGTTTTTATACCGCAGAAAGTGTTTCAAGAGAACTGGAGCAAAAAAGAATCGGTGCTCTGACTTCATTTCTGCATAAAGAATGTGATGTGCTCGTTTTCTCGGCAGAAGCGGCAATACAGAACACCATTCCGCCCGACGAACTTAAAAAACGCAGTCTGCGTCTGCATGCCGGAGCACAACTTGAACCGAAAAACATTCTCTTTGCTCTTTTGGGAGCCGGATACAGTGCATGTGACCTTGTGGAAGGCCCGGGACAATTCGCTTCCCGCGGGGGACTTCTTGACTTCTTTCCGCCCGGCAGCGAAAATCCGATCCGTATTGAATTCTGGGGCGATGAAATTGATTCCCTTTCTTATTTTGATGTGCAAAGCCAACGCAGAGGTGATCCTGCAGAGGAAATTCGCATTACGCCATCCACTGAAGTGTTGTATGATTCCAACATTGAATTCGGTGAAAAAATTGAAAATTTAGCAAACGGTTTACGCGGCAAAAGCAATGCCGCTGCCAAAGAAAACTTATTGAAGGATGCCGAACTGCTCAAAGCGGATGTCAGACTTTCCTGTACAGACAAATATCTGCCGCTTGCCTATGAAAAACCTGCAACGGTGCTTGATTACGCAGATGATGCACTGCTGTTTGTATGCGATTCCTTCAATGTAAAAGAAAAGGCAAATGCCGCGGTCAATCTGCTTCTTGAAGAGATCAAGGAGCTTTTTGAGGACGGCATTCTGTGCAAGGGGCTTGACACCTATTGCATTGATTTTAAAAAATTAGTCGGTATTTTTGAAGAAAAAGGTGCTGTCTATTTTGACAACTTCACACGAGGCAGTTTTGATACACCCGTAAAGGATTTAATCACATTCAATTGCTCGCAGGGATCAGGCTGGGACGGCTCTTACAGGCTTCTGACCGAAGATATTGCTCCCCTTTTGCATCGCGGATATACCGTTCTTGTGTTTGCGGGCACGGAAAAAGCCGCTGAAGGCTTGTTTGATGAACTCGAAAAAGATGATTATAAGACGATTCTCCATCGTAAGTTCCCGCAGATGTTGCAAAAAGGAAAAATCAACATTCTCACCGGGGCAATTTCCTACGGCATTGATTATCCCGGTGAAAAAATACTGTTCGTCACCTACAGCCGCATGGCAGGAAAGGTACAAAAAACAGTAAAAGCACGCAAAAAAATAAACCCGAATGCATTCAACTCACTGGATGAACTGCACAAGGGTGATTATGTGGTACATGAAATCAACGGCATCGGTATTTTTGACGGAATCGAAAAGGTCGAAATGAACGGCTTTGTCAAGGATTACATCAAAATTCTGTATGCCAAAAACGATGTGCTGTATGTGCCTGTCACAAAACTCGACCTTGTCAGCAAATACATAGGTCCCCATGAAGAAGACGGAAAACGCACGGTCAAGATCAACCGTCTGGGTTCACCCGAATGGATGAAAACCAAATCCCGCGTCAAGGGTGCGGTCAAGGACATGGCAGAAAAGCTTGTCAGACTTTATGCCCAAAGACAGAGCACATCCGGCTTTGCATTCTCGCCCGACATTGACATGCAAAGTGACTTTGAACGCCGTTTTGAATTTGACGAAACAGATGACCAGTTGCGTTGCATTTATGAAATCAAGGGTGATATGGAAAAGTCCTGCCCCATGGACAGATTGCTGTGCGGCGACGTCGGCTTCGGCAAAACGGAGGTGGCATTGCGTGCGGCATTCAAGTGTGCCGCCGACGGCAAACAATGTGCCATTCTGGTGCCGACAACCATTCTGGCATTGCAACACTACCGCACCATTTTAAGACGTTTTGAGGGATTCCCGATTTATGTGGATATGATTTCCCGATTCCGCACACCGAAACAACAAACGGAAATCAAAAAGAAACTTGCCGCAGGCAGTATTGATATTCTGGTCGGCACACACAAATTGCTCGGCAAAGAAATCAAATTTCGTGACCTCGGACTGCTCATCATTGACGAAGAACAACGTTTCGGTGTTGCACAAAAGGAAAAATTAAAAGAACTCTTCCCTGCCGTAGATGTGCTGACACTTTCCGCAACCCCCATTCCGCGTACGCTCAACATGGCACTGACGGGTATTCGCGATATGTCCGTTATTGAAGAAGCACCGCTTGACCGCTTCCCCGTACAGACGTATGTTATTGAACATGACATGGGCATTCTTGAACAGGCGATATCAAAAGAGCTTCGCCGTGGCGGGCAGGTATTTTATCTTTACAACAAAACGAGCGACATCACCGTCAGAGCAAAACAACTGCAGGAACTGTTCCCCGATGCGGTGGTTGCCTACGGACACGGCAAAATGCCCGAAGAAGCACTCTCCGACATCTGGCGCAGAATGACAGAAGGCGAGATTGACATACTTGTGTGCACAACCATCATCGAAACCGGTGTGGATGTGCCCAATGCCAACACACTCATTATTGAAGATGCCGACAGGCTGGGACTTGCACAGTTGCATCAGATCCGCGGACGTGTGGGCAGATCGACCCGTCGTGCCAGTGCTTACCTTACCTTCCGCAAAGATAAGGAACTCACCGAAATTGCAAGAAGACGGCTTGATGCGATTCGTGAATACACAGAATTCGGTTCGGGCTTCCGCATTGCCATGCGTGATATGGAGATCCGCGGCACGGGCAACCTCATCGGTGCACAACAGCACGGACATCTTGAATCGGTCGGTTATGATATGTTCATTAAACTGCTCGCAGAAGCCATTGACGAACAGTCGGGAAATGCCCCCGTTGCCAAACGAGAGTGCCAGGTTGATATTCAGCTCAATGCACACATTCCCGATCTTTATATTTCGTCCTACCCGCAACGGCTTGCCGCCTACCGCCGCATTGCAGATATACGAACACAAGAGGATGCCATGGACGTCACGGATGAATTCATTGACCGCTACGGCGATCCTCCCGAAAGCGTTTTGGGACTTATTAAGGTCGCCTTGCTGAAAAATGCCTGCGCGGACAAAGGCATTTTTGAGATTACGCAAAGAGGCAACAGTTTGTTGCTGTTTGTGGATAAAATTGAGCGTAATATCCTCGCAGCCCTTGCCGCACATCTCAAAGGCCGTGTAATGGCAAGTGCCGCAGGAAAGGCATATTTCTCGGTAAAACTGCAACCAAACGAAACCTCCATTCAATGCCTTGAACAGATTGTGGCGGCATTGGAAACGATAAAAGAGGAAGAACAATAATATAAAACCGTCCCCGAAAAAGGACGGTTTTATTCATGACTGCCAGAACTTGCGGTCTAAACTGCGGTATTGCACGGCCTCAAAAATGTGCTCATCCGTCAGAAGTTCAGCCCCTTCAAGATCCGCAATGGTGCGAGCAACATGCAGAACCTTATCGTATGCACGTGCGGAAAGATTGAGCGTTTCAAACATATCCCGCATCATACGTTCCCCTGCATCGGTCAGCACACAGAATTGCCTTGTTTGTGCAGGTGTCATGCGGGCATTTGTAAGGGTGGAAGTCCCGGCAAAGCGTTCCCGCTGAATAGAACGAACACGTTCCACTCGTTCGCGGATCTGTGCACTGGCTTCACCGGGGGTACTGTCACGCAAGTGTTTATATTCCACAGGAGCAACTTCAATGTGAATGTCTATTCTGTCCAGAAGCGGCCCCGAAACCTTGCCGATATACCGTTCAGCGGCTTGTTTGGTGCAGGTGCATTGTTTTTTTGGATGCCCTTTGTAACCGCAGGGACAGGGATTCATGGCGGCAACCAACATAATCGAACTCGGATAAGTCAGCGTGCCGAACACTCGGGAGATATGAATTTCGCCGTCTTCCAGCGGCTGGCGCATGATTTCCATTGCCTGACGGGAAAATTCGGGCAGTTCGTCAAGAAACAGCACACCGTTGTGTGCAAGAGAAATCTCACCGGGTTTCGGAATTGCCCCGCCGCCTGCAAGACCTGCGGCGGAAACCGAATGATGCGGAGAGCGGAACGGCCGTTCGGTCAGCAGCCCTTGCTTATCCTGCAATTCCCCCGCAATGGAATAAATTTTAGTGGTTTCGAGGGCTTCCTCAAAAGTAAGTTCCGGCAGTATGGACGGAATTCGTTTGGCAAGCATGCTCTTGCCCGAACCGGGGGAACCGATCATCAGCAGATTGTGCCCGCCCGCCGCCGCAAGTTCCACGGCTCTTTTTGCATTCTCCTGTCCTTTGACATCGGCAAAATCCAGATAAACGGGTCTTTCCTGCAAGGCACGAAAACCGGTATGCTCAACCGGCATAAGTATATCCGCTCCCGTCAGATGCCCCATGACTTCGTCTACATGTTTAACGGCAAAAATATCAATTCCTTTCACAACAGCGGCTTCTGTGGCATTGTCAAAGGGAATAAAAACGGCTTGAAATCCCTCTTCCTTTGCTTTCATGACCATGGGCAAGACTCCGTTGATTGCCCTGACATAGCCTGACAAAGAAAGTTCACCGACAAAAGCATACTTTCTTACATCCGTAAGCAGTTGTTTGGAGGCTTTGAGCAGAGCTATAAAAATCGGCAGATCAAAAACAGGACCTTCCTTGCGAACATCAGCAGGGGCAAGATTGACGGTGATGTGAACATTCGGAAACTCATAGCCGTTGTTTTTGATGGCTGCACGCACGCGTTCACGTGATTCCGACACCGCCGCATCGGGCAGGCCCACAATATCAAATTTGAATTTACCGAAGCTGACATCCGCTTCCACTTCAACGGGAAAAGTGTGCAATCCGAAATATCCGATTGAATTGACAACAACAGCCATTTTTGCACCACCTTGATGAACATTTGTTCTTGTTTTTTATTATAATCTTTCACCCTTGCATTGTCAAGAGTTAAAACAGGAATCTTGACAAAGTGAAAAAAGAGAAGCATAATAAAGTAAATACACAAAAGGAGACCGTTTTATGGCAACAAAGGTGAAAACATCCGAACAACTGCACAAAATGCAAGAAAAACGGGAAAAGGAAATCAAAAAATGGGAACGGGAAAAAAGCAGACCCAAAAACAGATATTACCTTGTTTATCTTATTTTTATCATCAGTCTTATTTACATCACCGACGAGGTTGCTTCGCAGATCGGCACATTGATGAAAACCGAAATTGCAAATGACCTTTTTGCAAAATACGGCGAAAGCTCGGTCGGACTTCTTGATATTCTGTCGATGGTGGTTGTGCCGTTTCAGGCATTGGCAATTTTTTATAAACCCCTTGCTGACCGTTTCGGCAGAAAGATGTTTCTGATTATCAACACCTTCGGCATGAGTTTGTCGATGCTGGTCATTTTCTTGTCAAACAACATTGTTCTGTATGCCGTAGGTGCATGCATTGTTCAGTTCTTCATCCCGCACGATATGCAGGTGGTTTACATCATGGAATCCGCCCCGAGCAAACACAGGGCAAGGATTTATTCATCCATCAAGTTCTTTGCCAATATGGGCGTTATGCTCGTGCCGCTGTTGCGCAGACTGCTGATGGAAGACGCTTCGCAGTGGCGAAATGTATATCTGATTCCCGCGATTGTCGGTCTTGTTGCCTGCGGTGTCGCTTTGTTCTTTGCAAGAGAAACGGATGCTTTCATTGATGCAAGACTTAAATATCTTCGCATGACGGACGAAGAACGCGAGCAAGATAAGCTGCAAAAGAAAGTGGACAATGCACAGGGCGGTGTGATTCCCGCACTGAAATTTGCGTTCAAACACAAGCAGCTGCGTTGGCTGTATATTGTCGGTGCACTTGCCAACATCGGCTTTATCACATCCATCAACTATCAGGTCATTCTGACCTACGGTTATGCGGAAAGTTACATCAATCAGGGCTTGTTCTCTGCCATGAGCGATGCACTGATGGATGCCGTCAGCATCGGTCCCGTCACAACGGCATTGTTTATGTTCCCTGTCGGTTGTGCGGTTTCGCAGGTCATTATGGGCTTTATATCCGACTCCAAGGGCAGAAAAGCCGCCGCTTTAACCACGGCTTGCAACTGTCTGATCGCATTTTTAGGCTTCACCATCGGTGCAAAACTGGCTTGGGAGCCGTATCTTGTCGGCTTTTTGTGCGGTGCATGCATCGGCAGTTACTATTCCACAAACGATGTTATTATTATGATGATCGGTGAATCCGCACCGACAAACCTGCGTTCTTCGATCATGTCGGCTGAATTCGTGGTGGTGGCACTGGGCGTTGTGGTGTCTTACGGAGTCAGTTTGCCCGTGCTGACCATTTTCGGTAATGCGGCTACCTGGATCGTTGCCTTTGCACTGACCGTGCCCGGTTTTGCGGCAGCTCTGATTGCCATGGCAAAGAAAACCCACGATACAACAGGCATCAACCTCGACACCGTGACGGGCTGCGAGTGGGATTAAACAGTAAGGATAAAGGAGCTGCAAAAAAAGAGCTCCTTTTTTGTTTGACCTGAGCTGTTTCTTTGACTGCTCAAACCGTATTGAAATTATGATTGCAATTTTTGTCGAAGAATGATATAATCATTTTCGGGCAAGGCAGACCTTAAACGGTAGGCGGTTACCTTCCGATTTTCGGAGGGTGTCTTTTCCCTCCGGAAAGGAGGGATTTGCATGGTGACATGGGAAGAATTGATTGCATTATTAGGACTTCTTGTTGCAATTGCAGAGTTTGTTTTCATTGTGTGTAAACATATTTTTGAAACAAAAAAGAAATAACCGCCCCAATCCTTCCAAGATAAGCGGTTATTTCGTTTACTAAGGAAGGCTAACCGTCTATCGGTCTGCCTTGTTCATTTATATTATAGCAATATTTTTTCATTCTGTCAACACCTGTTTCCGGGTGTTTTTTATTTATCCTGTTCAAATTCAATGCCGGTATTATATTTTACATTGTTAATGGCTTCCTTGTCGCAAATGGTTTTTTCGAGGTCAATATCGTAACAATTTGCGATTGCTAACAGGTAATACATACAATCCCAGATCTCCTCGTCGATCGTGCCCTTGACACCGCCGTCGGCAGGTCGTTTAAGATCGTGACGGATGGCTTCTGCCAGTTCACCGACTTCCCCCGACAGCTTCAGAAAATACTCTTTGACAAGCTCGGGATGATGGTCTTTGGAGCGTATGTAATTCTGCAAATATTTTACTGATGTTTTTCCGTCCATATCATTACACCTTTTATTACAACGAACGCAACGGAACGAGTTCGTCCGCATCGCATTGATCGGTCAGCAGTTTTTTATATTCTTCTTCGGGCAAGGTGCTTGTGTTTCGCACATGTGCGGAATAAACTTCCGTGATGCCGTCTTCATCGTCATAAATGGAGAAACTGTCGAGCAGTTCAAATGATATATGCACGGTTTTTCCGTTTGTATTCAGGTAAGACGGTGTGTGCACTTCATTTAAATACTTTTCAACCTTTTCAAAGGATTCATCGGACGTTTCTGCCTGAACGGTCAGAATACTGAACTCATAAAAACGTTCTTCGCGGTCGCCGACGATATAGGAATACAATACTTTTACGCCGTATAACATTGTTTATTCCTCCTCATCTGATATCAATATACCATATTTTTTTGTAAAAGCAATTAAATTTTTATTATCCATGAAGTATTTTTGTTAAACATTGACAACCTTTTAAAAATTTCGTATAATAAATTTAATATAAAGGAGGGCTATTTATGATCGCAACCATTCAAAGAATCTTTGCAACACTTCTGTCTGCCCTGCTGAGTTTTATGAGTATGCTCGGCATTTTACCGCAGGACAGCGATTATTATGTTCAAACAACAATCGACTATCACAATGAAGAAGCGGGCAGTGCAGATGCACTGATTACCCTTTCTGCAAACAAAGACGGTGTTTACACCTTCTGGTGGGGTAATGAGCAAGGTAAAAAACTGCAAAAAACAGTGAATGACAAAACCTTCCCTTACAGCCATTTTGCAGAAGTGGAAGTGCTTTTGGGCGAAGGACAACTGGATTTACCCGATTTTACGGCCATCCCATACGGTGCGAAATATATTCTGGTCTGCCGTGATGATATCACTGTTGACCGTTTTGCAATTGAAGAACACAAACGGACACCTGCCGAGGAACTTACCTACAGTTTCGGTGTTATCAGCGACCTGCATTTCAACCGCTACGACATGGAAGGCGGTGGGGATGTTGCCGAAACCACGTTCGGCAGATCCTTACAGTTTTTTGACGACTTTGATGCTTCTATCGTTGCCATGCCCGGTGACATTTCAACGGATGGCGAAGCGGAAGCCTTTCAGGCATTCAATCAGATTGCTTCGGAATTTGACTTTCCCGTATATACCTGCACGGGCAATCATGACCTGCATGCAAAATACAAACTTGAAAATTGGCAGGCTTATATGAATGCGGGTGTTTACGGTGAAGAAAAAGCAGATGGTGTGCTGAATGTATCCGACAACGGTCTTGATTTTGTTTACAGCGGGCCTGATACGGCAGGAGATGTTTATATTTTCCTGTCACAGACTTCCAACAATTACGGCATGCTGTTCAATGCCTTGCTGACCGATGCACAGCTCGACTGGCTTGAAGAACAGCTTATCACCTACAGCGGCAACCGCGTATATCTGTTTTTCCATACCTTCCTGAATGCACCGAGCGGCAATCCGCTGATGGGTGCGGGAAATCTGGTCAATGACCTGGGTTGGTCTTATCCTCTGTTTTATACGCCGGGAGCAACGGATGAAGTACGGTTCAGAAATCTTCTTCGCGAATATGACAATGTTATCTTCTTCAGCGGACATTCGCATTGGGCTTATCACATGCAGAGTCTGAACGAGCATCTGAATGTTGCCGATTATGACGAAGGCGGTGCAACCTATGTGCATGTGTCTTCCGTGTCCTCTCCGCGCACCACGGACGGTTTCCAGATTTTGTGGTCCGGCAATGACCCCGGCATGTCGGAAGGATACCTTGTTGAAGTGTATGAAGATTATATTCTTCTGTACGGATGTGATTTTGTAAACGGTGAACTGTTGGCATATGCCGTTTATCAGATCAATGTATAAATTCTGAAAAATTCTGCAGCCGCATTGCGCGGCTGCATTTTTGTATTTATCCGAGTTTCAGTTTATAACAAAGGGGCAGTTGGGTATCAGGTACGTTTTTGAGATTGATGATCAGTGCTTCGTCATTTCTTGCAAAGTCAATTTTTTTATCACTGCCGAGCAGTGAAATTTCTTCAATCAGAATGTCATTGGTCTTTTTATGGTGCAGTGTTTTGACAACAGCGGTCTTTGCGGGACGCATCTGGAAGACATAGAGAGAACCGTTTTTGTATGTAAAACGGAAGTCCTCGGATGTGAACTTCTTTTCGTCGCCGTCCTTGAAGAAGCCTTCTTCGGCATTGACAGAACCTTCTCCGAAGACTTTCCAATGGGTCGTTCCGTAAATGCCGTCGCCGTTGACAGAGAGCCATTCACCCATAGTGAGCAGAACTTCGGTTTCTTCGTCGGTGATGGTACCGTCTGCTTTCGGTCCGATATTGATAAGCAGATTGCCGTTCTTGCTGACGATATCCACAAGGTCACAGACGATCTGCCGAGCACTCTTGTAAGCGTTGTCTTTGCGATATCCCCATGAATATTTACCGATTGCGGTATCGGTCTGCCAATACAGCGGAGAAATGCCCGTCAGTGCACCGCGTTCCACATCGAACACCGCAACTGTAGGCGGAAATGCCTCGTGCTTGTAGTTGATGGTAACATCCTTGCCCCATTCCAGAGCACGGTTATAGTAATAAGCCGCTAATTTTTTAAGATACGGCTTAAATGTGTTGTTCTGAATCCACCAGTCAAAATACAAAACGGACGGCTGATAGCGATCAATCAGTTCACAGGTGCGAACAAGCCAGTCTGTGAGCCATTCTTCATCGGCTCCTCTTGCACGGATGTCAGCCGTATAACCGCCGAGGTCTTCTTCGCCGAATTCCTTGCAATACACAGCAGGACCGTAGAAATCGGAATACGCTTCGTCATTTACATCACTGTCGAAGGTTCTGCCCATATTCATAAAGAAATAATGCTCGGCACGGTGAGTGGATGCACAGAAAGTCAGCCCCTGCTTTTCACATTCGGCTTTGAGTTCGCCGATGACATCACGGCAAGGTCCCATGGCAGGTGCTTTCCAGCGGTTGAAATCGGTTTCATACATGGCAAAACCGTCATGATGCTCCGCAACGGGCATGCAGTAACGCACCCCCGCTTTTTTGAACAGTGATACCCATGCCGCGGCATCGAATTTTTCCGCTTTGAACATCGGAATAAAATCTTTGTAACCGAAGTCTTTCTGATCGCCGTAGGTAGCACGGTGGTGTTCAAATTCGGGTGTATTTTTGAAATACATCCCGCGCGGATACCATTCGTTGCCGAAGGCCGGCACGCTGTAAACACCCCAATGAATAAAAATACCGAGTTTGTCGCGCATATACCATGCGGGCACGGCATGCGGTGCAAGCGATGCCCAGTCAGCCTTGTATTTACCGTTTGCGATTACTTCATCTATTTGTTTAAGATATTCCTGTGCGGTCATAAAGTATCTCCTTCTGCTTTTTTGTCTATTATAACATACATGTAAAAAAATGCTATAAAAATTTAGTTATATTAAAAAAATGCTCCCTGCAACAGAGAGCATTTACATAGTCAACAATCAACAGCCGTTACTTTTTGCATTATGCAGAAAACCTGATAAAATGCGATAAATATCAAAAACAATGCCGAGCATGATATCGGCGGCACGGCCGAAAAAGTCACGGTCGGCACGGACAAGGATTTTTCCGTTGTCCTGCATGGGAATGAAGGTTGCGGTTTCGTGTGTGGTTTCGCTGCTTGCATTCGGGGAGTGAATTGCCATCATAAGCTGTCCGTCAAGGGTGGTGAACAGCATGGGATGTCCCCCATCCGCCTGCTTTTTGGTTTCCTTGTAAACGGCTTTCGGGAAGTGCAGCCAGTTTCCGTCGATTTTGCCGTTGTCGGACACAGCCATACCGACCGCATAACCGCCCGTTCTCGCCATATTCGACCACAGCATAACAAGATTACCCTCGCTTGTTCTGTAAACAAACGGACCGTCCGTGACATTTGAATCCGTCCAGAGATGCTCGTCGGCACGGAAAATCTCTTTCGGCTCGGATACAAAATGTGACAGATCATCACTGAGTTTCACAACCGACATTGCACCGATCTCATCTTCACGGGATGTCCATTCATTGACAAAAACCATCCAGGGCTGTCCGTCTTCATCCACATACAGCGTTCCGTCAATACAGTCGATTTCCTTGGGGGTAATATGACCGTCGGTAAGGAGTGCAAACGGTCCCGTGGGCGAATCTGCCTTAAAGATGCCGACCCCGCGCTTGTCCGTAACCTTGGAACGGTAGGTCGCAAACAGATAAAACGCACCCTTGTAATAATGGCATTCGGGTGCCCAGTAATCACAATAGCCGTCAAAGGACGCATCGGGTGAAAAAACCTGCACGGGTGCCGACCAATTTTTAAGGTCCTCACTTACAACACAGCCATACCCCTGTCCGTTGCTGAGTCCCGTACCGTACATATAGTACTTGCCGTCATACACAAGCACATACGGATCACGAATATTACCGTCAGCGGTTTTGAAGGGATATTCCGCCGATGCAAAAGCGGGAATGCAACAGGTGAACAGCATTGCAAGAACGCAGAAAACAGAAATTATCTTTTTCATAAACAACATCCTTCCTGTGGTATATTTCCATTTTAGCATACACATTCTTGTATTGCAACAAAAAAAGATTGTTTTTAATCAGGGTGACGGCGAGTCAGATAAATGCCGATACAGCTTCCGCCAACGGCAAGCAACAGATGTTAACACGGATCATTGTAAAGAAAAAAACACCACAAGGGTGTTGTTTTATTTGGAGCAGGGTACGGGAATCGACTCTCGCACTGCGGTGCTCGGTCAGGCGCGGCTCTGACAGTTCACCGAACTGTCATTCACTCCCGCGCCCCTTCGATTCCCTACAGTATTTCCAAAAGAAAAAGCACCACGAAGGTGCTTTTCCTTTTGGAGCAGGGTACGGGAATCGAACCCGCCCGGTCTGCTTGGGAAGCAGAAATTCTACCAATAAATTAACCCTGCATATTGAATTGTACATTTATTATACATGAAAAACAAAAAAATACAAGTGCTTTTTGTCACAAAGAAAATGATTATTTTTTGTACAGTTGTGCAATTGTCAACACAAAACAATATATGTTATAATAAAGCAAATGAAACGAAAGGATGTTTTGTAATATGCTTGTAACGTTGCTTAAATCTTTGTTTTCTGTTCTGATTCTGATTTTAACAATGCTTGTTTCCCCCGGAATGCTCGGCACAAAAATTGCGTATGAACCCAAAGACGAAGGCGAATGCCTTTTGAACATTGCCGTGATTTCCGACACGCACCTCGACGGTTCTGCCGCAAGACAGGCGGTGCTTGAGCTTGCACTCGATGACATTGCCATGGCCGACTACCCTGTTGACCTGATGATTATTTCGGGTGACATCACCGACAACGGAGAAGTTGATGAATGGGACACCGTTGCCGCAGCGTTTGCAAACACGGACTATCTGCCCGAAATTATTCTTGCCGAGGGCAATCATGACACATGGGCGGATGACGGGTATGAAGCATCCCTTGCAAACTTTTTGCATTACAATGAAGTCATTGCAGACAGAACACTCGAAAAACAGTATTATTCCACCGCGGTGGGCGGCTACACCTTTATTGTGATGGGCAGTGAAGCCGACCATACAGATGCTTATATCAGCGACGAGCAGCTCGAATGGCTTGATGCCACTTTAAGCGAAGCGAGTGTTGACGGAAAGCCTGTTTTTGTCATCAGCCACTGGCCCATCAATATGACGCACGGTCTGCCCGAAAGCTGGGGCGATGAAGAATATGACGAATTCACAGGCGGCTTCGGTGAACAGTCTGCACAGGTTGAAGAAATTCTGCAAAAATACGAAAACATTTTCTTCATTTCCGGTCACATCCACAACGGGCTCGGTGAATATCTGACCGATGACCTGTACGGCTACAAGAGCGTGGAGCATTACGGAAACATTCACAGCATCAACATGCCGTCGTATATGTACATGTATCCGCACGGTCAGGTAGGATTAGGCAACGGATTCCAGTTTGAAGTGTATGCCGACCGCGTGGTTGTACGTGCAAGAAACTATGCAACGGGTATCTGGTTTGCCGCATACGATTACGAAATCCCGCTTACATAAGCATAAAAAAATGCAGGAGCTGTATTTTCTCAGCTCCTGCATTTTTTTGTTTGGCAAATTACGGTGTGTCGGGAAGTAGCCAATCACGGGGGACGGTGTCCGTGATTGACTCTATGATACAACAAAAGCAGTCAATCATGGTTCCGTCCCCCTGATTGGCGGCGATATTTTTGGATATTTATTTGTATTATTTTATTTAAATTTGTGCGTGGTCGTAAATCAGGAGACAGTACACTGCGTTTGCCTTTTTTGAAAAATGGTAGTGGCAATCACAGTAGCCGTCCGAAGTGATTGACTCCTCTGACTACCCGATAAACTCCACTTTAACCTCCCTTATTCCCTTGTGAACACATAGTAATTTGTATCATACCCGCCATATCTCCAGTCGCCGCTTTTCCATTCAATAATAAGATAATCAATGCCATCCACGGAGCGGATTTTATATTCGCAGGCAGACCAATTCCAGTGGCGAAGCAGATAGTTTTTTGTCCATGTAACGGTGTCAGATCCCTCAAAAACGGCATCTTCATACACCAGACGGCTGTTACCGTCTGGAAAAAATGTGACTTCCTTGAAATACAAATCCTCAATCGGTTCCGCTTCGGTGTCAAAATCGCCTTTGTCCCACAGATACCCCAAAAACGAATGTGCTTTCCATGTGCCGATTACACGATCATCCGCTACAAAAGGCAAACTTGTGTTGTCTTTTCTTGCAATTTCTTCGGCGGTATAGCGGTTTGAATCAACTTTTTTGAGCACAAGGCAGGTAGGTTTCCCGCCGCGTGTGTATTCATACTCCTTGAGATTGACGAACATATACAACGCATCCCCGATAAGCTCTGTTTCGTACTCGTTGTTGACAGGCGAGTTGAGCACACCTTTCGTCCAACTGAAAGCCCAGTAGCGTTCGCCGTCGGGCAGAAAATAAAGATATTTCTGTTCTTCGCCGTAAAAATTCTTCACGCAGAACAGGTTGTCGTAAAAATCCTCACGCACGGCAAAAATACCGATGATCTCCCACTTGCCGACAACTTGTTCGTCATTGACAAAGGGTAATTTTTCTTCGGGCGGATCGACTTCTTTGTCTAACTTCACAATATCACACAGAATTGTGCCGTCCTTGATTTTGTATTGTGAAATGCGTTGATAATCAGCGGATCTGATCTGTGCTTCGGCAAGGGTGCACACATCAAGAAACGCTTTATCGGGCAGCAATTCAATGATTGCCTTTTTTTCGGTAAACAGAATTTGCAGATTTGTCATCATAAGTGCAGCCTCCTTTAGATTTTCAAGAGCCTGTGCAAACATTTTTTCTTTTCGTGCAAAAATATCTGCGATTTCTTCGCTTGATTTTTGCAAAGAAATCAGCTCCCTGATTTCCTGCAGGGAGAAGCCGGCATTTTTGAGTGCCGTAATGCGATAAAAAGTAAGAATTTGTTCCGATGTGTAGTGTCTGTAGCCCGAAAATTTGTCCGTAAAGCTGGGCACAAGCAGTTTTTCCTTGTCATAATGGCGAAGAACGGAAATCTTTGTTCCGCACACCCGTGCAAATTCTCCGATTTTCACAAGAATCTCTCCTTTTGCAGTTTCTAAGGTACCTTACGAGAACAAGTATAAACCTGAAGTTAAGGTGAGAGTCAAGAGGGTTTTTGAAATTTTTGCAAACAAAAAACTCTTTGCTTTGCGGCAGGCGAAAAACAAAGAGCTATGCAATTAAAACTGAACCGACCAATAACCGAAGCGTTTTCCGCCTTCGCGCTTGATAAGTCCTTTTTCTTTCAAAGAGTCAATTATGCGTTTTACGGTTCGGGAAGATTTATTGATTGTACGAGCAATCTTTTCTTGTGTTATTTGAGGTTCCTTTTTCAAGAGATTCAGCACAACAGATTCATCCAAAGTGACATCCAAAGTGACATTTTGCAAATCATTTTGGCACTTTGGAGTTTCTAAAGTGCCACTGATATGCATCTGGCGGTTTTTAAGTTCATTATTTTCGCCCAAAATCAGATTTCTTAAAAAGAGTTCAAGAAATTCCGTTGTTTCGTGTACACCTTTCCGAATGTTGTTGTAATTTGCACGCACCAAAGCATTGCGAAAATACCATGCATTCTGCGCAAAAATATCATTGGTGACATCAAAACCGAGTGTACGCAGATATTTGATAAAAAAGACTGCGGTGGCTCTTGTGTTGCCTTCTGAAAAAATATGAATCTGCCAAAGGCGTGAAACAAATTTTGCAAGGTGTTTTATAACCTGATCAATGGACAGGTCTTTGTAGCTGAATTCACGTTCCTGTGAAATATCATAGTCAAGTGTGGCTCTTAAATCAAGTGCACCGCCGTACAAAACGGTATCCCCGTCAAGCACCCATTCCGCTTTGGTAATGTTATAATCTCTGATTTTGCCGGCATGCTTGTAAACACCTTCAAACAGCCGTGCATGAATTGAAATATATTGCGCCGGCGACAAAACAAAGGTTTTTTCTGAAAGAAGCTGTGCGATACGCACTGAAACCTTATCCGCTTCCTCTGTTCTGTCGTTTCCGGTATGTTTGATATTCTCTTTATAGTAACTGTGAATGAGTCGGTTTGCTTCTTCAAAAGTGATATCACCTGCTATATTTTTTCCGGCAACATCCAAAAGATATCCGCTTGTTTCAAGTCCGTCAACAGCCTGCAAACCGATTGCGGTATGCCATGCATAGCCTTTTTCTCGTTTTTGAGGCTCATTTTCCCGCAGATATTCTTCAAAAATATGATCGTCCATTTATGCCTCCGAACATCTTACTGTTACTTATATTTTACATCAAAACCAACAAAAAATCAACAATCAGATATATTATAGACATATTGAGAAAGTTTTTTCGGCTGGTTTTATTCCGCGGTTTTGATTTTGATTCCCATTTCTTCAAACTGCACCAAATCGTCCTCCGAGGCTTCGCTGTCGGTAATGAGATAATGCAGTTTGTTTGCAGGGCAAATGCTGATGACGGAATCAAAACCGATTTTTTCAACCGGATACAAGCCGTAAACGGTTTTTGAATTGTTGATGACGGCATTTGTCAGCTCAACACTTCTTGATTTTTGAATGGAAAGTCCGAATTTTGCCGACACACACGCAGAGGTGACAAAGCATTTATCAAAACGAAGGCGATTGACCATCGACAGTGCAAAGCTGTCATAAAAACAACCGTTTTTCTGCATTTCACCGCCTGCAAGCAGAACAGTTATGTTTTCTTTTTTGCGAAGTTCCTCGGCAATGGCAAGTGAATTGGTCACAACCGTGCACGGCACTTCGCCCATATTCTGTGCCATCAGAAAACCGACACTTGCGTTTGTGATGTACACCACATCGTTTTGAGCAATCTCCTGTACGGCTTTTTTTGCAATGACAATATAATTTTCTTTCACTTCCCTGACGCGTTCATCGGGAGCAAGGTCTTTTATGACATTTGCACCGACCTGACGGGCAGGAATGGCACCGCCGTGGGTTCTTTTTAAAAGTCCCTGTTCTTCGAGTATTCTTAAATCCCGCTTGGCAGAATCGTAACTGATCTGAAACAGTTCCTGTATTTCTGCATTGGAGATTCTTCCCCGCTCGGCAAGAAGTCTTAAAATCTCTGCGTGTCTTTCTTCCATGAACATAGTATATCACTCCTAAATATCAACAATTATTCACGATTACACACTAATTACAAGCACAATATAGCATATTCGTTTACAAGTGTCAAGTATTTTTGTATTTTTCATACATTTTCGGGAAGGACCGTTAATATAAATTCCCCGCCGGATTGAAGTCCGATGGGGAATTTCTTATTGATTCACATATAATACAATTATGAAAATGCACTCATGTCGGCACACAGCAGACGGATGCGGCTGGCTTCCAGCGGATAGAGAACCGTGCCGTACTGATTGGAAATGCCTGTTAAAAACTGCAAGGGATTGAGCGTCAGTTCGGGAGAAGCGGGCAAGGTGACAAAAATAACAACCGTATCGTTTTCCTGCTTCACTTCGTAAGAATGAATGGCGGCGGAAACATCGACGATTTTCGTTCCCTTTCTGCCGCGTACTTTTGCGGATTTTTCACAGGTAAGACCGCCGTTTTCAATAATATTCACAACTTCTTCGGCGGAAATATCTTCTGCATCGAGCACGATCTTATATTCCCCGAATGCAGCTTCCGCAGGTTTGCAGAAGGCCTGCGTGACGGCTTCAATGTGCATACCGTCGGGCATGACGGCATTCAGACGGTTCTTGATTTCTTCATTTTCAATCTCACCTTCAATGCGGATGTCAAGCGGCTCATAGCAGGTTTCGACACCCAACGGCAGAGGTTGCAGGAAAGAAATATACGGATGCGGATTGAACCCTTCCGTGTACCACAGCGGAATATCGGCACGACGTACGGCACGGGTCATCAGACGGAACATGTCCAGGTGCGACACATATTTGACCGCACCGCTTTTAGAAAACCAGATTCTTACATCTCGCATCGCATTCACCTCCGTTGAGTTTGTCGGCACCGCAGCCTGCACACTGTTCGCGGCAGTGGGCGGTGGTTTGTGCCTGTTTTGCTTTTTCGCTTTCTCTGATCAGGAATTTTTTGGAAATGCCGTAGTCCATGTGATCCCACGGCAGAACTTCTTCGTAAGAACGGGTGCGGTTGGCATAAAATTCGGGGTCAAGATCGCATTCTGCAAAGGCATTCATCCATACATCAAAATTGAAATATTCGTCCCAACCGTCGAACTTGCAACCGTTTCTCCATGCGTTTTCAATGACTTTAGACAGACGTCTGTCACCTCTTGCAAAAACGGCTTCGAGGAAACTGACGTGCATTTCATGGAAGCTGATCTGCACTTTGCGGTTGGTGTTGGTGGTTTTCAGCAATTCCTGACGGGCAAGAATCTGTTCTCTTGACAACTGCGGTTCCCACTGGAACGGGGTAAAGGGCTTGGGAACAAACGTAGACACACTGCAATTCACGGCAACGGTCTTGCCTTTGGGGCTTTCGGGCATGGCATAGAACACATCGACCACTCTGCGTGCCAAAGCGGCGATTTCTTTGATATCTTCTTCGGTTTCGGTGGGAAGACCGAGCATGAAATACAGCTTCACAGCCGTCCATCCGCCTTCAAAGGCTTTACGGGACGTGGACATGATCTCCTCTTCGGTGACATTCTTGTTGATGACATCACGCATCCTCTGCGATCCGGCTTCGGGTGCAAAGGTAAGCCCGCTTCTGCGCACACTTGTGAGTTTTTCAATGAGGTCTTTACGGAAATTATCCACACGTAAGGACGGCAGAGCGATATTGACTTTCTGCGGAACCGTCCATTCCAGAAGTTTATCAAGCAATGTTTCAAGCTGTGTGTAGTCACTCGAAGACAGCGAAGACAAAGAAACTTCATCATAGCCGCTTGTCTTGATAAGATGTTCACACTGACATGAAATCGTTTCGGGAGATTTTTCGCGGATGGGTCTGTACAAAAAACCTGCCTGACAGAAACGGCAACCTCGGATACAACCGCGGAAAATTTCATGCGTGACACGGTCATGCACAACTTCAATAAACGGTACAATGAGTTTTTCGGGATAAAACACATTGTCAAGATCGCCGACAACACGCTTTTTGACCGTTGCAGGGGCACCGTCTTTGGCTTCGATTGCCTTTACGGTGCCGTCATCATTGTAAGACACATCGTAAAGCGACGGCACATAAATACCGTCCAGTTTTGCGGCTTCACGCAGGAATTCCTGCTTGGTGGAGCCTTTTTGCTTATGTATTTTAAGCAGGTCAATGAGTTCATTGGTAATTTCCTCACCCTCACCGGGCATGCAAAGATCCACAAAATCCGCAATCGGTTCGGCATTGCAAACGGACGGCCCGCCTGCGACAATCAGCGGTGTCAGAGCTGTCCTGTCTTTGGAATGCAACGGTAAGCCAGCAAGGTCGATCATGTTGATAATATTCGTGTAGCACAGTTCATACTGTACGGTAAAGCCGATCATGTCAAAATCCTTGATCGGGTCTCCGCTTTCAAGTGCAAACAGTGCAATGTCATGTTCACGCATTTTTTCTTCCATGTCGGGCCACGGTGCAAACACACGCTCGCACCATGCATCCCCACGGGCATTGACAAGCGAATACAGAATTTTGATACCCAGATGCGACATGCCGATTTCATAAGAATCGGGAAAACAGAATGCATAGCGGATATCTATCTTTTCTTTATCTTTCATCACGCTGTTGAGTTCACCACCCGTGTAACGGGCAGGCTTTTGCACAAGCGGAAGAAGTTTTTTTAAGTTTTTATTCAAAACAACACATCCTTTTCTGATTGTATTATACCATAAAAGATGCCGTTTGCAAGGCATTATTTGCGGAAAAACAAAAGAAAAGAAAGATAAAACAGAAAGATAAGAGCGGTCGGCTCCATGCGGACAGTAAAAAAATATACAATAAGGAACAGGAAAAATCCGAAGAAAAAAATCCATTCAGTTACATTCATCAGCCGTTCGGCTTTTGATGGCGGATAAAAAGAAAGCAACAGACAAAGCAGACTCCGCCCGCCGTCCAGACACCGTAAAGGCAGTAAATTAAAAAATCCGAGTGAAAAATGTGCCGCAAAAAGGGTCTGCACAAAATCTCCGTATTGCAAAATCGGCAACAGAAAAACGGCAACAACAAAATTCACAAGCGGTGCACTCAAAGTACAAAGTAATTCTTTTTTGTAAGACAAAAGGCGGATGGATTCATCTGATAAACGCATACCGAACAGACCGACCGTCAGTGCCGATGGTACAGCTTTGCAACGGTACAGACAGAAAAGATGAACACATTCATGCACAAGCACTGCCGACAGCACACAAAGCACTGCCCCTCCGCCTCGCCACAATGCAAAAAGTGTCATTCCGGCAGCAAAGAAAAAAGTGATGCGGATTTTTGTTTTTCCGATTGCAAACCGCAAACTCTCACACTCCCCTCTTTTTGTATGCAAAAAGACAAAAAAAAATGCACCGAAAAAGATCGGTGCAAAGGGTTATTGTTTTTCGTTGAATCCGTAGAAGTGAATGACGTTCATGTCTTCCGCCATATCCAGTCCGTGTGAGCCGCAATCGCCGTCAATGGCATGGCAGCCATGATCCGGCATAAAGCCGTAAAACGTGTTGTGTCGGAACCAATATTTTTGAATTGCCTGTACAAAATTTGCAAAGGTTGCGGCATTGTCGGCAAGTTCCTGCAATGCTTCTTGCGATTCGGGACCTGTTTTGTGCATGCGGCTGTCATAATTGCCGTTGTAAATAACAATCACATCATACTTGTCTTCCTGTATGAGTTGCATTGCTTTTTCATTGACTTCGGCAACGGTATCGTAAATATAATAATCCATTTCCCGCTCAAGAAAGATGCGGGATATGCTGTCGTTTGATGTTGACACAATGGCAGGTTTTTTGCCGTTTTCGATGAGATAATCAAACAGTGTTTTCACCTGCAGAACGGGTTTTTCATATTTGCGGATTCCGTGTTGCACGGGCAGAAGTCCCGTATACATGGATGCAAAACAAACGGGGGTCACGCTCGGCATAACGGAAAGCAACGGCAGTGCCGTCTGTGTGTTTGCAATGACGGGAGTGAACAGGTTGGTGTATTTCTGATACAACCATAAAGCCACCGCATCGGGATTATACAGCAATGCACGGTCGGCGGTTTTGTTTTTCCATTTCTGCACGATCGGCACAAGCGGACTTTCCATTTCGGCAGGCACGGGCAGTCCCATGAGGTTGAGTACCGTTGCCGTGACACCTGTTATGCAAAACTGATTGTATAATTCATCCATTTTTATCACCCGCCGAAAGTATAGCATGCAGATTTGTCAAAATCAAGTGTCGGCTGTCTGCTTTTCTTTTATTTTTTGTTTCCACTTCTCAAACAATTCCACGATTTTGAAGCGGATCTCATACCCGTCCTCTGCGGCAAGCACCGGTTCATTTTCAGCATCAAACAAAGCAAATTCTTCCGGCGGAGCTGTTACGGCAGGCAGACACAGGGGCGGAAACATCACGCACCACCAGTTTTTACCCTGTCCTTCGCCCAATACGGCACAGACGGCAAGATACATCCCTGCAGGTAAAGTGATGTCGTCATAGGTTCTGGTATCAAAATATTCTTTTTTGACCGTTATGGTTGCCGTGTAGTCTGCACCGTTATTGCTAAGCACTTCGTTTGCCGCGGCGGTTAAAACTTCGTTTGCCTGTTGCACAGCATCCACTGCCTGCTGTCGGTTTTCTGCCTGCGAAAAACAAGAAGCCCCGACTTCAAGCAATCGGTCGCGCACAAGCAGTTTTATGTTCTGATCCGTTTCACTGTCGGAATTGGCAATCACGTGAAGCCGCAACACATCTTCCCGTACCTGCGAACAGGTCTGTGCATAAACAGCGGTACTGCCCATGCAAAGTGCAAACGCACACAGCAAACTGATTGCCGCACAAAAATAAGAGTTTCTCGTATTGGTCATCAATAAAAAAACCGTCCTTTCACCCTGAAGTGTGGACGGTTCACGGAAAAATATTCCGGTTCTTATTCAAAAATAATGCCGTTATCGCAAGGCGAGCAAACAAACACATCCTGCGTTATATTCTTGATCTGTGCGGCACAGTCTTCAGCTGTTTTCCGATGAAGAAAAATACCGTACACAGCCGAACCGCTGCCGCTCATACATGCAGCCTTTGCATTGAATTTACGCATAACGGATTTGATATCTGCCCTGCCGGGTACTTCAATAAACTGTTCAAAAAGGTTGGAGCAACGGTGCAGAATCTCGGGGGTATTCCCCGTGGCGGCATAATACAAAAATTGTTCTCTGTCGGCACGGCGTACCCACACAGCAGAATCATAAGCGGCATACGCTTCGGCAGTGGAAACCCCTGACTGCGGTTTGGCAACCACAATATGCACATCTTTCAATGCAGGCAAAGGGGCTATTATCTCACCCATATTCTGACAAAGTTGCATACCGCCGTCCAGACAAAACGGCACATCAGCACCGCAACGGAATGCAAGTTTGCACAACTGTTGTTTGTTCAGCGGATCACCGAACAAACGATTCAGCGAAAGTAAAGTTCCCGCCGCATCGGCACTGCCGCCGCCGAGTCCCGCCTGACTCGGAATTCTTTTTTCTATTTCAATACGAACCCCCTGCTGACTTCCGATTTGATCCAGAAATAAAGATGCCGCTTTGAAAGCAATATTTTTTTCCCCTGTCGGAATCAGGCAGTCCGTACATGAAACACAGATTCCGTCTTCGGTCAATTCCACGGTGATACGGTCAGCCAGGTCTATAGACTGCATAACCGTCCAGATTCCGTGATAGCCATTCATCAGCACTCCGCCGAGATCGAGGAACAGATTGATTTTTGCATTTGCCAAAAGTGAAACGGACATATTTCCACCTTCCCTTCGTTCAACATTTTACCACATTTTATGTTCTTTGACTATCACTTTTTTTGACTTTTATAAAAAATATTAGAAATTCGACAAATGGATAAAAACTGTATATACAAAAATGGAGTTTTCAACAAAATGTTAATAACTTTTGTTAAGTCAAGTAAATTACTTTACTTGTTAAATTTTTAACGAGAAAAAAGTGTTGCCGATATCAGAAGTTTTCAACATTTTGAACAGAGTTTTCAACAAGTAAAGCAAAACCACTTCACACAAATCTCCCATTTTTTGGATGCTGATCAGCATTGTTAAATTTTTATCAATATGTGTTTTTGGTATGTTTTTACCTTTTAATTGCATATATACAGAAACTAACAGGACTATACATTTACACATTTCAGAAAAAAAAACAAATTACGGTTTAGCGGGGAGTTGGTTGTTTGCCGTAGGGAATGCATATTATGCATTCCGACCCCGTCCTGCCAAGGTGATACGCGCACCTCGGTAGGGGTCGGTGCCTCGACGACCCGTTTTTGGATTTCAAAATTATATCATTTATTGCATCGATTATGTATTATTTCAAATAATAATGTTCAAATCAATGATTCTTTTACCCTCATGCGGGATGCCGAGGGC
>JAZUQC010000083.1:0-14433 GCA_045605525.1 Acutalibacteraceae bacterium
ATTTCTCCTATTCTCCGGAGTTCGGAAATCACATCTTCAATATTATCAAACTTATTATAAAACGTAACGGTTTTGAATCCGAGAGTTCTGAGATAATCAATAGACTGTTTATGACCTGTTATGCCTTCGCCCTGATATTGCTGAATATTGAAAACAAAAATATCAAGTTTACGCTGTGCGGTGATGGCGGGATTTTTTTGTCTTAAACTGCCTGCCGCCGCATTACGCGGATTTTTAAAGGGTTTACCGCCGTTTTGCTCGAGTTCTTCACACAGGTCGGCAAAAACAGCACGGGACATATACACTTCGCCCCTGACTTCTATAAACGGAATTTCTTTTTTCAGCTTCAGCGGAATACTTCTGACCGTACGAAGATTCGCGGTCACATCTTCTCCGACATCGCCGTCACCGCGGGTGGAGCCACGTACAAAAACACCGTTTTCATATTCGAGAGAAACCGAAAGACCGTCAATTTTGGGTTCCACAACAAAAGCCGCAGAACTGACCGATTCACTGACACGGCGGTCAAAATCGAGCAATTCTTCTTCGGAAAACGCATCCTGCAGGCTTTCCATGCGCACACGGTGCTCTACGGGTGTAAACAGCGTATCGGCACTGCCGCCGACACGGTGCGTGGGAGAATCCGCCGTCAGCAATGCGGGGTATTGCGTTTCAATATTCTGCAATTCACGCATGAGCATGTCATACTCATAGTCAGAGATGTCATTTGCATTCTCGACATAGTAACGATGTATATGGAAATTCAGCGTATCGCGAAGTTCTTGTGCACGCTGTTTTGCCATTTCAAAATCGGTCATATTCTTTTCTCCGTTTTCCATTTGTATAAAATAATTATACCATATTATTTTATTTTTGTATAGAGGCTTCTTGAAAATGCACAACAAAAATGTTAAAATAACAATATTATTTTCCCGGAGTTGATAACATGCTGATTCTATCCCCGCAACAAATAAGACAAGCCGAAAACGATGCAAACAAAAAAGGCCTTTCCTTTGCCGATATGATGGAGAACGCAGGCAGGGGTTGTGCTGAATATATTATAAAAAACGTGCCGCCTTGTAAAACTGCCGTGCTTTGCGGAAGCGGAAAAAACGGCGGTGACGGCTATGTGATCGCACGGTATCTTGCAAAAGGCGGTTATTGTGTTACCGTACACAACCTCGGCAACGGCAATGATGACCTTTCCGCATTCATGCGAGCACAACTGCCCGACACGGTCACACAGGACCCCGCAGACGGATTCGCAGATGCAAAGCTCATCATTGATGCAGTATTCGGGATCGGCTTTCACGGTCAGTTGCCTGAAAATATAAAAAATACGATCGACATTGCAAACGAATGTGAAGCCGTACGCATTGCCGTGGATATTCCGAGCGGTCTGTGTGCAGATTACAAAGACGATGACTCATATTTTCATGCAGACGAAACACTGACCATGCTTTGTTACAAGCCTGTGCATGCCTATAAACCGTTCAGTGAAAAGTGCGGCAAGATCACGATCATTCCCATCGGATTCGGTGTAAAAGAAATTGATTCTTCCTTTAAAACACAATATCTGTCAACAGCACAGGAAATTGCCGATATTTTACCCAAGAAACCCTACAATGCACACAAAGGATCAAACGGCAACACTCTGCTTGTGATGGGCTGCAGAAAAATGCCCGGAGCGGCTGTAATGGCCTCAAAAGGGGCTCTTTCTTCGGGTGCGGGGCTTGTGTCGATTGCCTTCCCGGATGCTGCCTATTCTACCATTGCACCGCAACTTCCCGAATGTCTTTTAGTGCCCTTGCAAAGTGACATGCACGGCTGTTTTGATGCGGCAAATAAAAATTATTTTGCAACAAACTGCAATTCCTTTAGAAGCATCGCATTCGGTTGCGGTGTTGCACAGGAAAAAGGGGCAGAAGAAATACTGCTTACCCTTTTTGAAAACTACAAAGGAAAACTGGTTATTGATGCTGACGGCATAAATATTTTGTCCCGTCATATAGATGTATTGGACCGCACAAATGCGATTATTCTGCTGACACCGCATCCCGGTGAAATGAGCAGACTGACAGGAAAAAGCATTGCCGAAATCAACGCAACCCGCGAAGAAACGGCAAGGGACTTTTCCGTAAAGCACAACTGCACGGTGCTGTTAAAAGGTGCCAATACGGTGATCGCAACCCCTGACGGCATTACTTATATCAATCCCACGGGGAATGCAGGCATGGCACGCGGCGGCAGCGGAGATTTACTGACCGGCATTATTGCCGCTCTGCTTGCCCAAGGCTTATCCGTGACCGATGCAGCACGTGCAGGTTCCTATCTGCACGGTGCAAGCGGTGACATTGCCGCACAGCGTTTCTCCGTGTTTTCCTGTACGGTGGAAAGAATGACTGCGTGTCTTCCCGAAGCATTTTTACGGTTACTCCAACACAAGGATTGATTTTTTTGCGTATTATCGCCGTTCTTCTGCTTCTTGTGAGTTTATGTGCCTGTTCGTCAAACCGTCCCCCTCAAATCAGATGTGAACCCGTTACTTCATTTTCCTGCACGGTAGAATGTGAGCAGGGTGAAACCGCATTCGCATTCGACCTGACCGCTTCCCCCGACGGCAGTTTTTCACTGTATGTACGGAAACCCGCTCTTTTGCAGGGAGTCGGATTTTTATATACCGACGGCAATTACACGGTGGATGCAAACGGCTTGACTGACACATTTCTTGAAAGCACATTCACGGAAAAATCACCCGTCAGATTGTTATTCTGTGCCTTGCGGGAATTCTTATTTACGGGAACAGAAACGCTGGTTGCCCAATCAGACGGCACTTTTATGTCACAAAAAACAATAAATAATATGTCCGTTTGTGCAGTGTTGACCGAAGACGGCATATTGCAGAACATCCGCTGTCCCGCAACGGACACAACATTTTCATTCATTTACAAGGATGTGAATTCATGACTGCTCAACAGCAGACAAAAAGTACCTTACTTGCACATTACCGCCAATATCCGCTTTTGCAAGTGCAGGATGTTTTTAAATTCATTCACCAGAGTGCGTTCGGCTGTGAACATCTGCTGACTGATTTTCAGACGGTGCTGCATCGCATTTGCACCGAAGCGGAAGAAAATAAAACCGACAAACACTCCCCCATCGAATCGCTCGACGGGGATTTTTGCCGTGTGCATCTGTCTGTTTTACAAGACGGCCTCGGCACAGAAACGCTTGCAAAAATTTTTATGCTGTCGGCAACCCCCGTCGAAAATGCCGCCGAAAACCTGCAAGAAAAACTGCAAGTGTTTTTATCCCTTTGCAAAAACAATGAATTGCCGTTCGCAGCACAAGAAGTGCAAAAGCAGATGGAGATCTGGCAGAAAAACGACTTTTGTGCCTGCCGTCATTCCGACATTTTCCGCACCGCATACAATCCGTCTTACCGTGTTATCAAGAAAGAATATGCACGGCTTTTGCCTTTATTGAGCCGTATCGACAACCTTTTACAAGAGGATAAAGATCTACACATAGCCGTGGATGGCGGTGCCGCAAGCGGTAAGACAACACTCGCTGCTGTGTTGGAGCAATTATATGATTGCACCGTTTTTCACATGGATGATTTCTTTTTACGTCCCGAACAACGCACCCCCGAACGATTTGCCGAAGCCGGCGGAAACGCAGACCGAGAACGTTTTTTGCAGGAAGTGCTTGCTCCTTTAAAAAACGGACAAACTGTGCAATACCGCCGTTTTGATTGTCAGACTTTTACTTTGTGCAAACCGAAAACGGTCGTTCCGAAAAAGCTGTGCATTACGGAAGGCTCTTACAGTTGCCATGAAGCACTTGCACCTTTCTATGATCTGACCGTTTTTCTGGATATTGATCCCGATTTGCAAAAACAAAGAATTCTCACTCGCAAC
Organism: Acutalibacteraceae bacterium; assembly: GCA_045605525.1. GTDB lineage: Bacteria > Bacillota > Clostridia > Oscillospirales > Acutalibacteraceae > RUG806. Next base: position 3,921 of record JAZUQC010000083.1, read on the forward strand.
GGCAAAACATGGGGGCAACGCTTTTTTGATGAGTGGATCCCCATGGAAAACACCTATTTTGAAAAAACAGACATCCGCAATCGGTGCGACATCATCATAAAAATATGAGCAAAAAAAACAGGGACGCTTCACAATGAAGCGTCCCTTGGCATATTTGATAAATCAGAATGTACCGGTTTTGATATAGGAAACCAGCAGTTCGGGAAGCATGCGGATAAAGCATACAATCCATTCGGTCAGGGTGTACAATGCAAGATTCACAAAACTCACACCGATACCGGCACCATAGATATAATCCGTTGTGGAATTGCTTCCGTCATAGGTGGGAACATTAAGTCCCTGTTCTTTGGTCAGGGTTAAAGTGTCGATACACTTTGCAGTACCTGTTTCATCGCTGACAACGTAAGAATTGAGTGTCAGTGTACCGCCGTCCACGGAAATGTGATTGAAGATACCGCCGATATTGGCTTCGTCAACGGAATTAAAATCTGTGCCGTTGAAATAGTTGCCGTAACCGTCCTTCTGCACAACACAAGCATCAATGTAATCAAGGGGCATGAAGTTGTCAATCAGAAATTCGCGGATTTCATAACGTTTTGCACCTGCAGTACCTGCGAGAACAAAGACAGTGCCGTCTTCGTCAAGTTCATCATTGGTAAGCGGTTTTGTACGAAGATACTGATGGTCATGCCCGGACAGAACAAGGTCCACATTGCATTCTGCAAGCACGGGACCGAGTGCTTCTTTGAGATACAGTGCATCGGGCCATTTTGCATCTTTACCGAGAGAATAAGGAGATTTGTGCATGAGAACCACTTTCCAGTCGCAAGCGGTGGAATTCATATCATTGGTAAGCCAACGGATCTGTGCTTCGCTGATACTCAGCAGATCGTTGGTGTTGAGCACTGCAAAGTGAATGTTACCGTAGTCAAAAGAATAGTTGACACCGTTGAGGTTCTGCACACTCTTGGAAGTGTCAAGATTGAACATATTTTCAAACCAATCCCAGACACCCAGGCCGTCATGGTTGCCGGCTACGGGAGCAAGGGTGGTGGCAAGATTGATTTCGCCCATGGCTTCATCATAATAATCCCATTCTTCGTTGGTGGAATCGTCGGTGAAGTCACCTAAGTTTGCAAGCAGATCCACGTCCGGGTACATTTCAAGTGCTTTGTTGACAACATTTGCACCTTTTTCAAAGCTTTCAAGGTTACTTGCCTGAATGTCGGCAAAGAAAACAAATTCCGCTTTGTCATCGCCGTCATCGGTGGTGAAAGTACCTTCTTCACTCCAGACGGTACCGTTGCCTACTTTATAGATATAGGTGGTACCGGGAGTCAGGTCGGTAAGAAGAACCTTGTGCACAAAGTTACCTTCCCATGCGGCAGAGGTGCCTTCTGCAGTGTACTCATTGACACCATCGGAATACACAACAACCGTATCTGTATCAACATTGGTAAACCATGTAAGACCTCTTTGTGTTTCGGTGTTACCGTTGACAACACAGCTGATGCGGAACGGATCGTTTTCTGCAGCCATTGCAAAGGGAGCACAGGTTGCAAGAAGCAACACAGACAGCAGAATGCAAAGTACTTTTTTTGTCATTTTCATAGAAATTCCTCCGTTTCAATAATGGCAGAGAGCTATAAACAAATTTATTTTAACACATAAATTTACATTTTACAAGTACAAAATTCAAATCAAACTCCATTGACAAACCATGCCGAAACGTGTATACTATTTTAGATTATAAATAAATAAAATTTTTCTTTTTATAAGAGAAAGGAAATCATTATTATGCAATGGACAGGACTCAATGAAATAAGAGAAAAATACCTGCACTTTTTTGAAACCAAAGAACATCTTCGTTTGCCGAGTTTCCCCCTGATTCCGCAGGGCGACAAGAGCATTCTGCTCATCAACGCAGGTATGACCCCGATGAAAAAGTATTTTACGGGTGAGATCACACCGCCGGCAAAGAGAGTCACCACCTGCCAGAAGTGCATCCGCACCCCCGATATCGAAAGCGTCGGCATTACCGCCCGCCACGGCACGTATTTTGAAATGCTCGGCAATTTCTCGTTCGGCGATTACTTCAAGCGTGAAGCCACCGCATGGGCAAAGGAATTCTTTACCGAAGTCATGGAAATGCCCCTCGACAGACTCTATTTCACCGTTTATGAAGAAGACGATGAAGCATGGGATATCTGGACCAAAGAACACGGCATTGCCGAAGATCACATGCTCAGACTCGGCAAAAAAGACAATTTCTGGGAGCACGGTGCCGGCCCCTGCGGCCCTTGCTCCGAAATCCATTTTGACCGCGGCGAAAAATACGGTTGCGGCAAGCCCGACTGCGGTGTTGAATGCGAATGCGACCGTTGGGTCGAGATCTGGAACCTTGTTTTCACACAGTTTGAAAACGACGGCAACGGCAACTACACCCGCCTTGCTCATCCCAACATGGACACAGGTACGGGTCTTGAAAGACTCGCCTGCGTCATGCAGGATGTTGACAATATTTTTGAAGTGGATACCATCCGCAAGATCATGGAACACGTGATGCAGATTTCGGGTGTTACCTACCACACAGACTCCAAAAAGGATATGTCCTTGCGTGTTGTGACCGATCACATCCGTTCCACCACCATGATGATCAGCGACGGCGTTCTGCCCTCCAACGAAGGCAGAGGCTATGTGCTTCGCCGTCTGCTTCGCCGCGCCGCAAGACACGGCAGACTGCTGGGCATTGAAAGACCGTTCCTGACCGAAGTGTGCGAAACCGTGATCACCGAAAATGAAGGTGCCTACCCCGTGCTTCGTGAAAAGCATGACTATATCATCAAAATCATTGCCACCGAAGAAGAAAGCTTCTCCAGAACCATCGACGCAGGTATGAAGATGCTTGATGAAATGATTGCAAACGGCGACGGAAAGACCCTTTCGGGTGAAGATGCGTTCCGCCTTTCCGATACCTACGGCTTCCCCATCGACCTGACCAAGGAAATTCTTGCCGAAAAGAACATCAGCGTTGATGAAGAAGCATTCCGTGCCCTTGTCAAAAAACAGCGTGAAACCGCACGTGCCGCCCGTAAGGATGCAGGTGCAGACGCTTGGAAAAATGCAGGCGTTGCCCTCAATGACATTCCCGCTACCGTCTTCACAGGCTACACCGCAACCGAAGACGAAGGCAAAGTGCTCGGCATTGTAATGAACGGCGAAAGAGCCGAAGTTGCAGAAGCCGACAGCGAAGCCGTGCTTGTGCTTGACAAGACCGCATTCTATGCCGAAAGCGGCGGACAGGTCGGCGACACGGGTGTCATCACCGGTGACGGTTTTGTGTTCAATGTTACCAACACCACCAAGACTCCGACGGGTATTTTCCTGCACGCAGGCTTTGTGCAGGACGGCACCGTTACCGCTAATACGGAAGTAAAAACTTCCGTTGATGCCGCCAAGCGTGCCTCCACCGAACGCAATCACACCTCTGCACATCTTCTGCAGTATGCACTGCGTACCGTGCTGGGCACACACGTCGAACAGGCCGGCTCCTATGTTTCCCCCGACGAAGTCCGTTTTGACTTCACCCATTTCTCTGCCCTGACCGCGGAAGAAATCACAAAAGTTGAGCAACTCGTAAACGAGCAGATTCTTTCTGCAAAAGCTGTGCTGACGGACGAAATGAGCATTGAAGAAGCAAAAAAGATCGGCGCGATGGCACTGTTCGGAGAAAAATACGGCGATACCGTGCGCGTTGTCAGAGCCGGTGCTTCCACCGAACTTTGCGGCGGTACACATGTGAAGAACACAGGCAACATCGGTCTGTTCAAGATCGTCAGCGAATCTTCCGTCGCATCGGGTGTACGCAGAATCACGGGGGTGACAGGTTTCAACACCTATGCTTACCTCAACCGCACGCTTGAAACCGTGCACGCAGCAGCAGCCGCCCTCAAACTCGGCAATGCAAATGACCTTGTCAACAAAGTGACCGCCGTTGCGGCTGACCTTAAGAATAAAGAACGTGAAATCGACAAACTTAAAGCAGACCTTGCACAGGCCAAAGCGGCTGACATTTTCACTGTTGCAGGCGAAATCAACGGCATTCAGATTGTTACCGCAAACCTCGGCGAAACCGATGTCAACAGTCTTCGCACCATGCTTGACTCTGCAAAGAATGACGATTGCGTTGCCGTTCTTGCAGGCATCAACAGCGAAAAAGGTTCTGTTTCCTTCGCTTGTGCTGCGGGCAAAAATGCTGTTGCAAAGGGGGCACACGCAGGCAATATCGTCCGTGCAGTCGCACAGATCGCAGGCGGTGCCGGCGGCGGCAAACCCGACAGTGCCATGGCAGGCGGTAAGGACATTACCAAAACAGACGAAGCTCTTGCGGCCGTCCTCGGCATTGCACAGGGCATGATCAAGTAAAAAACAAAAAAGGAGAAACACAATGGACGGTTGTATTTTCTGCAAAATCGCCGCCGGTGAGATTCCGTCAAGAAAGGCTTACGAGGATGACCGTGTTCTTGCTTTCTATGACCTTGAACCGCAGGCACCGACCCACATTTTAGTCATTCCCAAACAGCACATCGCGTGGGCAAATGACATCAATTCCGAAAACAGTGCTGATATTGCACACATTTTTGAAGTAATACCGCAGATTGCAAAGGAACTCGGCTTCACCGATTACCGCATTGTCAACAACTGCGGTGATCAGGCGGGACAGAGTGTCAAACACCTGCATTTCCATGTGCTTTCGGGCAGAGATTTCACCTGGCCGCCCGGCTAAAAGATGAAACGCCCGTTTCTGACCGTTGGTCTTACCATGCTGTGTACAATGTTCCTTTTGTTTACAATCGGAACATTGTACACACTCATTCTTGTTGCACTCATCCTTGCAAGCAGCACTGTTTTTGTATTTCTTCGACACCGCGAAGCCACTGTTGTTATGCTTGCAGGGATAGCGGCTTTGATTGCGGTGTTTTCTTTTTCATATATGCAGGATTGCGTTGTAAATACGGCACTGCTGTACTGCGGGGAACATATTTCCGTCAGCGGTACATTGGCTGACTACCCTGCCAAAATCAATGACCGCTATGTTTACCGCCTGCAGGACTGCACGCTCGGCGGTGAACCGACTTCTTTTTCGCTTCATTTAAGCGACATGGCTTATTATGATTGTGCACCCGGAGATATTCTGCAGTTCACCGCACAGAAAATATATCCGAGTGCGGAAAAGGACAGTGAATTTTTCTATTCGACCATGTCCGAACGGGTTTATCTGCGCACTTATACCGATCAGGTTACCGTTTTGCAAACCGAAACCCGCTCTCTGCGGTATCTGCACTGTGAAGTACGGCATGCCATGCTGTCCGCTATCAAAGATCGTCTGCAAAGCGTACCCGCCGCCATTCTCAGCGGCCTGATGCTCGGCAATACCGATTCTCTTGACACGCAGACGGCTTTGTTTTTCAGCACAAGCGGCATTTCGCATCTGTTTGCCGTTTCGGGATTTCATGTTTCTTTCTGGACAGGCACGCTGTTGCACTTATTCGGAAAAAGAAAAAAGCACATTCTGCCAAGCATTTTTGCGTGTGCCTTTTTGTTTTTCTTTATGGCATTGACGGGATTTTCCGTTTCCGTCTGCCGCTCGGGACTGATGGCAGGTGTTGTATTTTTCGGCAATATGTTCCGCAAAGAATCGGACAGTCTGAATTCATTGGGCCTTGCCGTATCGGTGCTGTTGTTTTTCAACCCGTTTTCGGCGGCAGATGCGTCCCTGTTGCTGTCGGCTGCAGCAACGGCAGCGATTATTCTTTCAAGCCGCCCCATTGACGAATACATCACCACCCCGCTGACACAGAAAATCCCTTGCAAACCTTTACAAAAACTGTTGCGATATATCTCCAACCTCTTATGTCTGAGTGCCGCAGTAACACTGTCTTTGATGCCGCTGACAAGTTATCTCTTCGGTTCATTTTCGATGATGACACCCTTTGCAAATATTCTTTGCATTCCGCCTGCCCAAGGGGCGATGGTGCTCGGCATGGCGGCACAACTGAGCAACCGCATTCCGTATTTTTCGGATTTTCTGTTCCGATTAACGGAAATTCTGCTGAACATATTGCTGTTCTTTGCAAAAGAACTTTCCGAAATCCCCGTTGCAATGGTCATTCTGAACACCACATTCACGGTCGTATGGGCGGCGGTTTCGTTACTGTTGATCGGGCTTGTTTACAAAAAATACAACCGCCTGCCGCGCAGGGCATTTTTCACGGCAATCTGCTGTGCCCTGTCGTTGATGGTCATGTTCAATGCATTTTGTTATACAAACAAAAATGAAACCGTGCTGACCGTTTACAACACGGGTAATGCAACCTGCATCACCCTTTGTGACCGCAACGGCAATGCCGCCGTCATCGGTTGCGGCGGAGATGAATACCTTGTTGAATCCCTTGCACGGAATTTGCGCACAAGCGGTGTTGCACAGCCGCGGCTTCTGCTGATTCCCGACACAAGAGAAACCGAAAGTGCAAATGCATGGGCACTCAACCGCCTGTTTGAACCCGCCTGTATTATCACAAAACAATGGGATACCGCAAACGAAGAAAATATTATCATCACCCGGCAGGCACAGGTACAACTGTGGGAAAACACAAAACTGCATTTTGAATCCGTGCAGAATTTCCGTGCGGTACACATAGAAACCAACGGGCGAAATATTGTCATCTGTGTTTACCCGTCCTCTGATTTTTCGACCGCAGATTCTGTCTACCAAAGCGGTGACATACTGATCTGCCGACAATCGATCCCTGTATCAATTGAAACAGACAATTTCAAGCAGATCATTCTTTCTTCCGATAAGAAAAAGGAATTGTATCATTTTGACGAAAATCTTGTAAAGAAAATCACAACTACTGCCGACGAAGGCAGTATCAGCATATTGATAAAATAAGGAGCACAACATGGCATTGCTCAATGAAGACGGCTTACGCAAAAAGATAAAAACAGATGCACCGCACGGTGTGTTCTGCATATTCGGTGAAGACACGTATCTGAAGGATTTTTATCTGAAAAAACTTATTGATGCGGCGGTGAATCCTGCACTTGCGGCGTTCAATCTGCGCACCTTCACGCGGGATGAACATGAACTGATCGACATTTACGAAGCCATGGAAGCTTTGCCGATGATGAGTGAATACCAATGCGTTCTTGTGCGTGATTATCCGCTTGCTGACATCAAAAAGGACGACTATGAGGTATTCGAACAGGCGGTGCGGAATCTGCCCGAAACCACGCTTTTGATTTTCTTTTTCGGCGACCCCGAAATCGAATACAATCCCCGCAAACCCGACAAATGGACAAAATATTTTGATCTTTTCAACAAGTACGGCACGCTGGTCAATCTTTCACACCGTACGGAAAGTGCAATCGTCAAAACGCTTATAAACGGTGCAAAAGAAAGAGGCACAAGCATTGATGCCGACACCGCACAATATCTTATTGATCGTGCAGGTACAGACTTACAGACATTGCTCAATGAATTCAACAAGCTGTGTGCATACGCAGACGGTGAGCCTGTCAGTCGTTCCATGGTGGATGAATGCGTGCAGCAATCCGTGGAAGCGAGTGTGTTTGACATCTGCCATGCCCTGTTGTCGCAAAATGCTGACCGTGCCTTTGCCATTCTGCATGAACTGATACGCCGCCGTATTGATGCACAAACGTTGGTCGGCGGTATGGCATTCAACTGGATTGATCTCTACCGTGCAAAAGCGGCACTGGCAGAAGACAAACGATTGACAGACTATGCGGAAAACTTCAATTACCGCAAAAAACCGTCCTCCGCATTGCAACAAACCATGCAGGATGCCCGAAAATGCACCCGCAGACAGATCACTGCCGCACTGGATATTTTAGCGGATGCCGATGCACAACTCAAAAGCCGCTCGGTCAATTCTGCGTTACTGTTGGAAGAAACCTTGGTACGTCTTGCGGGGGCTTGTAAAAAAGATGATTAAAACCGATCTCGCCGTCATTGTTGAGGGCAAATATGACAAAATAAAATTAGCTTCGCTTTTGGATGCACTCATTGTCTCCACTGAAGGTTTCGGGGTGTTTTCCGACAAAGAATTACAGCATTTTCTGCGAAAACTTGCCGAAACCAAAGGAATTCTTGTGATTACCGACTCCGATGCCGCGGGATTCCGCATCCGTTCTTTCATTCACAGCATTGCCGCAAAGGGCACGGTGATCGATGCTTATATTCCCGACATACAAGGCAAGGAATCGCGCAAAGATGCTCCGTCCAAAGAAGGGAAACTCGGGGTGGAAGGCATTCCCGCCGAACTGATTCTGCAAGCGGTGGAGCGTGCAGGCGTGGGCAAAGAAATCCCTGCCGTGGAAAAAAAATTGATTACCAATGCCGATCTTTACGAACACGGATTTACGGGTACACCGAACGCATCTGACCGCAGACGTGCTCTGCTGAAAAAAGCAGGATTACCCGCAAGACTGTGTGGCAGTAATTTACGCAAAACCCTCAACGCATTCATGAGCTACGAGGATTTTCTGGTTTTGGCGGAAACAATCAACGGTTGACACACGCACTGCCTTTATATTACAATAAAAGAAAAAAGGATACATCTATGCAAATCGGAAAGAAAACACGTTTTATCATATCGTTCTGTCTGGTTCTGCTTATCGCAGGGCTTTCGGCAGGTGTGTTTGCCGTTGCCAATGCCAACAAACCCGTTTTGCCGAGCCTGACGGCAGTTCCCTTTGACAGAACCTATATTGACCGACTGGATCTGCATATGGATGCAACACAGTTTGTTTTTATGATGGATGAAAACGGGAAATACAAACTGCAGTTTACTTTCACCGCCGAAAAAACAGAAGCCGATTTTTATGCGATTCTGGATGATTTTTATATTCTCGGCTTGCCTTATTCGGAAATGACCGTCACAGCCTCTTCGACAAACGGAAACACGGTTGCCATTCCAGGTGCACAGCTTCCTGCCGATTATTACGGCAACACATCTCCCTTACAATGGACCATTGAATTGCAATTTGAAACTGCACAACCCGTGCATTACACACCGACCCTGCAACTGACTTACACAAGCGGTACAAAATACGACCTGCGTGAAACCTATCGTCTTGAAATCCCCATGGTGGTCAAGGTCAGTGACTTAAGCCCCCTGCCGCAGATCATGCAAGAAGCGGAAGTGTATTTCACCCTCGGCATTTATACAGAAGACTCACTCGCAGTGCTTCGTGCAAAACTCGACGAAATTGAACTCGCACTTCGCAGTCCCGATAATTTCAACGATACACAAAAGAATATCTGGTTACAGGAAATAGCGGATTGCATCAACCAACTCTCGCCGCTGTAACAAAATAAAAAAGAATATCTCCCCCTTTGCCGACATATTTATGTATTGTCTGCCGTGTCTTGTGACACGGTATATCCGGCAAGGGGGTTTATTTTTTTGAAAACTGTTGTCGAAGAGAGAGCCATTGAACTCGGTGAATATATCGTCGAACACAAAGCGACCGTGCGTGCCGCTGCAAAGGAATTCGGAATCAGTAAATCGACCGTACATATGGATGTGTCCGACAGATTGAAAAAAGCGGATCCGGCACTGTATAAACAAGTGCGGCGGGTGCTGGACGTCAACAAGCAGGAGCGGCATATCCGCGGCGGTCTTGCCACACGCGAAAAATATAAAACATGCAAAAGATAATGATACCTGCATTGACAGATATTCAAAAATAAGGTATACTGAATAAAAAGAAAAAACAACGGGAGAAAAAACTGTGTTCGATAAGATAAAGAAAAAAAGAGAAAAGAAAAAACAGCAAAAAAATAAAAAGACCGAACGCTTCCTGTCCCTGACAGCGAACGGAGTGGAAGCACCGATCATAAATTTTGAAATTATGAAAGATGAAAATGAAGAAGTGATTCTTCGCATCAATACCAAAGGCGAAGTTGAGCAGTTGCATTATCAGACCGTTGATTTTGAACTGAAAACGGACAAAAAGATGATCCGTGTCAAATCTTCGTTCAAAAGTGCCGCAAACTTAAAAAATGATTACAAGGAATACCGCTTTACGGTGGAAGATTATCAGCAGTTTTTTATCTGAATCAAGCACACAAGCAAAGGGGCTGTAAAAACACAGCCCCTTTTTTGTTATTCTGAAATTACGGTTTATCGGGGTGCGTAGGGAACGCATAGTATGCGTTCCGACCCTGTCCGACTTGGTTTTTTATCCTGTAGGGGATGACGCCCTCGGCATCCCGCATGAGGGTAAAAGAATCATTGATTTGAATATTATTATTTGAAATAATACACAATCGATGCAATAAATGATATAATTTTGAAATCCAAAAACGGGTCGTCGAGGCACCGCCCCCTACCGAGGTGCACGTATCACCTTGGCAGGACGGGGTCGGAATGCATACTATGCATTCCCTACGGCAAACAACCAACTCCCCACCAAACCGTAATTT
>JAZUQC010000084.1:0-17027 GCA_045605525.1 Acutalibacteraceae bacterium
CTGATTGGCGGCGATTTTTATATATTTTTTGCATCATTTTTGTTTAAATTTGTGCGTGGTCGTAAATCAGGGGACAGTACTGCGATTGCCTTTGAGAAATTGTTCGGCAATCACAGTAGCCGTCCCCGTGATTGACTCCCCCAACTTCCCCGATAAACCGCAGTTTATCTCACTTTTCCCACAACAGAAAAGCACCTGCAAATCTTTCGATTTGCAGGTGCAATTATTATTTACGGTTTTTCCGTGCTGTTACTTATTCAGCAATAGTGGAATACATGAAGTACTTATAGCCGAGAGGAGATGTGAACCAACCGGAAACAGTGTTGCTGCACATAAATACGTCAGTGTAGTAGTAGATCGGGCAGATAGCACCGGTGGACATCAGAAGGTCTTCTGCAACGTGCATAAGAGCATATCTGAGTTCAGCGTCGGTGGAGGACTTAACAAGACCGATGATGTAGTCATAGGTTTCAGCCCAGGTGCCGTTTTCAACAACATAGTCAATGCCGAGTTCGGTAAGGTCTACGCTGTAAACTGCAAGGTCAGCATGAGCATCTTTACCGAACTGAACATCGTTGTTACCGGAAGATGTGATCCACATATCAAGGAAGGAAATGGGATCGTTGTAGTCTGCCAACCAGCCGTTACGAGCGATGTTGTATTCACCGTTCTTACGGGTGTTCAGGAAGGTGTTCCATTCCTGAGAAGTAAGAGTCATGGTGATGCCGTATGCTGCGAATGCCTGCTGGATGTATTCACCGATCAACTGATGGCCCTGATTGTCATTGTAGATGTATTCTACGGTCGGGAAGTTGGTGAACTTAGCAGTAGCTTCATCATAGGTGTAGTACTTCTTGAGGGTTTCAACAGCAGTTGCGCAGTTGCTTTCAAATGCGTCCTTAGCGGTGCTGTAGTAGCCGAAATATTCTTCGGAAGAACCTGCGTTCTTGTAGAATTCGGAACCGTCAACTTCGGTAAGACCCATAGCAACGAAGGAGGAAGCGGGAACTTCACCTGCCTGAGAAATTTCCTCAACAATGTAGTTTCTGTCGAGAAGAAGACCGAGAGCGCTTCTGATTTCAGCTTCAGCAGCTTCCTTTTCAGCGCCTTCAAGAGTGTTGCCTTCGGGAAGAAGGCTCTTGTTGACGTTGAAGCATACATAGTAAGTACCAAGCTGGCCTTCTACAAAGTATTCGTCTTCGTAGTCAGCTTCAAGAGCAGCCATTTCTGCATTGGGAACATCGTCGATGAAGAGCCAGTCGCCGTTCTTGAAGTTTGCAAGCATGTTGTTGGCATCATCGGAAAGATAGAATTCGATGGTGTCCATAGTAACAGCATCAGCATTGTAATAGTTTTCGTTCTTGGTATAAACGATCTTGGAGTCATGTGCCCATTCAGTCATGGTGTAAGCACCGTTGCTGACATAGGTAGAGGGATCAGTTGCCCAACCATCGGGATTTGCTTCAACAACAGACTGCTTTACAGGCATGTAGGTCGGGAATGCAAGCAGTTCATAGAAGTAGGGAACTTCAACAGTGGTAACAACGGTAAGTTTGTTGCCGTCAGCAGTCACATTAAGCTTTGCATCGGGGTTAACAAGTTCTTCGTTGTCGTCAACTTCTGTCATTTCTGCATAACCGTCGATAACGTCAAACATGTAGCCGTAGTCAGCTGCGGTAAGCGGAGAAGCTGCTCTGTTCCAAGCATAAACGAAATCAGCTGCAGTGAGGTCGGAACCGTCGGACCACTTCAGGCCGTCCTTGAGTTCGAACACATAGGTAACTTTGCCGTCTTCGCCGACAGTGCCTTCGGGAATTTCCTTAGCACATTCTGCGTAGAGTTCAAGGTTACCGTCTGCGGTCTGCTGGTAGCCGATAAGGCCGGAGAACGCATGGATAACAAGGGTTGCGCCGTCAACGGCGGAGTTGAGTGCAGGGTCAATGGTGTCAGGCTCGGAAGCCAGGCAGACTGCCAGAGACTGTGCAACGGGGGTTGCGTCGCCGTTCGTTGCAGGATCAGTCGGGTCATTGTTGCCGTCACAAGCGGTCAGAACAAGGACACAGGAAAGAGCCATGAGAACTGCGAGAAGGATGGATACTGCTTTCTTCATAGTGTTTTTCTCCTTTTTTTAATTTTTTTTGGAGCAGATTTATCTTACACCAGATGGCAAGCCACGAAATGGCCGTCGCCTCTGTCAGTAAGCGGGGGCATGCTCTGTGCACACTGTTCGGTAGCCCTCGGACAACGGGTACGGAACGGACAGCCGGAGGGTGCATTCAGAGGACTGGGAATGTCGCCTTCAAGAACGATTCTCTGATTCTTTCTTGCAGTGTCGGGATCGGGAATCGGCACGGCGGAAAGCAGGGACTGAGAATAAGGATGCATGGGATTGCGATAGATTTCGTTTGCGTCAGCAAGTTCAACCAGTTTACCGAGATACATAACGGCAATACGGTCGGAAATGTGCTTGACAACCAGCAAATCATGTGCAATGAACAGGTAGGTAAGGCCAAGCTGTTTCTGCAGATCCTTGAACATATTGATGACCTGTGCCTGAATGGAAACGTCCAGTGCGGAAACAGGTTCGTCACAAACGATAAAAGACGGATTGACGGCAAGGGCTCTTGCGATACCGATTCTCTGCCTTTGTCCGCCGGAAAATTCATGCGGATAACGGGAGGCATGCTCACTGTTAAGCCCTACATATCCCATCAGTTCACGGATGCGGGCAGCACGTTCTTCCTTGTTCTTGTACAGTTTGTGCACATCAAGCGGTTCACCGATGATATCAGCAACCGTCATACGCGGGTCAAGCGAAGAATAGGGATCCTGGAACACCATGGTAGCATGGGTTCTGTATTCCTGCAGATCTTTTTTTGTTTTGATCTGTTTGCCGTCGAAAATGATTTCACCGCCGGTCGGGGTATAAAGGTTCAGAATGGTTCTGCCGACCGTGGTTTTGCCGCAACCGGATTCACCGACAAGGCCAAGCGTTTCGCCGCGACGGATGGTGAAAGAAACATCGTCAACCGCTTTGAGCATTTTGGTTTGGAATGCACCGGTACTGATGGGGAAATACTTCTTTAAATTTTTGACTTCAAGAAGAACATCATTTTTATTATCAATCATTCTTATTTGTCCTCCCCTTCCGTCACGGTGACGAGTCCTTCGTCGGCCGCTTCCTTGATATTCATCCAACAAGAGGAATGATGGGTTTCGGTAAATTGGCACATCTGCGGATATTGACGCAGACATACTTTCATCGCATTCTTACAACGGGGTGCAAAGAAGCAACCCTGCGGCAGATTGAGAAGGTCAACCGGTGTACCTGCAATGGGAACAAGCGGTTTATCATCGTCATCCGCCCCGGGAATGGAGGCAAGAAGACCCTTTGTGTATTCATGCAAAGGACGGTAGAAAATATCATCCGCAGTACCGCGTTCGCAGATCTTCCCCGCATACATAACAATAACTTCGTCGCAAAGCTGTGCAATGACACCCAGGTCATGCGTGATCATAATGATTGCCAGACCGAGCTCTTTCTGCAGATTCTGCATGACTTCAAGAATCTGTGCCTGAATGGTAACATCGAGTGCGGTGGTGGGTTCGTCTGCAATGAGAATATCGGGTTCACAGGCAATTGCCATTGCAATCATAACACGCTGACGCATACCGCCCGACAGCTCATGCGGATACTGCTTGAGTCTTTTTTCGGGTTCGTTTACGTTGACCATACGAAGCAGTTCGAGAGCACGTTCAGTTGCCTGCTTTTTGTTACGATCCGTATGGAGCATGATCGCTTCACGCATCTGGTTGCCGATGGTGTAAACGGGGTTCAGGCTCGTCATGGGATCCTGGAAAATAATACTGATCTTTTTACCGCGGATCTTACGCATTTCCTCTTTGCTTGCACCGACAAGTTCCTGACCATCAAATTTGACACTGCCGCCGACGATTCTGCCGGGGTGTGTAAGAATCTGCATAATGGAATATGCCGTCACACTCTTGCCGCTGCCGGATTCACCGACAATACCGAGAACCTTACCGCGGTCAAGAGAAAAAGAAACATCGTTAACGGCTCTGACTTCGCCTGCCTGTGTGAAGAAAGAGGTACGAAGATTGTTAACTTCCAACAATGCCATAATGTTCGTCCTCCTTAGTTCTTCAGTTTCGGGTCAAATGCATCGCGAAGTCCATCACCCAACAGGTTCAGGGACAAAACGATCAGACAAATGACAACAGCAGGGATAATGAGTCTGTATGAATAAGAATAGATACCGCTCAGAGCATCACTTGCGAGAGAACCGAGGCTGGGCATGGGTGCGGAAACACCGAGACCGAGGAAACTCAGATAACTCTCGGTAAAGATAGCATTGGGAATCTGCAGTGCAGTGGAAATGAAAATAACGCTGACACAGTTCGGAAGCAGATGCTTGGTGATGATGTGTTTACCGGAAGCACCGATGGAACGGGCGGCAAGCACAAATTCCTGTTCACGAAGAGAAAGGATCTGACCGCGGACAAGACGGGACATGCTGACCCAATACAGAAGACCGAATACGATGAACATACTGATAACATTCGAACCGATGGTTTCAAGCGGTGTGCCTTCGATCAGTGCGGGCAGAACCTGTTTGAGCACAACGGAAAGAAGAATGATGACCAGCATATCCGGCAAGGAATAGATGATATCAACAAAGCGCATCATGATCAGGTCAACTTTACCGCCGAAATAGCCGGAAACGGCACCGTAGAACATACCGATAATCAACACGATGATGCTTGCAAAGAAACCGACTGCAAGCGAAACACGGGTGCCGTAGACCACGCGGATGAAATAATCTCTGCCGTGGCTGTCGGTGCCGAATACGTGCGGAAACACCTTTTCACCGGCTTCGATCTTTGCAAGTTCCGTTGCACCGTATTCAAAAGGAGCCAGATTATTATAAGACGAATCAACGACCTGTCCCTGTGCAACACCGGACATATTGTCGTAGGTGTAGGGCCAGAACATCGGAATCACAATCGCACACAAGGTGATCACCACAATAATAACCAGGGATACCATGGCGACCCAGTTTTTGGAAAAACGCTTTACGCCGTCACGGAAAAACGTTGTGGACGGACGCATTCTGTCTTGCTGTGCTTTTTCTTCATCGCTTGCTTTCAGGAAAGAATCCACATTCAATTGCAGAGAAAAGGGTTTAAAAGAACCGAAGCGGTTCACTTTTTTATTATCTTCCATTATTTTATTACTTACCCTCCGTGATTATTTGTCGAAATCAATGCGAGGATCGACGAGTTTGTAAATAATGTCGCACAGAAGCGTCATCACAATAATCAACACGGCAAGGAAAATGGTGGTACCCATAATCATGGTATAGTCACGGTTGATAATACTGGAAACGAAGCGGCGTCCAATGCCGGGAACGGCAAAAATCTGTTCAACAACAAGGCTTCCCGTTACGATGAATGCAAGCATGGGACCGGCATAGGTAACAACGGGCAAGCAGGCATTCTTCAGGGCATGCTTGAAGATAACTCCCATGTTGCCAACACCCTTTGCCCGTGCGGTGCGCACATAGTCCTGACCGAGCACATCGAGCATGCTCGAACGGGTCAGACGAGTGATATAAGACATGGGATACAGCATCAGTGTAATGATCGGCAGAACCGTGCCCCCGGCGGCATCGCCGTTTGCGGGGAACCACCCCAACTTGACGCAGAAGAACATCAAAAACAGTGTGCCGATAATGAATGACGGCATGGCAACGAATGCCGTTGTGACGATCATAATAATACGATCAATGAATTTGTTTCTGAAAATTGCGGCAATGGAACCAAGACACAATCCGCCGAAAATTGCACAGATGGCAGCGGTTCCGCCGAGTTTTGCGGAAACCTTGAAGCCGTCGGTCATAATATCAATAACATCACGGCCGCGGTTTTTCAGGGACGGACCGAAGTCAAAATGCAACAGGATGTCTTTTAAATACGTTACATACTGTTCGCCGAGCGGCTTGTCCAGACCGTATTTGGCTTCCAGTGCAGCAGTTACGGCAGGGGTGACTGCCTTTTCACTCAAAAACGGACCGCCGGGAACTGCATGCATTACAAAGAATGTAACGGTTATAATGATGAAAATTGCCAAAAGTCCCAAAAGCACACGCTTAAGGACATATAAAAACATTTTTGACATACGGGGAAACCTATCCTTTTTCGTTTCTTTTTTGCGAAACCCGCAAAACTGCAGTATTTTACCCGTACATTATACAGAAAACATTACATGATGTCAAGATTTTTGCAAAATTGTAATGTTTCTGTCATTCTTTTACAAACAAAAAAACCGACTCTGAACAAAATCAAAGTCGGTTTGTTTGCCCGTAATTATTGAACAGCATCAGGAGTTTCTGCAGGGGTGTCGGGTGTTTCGGGGGAAAGCTCCAGATCAAAGCCCAGACTCGCAGCAAAATTGGTCAGAATTTTTGTAAATAAAGTAATGTAATAGTCAATAAGGGGAAGAATTCTTGTAAGCATGCCGCCGATATCCATATCCATTGTATTGCACCTCTTTCCGTAAAAAATATGTCTGTTTGAATTATATCACACAAGCAAACCGATTGCAAGAGCGAATGCTGTACATTTTCTGCATTTCGTGTATCAATCCCAGTATTCGTCTGCCAAAACAGCTTCCGCACAACGAATTCCGTCGACGGCCGCAGACACAATACCGCCTGCATACCCTGCACCTTCACCGCAGGGAAAAACACCTTTAACACTTGCCTGACGGCACTCATCACGCACAATGCGAACTGGTGATGAACTACGACTTTCAGGGGCTGTCAAAACCGCTTCGGGTAAGGCAAATCCCTTGAGCTTGCGGTCAAACGCAAGAATGGAAACCGCCAGTTGATCCGTTATCACAGGTGGTAACACACAACGGATATCCGTCCACTCCACCCCTGTCGGACAGGTCGGAATGACAGCACCGCCTCTTTTGCTTGGTCTTTCTTTCAGGAAATCGCCCACCGTCTGTGCAGGGGCGGTGTAATTTTTACCGCCATATAAAAAAGCCTTGCGTTCGATTTCACGCTGAAACTGCATACCAGCCAGGGGGTGTTCATCTGCAAAATATTCGGGCTCAAGCCCGATGAGAATGGCGGAGTTTGCATTTCTGCCGTCGCGGGCGTATTCACTCATGCCGTTGACAACCACCATTTCTTCTTCCGAAGAAGCACACACAACCGTACCGCCCGGGCACATGCAGAAAGTATAACCGCCTCTGCCGTGCAGGGGATGATTGCTCAATTTATAATCCGCCGCACCGAGCAATGGATTGTTCCACTCGTTGCCGTACTGTGCACGATTGATCATTTCCTGCGGATGCTCAATGCGAACACCGACCGAAAACGGTTTTTTCTCCATTTTAAGCCCTCTGCGATACAGCATTTCGACCGTATCTCTTGCCGAATGCCCGATGCAAAGCACCACGCAATCGGTTTCAAGGTCGTGCTCCCTGCCCGATGCATCCTCAAAACGGATACCGTGTATAAAATGATTTGCAACAATAATATCGGTCAATCGGCAGCCGAAACGCACTTCCCCGCCGAGGCGGATGATCTCTTTTCGGATGTTCTTGACGACCTCGCCGAGCTTGTCGGTTCCGATGTGCGGTCTTGCGGAATAGGCAATTTCTGCGGGTGCACCGAACTGACACAAAATTTCAAACACTTCGCGCACACGGCTGTCTTTGATACCCGTGGTCAGTTTGCCGTCCGAAAAAGTACCGGCACCGCCCTCACCGAACTGCACATTGGATTGCGTATTCAGACTGCGTTGTGTCCAGAAATTATGAACATCGGCCGTACGTGTATCCACATCATTGCCACGTTCTAAAATCAAAGGATGCAGTCCCGCACGGGCGAGCATAAGCCCTGCAAACATCCCTGCAGGTCCGAACCCGACCACCACGGGACGAAGCGTGCTTGTGCGCTTGTTTTCGGGCAGAACATACTGATATCGTTCGCAAAGACTGACCTTATTCTGCGGAAAACGGGCGGCAACACTGCTTTCATTGCCGTCAAGCTGTGCATGAACGGAATAGACCATGCGGATGTTGTTCTTTTTGCGGGAGTCGATCGCCTCACGTGCAATTTCAAAAAATGTAAAAGCAGACACAGACACACCCAGTTGCCGTGCCGCCTCTTTTTTGATTTCGTTTTCGTTTGTACCGAGCGGCACAATGATTTCATTGATTCTTAACATAAGCACCTTTTTGCGGCATTTGCACCCGCCATACGGCCGCTGTTCCATGCCCACAATAAATTATATCCGCCGCAGTCGCCGTCCACATTGACAAGTTCCCCGCACACAAACACCCCGTCTGCTTTGAACAGTTCCATGGTTTGTGTGTTGATTTCACAAGCGGGAATACCGCCTGCCGTTACCTGTGCATCAGCAAAACCGCACACGGAATTGATTTTATATTTTTTATTTTTGATCGCCGTCACAAGCGAGGGGATCACCCCTGCATTCATTGCCGTCAACGGTTTCTGCGGTTGCAAGGAACATTCTGTCAATACCGTTACGCCGAGCCGTTTCGGCATAATGCCCGTAAGCAAATCTTCACACAGCAAGGTCGGACGTTCCTTTTTTGCATGTTCAATAAAAGCCGTGAGTTCTTCGGCTGAAACGCTCGGTGCACGGTCAACAATAACCTGACAAGGGGATTTTTCGTTTCTTGCAAGATACCGCGAAACAGCACCCGACACCTGCATGGCAGGAATGCCCGAAAGACCGTAATCGGTATACTGAATTTCACCTGCACTGTATGCCAACACCTTACCGACACATTTGACGGTGATACTGCCCTCGGCACGGATGCCCTTGAGGGCTTTTGTGAATTGGTCAACAACCAATGCAGTCAACGCGGGCAAGGGTTGTTCGACCTGAACACACAACTGCTTTGCAAGCACATAACCCGTACCGTCTGAGCCGTGCACGGGGGCAGCCTTGCCGCCGCAGGCAAGCACAACACTGTCTGCCGTAAAGGTACCGTTGAGAAGCCATTTACCGTTCTGTTGTCTTATATCTGTTATTTTTTGTTCTGTTTTTACCTGAATCTGCAAACGGTCCAGTTCAAAACGAAGTGCATCAAGCACGGCGGAAGCCTGATTGCTCAAGGGATAAACACGGCCTGCCGCATCTGCACGCATAAAAAGTCCCAGATCCTTGAAAAAATCGAGTGCGTTTTGCAGCGAATACCGGTCAAACACGGATTGCACCAACTGCACATCGCCGTGATAGTGCGAAAGGTCTGTATCGGTATTGGCAAGATTACAGCGACCGTTACCCGTTGCAAGTATCTTTTTACCGCAACGTCCCAACGATTCAAAAACAGTAACCGCAACCTGTCCGTGACTTGTGCGTGCCGCCTCGATAGCCGCACAAAGTCCTGCGGCACCGCCGCCGATGACGGCAATTTGTTTTTTACTCATCAACACTTTTCTCTCCCGTCATTTCACGCACCTGCTGTGTGACCGCTGCGGTGATATTATGCTTACGCAACATCAGAAGCAATTCTCTTTCTTCCTCGGTCAGCTTGGCAAGTCCGGGCAAACGTGAATCAGCAACACTCGGCAATGTCTCATCCCCGCTCGAAAAATTTATTTTTGCACTCAGCAGCCATTCCGTCGAAACACCGAAGGCAGCAGTCAACAACGGCAGCAGTTCAACCGGAAACGGGGTATGTCCCGTTTCATAATAGGTATAAGAAGAACGTTTGATGCCGAGATAATCAGCCATCTGCTGTTGCGTATAGCCGCAGCTCATTCGGGCAAAACGAATGTTATCACTCAGCATTTTACCACCTCAACAAAATGAAAATACCGTCAGACTTATTTTTTGACAAAATCTGACGGTAAATATTATATCATTCTTTTTCAAAAAAAGCAACCTGTCATTCTTCAATTCCCAAAAGCCAAAGAACAGATACATTCAGCACCTTGGACAGAGCTACCAGTTCATAATCAAGCACGCTGCGGATCTGCCCTTCCATTTTGGAAAGACCCGATGCGTTGAGATCCACACCGTTCTGTTGCAGCAGTTCCAGCAATTCTTTTTGTTTCATACCGATTTCCTTGCGGCGTTTTTCGATTTTTGCACCGACAATATTTCTGTTTCCGAGTTCCTGCTCTCTGATTCTCATGCTCATTTCCCTCTTTGAATTTATGTACGAATTGTTAACGCACCGCTATAATAGCACACAAAATTATATTCGTCAAGACAAATTTATTCAAATTTCAACTTTTAGTAACACTTTATTCATTTTGTTTACAAATTCAAAAAATAAAAAAAATGTTTGTATTATTTCTCTCTGTATGGTATGATATAGGTATATGAAAAGGAGGAAAAATGCCATGCGTGAAAACAATTTCTGTGATTTTCTTTTTGATTTTTATGAACTTGCACAAGCCAACGGTTTTTTAGCGGAAGGCATTGATGAAACGATTGCGTGGTTCGATGTTTATTTCCGTCCCGCAAAGGAACTGGGCGGATTTTTCATTGCGGCAGGCATTGAGAGTGTGTGCGAAAAGCTCTCACGCTTGCATTTTTCCGAAGAAGAACTTGTATTTCTGCAAAAGAAAGGCCTTGATGAAGCATTTATTGCATACTTGCGTTCTTTCCGTTTTTCGTGTGACATCTGGGCCGTTCCCGAAGGGACCCCCGTGTTTGCCAATGAACCTGTGGTCAAAATCCGCGGTCCCGTCATTCAGGCACAGATGATTGAAACGATTCTGCTTCTGAATCTGAACCATCAGACCCTTGTGGCAACCAAAGCAAACCGTCTTGTTCGCTCGGCACAAGGCAGAGAGGTCATTGAATTCGGACTTCGCAAAGCACACGGTGCGGATGCCGCCGCAAGCGGGGCAAGAGCCGCTTACATTGCGGGATTTACGGCAACCTCCAACGTGGATGCATCATTCCGCCACGATATTCCGTCCTTCACGTCCATGAGCCCGACATGGGTGCAGTTGTTTGACAATGAAAAGGATGCCTTTGCCGCATTTGCAAAACGCTATCCCGACGACTGCGTGCTACTGATTGACACCTATGACTGCATCGACAGCGGACTGCCGAATGCAATTGCAGTGTTTGATGAAGTGCTTGCTCCCATGGGCAAACGTCCAAAAGGGGTTCGCATTGAATCGGGCGACCTTGCCTATCTGTCCAAAAAGATCCGCCGCATTCTCAACGAGGCGGGTTACCCCGACTGCAATATTTATGCTTCCAACTCGCTCGACGAATATATCATCCGCGATATGCTGCAAAACGGTGCAAGAGTGGATGCATTCCTTGCGGGAAAACGTCTTCTGACCGCCGCACAAGCCCCTGTTATGGGCGGCATTTTCACACTGACCGCCATTGAAAAGGACGGCAAAGCGGAACCGAAAATCAAAATTTCGGAAAACGTTGCCAAAATTTCCACTCCCTGCCCCAAACTGCTGTGGCGTTTGTTTGACAACGAAACGGGTAAAGCCATTGCAGACCTGTTGACAATGGAAGACGAAGACATCAGCACCTGCAAGGAGTATGAACTGTTTGACCCCGATTATGTGTGGAAACGCAAGACCGTCAGCGGCTTTGTTGCAAGAAAGTTGCTTGTTCCCTACTTTGTCGGCGGCAAAGATGTGCACAAAAAGAAATCCCCCGAAGAAATCCGTGCCTATTGCATGGAGCAGATCGACTCTCTGTGGGAAGAAGTGGTACGTTTTGAATATCCGCACAACTACTATGTTGACCTGTCGCAGAAACTTTGGGACTGCAAGCAGAAACTCATTGACGATTATTACAACGGTAAAAAATAAACATTCATAACGAACGATCCCGACCGCAAAACGGCCGGGATCTTCCTTTATGCGATTCAGTTTTTCACAATTTTCATCATGCTTGCAAAGCAATCCGCAAGCAGTTGTGCGGTCTGCGGACCGAGGGAGTTTGTTTCCTCGTAATGCCGTCTGTTCAGGCGGTCGCGCGGGATTTCAAGATAGGGCTGTGTGGGATGCAGTAAGAAATCATTGGGCGGCAGAACATAGCCGAGTTCATCGTTGGCAAGACCGAAAATAAGCAGCTCCTTTTCGCCTGCAATTTCAGTCAGCGGAACGGGGTTGATGTCGGGTGCTTTGCCTTCTGCGGATTCTTCTGCCGACAGGTAGCCGCCGAATGCAAGTTCGGGGAACAATTCACACGGAATCATAAGCATCGGAACACCGCCGAAATCAATGTAGGTCATTTCGGATTTCAGGCAGGTCTTTTTGGGATACTTGTCGTCAGCGTACCAGTCAGCCTCAATGATATGCACTCTGCCGGCAATGGAAAGAATGGTGTTTTCCACAGGCAGATACAGTTCTTTGCGGATGAAATTGACATAGGGGGTCAGTTTCTTTTCGTCTTCGATCTGCAAAGCATAGCCGCCGAGTTTGTGACCGATTTCCATGGTATTTTCGGCAAAATCGGAGTTCTTTTTGTCACGAATTTCCTGCTCATTGGGGATATCCATACTGATCATACCGCCGATGGCACCGACACCGTAAATGGTTTCTGCACCGGTTTCCACACGGATGCGGTCACGCAGATAGTGCGGAAAATCGGCACTGATGCGGGAATTGCTTCCCTGCAGGGATTCGGAGTGGGAAGCAAAATTCAAAAACCAGATCTCACGGCTGCCGTCACGCGGGACACAGCGGAAACGGGTCAATGTTTTTGAATACACGACAGGCAAGCGGATATCTTCCTGCATATCAGGCACCTGAACAGTTCCGTAATATACATCGCTTTCGCGACGGTCTTCGAGTGCGAGTTTGACGGCTTTGACGATCTGATTTTTAATCAGTTCCATGTATTTCGGGTCTTTGCCGCTGAACGGCAACATCCCCCAGATACCCATGGTATCAATACCCGCATGGTTGTGGGTGCAAAAAATATTGATCGAACGGCAGGAAACATCACCCAGTGACTTTTTGACAGCGGCACGCAGAATGTTGATATCACGATTGAGAATGCCGACACAGTCGCAGGAAATAAACAGCATACCGCCTCTGCCCGAACGGTCATCGACCCACAGTGCATGCACATGGGGTTCATCGAGCATACCGACAGCGGGGTTATTTTCACCGTAGCCTGCAACATAATACTTTTTGGTTGCCCAGTCCATAGGCAGAATGGAAGCTTTGCCGAAACCGGTTATGAAACTGTCGGCAGGGGTAGTCTGCAGTTTATCATAAAAACCTTCCGCAAGCGGTTTGGCAGGATTCTTTTTAAGAACTTTTTTGCCGACATGCTGCAGGTATTTATCGAGAATTATACTTACTTTATCCATGATTTCCATTTTCTGTTCACTCTCCTTTAGCATTATTTTACAGCAACAGAAATAAGGTGTCAATTCTTTTTTAGAAAACAAAGTGTGAACAAATTACGGTTTATCGGGCTGATATCAAAGTAAATTTTCCTATCAAATACTTGTCGCCCCTGAAAGGGGAGATGTCACGAAGTGACAGAGGGGTTAACCAAGTTTGCACAAAGTTGGTCTACAAAGTCTGCTGTTACCGCACAAAACCCCTCCGTCGGCTGCGCCGCCACCTCCCCTTTCAGGGGCGGCAAGTGTTTGAGGGGGTAATTTTCATTGATAAGCGCCCGACAAACTCCAATTTGCAAAGAAACGGAACTGCAAATCGCAATTCCGTTTCTTCATCAATCTTTGTTTTTCTTTTCGTGTTCTTCCTGCAATTTGCGGTAATTGATCTTACCGATCTTGGTCACGGGCAGGGATGTACGGAATTCAAATTCCGCAGGCATGGCATTGCGGGCAAGGTTCTTTTTGCAATACTCACGAATCTCTTTTTCGATCTCGGCTGTCTGTTCAACACCTTTTTTGAGCACGATGACCGCTTTTGGAACTTCCTGCTTGATTTTGTGACGAATGCCGACAACAACGCTTGTTGCAACATACTTGCACTTATTGATAACTTCCTCAAGTTCAACGGGATAAATGTTGTAGCCGTTGGAAATAATCATGCGTTTGAGGCGGGAGGTATAATGCAGAACACCGTTGGAATCCATATAACCGAGGTCACCTGTGTGCAACCACACTTTGCCGTCGCGGTGGGTACGCAGAGCGATGGCGGTTTCTTCATCATTATTGATATAACCGAGCATAACCGACGGACCGTTGACACAGATTTCACCGACTGTTCCGTATTCGCATTCCGTTTCCCCTGCAGGGTCGAAAATACGGATATCGGTATCGGGATTGGGAATGCCGATATTGTCGATACTGCGTACACTTTCATTTGTTGCAGACACAAAAGCCGTGGCTTCGGACATGCCGTAACCGATCTGAATATGAGCAGTCGAACCGCAGCGGCGGAAATAAGAAATGACTTCACTTGCAAGTTTGTCACTCAAATAATCGCCGCCCGACAGAATGACCTTGACACTTTGGAAAGCGGTGCTGCCCGGATCTTTGCTGTTGACAATCATGTTGAGCATGGACGGAATCGCGGGCAGAAGATTCGGTTTTTTGGATTTGATGGTCTGCGGAATCTTCTTGGTGTCGATTTTCGGAATCAGAATACACTTCAAGCCCAATGCCAGCGGCACATGGATGCACACACAAAGACCGAAGCCGTGGAAAATGGGCAATGCCGACAAAATGGAGTTACCGGGTCTTGCTTCTTTGCAAACCACCTCACACTGCGTGGCAATGCAGTTAAAATTGAGGTTGGACAAAATGATACCCTTGCTTTTTCCCGTTGTACCGCCCGAATAAATGATGACGGCTGGACTGCGCTGAGAACGGCTGACATGAGTATCAATGACAAAATTACCTTTTTTGACAAAATCTTTCCAACGCAGAACATTATCACTGTAGCGAAGATTCTTTTTGTTTTTCAGATTGTATGCGGTTCTTAAAAACACATTCATACTTGCCGATACTTCGCAAACAACAAGGTGATCAACCTGCAGATCCTTGACAGAACCGTATGACACATCCGTTACAAACAAAACGGTGGAATTGGTGGCGGACATGGCCTTTGCAATTTCTTCCCCCGACAGCATCGGATGCAGAATATTACAGATTGCACCGATTTTATTCACCGCATAAATCAGATAGATTGATTCGGGCATATTCGGCATACAGATAGTGACACATTCGTTTTCAACAACATCCAGTTTTTTGAGTGCAACTGCAACACGGTCCACATGACGTATAAAATCCTGATAAGTGATTTTTGTGTTGAAATATTCCAGAGCAATATTGTGCGGATATTGCAGAGCCGCATCATAGACCATATCGTAAATCGAGCCGTTGTAATAATCAAGGTGCTCGGGCATGCGATCATAATACTGCAACCAGGGTTTGGATGCGTTGTATTTATACTCATTGAGTTTTGTGACAACTTTAGTAATATAATCGTTGACAATTCCCACCGTTTTCACTCCCTTTTTTTGAATTTGTAAAGCATTATACTTTACAGCAAGATGCTTGTCAATATTCAAAAAAGAAAAAATTTGTTCACTTCGGTGCTATTGAACGCAAATAGTGTTCAAACTCTGCAAAAAATTTACCCAACATGTCAACATCTTTTTCATTTCCGCGTGTGCAAACGGAAATCGTCAGTTTACCGTTGCAGGTCAAAGCCGTTGCCGCGGCACAGGGTTTTTTCTTGGCACCGCCTGCCACAAGTGCATCCGTTACAGGGTGACCGTCGAGAGTAAAATTATATTGTTCCACCGCGCCGACATTGCTCAGGGCAAGATTTGCGTTGTTGTAAAACAGCTTCACAACCGCATCCGCCTGCAAATAAATCATGGACGAATAGGCAAAATGCAGAAGCGGAATGCCGTGTAAGCCTAAAAACGGATCTGCCTTGTTTTTCTTGTTGCTCTCTGAAACGGCTGAAAGAGTTTCAAGCGGCGTTTTGCCGAGCTGTAAAACGGAACAATACATAAATGTGGTATGATTGGTATAGCCGATCTTTTGCGTGTTTTTCATGTATCGACGTAAATCCACCGCACAGGACAGTTTCAGCGGCTTTTCTTCCTGTCCCATCAGGGCATACACAGCCGCAATGTAAGCCGCGGCCATCAGGTCATTGACTGTAGCACCGTTTTGTTTTGCTACGGCAATGGCTTTTTGCATGACATCGGCGGGCACACTGTGAAACACAATATGTGTCTGCTCGGTACCGTCCTTCTCCGTAAACGGCAGGGTTCTTTTTTCACGGGCAGACACACCTGCGATTTGCTGTTTTGCCTTTTTCTTCATTTCCTGCGGCATATCCGCATAAACGGCATCATACCTGCGTGTGCCGTTGCGGAAGGTGGGTTCTTCTCCGTTTGCAGATACAAAATAATTATAAGCCGCACACAGATCTGCAGTGAACTGTTTGAATCCGCCGCCGTCCATCAGCATGTGATTCCAGCGGAATGCAAGAATGCATTTTTGCGTATCGTGAATAAGGGCAATTTTCATCTGTGAGGGCTCGTCTATGGCAACAGGTTGTTCTAAAAAACAAATAGCGGCATTCTGCAGATTCTCTGCTTTTTCCACCGTCAACACATCATCAATCGTGAAATCCGTTACAAGCCAATAGGGTTTTACGGGATTTGCTTTGAAAAGCGAATGAAAAACGGGGGCTTGTTCGTATAACGCAAGAATAGCTTTCTGCAAAGCAGTCACATCGGGCACAAAATCATAACAAAGATAAAACCTTGCCACCCTGTCCATATACAGACGGCAAAGATGATTGACCTTATCATACAATTCCGCGTTCAGTTTTTTCTTTTTCGGCATGGCAATCACCTTACTGCTTTATTACACGACTGAAGAAAAATTCCTTCTGCACATCGGTCGTGATGACCTTGATGGGTTTGATCTGGTTAAGGTTTGCACCGTTGGCACGAAGCAGTTCACGATATTCGTCATTGGTTCCTTTTTGCAGGAATTTCACTTCACAGTGCCCCAG
>JAZUQC010000085.1:0-61847 GCA_045605525.1 Acutalibacteraceae bacterium
CCCCCGGCGAGGGTTTTCCACGCAAAACAATACTCAATTGTTTTGCTCCTTTCCTGCGCTTTTTTGCGGCAAAGGGATTTCGCCCGTTGCGACGGGCGAAGGAAGGGCTCGCCCCCCCGCCCCCGCAAACTTTTGAAAAAGTTTGATCAAAACTTTTTAATGACTGACGAAAGACATGAATTAACCCGACAAACCGCAATTTGCACAACAAAAACCACCGTTCCTTGCATAAGAAACGGTGGTTGCGCTATGTAGTTTATTCCTGCACAATGCGGAATGTGTATTCGGTTGTCGGAGATTCGGCATTGTAAATGAACGAGAATCCGTAGGTGCCGTCTTCGTTATAGAATACCGTGTAGCCGTCATATCCGTAAACGGATGCGGTCGAGCCTTCCACCCATTCACCGTTCTGCAGAACATAAGTCTTCGGGCGGGAAAGGGATGTGAATCCGTCTACACGGATGGTCTGATAGTTTTTGCCGCCTGTCAGGGTCACAATTGCTTCGTTGTTTTCGCAACGCACAGTCGGAACAACGCTGTCGCCCTGCACCGTGCCGATGTCGGCTGTCACAGTCAGCGGATGCAGGCAACTGTCTTCACGCACTGCGAGCACATTGCTGTTGTTTTCTTCGGTGCCGATACCCCACGGAAGCAGAATGAGGTCGAGTGTGATTCTGTCACCGGGACGGAACATGACTGTGCCGTAATCAAGGGTCAGTGCACCGACGGTCATATCTTTTTCGGAACTGTCGCGGAACAGAAGATCAACATCCTGTTCTTTGCCGTCTTTTACAATACTTGCGTTTTTCACAAGCAGTGCAAAGCTGGAACCGAAGCGTTCTTCGAGTCTGTATTCGGTTTCATCCGTAATGTCAAAGAAACCGAAATACGGGCAATCATCACCGAGCGTATAATACTTTGTTTTGTTTGTTGAAACATCCGTAACGGTCGGTTCATTGTTTTCGTTGAGGTAGCCAGCTTTGTTGAACGTTACAAATCTGCCGTCAAAATAGAACAGGTCAAAATCCTTTTTGAAATCGTCAAAGCAGATGTACTTGTCGAATGTGATGTCAACCGTATAGAACGTGCGGTTTTCGTCCTTCTGCGGGAATTCGACATGGCGAAGAGTGTAGGTGTAAGAACCGCAGTCGGATTGATAGGTGCTTGTGATGTCGGAATAGGTCTGCCCGACGGAATCAATTTGTGTGTTTTTGAGCTGTGCAAGCACGTTTTTGCCCAAGAGATCTTTTCTGTAATTGACAAATTTCAGAATACCGACAGAGTTGAATTGCGGCTGTTCAGGCCAGATATTGCCGCTGCAACCGCGGAAATCGGGCAGAATCCATCCGTCCGTCGGGGATACAAAATAGGGAGCAATGCAGTTGGATTCCGTTGTCCCCGTGGAAAGGTGATAATAGGACACATGGAATTCAATGGACGACAACTGCTTGAGCGGTGCATAACCCCAGTTCTGATAGAGGTTCAGCAGTGTGAAAGACAGTGCTTCATTGGCTTTCAGTGCCAGCGGGATAAAGCTGTCGCCATACTGGCGGTCGATGGCATTGTAGAATTCATCACCGAAGTCACCGCTGAAATTCTTGCAGACCTGCACATTGATGGGCACCAATGTCTGTGTGTCGTCCAACACTGCGGCGGCTTCCAGGCAGCCGTTTCTGCCGTTGGAACGCAGATAAATGTTGCGGTCAGACTCGTCACACTGAATCTGCACATCGGCAAAGAAACGCATGTCGGGATTGTAATAAGCAGTGTTGAAATCTGTGCCGTCCATTTGCAGTGTGTAAGTACCGCGAAGATGCTCATAACCGAGGTATACGGCATTGGCATTGTCCCCTGTGATCGTGACACCCTGCAGGGGATTGCGTTCAAGATTGGCTTCTTTTTCGACCACTGCAAAATCATGGCTTTCTGTGGTGAAAATGCGATAACCGCAGGTGATTTCATTCAGGTCATAACCGCCTGTTTCATCGCTTTTGTTCAGCCCTGTACCGGGAGTGTAAGCGGCATACTGCGTGACGGTGTAATTCTTTTTATCTTTGGCTATCTCCGTGCGGTCGGTTGTGCCGTCTGCGGGGATGATGAAGGCAACAATGCCTGCATTTTCAATGTCAAATGCAACATATTCCACAGTGTAAGCATCGATGCCGTCCAGGTTTTCATGCACACCGTTTTTGTCTTTGATCTGCACGGCTTTTACGGACGAAACGGGGATATTGACCACCGTGCCGAATGCCGTCAGATCCTGCGTGGCTTCTGCGGCAAGAAGACGAACCTGCTGATACAGCTTGTCGCCAAACAGGTGATAGGTCTTGTCTACCTTGAAATCAATATCCTTTTTTGTAAGGGTGGTAAAGTCAAAATCTCGCACATTACACTCATAATAATAAATGCCGAGGCGGTTTGTGTTGACTCTGCCGTTGACTCTTGATGCAGAGGAATAATACGTTTTGCCGCTGCCGTCCACATAGAATGTGTCGAACGAATCGGCAACAAAAATATTACCGTTTGTGTCAGCAAGGGTCGCAAAATTATTTCCCTTGTCGGTCAGTTCATGGGTCAGAACCATATTTTCGTTCTGCATGCAGTAGGCACTGCGGTCGGCATCGGTATAAAATGCCTGCACCTTGTTTTGCATTTTGTTTGCGTACAGAATGCTGTTGTCAAGCGTGGTGTCGCCTGCGATACTGTTCACAATTTCCACCTCTTCCTTGTCAGGAATATTGGTTACGGGTGTGCCGAGCACATTGGCTAAAAATGTGAGCAGAGCACACAGAATCGGCAGAATAATATGTTTAATGAGCATTTTCAACACTTCTTTCTGTTGTTTTTTATTCGTATCTCGGCAATTCCACGAGCATCGGAACAATACCGAAATGCGGCAGAAATACTTTTAAAATATCTTCGGTTTTTATTTTGAGGGTGCTTGTATTTTTGCAGGGGTGGAACCCGATGTGCTCGCTGTCGAGCAGGTCTTTATCAATGCTTAAAGAAACGCGGTGTTCCTTGTCGTTCATAAGACCGAGCACACTGACCGAACCGGGTGTAAGCCCCAACAGCTCTTCCATGTGCCGTTCATCTGCAAAGGAAAGGCGGGAAGACCCGATCTGCTTGGAAAAGTCCTTGGTTTTGAACTTTTTGTCACCGGGCATCAGCAAAAGGTGAAAATTGGTGTGCTGTGTGTTGCACAAAAACAGGTTCTTGCAGATGCCTGTTTGCAACACCTTTTCAATTTCAAGGCAAAGTTCAATCGTGTCTGCACGGTCGTGGTCAACACCTGTGTAGGGAATGTGCAACTCGTCCAACAGGTCATAGACCGCTGTTTCAACCGCAGTGCGCGATGTGCAATCGGGCTTGGTTGTAAAAAGTTCGTTTGCTATGTTCATTCTTGGTTTTTCTCCGTTTTGGTTTTTAAATCTGCGGCAAATTGCTCAATGCGTTTCATGCGGTGGTGAAGCCCCGATTTGGTCAGGCTTTCACTCAATAAGGGCAACAATGCCGTGGTGGAAAGTTCGGGGTTGTCAAGCCGCACGTGTGCTAATTCCTGCAATTCCTTGGGCAGATTGTCAAGCCCCACCGTGTCGCGGATGTGTATGATTGCATCGCGTTGTGCGGTTGCACTGATGACCGCACGCTTTGCGTTTGCATTTTCAAAATTACACTTACGGTTGACACGGTTTCGGATGTCCTTGATAACCTTTGTGCCGATGAATTCCATATAGGATTCATTGCCGCCCATGTGCCCGATGGTATCTTCGATTTCCTCGCTGCTTTTGAAATAGAGTACGGGGATGGAATTTCTTTGTGTGCGGCGGGGGGTGAGGTCAAATTCATCAAAAAGTCTGGTAAATTGCTCACAAAGTGTTACGGATGGTACGGAGAATTCAAGATGATAATCTTTGTTTGGGTCCGTAACCGTACCGCAGGCAAGAAATGCACCACGTAGGAATGCACCGAAACAGCATTCATTTTGCAAATTTGCAAGATTGATTTGTTTGCGCGGATTGCGTGCGTCCAACCCTAATGTGTTCAGAATCTTCATGCGTTGCTCCGCGTTGCGGACCGTGATCTGGTAATATCCGCCGGGGGTTTCCTGCAAGTCTGCAACTTGCCCCGAAAGCAACGCAACGGCGTCGCAATAAAGGGATGCAACGCCGTTATGTTCGGTTAAAAGTGAGATTTCGGAAGCGGAAAAAGCACGTCCGAAAAGTAGCAGACCGTAGCCGCACGCAATGGCACAGCAATCGGAATTCTGTATTTGACTCAGTTCAGTTTTTAAATTTTTGGCAAATGACATAATTTTTTGTTTTTACGGTAAAAATACGACTTCGGGTTCCAACAGAACACCGTGTTCTGCCTGCACCGTATCTTGTATTACTTTCATAAGATCTTTGACATCTTGTGCCGTTGCAGAGCCTGTGTTGACCACAAAACCTGCGTGTTTGGTGCTGACCTGTGCACCGCCGACACTGCGGCCTTTGAGTCCACATTCGTCGATGTGTGCCGCGGCATAACCCTCGGGAGGTCTTTTGAATGTACTGCCCGCACTCGGCAATTCAAGCGGTTGACTTGTTCTTCTTTTTTGAATCAACTCGTCCATGCGTGCTCGGATCGCTGCTTTGTCGCCGTTTGCAAGACGGAAGAAAGCACCCAATATCAAATGCTTGTTTTCTGTGAAAGATGTATGGCGATAGGTGAAAAACAGGTCTTTTGCATCGGTTACAAGAATTTCACCCTCGGGTGTGAGATGCCGTACTGCGACTACACAGTCTTTGATTTCACCGCCGTAAGCACCTGCGTTCATAAAAACCGCACCGCCGACCGAACCGGGAATACCGTGGGCAAACTCAAGTCCCGTCAATCCGTTTTCAAGGGCAAACATGGCAAGACGGGCAAGAATGACACCTGCTTCGCAATAAATGAGATTGTCTTCAACAAGCCGCACTTGTGTAAGACCGTCCGTCAGCTGAATAACAGCACCGTCAAAGCCTTCGTCCGAAAACAGAACATTGCTTCCGTTGCCGATGATCAGAAACGGGAAATTTTCTTCTTTGAACAATTGCAGAACGCCAAGCAATGCCTGTTCATCCTGCGGAATCACAACGTATTTTGCTTTGCCGCCGATACGGAAACTTGTGTGCTTATGCATCGGTTCATCGCAAAGTACGGTACAATTGAATTGTGCCAATCGGTTGTGCATAAAAATTATAACCTCTTATTCATCAAGAAGGGCAGCACCGATGATACCGGCATCATTGCCCAGTTCAGCAGGCAGAATCTGTGTCTGCTTCTTTGCATGGATGCTGTAGATTTCGCTGGATACGACCTTGCGAAGGGGAGTCAGCAGATTTTCGCCTTCGTTGCCGACACCGCCGCCCACGCAGATGACATCGGGCTGGAAGGTGTTGATGATATTGCCGACACCGCAAGCGAGCATGGCAACATAGTTGTCAACAACCGCAATGGCGGTGGGATCACCCATTCTCATGCCGTCAAAAGCAGTTCTGCCGTTGACTTTGGCGATGTCATTGTCAACGAGCTGCCACATTTTGCTGTCATAATGCTTACGCATGGCATCTTTTGTCTGTGCAATCAGAGCCGTTGCAGAGGAATATCTTTCCCAGCAGCCTTTTCTGCCGCAGTT
Organism: Acutalibacteraceae bacterium; assembly: GCA_045605525.1. Taxonomy (GTDB): domain Bacteria; phylum Bacillota; class Clostridia; order Oscillospirales; family Acutalibacteraceae; genus RUG806. The sequence goes on from JAZUQC010000085.1 coordinate 5,660, forward strand.
GCACTGCTCACCGTCATAAACGATGACCATGTGTCCCATTTCACCGGCGGCGTAGTTACAACCCGTAACAAGCTTGCCGTTTACAATGATGCCGCTTCCGACACCCGTGCCGAGTGTGATGGCAACAAAGTTTTTAACGCCTTTACCGCAACCTGCAACAGCTTCGCCGAGTGCGGCACAGTTTGCGTCGTTATCAAAATAGATTCTGCCGATACCTGTGCGTTCGGTCAGCAGACGAAGTGCGGGGGTGTTGTCAAAACCGAGGTTGTTTGCAAATTCAATAAGGCCTTCTGCCTTGTTGACGGAGCCGGGGGTACCAACGCCGATGGACAGAACATCATTCTTTGTAATGCCTGCCGCTTTCATTGCATCTTCAATGGCTGCTGCAATGTCATCAAAAATCTTTTCTGCAGGACGGGGAACATTGGTTTTTCTCTGTCCTTTTGCCACGATTTTGTTGTTTTCGTTGACGACACCCGCAACGATGTTTGTGCCGCCGAGATCTACGCCGATTCTGTACATTGTTATTTCCTCCTGTAACTGTATATACCTTTATTTTTTTGATCAGTGCCAGTATTGAATGGAAGCTGCACCTTCTTCGTCTTCAAGGCCGAGTTTTTTGAGCAACTCTTTTGCCGCAGAATAACCCATGCGTTTTTGGCGGTTGTTCATGGCTGCAACTTCGATGATTGTTGATAGGTTGCGACCGGGTTTGACGGGGATCGTCACGCTCGGAATGCGAATGCCGAGAATTTCGGTGAATTCTTCTTCCAGCCCGATTTTATTGTAACTTTTTTCTTCGTCCCAGTTTTCGAGTGTGAGAACAAGGTCGATTTTTTCCGTCATTTTAACAGCACCGGCACCGAAAATGTTCATGGCATTGATAATACCGATGCCGCGTAATTCAATAAAGTGACGGATGTTGTCAGGGGATGTGCCAACAAGGGAAATTGCCGATACTTTACGGATTTCAACCGCATCGTCTGCAATCAGACGGTGTCCGCGTTTGATCAGTTCCACCGCCGTTTCGCTCTTACCGACACCGCTGTCACCGGTGATCAGCACCCCTTCGCCGTATACTTCAACGAGAACGCCGTGACGGGTGATTCGTTCTGCCAGCTCAACACCGAGATAGGCGATGAGTGCTGACATACACCCGGAGGTGCTGTCAGGGGATCGAAGCACGGGAATCTGATATTTGATTGCCAGCGGAACGAGTTCTTCGGGAGGCTCAAGACCTCGTGTGATGATGATGCAACTCGGATGCTGTTGCATGAAGTGTTCCAGACAGCTATGCCGTTTTTCTGCAGGCAGGCTGTTGAGATACCCGTATTCGGAAAGACCTATAAACTGCAGTCTTGCAGGGTCAAAATAATCGTCGTAGCCTGCGAGCATCAGCCCTGGTCGGTTTACATCCCTGGTTTCAATGCGGATCTGTGAGAGTTCCTTCGGTGTTGAAATGACCTCCAGTGAATTATCCGTCAACAGTTTCTGCAGGGACACGGAGTAATTCTTTGCCATCAAACTCCTCCTTTGGCATATATATTAAAATTATATAATAATTTATTTTCAAAATCAACGTATTTCAAAAAAAAAGAGCAGAAAAAATCAAGTTTTTCTACCCTTTCTTTGATTTTACCTGACTAAAAATAATTCCAGAATGAAAACCGCTGCACAGCAGCAAACTGCAGTTTTGAAAAGGTCAAAGCCAAACCACGCAACCAGCATGCCGATCAACAGTGCCGCAAGCCCTGCAACGGGGCTTTGTGTTGCATGCACAATGGCGGGAACTGTCATGACAGCCAACGTAACATACGGAACATAATAAAGGAATGATTTCAGAAATTTATTTTTGAGTTGCTTTCGGATGAGTGTCAACGGCAGCACACGAATCAGCAGTGACACAACCGCCATAACGGCAATATAAATATAGGTGTTTCCTCTCATTCTGTCCCTACCTCGCTTTCCTCGTCCTTGACAGGGAACAGAAGTGCCGCCACAGAACTGATTACAACGGTCAGGACGATCGTGCGTGTTCCTTCCGATACCTCGCAAACATAAGGAATATAACTTGCCGCAATGCTCAGTGCAAAACAAACGGCAATGATGCCGGCAATGATTTTGCTTTTTCTTGCGGGGGGAATGATGATGGCAAGGAACATGCCGTACAGGGCTACACTGAATGCACTGACTACACGTATGGGCAATATGTTGCCTGCCAATACCCCCAACGCCGTGCCGACTGCCCAGCAGGGAGCCGCGGCAGTTGCCGCACCATAGGTGTAAAACGGATTCAATGTGCCGGGACGTGCAATGGCTGCACCGAACAGTTCATCCGTAATGTAAAAGCCCATGATGAAGCGGTGAAAAAACGGCATTTTATTGTCAAGACGCTGACTCATGGCACAACTCATCAGCAGATATCTTGCATTCGCAACCAATGTGGCAAGTGCCATTTCTATGTAAGTTGCACCTGCGGCGATGATCGTAAATCCTGCATATTCACCTGCGGATGCATTGCACAAAAAAGAAGTCAGAAAACCTTCAAAAGGGGACAACCCTGCATTTTTTGCCGCAATGCCGAGTGAAAAAGCTACTGCAAAATAGCCCAGACCGATCGGGATACCGTCTTTGAAACCGCTTTTGAAGGCGGATTGATTCTGAATTGATTTTAAGGAATATGTACTCATTTTTTTCACGGAAAACGGTGCAACCCGTAGGTCGCACCGTTTGTATTATGGTTTTTTTTATTCAGCAAGCACTTCAGTGGCTTCGATGGTGATTTCGGGAACGGTTTCTGCAGAAGTGAATTCAACTGCATTGCCGTCGGTCATCACATTGCCGTCCGTGATAACATCTCCGTTTGTGATGACATTGCCATCGGTCAGAACTGCATCAGCTTCATCAGTTGTTTCGTTGTCAATAACTTCTTCTTCTGCTGTATAGTCAAAAGAGCAGGTCACTGTGTCGGTGAATGTGAAGCAGATTTTGAATTCGCCGAGGTCTGCGAAACTGCCTTCACCCTTTGCTTCGAAAGTAACAAATGCATTTTTTGTGTAAGTTGCATTGAGAACCTGTTCGGTTTCCATGTCAATTTCAAAAGCAACAGTGCAATCACGGTATTCAACGCTGTAGTCACTGATGGCTACCGCAGTGTTGACTTTTGCAAGTTCTGCCAGAATATATTCCTTATCAACCGTGTTGGTGAAATACTTGTTAATAACGGCAGAATCAGCAAACTGCATGGCAGTGGTTTCTTCTGCAGGCTGTGCAAGGAAGGAGAGGGTTGCTCTCATCTTGTTGTCGCAGACGAAAGTACGGCTCTTGATGTCGCCGTTTTCATAATACTGCTGTTCGCCGTCTTCATTGGTGACGGGCTGATCAGTCAGTTCATTGCCGTCCATGTCGAATTCATACTTCGGTACGTCTTCTTCATAAGCAATGGTTTCGCCTTCTTCATCAGTGACATTTTCAGTCGTCCAGTTTCTGGCGGTCTTGTCATTGTAATCAACAACAGCGGCTACATCGGCATTGTCAATGGTGGAAAGTGCCGTGATTTCGGGAGCGGGGGCATTGAAACCTTTCATCAGATAGGTTTTGATGAAACCGAGGGTATCATCAAGCGTATCCAGAGCTTCGTTGCCGGCAAGTTCCTCCCCGTTGAGGTATGCGGCATAATCTTCAGCCGTCAAGGCTTTGGGCTCATTGACACTGAAGCCTTCACTGACATTGATTTTTGCACCGGATGCGTTGGATTTTTCAATAACGGAATTGATGTAAGAAACAACATTTTCTTCGGGAACGGTATCCATTCTCACAAAAACGGTGGTGGGTTCTTCCTGATCAGGTGTATCATTCATGCAACCTGCAAAACTGATGACAAGAGAAAGAACAAGCAAAACGGACAAGGACATAGCGATAATTTTCTTCATGCGAAACTACCCCTTTCGGACGTCAATATTTGATACAAAAAATATTATACCAAAGACTTACATGATTTGCAAGGAAAATTTTTAAATCAATCGTAATTGTTGCAAAGCCCTTTTTCATCAAACAGATAGGCTGCTTCTAATGCGATCTGGATTCCCTTTTCAACGCATCGGGGATTCATGTTGTCCCATGTGTCGGTACGGGTGTGATAATATCTGGGCGGACCGGGGTTCATTGCAGCAAGGGAGGCAGACGGAATACCTGCCTGTGTGATGGCGGCAGCATCAGATGCACCACAGAAAATGCTGGAGTATTTCAGTTCTCTGCCTGCATATTCAGCGGCTTTTCTGACAAGGCTGCAACAACGCTTGTCGTGTGCGGTAATGCCGGACATATCACGGTTATAAACAAACATATCGTCGTCATCGCGGAATGTATCCATTGCCATGAACATGGTTTCGACTTCTTTGAATTCATCCATATGTTTTTTTGCAAATGCCTTTGCACCGCGCAGACCTGCTTCTTCACCGCCTGAGAACAGAACCCAGAGCTCGGTGTTTTCAAAACGGAGATTGCAGTCACCCATGTATTTCATAACAGCGGCGGCACACATGCAACCGGTGAGGTTGTCATTTGCACCTTGTACGCAGACTTTTGTATTCAGGAAGACAAACAGACAAATGAAACCGGGGATGAATGCAAAACCGATATAAGCAAGAACCGGGGGGAATTCACCCTTGGTCGCAATTGCAACAATGCCGACGATGACCATATAAGCAAGACCGATTGCTGCGTAAATCAAAGAAACATACAGAGCCGGAGCCCCCCCGAGATGGGTGAAACGCCATTCAAAAGAGGAATCGGCATGGCCGCCGATAATAATTCTGCGTTTGACTTCACCGGAGGGTTTACGGACACAGTAGACGTTGTGAGAAGTTACTTTTTTAAACATGAAATCAATGAATTCTTTATAGAAAAGGAATTCGCCGAACATGAATGCCGCGGCAACAACGGCAAGGCCGAGGCTTACATAACGCAGAAAATCAAGCCCGTCAACCAGTGTGCCGACAGCAAAAGCGGCAACCGACAAAATCAGAAGCACAGCATCAATTTTCATCCAACCGAAAAAAGCACCGGGATGAACGGTAAATTCATCTGTATGTATTTCATCAGCGGCATTGCCGACTTGTGCTGCCATAAATTGCTGTGCTTTGAGTTCTTCTTCGGATCCGCAAGGACGGGGGCCGATTTCCGTACATACTTTTTTAATGGTGCGGGTCGCAAAATTGGTATACTCCCTGAGTTTGGGAGTAAAATTGGGAATTGATTCTGATGCTCTCATAAACTTTCTGTTTTCCTTTCTCCGTAGCTTGGAATTGTGCTACAACAACAATATCATACCATAAAAGGCAAGGCAAGTCGAGTGTTAATAATGATGAAAAGTGTCTAATTTTATTATACATATTCACCAAATTGTGTGGAAAGAAAATACAATTGTTTATTTTTGTTGATTAGGAACAAAATGAAAAATAAAAAAATTGACTTTTGTCGTTTCATGATGTATTATATTATCGAATATATGTGATTTCTTTTAGGAAAGGAAAAAGATAATGAAGAAAAACATAATTGTAAAAATCCTGATTGCAGTCGTTGCTGTTGTGCTTGTCGGTGTGATTGCATTTTTTGTGTCCGACAAGGTTATCAACGGCGAAGAACCCACCACTTTATCTTCTGAACTTGTTGCCCCTGCGGTCACAGTACCGGGTGGCAATAATACCGAAAATGAAGCAGGCTCTGCACAGTCATGGAATGAAACCGAAACACTTGTACAGGGAATTGAAGTGCAGACCACCGCTCCCGAAATGCCCGATGAAAAACCCGGTGAGGTGGAAACGCTCGCCGAAGCCGAAGTCATTGATACCGCAGAAATCACAAAAAAAGAAAGAGTTCTGCTTGTGATCAACGCAAAAAACAAACTTTCAGCCGAATATGTGCCGCATCTTGAAGAAACGGTCAACGGCAGCGGCATTTATCTTGAAGCACGTGCCGCAGAAGCATTTATGGAAATGTACAAGGCTGCTCTCAGCCAGGGACTTACCCTGACACCCTACAGTGCTTATGTCAGCTTTGATCGTCAGCAGAGTAAATATGATGCACTCGTGAAAACCTATCAGGAAATGGGTTATTCTGAATCTGAAGCCCGGGCACTTGCGGCAAGAAAAGTTCTTCCTGCCGGTTGCAGTGAACACAATGCAGGTCTTGCGGTCGACTTCGGAAGCAACCGTGCCGATTTTGCGGAGTCCGCTGAATATAAATGGCTTGTCAAAAATGCAGCAAAATACGGATTTATCGAACGTTATGCCGAAGATCTTGAGGCTGAAACCGGTGTTGATGCCGCACCGTGGCATTGGCGTTATGTCGGTTCTGCCGCAATGGCACAAGCCATCAATGAAAGCGGTCTGAGTTTTGAGGAATGGATGGCAGTCGAGTATCCGTATTGGGAAGATCCGGAGGCTACCGAAGAAGAAACAACGCAAGAAGTAACCGAATCGGAAGAGGAAACCGACGAAGAAGCAACAACCGACGAGGAAGCAACGACTGTTGAAGAAGCAACGCAAGCGGAGAAACAAGAAGAAGCAACCAAGATTGTGGTTGATCTTGACGAACAATGAAGCCAAATCAGTGAGGAGCTGTAAAAATGATTTTTACAGCTCCTCATTATTATTTTTGTCGCATTTTTTCTTTGTGTGCACGTATATCGGAAAGGATTTCCTTTTCTTTATAAAAAGCAAACACAACAACCGACAGCAGGCAGATCGCACCGCCGACAACACCCGTCAGCATCAGCCCTTCTTTACCGATGTTTTCACCTTCAGTCGCACCGATAACGGTCAGCGACGGGACGATCATAATGGCAATAGAGGTCCCCATTTTGGTAATGAAACTCTTTGCCGCACTGAAAATGCCTTCCTGATTGACACCCGTTTTGATTGTATCGTGCTGAATGACATCGCTCATCATCGAGCCGGGCAGAATATTGAGCACCGCAAACGGGAACGCAACCACAAGTGCAAACAAAACACCTTTGACCATGCTTGTGCCGGGCAGCTTGTCCACAAAGCAGATGACAAAGCAGCTGAGTGCAAAAACAGTACAGCCAACCATTATCGGAATTTTCTTGCCCTTATTCTTTGCCCATTTGTTGATAAACGGATACAAAATCAGTGAGCCGACAATAGATGCCGCCATAATGATAATGGATTGTGATTCGGGCAGTTCAAGCAGACTTGTGATGTAATACATGATGCATGCCTGAAAAATTGCCATGCCCGTTCCTTCCAGCAACTGTGCAACGGTCAGAACGGTGAAGTTTCTGTTTGCAAATGCGTGTTTCAGAGAAGCCGTCAGCGGGACGGTAGGCTGCACGGATTGCACATAGTCCTTTTCTTTGATGGTGAATGTCGGTAACAGAAGAAGCACGACACCGACGACGGTGAATATGCCGAACGTGATTCTCCATGCCGAAAGGGGAGAGAAACCGAAATTCTTGATAACCGAAACAATTGCTGTTGTGGCATAACCGACCATACTGCCCAATACAAAGAACAGTGAGTTCATTGTGTAGGCATCCACACGGCGTGATGCGGAGCCGATCATTTCAGGCAGAAGTGCATGATGCGGAATCATATATAAGGTATAGAAAATGTAATACCCCCACAGCCAGACGGTCAGCCAGATATTGTTGATCATGCCGGGTTCGCTTGCGGGGGCACAGAAAATAAGCAGGGATGACAGTGCATAAGGAATTGCAAACCAACGCATGAACGGAATTCTGCGTCCGTTTTTGTGTTTGCATTTGTCGCTTAAGTTTGCAACAACCGGGTCTGAAACGGCATCAATGATATGTCCTGCGGCTTTGATGAATCCGATGACCGTGAGAATGCCGAATACAACAATCCCTTGTGTGATGAGTGTCGGCAGTCCCGATGCCTGCGTAGGCTGGTAAAAATAGATCAGATAGTTGTTGAGCATGGTTGTAAACAGACCTACGGCAAACTGCGGCAGGGTATAGCAAAGAATGACTTTGCGGCTTACTTCTTTCATGTGTTTTTTCTCCTTTTTTACCTTTTCTTTCAATATATACCTTTTTTCGGTTTTTCGCAAGAGAATTCTTGACAAGTTTCCATTCAGATGTTACAATAATTGTAACTGAATCACACGACTGCGTATCACCCTGATGATATGGCCGCACACAACGCACATGTGCGGTGCTGAGGAAATCCGGTGTAAATCCGGAGCAACAGCCATTACCGTAACTCATTTCAGAGAAGTCGGAATGCTCAGTCTTTCGTTTGTGAAACGGTTCCCGGGCAAAAGGGGAACACGACACACAAGAAGAACCGATAAGGGGTTCTTTGTGTCGTGCTCTGATTTGCAGAGTACGATTTTTTTTATGAAAGGAAAACAAAATGAACAGAAAACTTTTAGTCCTTATTTGCAGTCTGTTGGCTGTGCTTTGTCTTGTGTGCGGTTGTACGCAGGAATCACCGCAGAATGAAACCGCAACCGATGCTGTTTCCGATGGCAATCTCATGTCCGACGGTAATCTTGCCTCGGACGGTGATATCACAACCACCTTTTCTGACGGTGCCGTGCTCGGCGACGGTGACACTATTTTGACGGTAAAAGTTATTGATGCAGACAAAACCGAAAGCACCTTTACCGTAAAAACGGATGCCGACAATCTTGCCGATGCACTGCTGAACGCAAACCTTGTTGACGGTGACGATGGTGCATACGGTCTGTATATCAAGTTTGTCAACGGCGTGCGTGCCGATTATGACCTTGACAAGGCCTATTGGTCTTTGCAGAAAAACGGTGAATTGCTGATGACAGGTTCTCACGAAACTCCCATTGCAGATGGTGAACAGTATGAACTCGTCTACACCGCAGGTTAAGAAGAAAAAAAACACTGAAAAAAAGAACGGTAAGGCCCGTGCGTTGCCTTTGGCAGACCTTGCCGTGTTTTCCATGTTTGCGGCATTGATGTTCTGTTCCAAGCAATTGATGGAATTTTTGCCGAATATCCATCTGCTCGGTATGTTCACCATGGTGCTGACGGTTGTGTATCGTAAATATGCACTCATACCGATTTATCTGTATGTCCTCTTGCAAGGATTGTATGCAGGTTTTTCCCTTTGGTGGATGCCGTATTTGTATATATGGACGGTTCTTTGGGGCATTACCATGCTATTGCCGAAAAACATGCCCGACAAAGTTGCCGCTGCGGTTTATCCGCTTGTGTGTGCATTGCACGGGCTTTTGTATGGTGTTTTGTATTCTCCTGCACAGGCGTTGCTGTTCGGTCTTGACTTTGATCAGATGCTTGCATGGATCGCGGCAGGATTTCCGTATGATATTCTGCATTGTGTCGGCAATGCCGTTGCAGGACTTCTGATTTTTCCGCTGTCGCGATTGTTGCACAAGCTACGCAGTAAAACCGTATTCAGATAAAGAAATGAAGGGACTGTCCTGTCAGCCCCTTCATTTTTTATTGTTTAAATTCTTCAAAATGCCGTTTTAAGCACTCGAATGTTTCGTCGCTCAGGTCATGTTCAATTTTGCAGGCATCCTCTTTGGCAGTTTCGGGGGAAACTCCCAATTGCATGAGCATATTTGTGATCACACAATGCCGCTCATAGGTCGATTGTGCAATTGCAAGCCCTTGTTCGGTTAGAGAAAGTGCACTGTGTTCGCTGATTTCCACCAGGCCTTTTTCACGCAGTTTTTTCAGCATCACGCTGACGGTCGGTCTTGAAAAACCCAGATGTGTGCAAATGTCAACTGCACGCACCTTTTCTTTTCGTCTGCCTTCAATGAGAATGGCTTCTAAATAATTTTCGGCTGATTCTCTGACTTGCACGGTGCACCTCCTTGTTTTTTTTCAGTATATCACATTGAATCCGTTTTTGCAAGGGGCGAATTAAGGCTTTTAAAAATATAATTTATTTACAAATGTGTAATAAATATAATAAAAATGTTGACTTTAAAACATCAATATGCTATATTCGTTATTAACCGAAAGTTGCCAAAAACGGAACTTTCAGAAAAATTTAGGAGGAAACAAACATGAAAAAGTTTTCCAAAATCATTGCCCTTCTTCTTTGCCTGAGCATGGTCGCCGGCTTTGCAGCCTGCGGCGGCACGGAAGATCCCACCCAACCCGCTACCGATGCAATTTCCGACGGTAACGCAGACGATGCTCTCACCGACGGCAACGCCGCTGATGATGACGACAATGCAGATGCCGCATTCGACTTCTCCGAAGTCGGTCAGTACACTGCAGACAACACCGAATACTTCATCGGTGCAACCGGCCCGCTTACCGGCGATACTTCTTCTTACGGTATCTCCGTGCAGCAGGGTGCACAGCTTGCAGTTGACGAAATCAATGCTGCCGGCGGTCTCAACGGTGTTCTGTTCAAGTTCGACATGAAGGACGACAAGAGCACGGCAGCCGATGCTTCTACGGGTTACGATGCTCTCTACGAAGCAGGCATGCAGATTTCCATCGGTTCCGTTACTTCCGGTTCCTGCGAATCTTTCGCTTCCAGAGCTGACGAAGACGGCGTTTTCTTCATCACGCCTTCTGCTTCCGCAGCTTCCGTTATTGAAGCTTCCGACTATGCTTTCCGCGTATGCTTCGGTGATCCTGACCAGGGTATCCTTGCAGCTGAAGAACTGTCTGCAAACTTCGAAAATATCGGTGCGATCTACGATAACTCAGATCCCTACTCCACCGGTATTTATGATGCTTTCAAGGCAAAGATGGCTGAACTGAATGTTTCTTATATCGAACAGAGTTTCGATGCTGAAAACAACAGAGACTTCTCCACCCAGATCGAAGCACTCAAGGATTGCGATGCAATCTTCCTGCCCATTTACTACACCGAAGCCGGCCTGATCGCAAAGACTTGCGTTTCCAAGGGCTGTGACGCTCTTCTCTTCGGTTGTGACGGTCTTGACGGTGTTGCCGGTCAGATCGACGAAACTGTTACCAATACCATCAAGTACATCACTCCGTTCGATGTGAACAGTGAAGATGAACTTGTTGTTGATTTCGTAGCAGCTTACACCGACAAGTATGGTGTTGCTCCCGACCAGTTTGCTGCTGACGGTTACGATGCAATCTATGCAATCTACAACGCAATGCTCAAAGCAGGTGTTGACAATGTGACGGTTGCTCCCGAAGTTCTCGGCGATGCTGTTGTTGCAGCCATCACTGCTGAAGATTTCGTTCTCAAGGGACTTACCGGCGAAATGACTTGGGACACCACCGGTGCTTGCACCAAGGTTCCCGTCATTGTTACTCTCGGTGAATAAGAACCGTCCGGTAATTTCAAAAACAAAATGACAGATGGCCGGGGGATGCAAGTCCCTCGGCCAAAACCGCTGTTTATCGCCAAAAAAAGATGAATACGGAATGATTGAAAAAATTGCAAAAGGGTGAAATAACGCAAATTCTGTCATTCCGTATGCACCTTTTGCGGTGCAGAAAAAACAAAGCGAAGGAGTACACTATGAGTACAATTTTTGACGGATTGAGCCTGGGGGCGATCTACGCCCTGATTGCCCTCGGTTATACTATGGTTTACGGTATTGCCAAAATGCTCAACTTTGCACACGGCGATATCATCATGGTCGGTGCATATGCGATTCTGACAACCCTTGCCGCAGGCGGTCACATCGGAATTGCTCTTGTTGTGGCGGTTGTTACCTGTGTTATATTCGGTATTGTCATCGAAAAAGTGGCTTACAAGCCTCTTCGTGGGGCCTCACCGCTGGCAGTTCTGATTACGGCGATCGGTGTCAGCTACTTTTTGCAGAGTATTGCACAAATTATTTTCGGTGCAAAGGCACAGACCGTTACGGTTGCCACATTCGGCACGGTCAGTATCGGGACTGCCGAAATCAGCATTTCGTCCATTATTACGCTGATCGTCGGTGCGGTTATCATGGCAGGGCTTACCCTCTTTGTCAAGAACACACGCACGGGTCGTGCCATGCTCGCCGTCAGTGAAGACAGAGGCGCGGCACAGCTGATGGGCATCAACGTCAACCGTATCATCATGATCACCTTTGCCATCGGTTCTGCTTTGGCGGCTTGTGCAAGTATTTTCTATCTGATGCAGATTCCGTCCACCGAACCCACACTCGGTTCCATGCCCGGCATCAAGGCATTTACGGCAGCCGTTATCGGCGGCATCGGTTCCATTCCCGGTGCCATGATCGGCGGTGTGTTGCTTGGTGTGATCGAAAAAATCTGCCTGAGCATTCCCGTTCTCGCCCCCTATACAACGGCGGTTGAATTTGCAATGTTGATTCTGATTCTGCTTGTCAGACCCATCGGTCTGCTCGGCAAAAAGAGAAGAGAGAAGGTGTAAGCATGGCTAAATTGAAAAAAATCAAAATTTCAGATTATTTCTGCTACATTATGGTAGCGGCAGTCATGCTCGTATCCTTTGTGGTGGCACAGACCGGCAATCTTCCCCGTTCTTATTCCAATCTGCTTGTGCAGATCGCATACAGCATCATTCTTGCCGTTTCGCTGAACCTGGTGGTCGGCTTCCTCGGTGAATTGAGTCTTGGTCATGCAGGCTTTATGTGCGTGGGTGCATATGTCGGCAGTTACATTGCCATGCAGTTGGCTGAAGTGATCGACAATAAGCTGATCGTTCTGCTTCTCAGTATGATCATCGGCGGCCTGCTTGCGGCTTTTTTCGGCTTCCTGGTCGGTCTTCCCGCTTTGCGACTGAAAGGCGACTATCTTGCCATTGTTACCCTTGCATTCGGCGAAATCGTACGTACGATTTTTAAGAATATGTCCGTGTTCGGCAAAGCCATGGGCTTGAGTACACAGGCTATCAAGTACGATACCCGTAAGGATACATCGTTGTATCTTGTATCCTTTATTACGGTTCTTGTTGTGCTGTTCTTTGTGCAGAACCTCATCCGCAGCAAGCATGGCAGAGCCATTACCGCCATTCGCGACAATGAGATTGCCGCCAAAGCCATGGGCATCAATGTCACTTTCTACAAGCTGTTTGTATTTGTCATTGCCGCTTTCTTTGCAGGCATGGCAGGTGTTATCTACGGTCACTATACAACCCCCGTTCTGTACTCGTTCTTCTCTTATAACTACTCCATTGAAATTCTTGTTATGGTCGTGCTTGGAGGCATGGCAAGCATCAACGGTTCCATCATTGCCGCAGCACTCATCACCTTTGTCAACTTCCAACTGCAGAGCCACCTTTCGGGCGATCAGGCTGCATTGAAGTATCTTATTTATGCACTCATTCTCATTGTGCTTGTTATTTTCAACAATGCTCCCAAACTTGCTCCCATTAAGGATAAATTTTCGCCCAAAACATTGCTTGTCAAAGCAAAGGGGCATCGCCATCCCGGTGAAATCCGCAGTGATACGGGCGACTGGCGTGTCATTCCCAGCAAGATCAAAATGGACGAAGTGTTGTCCGTAGACTTACAGCAGAATACCGAATTCACCCCCGACAAACCGCAGAAAGGAGGAAAATAACATGAGCGATATCGTATTGAAAACTGAAAACTTAGGTATTTCCTTCGGCGGTCTGAAAGCGGTTGATAATGTAAACATTGAAATCAAAAGAAAACAGCTTTATGGTCTTGTCGGTCCCAACGGTGCAGGTAAAACCACTGTTTTCAACCTCCTGACGGGTGTCTACCAGCCCACCACCGGTTGTTTTTATCTGAACGGCGAAAAACTTACGGGCAAAACGCAGGAACAGATCAACCACAAAGGCATTGCCCGCACTTTCCAAAATATTCGCCTTTTTAATAATATGAGTGTTATTCGCAATGTTATGGTCGGACTTCACAATCAGCCCGAATTTAAGTGCAATCCTTTTGTCAGTCTGTTCCGTCTGCCCCGCCATTTCAAGACCGAAAAAGCCATGCGTGAAAAGGCAAAAGAGATTCTTCGTATTTTTGATCTTGAAGACGAACGCAACAACCTTGCCTGCAACCTTCCTTACGGTAAGCAGAGAAAACTTGAAATCGCACGTGCACTTGCCACCAACCCGAAGCTTTTGCTGTTGGATGAACCTGCCGCAGGTATGAACCCCTACGAAACGGAAGACCTCATGAAGATCATCCGTCACATCCGTGACGAGTTTGATCTGACCATTCTTCTGATTGAACACGATATGAAATTTGTTTCGGGACTTTGCGACGAAATCACCGTTCTCAATTTCGGAACCGTGCTTGCACAGGGCAAAACGGAAGAAGCACTCAACAACCCCGAAGTCATCAAAGCCTATATCGGCGAATAAGGAGGAAACGAAATGGCATTGCTCGAAGTCAAAAATCTCGAAGTTTGCTACGGCGTTATCCGTGCACTGAAAGGCATCAATTTTGAAGTCAACCAAGGGGAAATCGTGTCGCTCATCGGTGCGAACGGTGCAGGCAAAACCACCACCATGCAGAGCATCATGGGGCTGATTCCCATCAAAAGCGGCACCGTGACCTATGACGGACAGGTCATCAACAAAATTCCCGGTCACAAGCTCGTATCCCTCGGTATGAGCCAGGTACCAGAAGGCCGCCGTGTGTTTCAGGAACTGACCGTTTATGAAAATCTTGTCCTCGGTGCCTATGCACAGAAAGACAAAAAACGAATCAAGGACGACATTGATGAAATCTGCACCCGCTTCCCCCGTTTGGGAGAACGCAAAAAGCAGGTTGCGGGTACCTTGTCGGGTGGCGAACAACAGATGCTTGCCATGGGACGTGCCATGATGAGTCACCCGAAACTGCTGATGCTCGACGAGCCGTCCATGGGACTTTCGCCGCTGCTTGTGGATCAGGTTTTTGAAATCATCAAAGACTATCACAAGTCCGGCGTTACCATTCTGCTTGTTGAACAGAATGCAAAGAAAGCACTTTCCATTTCCGACCGTGCCTATGTTCTTGAAACAGGTTCGATCACCATGGAAGGCAAAGCCACCGACCTGCTCAATGACGAAAGCGTCAAAAAAGCCTATCTTGGAGAATAAAAGCAATAAAAAATCCGACTCGCAGTGAGTCGGATTTTTGTTTGTTAAAGCATCATGGAGGCCGCAAGCAGAATCTGTGCCCCGAAGTAGGTAACAGAGGAAAAACGGTCAAAATTAAGTTTGTGCTTGCCGATATGTACATCGGAAGAAGAGCCGAACATCTGCATGCAAACACCGCAATCCGATGCCATAAAGGACACGACCGCAATACACAGTGCGATTGCCTGTAAGGCTTTTATGCCGCCGTGTGCGGCAACGGTAATGCCTGCACGCAGTCCCAACAGAACCATCACACAGATGATCATTGCATACACAAGTATCGCCGGACCTGTGCCTGCAAAGTTGATCTTTATCTTTTTTGTGCCGAGCCACACAAAGAATGTTACGATGATTCCCCACGGAATCAATAGCCACAATGTGTTTTTTGTCAGCGGCACGCGCACCGCGAATGCCGAAATATACAGAATATGTGCGATTGCAAAGCTGATGATCCCGGGCAGGCCTTTCATGCCGAATGCATTGAATTTCAGCGTGTAATCACCGATAAATGAAGCCGCAAGTCCTGCAAACAGCAGACAGCAATAGGGGCTTGTGTATCGTGCACCCGTCAGCAATAAAAACAATCCTGCCGTCAGAAAGGTCGATGCAGTAATCATTTTCATTTTAAGCGACCAGTCCTTGTGCATATAGCGATATGTACAAAAAATAGCAGCGGCGAGGAAGATAAAATAAAAATATTCCATTTTTACCCTCTTTCATAAAAAGCCACGGCATTGCAAAAAGTGCCGTGGCTGTATTTTTGATTTTTCTTATACGCCGTCGTGGGATGCCCAGTAGAAGGGAAGCGGGAACCAGCTTCTGACATTGGCGGGCAATGATAGTCTGTCTTTGCTGTAAAGTGCAGCGATCAAGCGGATGCCTTCACGATGACCGATTTCCATATCGGGTGTTTCTGTGGTGGGAGTAACGGTAACCTTATTGTCTTTAACTTCAATAAGAAGCTGTTCGTCACAACGGTAGCCGTGGAACAGAATAACGATTCTGCCGTCGCAAAGGGTATCGTATGCGGCTTTGACACCAAGGAAACCGCGGATGAAGTTTTCGTAATTGAGCACGTTGATCATTTCTACATGATCCATGCTGTACCCGCTCATGTGCGCGGCGCTGAATTCGCAAAGCTCGGTGTTGTAGCACGGTGCACTGAAGCCGATGCCGTCAATATTGAGTGTATCCATGGCGGCAATGCAGACATTGAACATATCCTTGACTTCGAATGCCATGATTTCATGCACACCCTTGCCGTTGCGGCTGACCGAGAAATAACCCTTGACTTCTTCACCGTCAAGCACCACATAGGGAGTGGCTTTCCAGGACTTGAGCAACTGCAGGAAATCGGTGTTCTCTTTGTAGATCGTCTTCTGCGGGAACTGATTCTTGTATGCAAGGAATTTATCAAAGAATTCCTTGTCATCTTCGGTCATCAGGCGGGCAGTGAACGGATGGGGATAGCCCTTGCCGAGTTCACGGTAAAGATTGCCGGTGTTTACATCAAAACCGTAGCAGACACCTGCGGGTTCATAGCCGAAAAATCCGTAACGCTGTCTTTGACCGCCCAGAAGGGAGAAGTCAGTGCCGTCTTTGATCATTTCATCCAGACACAGATTCATGCAGGTGACCATGTGACCCGAACCTCGTGCATCTCGGGCTACGGCAACATTGCCGATACCGCCGATTTTTAGTTTCTGGCCTGCTGCATCCACTTCAAGCGGAAACAGACCGATCGCTCCCTTGATAACACCGTCTTCCATAACGCAGACGTTGTTGTAGCAGGCTTCTTCCTTGTTGGTATAGAGTTTTGGAAGCAGGGACAAAAAGTCACGCTTCGGGTCTTCATTATCATCCAAAAAGAAGACGTTGTTGAGCATTTCCATCAATTGATCGTATTCTTCAATCGGCGTTCTGCCTTTATAAATTTCCATTTCTGTTCTCCTCTTATTTTTATTATATACATAATACAATATACATAATACACTCTCTGCAGTGATTGTGTCAAGACTTTTTATTACAGTTTAAAAATCAGCCACAGCACACCGTAAATGATCGGTTGGTGTGCCATGTAGATCCACAGTGAATACCGTCCGATAACGGCAAACGGCTTGATTCCGCAGGGCAAAACACGCATGGCTCTTTCACTTTTGTATATGATTTTGTGCAGATAAAATCCGCTGACAAACACAAAAAACCAAGGTAACAGCGGCACATAATCCGAAGAACGGAAATTTGCATTTTTGAGCCCCAACGGGAATAAAAAGGAAGTTGTGTACCACGCGTCGGGCAGTTCAATCAGGGGATGTGTGTATATGCCGATATAGCCTGACCGCACCCCGTAAGTCAAAAGCCCAAGCAATGCAAACAGCAGAAAGCCGAACACGGGATTTATCTTTGACAGCGGTTTTTCGAGGGCAGTCATCAACAGCATACACAGCCCGAGGCACGAAAGAACCCCGAACAGAATTTTCTGCGACGGCATGACAAGGCAGGTCACAGCCGTGATGACAAGACCACACACAAAGACCTGCACGGCACGGAATATCTTTCGTTTGCCCATCGGGAAGCAAAATCCTGATAACACGACAAAGCCCGTCAGAATGGAAAGTTGGAACAATCGCATTCCCGTTCCCGCAAACCACGGAATATCGGCATCAAACATATAATACAGGTCAAACAGCAGGTGATAGACGATCATTTCTATGACAAGAAATCCTCTGATTGTATCGGGCAGGAGAAAGCGTTTTCGTTTTTGTTGTGCTTGCATTTTTTATCGCTCCGACAAGGGGATGTAATTTTGTTTTTCACCGACTGCAAGGTAGGCGGGACGAATGATCTTGCCGGCATTTACAAGTTCTTCCATGCGGTGTGCACTCCAACCTGCAATACGGGCAATAGCAAACAGAGGTGTGAACAGTTCTTCGGGGATGCCGAGCATTCTGTAAACAAAACCGCTGTAGAAGTCCACATTGATGCTGACCCCTTTGTACATTTTTCTGTGCTCGGAAATGATTTTCGGAGCAAGGTCTTCTACCTTTGCATACAATGCAAACTCTTTTTCTCTGCCTTTTTCAATACACAGTTTTTCAACGAATTCGCGGAATATAACCGCACGCGGATCCGAAACGGAATAGATCGCATGCCCCACTCCGTAAATAAGGCCGCTTTGGTCAAATGCCTGTTTGTTCAGGATTTTTTGCAGATAGGATGCAACTTCTTCATCATCTTCCCAGTCGTGCAGATTTTCCATGATGTTGTCAAACATATGGCAAACTTTGATATTGGCACCGCCGTGTTTCGGACCTTTCAGAGAACCGAGTGCGGAAGCAACTGCGGAATAGGTGTCCGTGCCGGACGATGTGACAACGTGTGTGGTGAATGTGGAGTTGTTGCCGCCTCCGTGTTCCGCGTGCAGAATCAGCGCGAGGTCAAGAATTTTTGCTTCCAGGTCTGTGTAAGTGCGGTTATCGCGCAACATCATCAATATATTTTCTGCCGTGGACAATGTCGGATCGGGTTCATGCAAAAAGAAACTGTTGCTGTCTTTGATGTAATAATTCATTGCCTGATATCCGTATACCGCAAGCATCGGGAACATCGAGATCAGTTGCAGACTTTGGCGCAAAACATTTTCAATGCTTGTATCGTCTGCATTGTTGTCGTAAGAATACAATGTCAGCACACTGCGCGACAGGGAATTCATAATGTCCGCACTGGGTGCTTTCATGATGATATCTCTTGAAAATTTGGACGGCAGACTGCGGTAACTTCCGAGCAGTGTTTCAAATTCCTGTAAGGCTTTAGCATCGGGCAAATGGCCGATGAGAAGCAGATAAATGATTTCTTCAAAACCGAAGCGGTCATCATTTATATATCCATTTACAAGTTCCTTTACGTTATAGCCGCGATAATAAAGATTTCCTTCGCAGGGAATCAGTTTGCCGTCGATTTCTTTTTTTGCAACGATTTCGGAAATTTCGGTAAGTCCCGTCAGAACACCGTTGCCGTCCAAGTCGCGAAGACCGCGGTTTACCTTGTGTCTGATATACAGTTCTTTGTCAATTATATCGTTTGCGGCACACAATGCCGTTAATTTTTTTATTTCCGGTGTGATTGCAGAAAAATTACGCTCCTGCATTGAAAGACCCCTTTCTGTTTTTGTGTTTAAAATACGGACCGTCCGTCAGGACGGCCCGTCTGTGTTCTTTTCTTTAGCTCAGCACGCTGACTTCAATGGGGAAGTTCGGTTCACCCATTGCACAAGCCACACGGCGGGCGATTTCAGTGTTGAGAATGCTTTGACCGTCATTGATGAAATCATCACAGCCGTAAACAAGAAGCGGTACATTGAATGCGGTATGACCGCCGTTTGAATAAACATAATCACCTGCTATTTTGAGAATGCCGCCGGTTTCGTGGTCAGCAGTAACAACAACCAGAGTGCCTTCATGTGCTTTTGCATATTCAAGTGCAACAGCGATGGCGGCATCAAAGGACACAAGTGCATCCTTCATGGATTCTCCGTCGTTGGAATGGTTGTGTTTGTCGATGTGGGCACCCTCCACCATCAGGAAGAAGCCGTCCTCGTCATCGTCAAGCAGGTCAATGGCTTTTTCTGTCATTTCGGCAAGTGTGGGCATCCCGTCTGTGCTTTGTGCATGCCAGAGAGCACTTGTGAACTGACCAAAGCTACGGCTGCCTTCTTCAAGAGCATTCATGCTTGCTGCATCATAAATGTGTGTCCAGCCGTATTCAGCGGCTGCTTCAGGGGTGAAGGAGTCTGCCTGGGTACCCCAACAGACTGTCAGCTCACCTGCCAGCTGCTGCGGGGTGATCTGATCTTCATAATCTCTGTCCGCAACGTGAACGGAGAAAGAAGAGGGGGTTGCACCTGCGGTGGAATCGGTGGTGATAACACCTGCCAATTTGCCCATGGAAATGGCAAGTTCGGTCAGGTTCATCGGGTGGCTGACCTGATTTTTCTTGTCGGTCATGTAAACACCGAGAGCACCGTTGGAAGTACGAACCGCAGTGGCAAGAGCCGTGCCGCCGGCTGCGGAGTCAGTCACAACATTGTCAGCGGAAGAAGTTCTGCTTCTGCCGTTGAGCTCAAACGTATCCATTGTAAGGGATACACCGTTTTCTGCTTTTGTTTTTTCAAGGCTGTTGAAGCCCATTCCGTCACCGATCATGAAGATAACGTTTTTGACTTCATCGAAATCGGTTTTCTGGGAATCAATGTCAGGCAAAGCCCAGAAAGCCTGAAACATGAGAATCATGGAGGTGAAAAAAGCAACAAATTTAGCAACAAAGGGTATCATATTGTATTCTCCTTTTTCTTTTATATTCTTATTATACAAATACCGAATGGATATTGCAAGAGAAAAATTGTTAATTTTTAAGCAAATTACAAACCTGTTGCAAGGCAAACAGTGTTGCCGCTTCGCGCACACCCTGCCTGCCTGTATCAGGGAAGTGCATCAGTTTTGTTGTTACGGTTTCGTTGTAATAAAAACCGAATGCAACCGTGCCGACAGGTTTTTCTTCTGTGCCGCCCGACGGCCCTGCAATACCGCTGATACCGACACCGACTGCCGCACCGTTTTCTTTTGCACAGCCGATTGCCATTTCGCCTGCAACCGCTTCGCTGACAACACCGTATTTTATAATGTTTTCTTCACTGACGCCAAGATATTTTATCTTTGCCTCATTTGCGTATGTCACAAAAGACGCATCGAATACTTTGGATGCATCTGCGACCGATACAATGCTTGAGGCAAGCAGACCACCCGTGCAGGATTCTGCCATGGAAATGCGATATTGCTTTTGCAGTAGCAATTGTACGCACTCACATGCAGCGGCATATAAATAATTTTCGTTTTGTTTATTCAGCATAATTTAAGGCCTCCCGATATAATTATACTTGTAAGGCAACTTACCTTGCAAAAAGAATTAAAAAAATGAAAAGGTTTAAGTAAGATTTCAGTTTTTTAAAATATAATGCAAGCATAGACAAGACAGTTTCTATTTTTCATAAACAATCTCCTTCAAACAGGAAAGGCCTCCGTTCCGCAAGCGGAGGTCTTTTCTGTTGTAGAAGAATGTCATTTACTGAAAAAGCAGCGGCACCGAATTCCTGACGGGAGAACGGTGCCGTTAATTTTTTATCAGCCGACAGCGGCGGTTTTGCAGATGAAAGTAAGGCTTGTTTCAAAGTTTTCGGGGGCATCGGTGAAAATCTTGTAGCTTTCGCCGTATTGAATCCAGTATTTAGCCTTTTCAGTCATGCCGTCCGCATTGCCCATGAGCTGTTCATAACGGTTGACGAGGGCCGACAGGTCGGTGTCTTTCAAGGAATCCATCAGGTTTGTCAGTGCATCCATGCCGCCCGAAGAAATGATGGACGAGAAGGAATTGATCAGTTCTTCATTTTCTTCAATGGACTCAGAAACGGTCTGCATGGTTTCAACCGTCTGCGGCAGATTGTCAAGTGCCTGTTTGACATCAGGTTGCTGCATGGCTGTCAGCATTTCTTTGAGCAACGGTGCAGCATCGGCAAGGGCATTGATGGCTGTCAATGTTTTTGCATCCAACAAAATGGATACCAACGGATTGGAAGCCAGTTGTGTCAGTGAGTCGATGGTTTCAGGGGTTACGGAGTTTGCAAGTGTTGTTAGGGTTGCCACGTTTTCGGTTGTAAGATATTTATTGAAAAATTCAAGCAATGCTTTGTTCTGTTCATATGCGGCAATGGCATCTGTCATAACGTCCGTCAGGTCAAGCAACTGGTCAAAATTGTCTGCCAGTTCATTGATAACAGATGTCATGGCATCGAAATCAAGGCTTGTGATCACTTCAATGAGTGCACTCATGGAGTTCAGATCACTTGTCAGTGTGGACAGGGATTCGGGAATCACCAGACCGATATCCATGCTGCAAAGCGGTAACATGACAAAATACATATTGGTCAATCTGAAATTGTCGGTGGTCAGCGTAATTGTGCTTTCACCCGTCATTTTCAGACCTTCCAGTTCTTCAAAGTCCATCGTGTCAAGTCCAAGACTTTCAGAGAATCCGGGAAGACCGAGAGTCACGGCAATCTGCTTGGAACCGTCACCGATGCAGGTAACACCTTCTGTGGTGATTGCATCAAAGTCATCCTCGGGCAGAATGGCAAGCCCTGCAACAAGAACAGGCAGGCTGACTTCAAACATGGATTCACCTGTGCGGGAATCCTTGATTGTTGCCGTTTTGTTGTTTTGCATGCTGATTTTAATGGTGACCGTGCCGGATTTTCCTGCAATGTCAGCGGCGGAATATTCAACACCGTTGAGGAAATAACGCACCGAAATGGAAACGGGCGGCTGTTCCGTTGTTTCACCGGAATAGTAAAGGTCGGTTTCATCCATATTCCAGATCACTTTGCCTTCCTCAAAAACAGGCAGTATTTCACTTTTGACGTTTTCAATATTCGTCAGTGAAGAAATATCTTCCACGCGGACATTGGGACGGTCGGTGTGCAGCCAGTCGCTGACCGTTGCACTCTGAAAGGCACCGTTGCCGTCGAGTGTGACATATACTACTTCCGTCTTCTTGACCGAAGCGGGTGTTTCTGTGAATACGGGTTGAATAAACGTGTCTTCCTGTACTTGCACGGCAGGTGTTTGTGTATTATCCGAGCAGGCTGTCAGACAGAATGTTGCCAGCAGAACGGCAAGCAGGACGGCAGTAGCCGAACGGATCTTTTTCATTTATTTGTCCTCCTTTTTGCCGTAGGACGGCTTTTTAGCATAAGGATTTACCTCAAACGGATCAGGGGAGTAGGGAACGGTGCCTGTATTACGCGGCACCGGTTGTCCCTGCGGAGTCGGTCGCGGCTGCTGCTTCGGCATGTTCGGATTGGGCTGTTGCGGCAGACCACCGGGGAACGGCGGATAATACGGATAACCCTGCGGCGGGGGCGGCATAATCGGTCTGCCCTGCGGAGGCACCTGTGCCGTTCTTACGGGAACACCCTGACGGGGTATGCCCTGCGGAGGCATGGGCTGAACAGGTCTTTGCGGCATACCCTGCGGAGGCATAGGCTGAACGGGTCTTTGCGGTATACCCTGCGGGGGCATAGGCTGAACGGGTCTTTGCGGCATACCCTGCGGGGGCATGGGTTGAGGTTGTCTTGTTGATATACCCTGCATAGGTGCAGAGGGGGTCTGCGGAGACTGCATGCGATGCGGTTTTTTGGGAATTGTACCGAGCGGTTGCACATATCTGCGTTCGGGAACAGCCTTTTTCTGTTGATTATTCTGTGTTGGATCGGCTATGCCTGCCGCAACGGGAACTTTTTCGGTTTTGTGTTTTTGTTTCTGTTCTTTTGTTTTTGTGGGTTTGCGGCGAAGCGGATTCGGATACGGCCAATCAAGTGATGATTTTTTAATGAAACTTTCGCAGGTGCTCAATGTCGGAGCAAGCAGGAACAGAATGATTACGGCACTGATGACGGATCCTCTGGCAAGCATTACACACAGTTCCGTAATGAGGGTAATGTCGCTGACCAATGCAATGCTGCCCGTAACGGTGAAGAAAACAAGTGCACTTTGGAAGACGGAACGCATGGCGGTTGCCGATGCCTTTTCGGCGGCATCATCGTTGTTGAGTCCCGATGCAAGGTATTCTTTATAGCGGCTTGTCAGCAGAATTGCATAGTCAACCGTTGCACCGAGCTGCACACAGGAAATAACAATGGGGGCAATAAAACTGACTTGTGTGCCCATGATCCATGTAATGGTCTGGTTTATGAAGATTGCCAATTCAATTGTAATGACAAGAATGACGGGGATGCTGATTGACTTGAACGCAAACATGATCAGCACAAGAATAGCAAGGACGGATATAACAGAGGTTATAATCAAGTCGCGGTCCGCTGTAGCTGCAAGGTCTGCCATCAGAACCGCTTCACCTGTTGCCATGCCGTCATCGGAATATTTTCCGATAATCTGCCGCATTGCCTCGACCTGTGCATTGGCTTGCGGTGAACCCGCATCATAAACGGAATTGATCATGGCAAGACTGTAACCGTCTTTATAGCAAAGATCTTTAACAATTTCTGGCAGAATGGAGGTGTCGATGGCGGAACCAAGTATCGTGTTCAGAGCCAGCACATCTTCAATGCCGTCGAGTTTTTCAATTTCTTTCATCATCTTTTCAACATCTTTTGCAGGTGTTGTGTCGGGTAAGACGAGAAAGTGGGTGGATGCCATATCAAAGTCATCCTTCATCTTATCAAGTGCAATCAAGGACGGGGTATCTTCGGGAAGTGCTTTTATAATGTTGTAATAAATTCCCATCTGATCCTTTGCAATAAAGGAGGGGATGAGCAGCACAATAAAAATAATAACAAAAACTTTCTTGTGCTGCAGTGTGAATGCACTGATTTTGTCAAACTTCGGCAACAGGCGTTTGTGTTTGAATTTGGTGAGAACAGAATCAAACTGCAACAAAACAGCAGGCAGAATGATCAGCACAGATGCAATGCCGAGCACGACCCCCTTTGCCATAACAATACCGAGGTCGATGCCGATGGTCAATGACATAAAGCAAAGTGCAATGAAGCCGAACACTGTGGTAAGCGAAGAGCTCAGCAATGAAACATAGGAGGTCTTGATGGCTCTTTGCATTGCACTTTTTTTGTCTTCAGGGGTTTTTATTTTTTCTTCTTCATAACGGTCGATGAGGAAGATGGAATAGTCCATGGTGACCCCCAGCTGCAAAACGGCGGCAATGCACTGAGATACGAAAGAAATTTCTCCCATGAAGAAATTTGTACCCATATTGTACACAACCGCACAAGCCAACGCAAAGAATAACGCAAGCGGCATAAACAGGGTTTCCATTGTAAATGCGAGTGTGATGAGGGCTACGATGATAGCAATTGTAACATAAAAAATTGCTTCTGTTTCAACAAGTGTCTTGACATCGGCAACAGCGGCGGAAATACCGCTGATAAAGCATTGCTCATTTAGGATACTGCGGATTTTTGTGACCGCTGCCAGTGTGGTATCATCGCTCGTCCCGGTGGAATACTGCACAATAAACAGTGTCGCATCGCCATCTTCGGAATAGAATACATCCTTTGCAATGTCAGGCAGAATATCAACGGGTACGGAAATATCAAGCACAGAATCTGTCCACAATACCTGTACCACACAGTCAATTTCCTCAATCTGCTGCTTGACTTTCACAACATCCTTTGCGGGCATATCCTCAAGAATAACAATGGAACTCGCCGCAAACTGAAAGTTTGTGTCCAGAATTTCCAGAGAGGTGACCGAATCAAGGTCTTCGGGGAGATAGGAAAGGATATCATAATTGACTCCGGTTGCAAAAAAACCGAAGGTACAAGGAATAAGCAAGAGAATGCTTATGAGAAGTATTGTTTTCGGATGTGCGGTCACATAAGCCGCCATTTTTTCTATCATAGTATTTCCCCCGTGACATAATCTCAGATATTATAGCACAAGATAATCAAAATCGCAATCTTTTTAATGTAAATAACAGTGTTAATATTAAACAAAAATGGTAAAAAAAAGGTTCTTCACGGAAAATTGTGGGATTTTTGGTTAAGGGAAGTGCAAATTACGGTTTGTCGGTGAGTTGCGGTTACGCACAGACCGCCCTCCTCCACCCTTGTCGCCCCTGAAAGGGGAGATGTCTGCGTCAGCAGACAGAGGGGTTCAATCGGCTACATCAAACTTTATTGACCAAATTTGTACAAACTTGGTTAACCCCTCTGTCACTTCGTGACATCTCCCCTTTCAGGGGCGGCAAGTGTTTGAGGGGGTAATTTTCATTGATAAGCGCCCGATAAACCGTAATTTGTTTTCTTCATCCCACAACTTTCCGTGAAGAGCCAAAAAAACAGCCGACTGTTTGACAACAATCAGCTGTTTTTGTGTGTTTTAAACTTATTTCTTTGCTTCCCAGCCGTCGAAAATTCTGTCGAATTCATAGACGTTGTTTTCTTCCTTGGTGTGGTTGGTATACCATACCTGTGCAAAGAAGGGATTGTTCTTGGCAATTTCATCATAGTGCCATTCCTTGCCGATGCCGGGCAGGTAGCAATGCGGGCACCAGTGACCACCCTTGAGGATGAGCGTGGGACTGGCTTCAAATTCTTCGCCGCAAAGACCGCATTTCCATGTCAGTTTGGTGGCAATGTCACCCTTCTTCATCTTTTTGCTGACAACAGAACCGCCTCTGAATTCAGCAGCCTTCTGCATATCGGCAATATCCCATTCTGCTTCGGGTTTGTTTTCATCATAACCGTGATCAAGCTTGTAAAGGTCGGCAGCAGAGGAGTCCTTTTCGGGGGAGATAAGAAGATAGTTCTTCCAGCTCTTCGGAATTGCTTCCCATTCTTCATAAGAACCGTAGTAAGCAGTCAGACGATCCTGATCCTTGTTCTTGATCCAGTCAAGAGTACCCCATTTTTCGGTCTGTGCAATCTTCTTCATGAAGGGCTTTGCAGCAGCACCGAGGAGCTTCTTGGTGGGAATGTACTTCGGAATGCGGAAGTAGAAGTCAACCTGTTGTGCCATACGGTCGAAATAATCTTTTGCCGTGATATCTTCACGGAAGTCGAGGTAATCGTTCAACAGATCACCGTCTGCATAGTACTGACCGTGGAAGTTCTTGGTGGTGAACCAGTTGGGATCAAACAGGGTCTTGGGAGAACCAAGGCCGATGCAGCCGAGAAGAAGTTCTTCGAATTCATAGTTTGTAAGACGGAATTCCTTACCGGAACCGATGTTGTAGAAGTTTCTCCAGAATTCTTCGGGAAGGGAACCGTCGGAATCCTTGAGAACAAGGTTGCACATCAGGCGGCCAGAGTCTTCAACCGTACACCATTCAAGCATACCGTTGAGGGGAACGTGATACATGATGGGCTCCATGTTGTGAAGCAGATCGGGATACAGAATGCCCGACTGACGCATGACGACCCAATTCTTCAGACCGCTTTCGACGAAAATGCGTTCTGCAAGAACCTTTGAAATTGCATAGTGGTCATAAACAGAAACCTTGATCGGGTCACCGCAACGGCCCCAATGGATCGGAATGTTGCGGTCGCCGGTTTCGGCAACGGTTCCGATGTAGCAGACCTTGATGTCGTCTGCATTGGGCTGTTCAAGAACAGCTTTTACGATGTTGGCAGCAGCACCGGGATTGATTTTCTGGGTAGAGTAGGGCTTGTAGTCAGCAGCGGGGGATACCATGCCGCCGACATGAAGAACATAGTCAGAACCTGTTACACCTTTGAGGATGGCATCATATTCCATGAAGTCACCCCAGACGATTTCAACGTTGGAGTAGAATTCATAAGGAGCAAGCAGTTTCTTGTTCTTTTCGCTCTTGCGGGCAAGGAGCTTGATGTTGATTTTGTCGGGATGCTTAAGCATTTCCTGGAAGGCAGCCCAACCCATGTTGCCGGTACCGCCGGTCAAGAATACGGTTTTCTTCATTGGATTCTCTCCCATCATAATATTTTTTACATTTTATATCATACTTGTTATGACATATTTTTGCAATAGACAATAATTAAAAAAGTGTTCAAAAACGATCATTCTTCTTCTGTTTTGAGTTTTATTACAGGTAAGGTCTGATTTTGTTCGTTGAAAAAATATTCCGCACCTTTGATGCCGAGTGCCAGAATGGTTTTTGCAAGGTAGTCCCTGGAAACATCCAGATC
Source organism: Acutalibacteraceae bacterium (assembly GCA_045605525.1). Taxonomy (GTDB): domain Bacteria; phylum Bacillota; class Clostridia; order Oscillospirales; family Acutalibacteraceae; genus RUG806. Next base: position 33,467 of record JAZUQC010000085.1, read on the forward strand.
CCCTGCGATCCATCTGCACAGAACCCCGACAGCACCGTTTGAAAAGAAAGAGTACAGCAATTCCATCTGTGATTCGTTCAGATTGTTGACATTGTGTTCTTCCCAGTATGCAAAGGCATACTCTTTCATAAGATCCAACAGGCGGTTAAGGAATGTCTTATCGGCGTTGATGTTGAACAGCACATTGCAAAGGTCACGGTTCTGCTCAATGGTGGACAGCAGTTCCGCAAGAATAGTTCCCGATATGCCGTCTGTTTTGAAACGTTCAAGCTGTTTCAGAAGGTTATTATAAAAGCTGTCTTCAATTTGTGCAAGCAGGTCATACGCATCACAATAATAATTGTAAAAGGTGCCGCGGTTCAGATCTGCATGCGTGCAGATGTCTGTTACCGTAATGCGGCTGATCGGCTTTGTTTTCAACAGTTCAATCAGGCTTTCGCGTAAAACCCTTTTTGTGTATCGCACACGGCGGTTGTCTTTTTTTTCTTCCATTATTTTTTTTCTCCCTGTTAAAGAATCAACAGGCAGTATTGTAACATACAAAATGAATCAAAGTCAACACCGTGTTTAAAAAAATACGCATTATGCTCTGAAATTCATAAACAGTTTACATTTCATATTCTGCAATACCATAATTATCCGTTATTATATAATTGTTAAATCATTAAACCAAGGAGGTTTTTATAATGGTCACAATGGTGAAAATTCTGGTTGCAATCATCAAAGTCCAAATTTTTATTTTCAAAATCTTTGCCAACTATGAGCAAATTGCAGAACTTGAGGCAAAACTTGAAGAATTGCTCAAGGAACAGGAAGAAAGCAAATAAAAAACAAGGGTCGGACTTGTACAGGTCCGACCCTTGCATTTGCTCTTTTATTTGTTTTCATTTGCATGACGGGCATCCAGTTCTTTGAGAATGCGGTCATACTCTTTTTCGTCAATGGTATATTTTTTGCGGATGATGACATACGCAACTGCCATGAAGACCACGGGAAGAACTGCCATGACAATGCGAAGACCCAATGTCATGCCGTCATCAGCACCGGCAAGAATATTGGCTACATATTCTTCTTTTGTAAGTCCGCCGAATGCTCCGGGGTTGCTGATGGCAAGATTTTCCGCTTCGGAAATCTGATCGGTGATCCCCTTGATGCCGATGGCAAGATATACCACGGTGATGATGACCTGTTGCAGGGATGCACTCATTTTGGACATAAACGGACGCACCGAGAAAATGATGGCTTCGTCACGGCTGCCCGTCATATATTCATTGTATTCAATCGTGTTCGACAGGCAGACCGCCGCAACAAGATAGAAGAACGAATAGCCCAGACCAATGAACAGGGATTCCGCACAAAGGAATGCAAAGGATACTGTTCCCGAAAGCAGTGTGCCGCTCAGGAAGAAGCAAAGATATCCCACAAGAGTCAGACCGAACGAGATTCGTACCATGCCCATACGGGAGAATTTTTTGGAAAGAGCGGGATATACGAGATAACTGATAGCCGAAGAAGCACCGTAGAAAATGACAAAAACGGAAGCAAACGAGCCTTCATATCCGTAAGACAGGTAAATGTAGTTTGTGCCGAATGCCGTCAACAGAGCACCGCTGAGGTTAACAAACAACAGAATCAGCGAAGTCCACAGCACCTGTTTGTTGTTGAAGATAATGCGGATCATTTTTTTGAATCCGACACGTTCTTCCAGCGGTACGTTTGCGACATTGCGTTCCTTGACACCGACACAGGTGAGGGTCTGGCAGCCGATGAACAGCAGTGCAATCACAATTGATACGGTTCTGTAACCTGTGATGGCATTGCCGCCGATTGCCATGCTGCCGACGGTGAACAACGGAATCAGGCCGTTTGCAAGAATGGTACCCAAGCCTGCCCACAGGTTTGCCGAAGAAGTAAGAATATCTCTTTTTTCGGGATCGCTTGTCAGTGACGGCAGCATCGACCAGTAACCGATGTCATTCATCGTATAGGTCAGATCCCACAGCAGATACAGGAACGTGAATGCCACCACAAAGGCCGTACCGTCCAGCGGCAGAGAGTAAATGAGAACCAATACAACGGAATTTGTGATGCAACCGATAATAATCCATGGCTTGAATTTGCCGATTTTGGAGCGTGTGTTTTCAATGATACCGCCCATAACCGGGTCATTGATTCCATCCCAGATGCGGCAGATGACAATGATGACACCGATGAGTGCAAACTGTGCATCGGTGATGTTCTTTGTGTAAAGGATGAAGGTCAGCAGGAAATAGGTGTAAAGCGAATAGGCAAGGTCACGGCCGATGCCGCCAAGACTGTAGGTCCATTTGTTGCGATCAAAAATTTTATCGCCCGTGTTGGTGAAAATGTTAGCCATACGTTTTTCTCCTTTCGTTGATGGATTCATTTTATCACACACGCAGTTACATTGTCAATTCAAAAGAATAGCTTTTCCGCAAACGGCATATGTATAATTAAATTATGTGTGAAAGAAGGATGATTTTTTTGACTGAAGAAAAAAAACATCTGCCCCACACCCTGCATCTGGAAGATAATAAAAAACTTTATGTGTCAGGTGTTGTGCAGATCGGTAATTTTGATGAGCAGAATGTGATTCTGTATTTATCGGACGGCAAGCTGGTCGTACGCGGAAATAATCTGCGGGTTGACAGAATTTCACTGGAAACAGCGGAAGCGGAACTGTGCGGAACGGTGCAAGCACTGCAATACAGTGATGCACGGCCTCGTGCAAAAGGGCTGTTTGAAAAGGTGTTGCGATGATCTACGGCGTTGCAAACAACGCACAGTTTGAACCTCTTGTCCGCTCCGTGATGCTTGGTGTCGGTTGCGGTATTTTGTGGGATATACTGCGATTTTTCCGTCGCCTGCTTCCCCCCGGCAGAATCAGACTGTTTGCGGAAGATGTTCTTTTTTTTGTTGTATGGTCACTGCTGACATTTTTGCTTTGTTATGTGTATAATTTCGGTATCGTCCGTGCTTACATCTTACTTGCACAACCGTTCGGTTTCTTTTTGTGGTATTGTCTGCCGGGCAAGGTGACATATCGGTTTGCCGATTGGCTTTTTTTGAAATGGCAGCGATGGATTATACGCCCGCTGTGTTCCTTGTTTTGTTTCTTTTATCGTCTTTTTGTTCGTGCAGACAAACGTTTTGCCTGCAATCTGCACAAAAGAGTGAAAAAACCAAAAAAAAGTAAAAAAAATATTCCAAAATTGCAAAAAAAGGCTTGCAAAGAAAAAAAAACTAATGTATAATAAACTGTACTAAAATGAGGAGGGAAGCACATGAGTGCAATTTTAAAAAGCAGAAAACACAGTGTTCTCGTGATTTTTGCGGCAGTTGTCGCAATCTGTGTCATGCTGTTTCTCTTTTTATCCTCAAAATCCGATGTGAAAGCACAGGAAGAAAAGCTGGCAGATCTTGAATCGCAGTTTGCTTCCGTCAGCGAAGAGAATGCACAGTATGAGCATATTCTCAATGAGTCGGATGAACGCGAACAGTATGAATATCAGGCACGGGAACTCGGTTACGGCTATCCGGATGAAACAAAAGTCATCAACGTAACCCCCGGTAAATGATTTTTAATAAGAAGCAGGAGGAATACCGCATTTTATGCAGGCAGAAATCGGCCAGATTTATGAAGGAACGGTCACGGGGATGACCAAATTCGGAGCATTTGTTAAGCTTCCCACGGGGGAGTCGGGCATGGTGCATATTTCCGAAGTCGCCGCAACTTATGTCAATGACATCAAGGATCACCTTACGGAAGGACAGACGGTCAAAGTCAAAGTTCTTGGTGTGAATGACAATAATAAAATCAGCTTGTCCATTAAGCAGGCATTGCCGCCCGCACCGCCCGAAGATCGTCCGCGCAGACGGAATCCGCGTCCCTCGCGTCCGCAAACATGGCAGGGCACACCGCCCGCAGCTGATCCGGCTACCATGTCTTTTGAAGACATGATGGCGAAGTTCAAGCATGACAGTGACGAAAAAATGTCCGATCTTCGCCGTTCTGCTCCCGAAATGCGTTCCAATCGCCGCGGCAACGGCAACCGATAAATTTATGCTTTTTACGGCGGCAGTTCTGCCGCCTTTTTCTTTTTTATCCGATATGAAAGGAAGTTTTATTCTTGAGAGAAATTCATTGCGAACAAATCACAACAGCCGTCCGTGATGCTGTGATAAAAGCGAATATATATCTGCCTGACAGTCTGCAAAAGCGTATTGCGGAAAATGTGCAAACTGAAACCAAAGCGATTGCCAAAAGTATTTTTTGTGATATGTGCAAAAATATGCAGGCAGCGGATGAATTGCAGATTCCCGTGTGTCAGGATACGGGTATGGCTGTTATTTTTTGCGAAATCGGACAGGATGTGCACATTGTCGGCGGGGATTTCGAATCGGCTGTCAATGAAGGCGTGCGACGCGGTTATACGGAGGGTTTTTTACGCAAAAGCATTGTCAAAGATCCGTTGCACCGCGTGAATACAAATGATAACACCCCTGCCGTTATTCATACACGTATGGTTCCCGGCGATCAACTCACCCTGACCGTTGCCCCCAAGGGCTTCGGCAGCGAAAACATGAGTAAAATAAAAATGTTCAATCCTACCGTTTCACCTGAAGAAATTATGGATTTTGTGGTGGATGTTGTGCGTACGGCAGGCTCGAACCCTTGTCCGCCCGTGGTGGTCGGAGTGGGACTTGGCGGGGATTTTGAGTACGCTGCATTGCTTTCAAAAAAAGCACTTTGCCGTGACATTGACGAATGCAATGCAGATTCGTTCTATGCCGATATGGAACAACAGCTGCTTGCACGCATCAATGCACTCGGAATCGGCTGTCAGGGCTTCGGCGGTGATGTAACGGCACTCGGCGTCAATATCGAAACCTATCCGACGCATATTGCGGGGCTTCCCGTTGCGGTTAACATCGGTTGCCATGTGACCCGTCATGTGGAAGCTGTGCTTTAACTTGTGCATAATCGACATATTTTTCAGCTTAAATTAACCTGAACTGTAAAAAATAAATAAAAACTCTTTACATCTTCCTTTTTATGTGGTATACTGAAAACGTAAACAGAGAAAGGAATGCAAAATGCTTGCATTTCGTTCTGTTAATATATATTGAAAAGGGGATGTAACAATGAACATCACAATCGTCGGAAGAAAATGCACACCTCGTGACTCTTTCAAGGAAAGAGCAGAAAAGAAGCTTGCCAAAATTGAACGCTTCTTCGGGGAGGATGCCACCGCAAAAGTGACCGCAACGGTGGAAAAGTCCTCCCAGACAGTTGAAATCACTGTCACGAGTGCCGGCGGACTCATGTTCCGTGCCCAGCAGAGAGCAGAGAATATGAACGATGCTCTGGACGAATGTGTAGACCTCCTTGTTCGTCAGATCCGCAAGAACAAGACCCGCGTTGAAAAAAGAATGCACTCCGGCTCGATTGACGATTTCGCTCCCGTTGAAGTTGTGGACGAAGAAGTCGAATTTGAGGTTGTACGTACCAAGACCGTGGCTCTTAAACCCGAAAGTGTGGATGAAGCCATTCTGCAGATGAATCTGCTCGGTCATCAGTTCTATATGTTCCGCAATGCCGAATCGGGCATCATCTCGGTCGTTTATCGCCGCAACGACGGCGGCTACGGCATCCTTGAACCCGAACAGGAATAATTTTTTCAGCAATACACCATAAAATAGATCACGGGGCTGTCCACCGACAGCCCCGATTTTCATCATTTACACCGAAGTTTCCGACTTTGAAGTCAGAAACTTTCAAAAAATGAGGAGTTTTCGACTTTGAAGTCAGAAACTTTTACATTTATCACATGTCGACAGTCCCTTTTATACCCCTTGAATTGATTGATTTTGATGTAATAGTATGGTATAATACAAAATAATGTATTTCTTTTTGTATAAAAGGGGAATTTGATATGAGTATGAACCGTCAGAATGAAGCAGCCAAAGCATTTGCGGAATATTGGCAGGAAAGAGGTTATGAAAAAGGGGAAAGCCAGCCGTTCTGGCTTTCTTTGCTGCGTGATGTATACGGAGTAGAGCAACCCGAAAAATATATAACCTTTGAAGAACAGGTGAAAATTGACCACACCAGTTTTATTGACGGAATGATACCTGCAACGCATGTTCTCATTGAGCAAAAGGGAAAAGGAAAAGACCTGCGAAAACCGATTAAACAATCGGACGGCTCCTTGCTGACCCCGTTTCAGCAGGCACAGCGGTATTCTGCCGTTTTGCCTTATTCGCAAAGACCCCGTTGGATCATCACCTGTAATTTTGAAGAATTTTTGATTTATGATATGGAAAAACCAAACGGTGAACCTGAACAGATTTTGCTGAAGGATTTTGAAAAAGAGTTTTACCGTTTACAGTTCATGGTCAATGTTGAAGATGAAAACATCAGACGGGAAATGGAGGTTTCCGTGCAAGCCGGTGACCTTGTCGGCATTTTGTATGATGAAATTCTTAAACAGTATATTGACCCTGCCAATCCCCGTTCATTGCAAAGTCTGAATATGCTCTGTGTTCGTCTTGTTTTTTGCCTGTATGCCGAAGATGCTGGCATTTTCGGTTCGCGTAACCTGTTTCATGATTACATTAAGTCTTTTGAAGCAAAAGATATGCGTCGTGCCTTGATTGACTTGTTCAAAATGCTCGATACCGACATAAAAGACCGTGACCCGTATGAGAACGGTCTGCTTGCACAATTTCCTTATGTCAATGGTGGTTTGTTTGCGGATGAAAGCATTGAAATTCCGCAGCTCAATGACCGTGTTCGTGATTTGCTTCTTCGCAAGGCAAGCGAGGATTTTGACTGGTCTGCGATCAGTCCCACCATTTTCGGTGCTGTTTTTGAAAGCACCCTGAACCCCGAAACAAGGCGTTCCGGCGGTATGCACTACACGTCTATTGAAAACATACACAAAGTCATTGACCCTCTGTTTTTGGATGACCTGCGTGAAGAGCTTGCTGAAATTAAAGCCGTTGCCGTCCGGAAAACAAAGCTTACCCGTTTGGAGCAGTATCGCAACAAATTGGCTTCCCTTACATTTCTTGACCCTGCCTGCGGGTCGGGCAATTTCCTCACGGAAACATACATTTCTCTGCGCCGTCTTGAAAATGAAGCCATTGCAGAAACAACGGACGGGCAGATTATGATGAACATGATGAATTGCATCCGTGTGTCTATCGGGCAATTTTACGGTATTGAAATCAATGATTTTGCCGTGACGGTTGCCAAAACCGCCCTGTGGATTGCCGAAAGTCAGATGTTAAAGGAAACGGAAAACATCATTCACATGAATCTTGACTTCTTGCCGCTGAAATCCTATGCAAATATCGTTGAGGGCAATGCCTTGCGTATCGATTGGGGAACGGTGGTTCCGAAAAACAAATTGAATTTCATCATGGGGAATCCGCCGTTTGTTGGTGCAAGACTGATGAGCAAAGGACAGAAAGATGATTTGCTTTCTGTGTTTGGTTCAAAATGGAAAAATGCAGGCAATCTTGACTATGTTTCTTGTTGGTATAAAAAAGCGGCAGACTTGATGAATGGAACAAATATCCGTACTGCCTTGGTTTCTACCAATTCCGTATCGCAAGGTGAAAGTGTTGCTATTCTTTGGAAACCTCTTTTTGAGGATGGTGTTCATATTGACTTTGCCTATCGTACATTCCGTTGGGATAGTGAAGCGAGTATAAAAGCACACGTCCATTGTGTTATTATAGGTTTCAGCATTGCACCATTTGCAAAATTAAAGTATATATATTCTGCTGAAAGACCGTTTATTGTCAAAAATATCAATGCTTATTTGATTGAAGCACCGAGCGTTTTTATTGATAGCATAAAGAAACCACTTTGTGATGTTCCGCCTGTTGTTTTTGGTAATATGCCTAATGATAGCGGATATTTGAGTGATTATTCGCAAGATGAAAGGGATGCTATTGTTAATGAATATCCCGAATCCATTGTTGCTTTTAAGCGTTTTGTCGGTGCAACGGAGTTTATAAACAATAAAACAAGATGGTGCCTTTGGTTGAAAGGTGTGTCACCAAATATTATCAGAAAAGTGCCGCCTATTACCCAAGCTGTCCAGTCTGTCAAAGAAATGCGAGAAAAAAGCACGCGAGAAGCCACAAAAAAATTAGCTGCTACGCCAATGCTCTTTGGCGAGATTCGTCAACCCGAAACGGAATATATTATTATTCCTCGTCATTCCTCGCAAAATAGAAAATATTTACCGATGGGCTTTGTTTCTCCTGAAGTAATCTGTGGAGATGCCAATCTGTTAATGCCGAATGCGTCTTTATATCAATTTGGAATACTGACATCGAATGTCCATAATGCATGGGTTCATACTGTATGCGGTAGAATTAAAAGTGATTTTAGATACTCTGTAAATATTGTCTATAATAATTTCCCTTGGCCGACACCGACAGACGAGCAGAAATTAAAAATAGAGCAGACCGCACAGGCAATTCTTGATGCCCGTGCCCTCTATCCCGATTGCTCTCTTGCAGATTTGTATGACGAACTGACAATGCCCGTTGAACTGCGCAAAGCACATCAGGCAAATGACAAAGCAGTTATGCAGGCGTACGGCTTTTGGGGTAAACTCAACACCGAGTCAGAGTGTGTTGCAGAACTTATGAGAATGTATAAGGAGTTGACGGAATAATATGAATGTTTTGTTGTTGGGTAATGGTTTTGATTTGAATCACAATTTACCAACCAAACACATCAACTTTATAAATACAGTGAAGTGTTTTTCAGGATATACACGAACTAGCATAAAAACCGTTGGAGATGTGTTTCGAGAAATAAAGAACGATAGTGATATTCAAAAATCTAACTTTTTTACCAATTGATGAAGATTTGTCACCGATTATGAAAGATAAGGTTGATTACTATGTGAAAGTATTATAGCGTTTTAACTTTTGATTGATCTTTAACTAAGGATGTGTAACTATGAGTGAGCCTGATATTTTGTACCATTATTGTAGTTTGGAAACCTTTTACAATATTATTAAAAATAAAACATTACGCTTATTTGATGTGACAAAATCAAATGATGCTTTAGAGTTGATTACATACAGGGATAATTTGTATTTAACGTTACTTAGAAAAAAGACTGAACTTTTAGAAAAACTTATAAGTCAAGAAGAAAACTTAACAGACAAACATGACAGTGCATATATTCAAGATTGTGTGGATCGTTTTGCGAAATTAGATGTAGACAATTTATTATTCAAAACAAAAATTCAAGAATATTTAAGAGTGTGGGTTATTTGTTTTTCTGAGCAAGCAGATTTGTTAAGTCAATGGCGAGGATATGCAGATGATGCAAAAGGAATTTCGATAGGATTTAAAAAGGATTTTATTGATAAACAACAACTTATTTCAGAAGATCCAATTATTACATATAATCTTAAAAAAATTGCTTATACAGATGCTGATATGGAAAATACAGTTGAGCTTAATACAAAAATCAGTAAAATTGATCTTGATTCGTCTGTTGCTGAGATTGAAACTATGGTAGCAAAAGCAATATGCACAATTTTTTGTGAAAGCCCATTTTTTAAAAAATCATCTTTTTCAGAAGAAAAAGAATGGAGATTAGCTATTACGGATTCATTTGCAACAGAGATGCCGCGGCAATCATACTTGAATATCTTAAAGGCTGCTAATGATGAATTAGCTACAGTTGAAATTATTGATTATAATTTTGTTTTAAAAAATGAAAATATTGTATCGTACATAGAGTTGTATTTGTCTCAAATGCATGACGCAATTGCTGAAATTATAATTGGGCCTAAATCCAATTGTAGTGTTGAGGATATTCGAAGTTATTTAATATTTCACGGACTCTTGAAAGATGAAAAAGATGATTCTATTCGAATTAAAAAATCAGAGAGTAGTTATAGGTGAATGAGACCTGTGGTATTTTTTTGTTTTTCGCAGAGCACGACTTATTTAATTTAAGAATTTCATTAAGTCGTATAAAAAAGCTTGCCGACCGTTCGGTTCAGCAAGCCTTTTCTTTTTGCTTAAATTCAGTTGAGTGCCATTCTTTCAGCACTGTAGTTGACGGGTATGCTCTTGAAGAACAGCAGATATTCGTAAACCGGTCGCCACTGATCGCCTGTTTCCACATCCTTGAATGCCGCTTCGTCGCGGGCAACATTCAGTTCCGTTACCGCGTGCAGTTCACCGTCCTGTTTGAAGCAGGTGTCCCAGAATGCGTGATGTCCGATGTGTGTAACAGAGTCGGGGATGTACATATAGGTCATGGACTGGTTGTAGCTGAAAGCATCGGAGCCTATGTATTCAAGTCCTTCGGGAAGTGACAGATACACTTCACCAAGGTCCTCACGGCTTGTGAATGCGGTGTTCATAACCTCTTTGTCCGTTTTGTAAGAGTAAATGTGCTCCAGGGAAGTCATTTCAAACAGACCGAGTGTGCCGATGCTCTTAAGTCCTTCGGGAACATACAGTTCCTTGATGAACGCATAGTTGAATGCAAGGTCGCCAATCTTTGTTACGGTGGAAGGAAGAACATAGTTGCAAACTGCAAGTTTGTAGGCATCATATTCTTCACCTTCGGGTTCGTGCCAGTTGTTGTTTTCGTCATACTGGCTGTAGCCGTGCTTGTTGCTCAGATAGAAATCATGATTGGTGGGGTAGCAGATGATCTCCGTCACATCCTTGTTGTAAAGCACACCGTCAATGTCGCAGTAGTTGGGGTTGTTTTCATCGACTTCGATTCTTTCAAGTGCCCAACAGGAATAAAACGACTTTGCATCAATTTCCGTAACGGTCGCACCGATGTTGATGACTTTCAGTTTTTCATCGCAGTTGAAGGCATATTCTCGGATGCTTGTCACAGGCTGTGTTTCATCCTTGGTGAATTTGAAATTCGTGTTGACATCAGGGTTTTCGGAATCGTATTCAATGGTCTGGAAATAGTCGATGTCCAGTTCTGTAATAAAGCCCGTATTGCTGAATTTGGAAAGCATCAGTCCGCCGTCCCAATGGGTTTCATATTCAAGTGTATCCTTCTGCACGGTGCGGATACTGAAATAGCACGAGCAGGAAACCGCAACAATGATAACAAGGGCAAGAAGCACCTTTTTCAGTCCGTAATGTTTCGGGGTTTTGCCGATGCTCGGTGCGGCAAGACCGGGCACTCTGTATGTCCAGATCTCTTCCTCGGGAATGTCCAGAACAATGGGTTCATTGGGGTTGTTTATTTTCTTTTCTTTTTTACTCATTGTGTCTGCACCCCCTTAACCGAGATAACTGCCGTCGGTGGAAACGCCTTCGGCTTCGGCTTGTTTTGCCGTTACTTCCGCACGACGCTTGAGCACTTCCATAACCATATTCTGTTTCACGCTGTCATAGTCCCAGAACAGATAGGGAATAGTCATCAATGCAAAACCGACAACGTCCACAAGAAGCGGAACGGCAATAATATTTCTTCTTGCGGCATCAACAAACAGAACATCCCAGTTGCTGTTGAAGCCGAATCTGAGAAGAAGCAGCGGGATAATCATGCCCACAAAAGAGGTGATAGGGCCTGTGAACCAACCGAAAATACCTGCATAACTTTCAAGACGTTCACCTGTTAAGTACATCTGATAGTCACCGATTCGTACGTTCATGTCGTGACCTGCTGTTTTCGGAATGGTGGAAGTCATTTCCATGAAGAACAGAACCGCAATACAGATGGTGCCGCAAAGCATCAGATTTTCACCGCAGAACCAGATCGCGGCGGCAATGGCGGCATTGCCGAGTGCACGCGAAACCTGATAGAAAATCATGATCTGCTTGTAAGAGAATCTCTTGAGAAAGAACGGTGCACACAGATCGGGCGGTGTTCCAGCAAAGGAAATGAGTGCCACGATCAGGCTGTAAGGCAGACCGCTTAAACGGAATGTGTAGAAATACAGAATGGTAACAAAGGGAAGCATACCGTTGCCGAGCGAGTCAATAAGACCGACAATGTTGTTAATAAGCAGATATTTGTTCTTAAGAACACCGAACAGACCGTCCCAGAATTTGATCTGCACTTTCTTTTCAAGCGGCGGCTGCGGAATTCTTTCCTTGATTCTGCCGGCAAGGCACATAGTGATAACGGCAAAAATAATGAAATAAATGGGAATTACATAGCGGTAGAGGTTGATGTCTGCCCAGTCATAACGAAGCATGCCGATGATAACGGGCAGAATAATGGCAAGAATGGAGTGGAAAATATGAGAAAGTTTGAGCGGATAACTTCTGATCCAGATTCTTTCCTGCAGGTTTGGGCTGATGTTGTTGACACACGCACCAAGGCAGTCACCGAAGCCGAATACGTTGTAGCAGGCAAACATAAGGTTTGCGACCCATACACGCGTTGCAACATCGGGAATGTTGTAAACGGGAAGCCAACCGACAAGAATGACCATGATCACTTTCGGCACAACATCGCTGTAAAGAGAATATTTATATCTGCCGAATTTCGGGATGAGTTTTTTACGCCAGAACATATTTCTCATACCGACCCAACCGGTATACAGGAAATGCGTGCCGAAAACCTTAAAACAGGCTGTCGCATTCATGCCCTCAAGACCGTTGAGATAAATGATGAACTTGCTTGTCGGGTCAAACAGGGTCGAATAGTCGAACAAAAGGCACGATATGCCGAATGCCGCCATCAAGCCGTAGACAAGATACAGTTTGAATGAGGTTTTTTTGGGAAGAAAACCGAGGTTGTCACACACAAACCACCAGATCAGTGCCGAAACATACCCCAAAGGCATGTTGATGATGCCGATGATGGAGAATGTCAGATACGGCAGGTTGTAGTGGTGCATGATCAGGAAGCAGGCAGACCAGAAGCCTACATACTCCAGCACCTTCATGCCTGCATAGTTGCTGCCGACTGCAAAGAAAATGTCCTTGTACTCTTTGTAAGGAACATATTTTCCTTCGGCAGGGGTGTTCCAATGTGTCTTGAACTCAGTTGCCAATGACTTGACCTTACCGACAATGCCTGCGGTCTTGTCACTCATACAGTTCACACTCCTTTTCTTTGCGGTAAAACTACCGTTAATCTGTTTCATTATACCATACACTTTTAACAAATTCAACATTGCAAACAGAATTTATTTGTGTTAAATTGTAAATAGTGTATAAGAAATTCTTTTACGGAGGAATATTTTATGATTTCACTTGCCGTTCTCGGATTTGCACACGGCCACGTGCATGCCCTGCTTTCGCAGTGGGCAGAACATCCTGAATATGAGGTCAAAGCCGTTGCAGGTTGGGACAGAAATGAAAACAGCCAAAAGGAAAATTGCGAAAAATACGGACTGAAAATGCTTTCTTTGGAAGAAATTTTGTCCGATACCGATATAAAAGCAGTGCTTATCTGTGCAGAAACCGCCTACCACTGCGAGCTTGCCGTCCAAGCCGCCGAAGCCAAAAAGAAAATCATTCTTTATAAACCCATGGCAGTGAAATTGCGTGATTCCGAAAAAATCGTCAAAGCGGTCGAAGCAAACGGCGTTGATTTCACTGTCGCATTTCAGATGCGTTGTGACCCTGTCAATCTCGAAATCAAAGAAAAACTTGACAGCGGCGAAATGGGAAAATGCTTTTATTTCCGCCGCCGCCACGGTCTGTCGAGCCACTTGTGGGGTAATTTTGAAAATTCATGGCATGTTGATCCCGCTCTGAATCGTGATATTTTTGCCGATGATGCCGCACATCCCGTGGATCTGATTCTGTGGCTGTTCGGCATGCCCCGCTATGTCAGCTGCGAAATCTCCACCGCAAGACGCAACTTCATTAAAAACGATACTGCTGTTGCAGTCATGCGGTATGACAGCGGTTTGTTGTGCGAGGTGTCTTTCAGTGCGGTCTGCTCTGCGGCTGAAATCACCACCGAAGCCTATTTTGAAGACGGTGCCATGCAGCATTACGGCGGCGATGCCCCCGCTTGCAGTACCCATGACGGCACACATCCTGCTGTGCGTTGGTATAAAAACGAAGACAAAAAATGGCATGATTCCGACCTGCCCGTAGCAGGTGCACAATGGGAACGGCTTATTGCACAGGCAAAACCGCTTGCCGACTTTTTAAACGGAAAACGGCCGCCTTTGTGTACGGCGAGAGAAGCACACGATGCACTCAGAGTGGTGCTTGCGTGCTGTCAATCCTCCGTCAGGGGCAGCCGTGTGAGTCCCGAAGACCCGTCTTTGTTCTTGTTGTAAAGTTATTTTGTTACCAGAATACAGTTGAATTCTTCACGAATGATCTTATCCAACGGATGCACAAGGTCTGCAGGGTTGGAGTGAAGCACAAATTCTCCGTTTTCTTTCGTGTAACAAACCGAAGAGCCGCCGCCGTCGAGGTTGACGGCTCTTTTTGCACCGAAAGCCTGCATCAGAAGCCCTAAATCCACAAGGCTTGCGCCGTTGGAATAATCGGGAATTCTGCCGTCCACAACAAGCAGTAAAACCGTTCCGTCTTCGCAAAGTCCCGCCGCAGTGCGCGGATGCCTTGTGAATGCAAACGGTTCCAGCGGACCCCATTCAAAAAATGCCCCGTCTTTCAGAATCATCTGCAAGCCTGCCGCCGCCTGTTGTAATTCGGGCAGTAAAGCAGGTTCATCTGCAAGGGTTGTAAGCACAGGTGTGCCGTCCTTTTTAATGCCGATAAAGGCGCGTTTGCTGTCTGCATTGGCAATGCAGTTGCCGTCTTTCACGCAAAGACCCGAGGGACTGCCGTCGCCGAACATATCGAAAAAGTCTGCGTTGACTGCCGCCACTACATTTTTACCGTTGGCAACCGCGGCATCGATCATGGCAGGTACGGTGGCACGGATATCCTTTGCCTGCAAGCCGTCGTTGGGTGTACCGATGGCAAGGCTTGCCTTTTTGGTGTCCACAGCCAGCCAGAAGGTGTGCACGGGGGCACCGTTTTTATCATGATAAAGAATATGACGATACAAAACCCCGTCGCAGACTTCCTTTTCTTCGCGTTCGGCTTCCGTCAAGCCGTTGTCATATTCATTGAACAACTGTTTTTCGTCGGCATAATCGGGTGTGCCGAATCGGAATTCATGGTAATAGCAATCGCCGTCCATGGTGTCATCCCACAGTGTCAAGCAGAGTGTTTCATCCGCTTTGGGTTCGGGAATGAAGAAAAAGTGTGTCAATACATCATAGGGTTCCTTGTCGTTGAAGCCGTCTTCATACACGGCATCGCCGACATGCAGTTTTACGTTGAAACAGGGATATTCAAAACGGAAAACGATTTTGATTTTATCACCGCAACGCAGATAACGGATATCAACGATTTCGTCTGCATCATATGCGGTTGCATTCTTTTTCAGTTCATCAAACATAACTCCAACTCCCGTTTTTTTATTTATTGTAACATACCACTTTCAATTTGTCGATATAAAAATATTTGCTTTTTATTGACAACGAAAACACAGTTTAGTATTATTGAAGCAAAGGAGGGGTTAACATGAGAATCGGTTGTTGTTTGTCTCCCAATACATTTATGCCGGAATTCAAAAACACCGTCCATGCAGATCAGCTTTTTACGGTGCTGACGGACGGCTACAAGAATATTCTCAACATGGGTTTTGACTATGTTGAAGCCACTTCGGGCTCTGTGAATGATTTAAAAGAAAACGAGCTGCTCGCTTTGGCTGAAATGGTCAGGTCCGGTGATTTCGGAATTGAATATATCAACTGCTTTCTGCCCGGTCATATCCGTGTTTGTGCGGATCACGAAGAAGCAAGAGCCCATGCCGACAAGACTTTTAAAAATCTGCACACCGTCGGCATCAATGCACTTGTGTTCGGCTCGGGCAGTGCCCGCAGTTATCCCGAAGGAATGAGCGAAGCCGAGGGCAGAAAATACTATAAAGATTTTCTGCTTTACTGTGCCGATGTCGGCTCGCAATACGGCATTTACACATGTATTGAACCCTTGCAAATGACCGAAACCAATCAGGTCAATTTTGTGTCGCAGGCAATTGAACTTGCCCGTGAATTTGAGCATCCGTTTTTGCGTATCACCCCCGACGCATTCCACATGGCAGTCGGCAACGAAGACCCGACTATCCTTAAAGAAGCCCTGCCTTACATCAACCACATGCACGTGTCCGAAGCCCCCGGCAGACTTCGTCCCGGTTTCCACGGCGGTGAATATCTGAAAAAGGTCGGCGAAGTGCTCAAAGAAATCGGCTACAACGGCGATATGACCATCGAATGCGGTTACAGCGATTTTATTGCCGATATGTCCGCAGGCCTTGCATTTTTAAAGGAGAATGTTGTATGAGTTTTAAAGTAGTCAGCAAGGAAAATGTTTTCGAAGTATATCACAATGATTATCTGTTCACCGTCTGCGATTATTCCGCAACCTATAAAAGACCGTTCATGGGCCCCGTCTTTGCACCTGACGGCGTGTCCTTCACCCGTTTTGCACCCTTTCACGAGGAGCACCCGCATCAGCGCTCCTTGTTCATCGGTGTCGGCGATGTGAACGGTGTTGACTTCTGGAATGAATTTGAAGATGACAAGGGCGTTGTTGTGTTTGACAGCATTGACGAAATTACCAACGGCGAAACGGCAGTTGTTGCCGTCAATAATGTCTGGAAAAAGTCCGACGGAACACCTGTTATCAACGAAAACCGCCGTCTGACTTATTCCGAAACCGAAAACGGAGTGCGTGTGGATGTGCGTGTCATTTTCACTGCCGCTTACGGTGCCATCGAATTCGGTGCCACCAAAGAAGCAGGCCCCTTGGGTATTCGTGTCAATGACTTTATGCGTGCCGACAACGGCGGAACCTTCACCAATTCCAACGGCGGCATCAAAGAGGGTGAATGCTGGGGTAAGGAAGCACTGTGGTGCAATTATTCGGCTGAACTGAACGGCAAAACCTACGGCATTGCCGCATTTGACCGCAACACAAATGAACGCTTCCCGACCACATGGCACATCCGTGACTACGGTCTGATGGCGGCAAACAATCTGTTCTTCAAGGGTGGTCTGTCCATCCCCGCAAGCGAAAGTCTGCAATATGATTTCACGGTCGTGTTCTGGACAGATTCTGTTGACGAAAGTAAATTTACAGATTAAAAAAACAACGGACTGCCGTTTCGACAGTCCGTATTTTATAAGATATCAAAGCATTGTATGTCGAAGTTCATCGTCCGACAGGGGAGAGTAATAAGCGGGGGCAATGTCAAACATCGTCTTGCAGCCTGTCTGCCCTTCCTTGTTGAGCCTGCAAACGGCTCTTGCACCCGCAACCAGCACGCTCGAAGTGAATTCGGGGTTGCTGTCAAGTGTCAGTTTGTACTCAATAATGTTCTTGTGTTCTTTATCGAGGCCCGTTACACCGCTGCGGATCACGAAACCGCCGTGCGGCAGCTCGCTGTGCTCGGCTTTCATTTCTTCTGCAGAAATGAAATGCACCGTGGTGTCATAGGGTTCAAAGTAGTTGGGCATGGTCTTGATTGCCGTTTCAATGGCAGCCTTGTCTGCACCCTCTGCGGCAACAACGAAACATTCGCGTTTGTGCATCTGTCTTGCGGTCAGGGTCGGCTGTTCGCCGCTTCTGACAGTATTTACGGTTTCTTCCACGGGAACGGTATACTGCCTTGCATCAACAACACCCTCAATACGGCGGATTGCATCGGAATGTCCCTGACTGACCCCTCTGCCCCAGAAGGTGTAATTCTTGCCCTCGGGCTGTATGCAGGAAGCATACAGGCGGTTCACAGAGAACATACCCGGGTCCCAACCTGCGGAAATGAGTGCGGTCTTGCCGCCTTCAAGTGCTTTCTTGTTAACATTCTCAAAATGCACGGGAATGTTTGCGTGGTTGTCAAAACTGTCCACCACATTGAAGAACTGTGCATAAAACGGGGTCTGTTCGGGCAGGTCCGTTGCACTTCCGCCGCACAGAATCAGCACGTCGATTTCATCTTTCATTGCAAGAAGCTGATCGGCATGGTACACGGGAACATCGGTTCTTACCTGTACGCTGTCGGGATTTCTTCTTGTGAATACAGCTTTCAGTGCCATATCATCGTTCTGTCTGATTGCGGCTTCCACGCCTTTGCCGAGATTGCCGTAACCGAAAATTGCAATATTGATCATAATAAAACACCAACCTTTGCCATGAATTATAGCACAAAAGATTTTGCCTGACAATAAAAATTTAAACGCAATTTGCATTTTGGAAATTTTAATAAAAAGGGAAGAAAAAATATGGCAGTTATCATAAGAAAATACAAACCCGAAGACCGCGAAGCATGTCAGTACATCTGCATTGCCACCGCCGCCCCCGAACGTGTGAAAACCGAAAAACAACGCAAGGCACTGTCCTGCATCTACAGCGATTCTTATGTGGATTTTGAAAAGAATATCTGCTTTGTTGCCGAAGACGACGAAAAAGGCGTGGTCGGCTATATCCTCTGTGCACCCGACACCAAAGCCTATTGCAGAAATGCACTCAAACACCATATCCTACCGTTGTTTAAAACCGCTCCTGCCGATGCTCTCGGGGCATTGTGTGAATTTGCGGTGTTCTGCCTTTTGTCCGTTAAACGTCCTGCACACATGCACATTGATATTCTCGAATCGCATCAGCGTATGGGATTGGGCACACAGCTTGTCAATACCTTGCTTGCCGCACTCAAAGAGCAAAAATGCAAAGGGTTGTTCCTGATTACCGATACGGGTAACAAAAAAGGCCCGCAGTTTTATAATAAATATGGTTTTACATTAAGTCATAAAATTCTTTTTGCACTTGTTTACACCATTGATTTTTGAAAAAAATTAAAAAACAATTTAATTTCATCTTGACAAATGCATTCTATAGTGCTAAAATACTTGTGCTGTGCGGGTGTAGTTCAATGGTAGAATCCCAGCCTTCCAAGCTGGTTGTGTGGGTTCGATTCCCATCACCCGCTCCAAGTTAATCTGCGTTTGTAGCTCAGGTGGATAGAGCAACTGCCTTCTAAGCAGTAGGTCCGGGGTTCGAGTCCCTGCAAGCGCGCCAAAAGAAAAAATCACCCCAAGGGGTGGTTTTTTCTTTTGGCACTCTACCATAGGGGACTCGAAGCGGCGCGGTCGATTCCCCCACAGTGTGGGGGAAATGTCTGCGAAGCAGACAAAGGGGGACGGGGCCGTCAGCCTGAAGAGCCGCGCCTGACCGAGCGCCGCAGCGCGAGAGTCGAGTCCCTGCAAGCGCGCCCCCTTTTAGGGTGGTGTTTGCTTTTGACGTTCTTGAGAGGTTTTTTCCGTGAAGAAAAAAATGGTTTCTTATGAAGGATGCAAATCAAATCCCATCTCACGAAGAATCACAAACTGATAGTCCCATACAATTGTTGAAAACCAAATCAGCCCCACAGGTACAAGAATGCTGATCGGAATAAAAAAGTATTTCTTTGTTCTTATAAAATCAATCAATGAAAGAAAAATCCTGATTGCGGCAAAGATAAATGACCACTCGGTCGCATGAATGTTGATGACCGGGTCAAGCCTGAATATGATCATGTACAAGACAACAGGTGCAAGACTTGCCAACATAAAAATATAATGCGGTGTGTTGCAATCCGATAAACATTATTATATAATAAAACCATTATTTACCCTTAAAATTTTCGGATGTGAATATATGAACATAAATATTGCCAAAACAAAAAATTATTATAATAATACAATATCCGAATCGGATTTGTGTGATTGCAGTTATTGCCGTTGTTACAGATTGCAGATAAAGTCTGCTTATCCGAAAGTGGCGACCTATCTGGATTCACTTGGCATTGATATTGAAAAACCTTTTGAAACTTCGCCTCTTGAACCGGACAAAAACGGAAAAATACTGTATTGTGCTTGCCAATATATTGTATTCGGAACTTGTGCGTTGGAATATTCTCATAAAATTGATGATGTTACTTTTCGCGTTGCAACATCCCATCCCGACACAGGTATAAAGGAAGAACATTTTGTGATAGAGTTTTTTCCTGTTGAACTTGAGCACCGATAAAATGTACACATAAAAGATAAAGCAGGGCACAAACCCTGCTTTTTTCGTCACTCTCTATCCTGCGGATAGGTAATGTCGATTAACTTTCTGATTGCATCCATCTGACGGGTGATATGCAAAGTCTGCTCATGTGTTACAATCGGACTTTCTTTCAGTCCGTTCTGCACACATTCGCTGAAATGCGTGATCTGTTCTTCAAAACCGTTGCCGGCAGTCTGTATGGTTTCGTTTGTACCGTCGTTCAGGTGCAGTTCAATTTTCTGCGGGGCATAAAAACGTTCCACGCGAGCATACCCCTTTGTGCCGTACACATAGCCCTCGTTGGGCTTGCGAAGCATGAGAGCACTGGAAATATCTGCAATGCCGCCGTTTGCATATTTCAGCAGAACACAGGTATGGTCATCCACATCGCCGATGGGGTTGCACATGGCTTTGATTCCGGTTACTTCTTTTCCGAGATACCAGCTTGCGAAATTGAGTCCATACACACCGACATCCAACAGCGAACCGCCGCCGTTTTCATTTTTGAAAACATGATGGTCCATTTCGTCTTCGTCCATTGTGTAGCAGAATTTGCCCTCGATGCCCTTGATTTCACCGAGTGTGCCGTTTTCAACAAGTTCGAGTAATTTGATTGTACCCGGCACAAGCCTTGCCCACATCGCTTCCATCAGAAGCACATTGTTCTTTTTGCACAAGCAAACATTTCGGTTGCCTGCTTTTCATTGACCGCCATCGGTTTTTCACTGATGACATGTTTGCCGTGGTTCATCATAAGAACCGAACATTCACAGTGACCCGAATGGGGAACTGCAATGTAAGCGGCATCAATCAAATCGGATTGTGCCATGGCTTCATAACTGCCGAATGCATGGGGAATACTGAATTCTTCTGCAAATTTGTCTGCATTTTCCTGTGTTCTGGATGCCACGGCAACAAGCTGTGCATTGCTTACATTCTGAATCGCTTGGGCAAAGCGATGTGCAATGCCGCCTGTGCCCACAATGCCGAATCTGATTTTATTATTCATCATTATACTCCTTTACGGTAAAACGTTGCCCGCCGCACGGTATATTTCATACCATTCTTCGCGGGTCAGGCGGATGTCGGTCGCTTTGATGCAATCTTTCAATCTCTGCAGATTGGTCGTGCCCGTGATGGGTTGCATTTTGGCGGGATGGCGCAGAATCCATGCGAATGCAACGGTCGTTTTGGATACGTTGTATTTTTCACCGATCTGTTTCAATGTTGCATTCAGTGCGGGGAACTTGTCATTATCAATGAAACAACCCTCAAAGAAACCGTACTGCATCGGAGACCACGGCTGAATGGTGATTTTGTGCAGTCTGCAGAAGTCAAGCACGCCGCCGTCACGATTAACCGCTGAATCATTATACATATTCACATTGAGCCCTGCCTGAATCATCGGTGCATGCATGATCGAGAACTGCAACTGATTGGCACAAAGCGGCATATCCATACAGGATTGCAGCAGTTGCATCTGATACGGATTCTGATTGGAAACACCGAAATGACGGACTTTGCCTGCGGTTTTCAGGTCATCGAATGCCCGTGCCGCTTCTTCGGGCTCCATCAGTGCATCGGGACGGTGCAACAGCAGAACGTCAATGTAGTCCGTGCCGAGCCGTTTCAGACTGCCGTCCACGGATGCGGTGATATGTTCGTATGAAAAATCAAACTGCCCCGGACGGATGCCGCATTTCGTCTGAATCAGAACTTTATCGCGCAGGGTAGGGGATACTGCTTTGCCGAATACAACCTCACTCTGCCCGCCGCCGTAAATATCGGCATGGTCAAAATAGTTTGCACCGTTTTCAAGTGCCGTGTTCACAAATGCAGCGGCTTCTTTTTCAGTCATGCCGCTGATACGCATACAGCCCACTGCCACGGTCGGAACCTGCAGACCGCTTTTTCCGAGTTCGATTTTATACATTTTCTTTCTCCTTATCTGCTCGTAATTTTCTGCTCGGGAACATTTAAAATCATTATAACATAGCAGGTTCCTGTATGCAACAAACGAATCATCTGAAATTGTTGATAAATTTTTTTATTTGTGATAAAATGAAATAAAAGCAAAGGGGAGATAAGCATGTACATAACTTTCAAAAACAACAGTACAAGTGAAAAAATGCACATTACCGTTGATGAAAAGAAGTATGTTATCAATCCTGCTTCTGCTGTCGATGTGTTTTGCCGCAATGAAAAACTTACCTTTGTTGCCGAAACGTCCGCTTTTTCGGAACTGATACAAGCCGCCGAAGAAACAGATGAAAGCGGTGAATGCAGTCGTTTTAAGGATAAACTGCTTGCAAAACTGAGCAAAAAGGTTGCCGAAAAACTGCCGCAAGCGGTGCTGAATATATCCGTTCACTATGAAATCACCTGTAACGGATTGCAGAATACGGTTGTTGAATTGCAGGAGGGAATGTATGCTGTCTGTGACGGAAAATTAGCGGATTTTCTTGACCTTGCCCCTGTTGTATATGTGTTTGCGCGTGCAGAAACGGCAGGCGGGCAGATTACCGTGCGCGAAGCAGATGCCGTCAATCGCAAGCAGTATCTGAAACTGATGCGGAATTTATTGCTGTTTCTGAATTGGGGAACATTTTTCATTGATCTGTTCTTGTTTATTCCCGAATATTTTTCCATTCGCTTTTTTGCAACTCATTTTTATATAAAGCAACTGCTGACGGGGCTTTATAAAAAAACTGCCCCCGAAAGAGCAAGAATTCTATCCGAAAAAGCGGAGCATGCGGAGCAAAAAGAAAAGAAAAAAGGCTGTCTGCCGTCGCTCGTAAAAGGCTTGCTCGTTTTGCTTATCATCGGCGGTATTTGTTGGTGGGGGATCACAAGCGAACCCGAAGTACTCATTGCCGAAGACTTCAGCCGTGTGGTCTGTTTTGATGAAACATTCATAAAGATCGACGGCGGCTTGCCGTCAGATGCCGAAAAAACATTTTTAGAAAATTACGATGCATTTTATCCGTTGGCTGACGGGGAATATGATATGGATAATTACGATTGCTACATCTATGAAACACCCGACGGTACACGTTATATGTGGCTGAAAGCCAATTGCACCGATCCGCAGAATGAAAAAAAGGACTACGCCGATTATGAGAATCCTTTGGTTTATCAGTCGGTTGGGGAAACACAATAATATATAAAAACACAAGGAGCTGCAAAAACAGCTCCTTGAAAATTTTATTCCGCTTTTTCGCAATCAGCCGAATAGTCAATGATGACTTTTTTTAAGGCTTATGTGTGAAAAATTATATCACATATAAGAGAAAATTGTAAATAGCTTGCTCCTGTTATTCTTTGTTTAATTTACAGATACCGTTGATTTTATACGATCCGTAATCAAAATGAACATTGATTGTATTTGTGCCGTCAGACAGTACGTTTTCGGATTGTTGCATCAGTTTTTTGCCCTGAAAAACCGCAAATCTTATTTTGCGGTCATCATCCCACGGCACATCGTTGACGAGTGAAAAAACGGGTTCTGTATGCACTTGTTTTCCGAACAGTTCGTCTATGGAAATATGAAACACATCTGCCAATGCAGGTAAGAGCATAATATCAGGCGATGTG
Source organism: Acutalibacteraceae bacterium (assembly GCA_045605525.1). Taxonomy (GTDB): domain Bacteria; phylum Bacillota; class Clostridia; order Oscillospirales; family Acutalibacteraceae; genus RUG806. The sequence continues at coordinate 57,186 of JAZUQC010000085.1, forward strand.
AGTTGTTGTTCCCATTTTGAAACCGCTTGTGCTGAAATGTGCAGGCGGTTTGCAAGTTCCTCTTGTGTCATTGCATGCAATCTTCTGTAATAAGCAATTCTGCCGCCGAGTGTTGATTCGTTTTTCATAAGCATTTCCTTTCCGTTTGTGATGTTTTTATAATATCGCAATTGTCACGGAATGAAAAGAGAACGGATTGATTTTTATTATTACAGGCAGTTGAATGGATTTATCTGAACATGCGAACAAGGCAATAGCCGATATAAAAAAATTCTTCCCGTATCAAAAACGGGATTTTGGTTCGCAGGCTTTGGTACATGGATGTCGGTGTCGGTGAAGAATAACCGTCAATACCGTAATCCTTTGCCATCATCATTGCCCGTTTCATGTGCAACGGGTCACTTACGATGATGGCGGTTTTGAAAGAATTTTCATCCATGATTTCTTTGGCATATGCAAGATTTTCTTCCGTGATGGTCGATTTTTCTTCGATCAGAATAACATCAGCGGGCACATCTTGCAAAAGTGCATATTCTTTTGCAACAAGCGAATCGCTTTTGGTGTTTCCCTCACCGACACCGCCCGTGAAAATCAGAAAATCGACAAATCCGTTTTCATAAAGCCATATTCCGTGATTGATCCGTTCGCGGAAAACGGGAGAAACCGCATCATCGGTTGCACCCGCACCAAGAACAATAGCAACATCCGCTCGTGCTTTATGGTCTGTTTTGCCGTAATTGACAATGCCGACAGCGGTCAATGTCAGAAATATCATTACAATACAAACAGCAATTGATAACCCCTTTTTCATGTAATCACCTGTTTATTACGTTTTTGCTCCGGGGCAGTATTATTTCGGCATCCTTTTCATTGTAAGGTCTTAATCTTAATGCCATGTCTGTTGATCCTTTATTTTTTGTTGTCAGACGGCAAAAATTTATCGCTTTCTTTAAGATTCAGTTTGTCGATAACATCCTCAAAATTCTCTTTTGCACCGTCCAACGCACTTGCTTTGTGTGCATCGCTTCCGAGATAAAATCTGCATCCGCATTCTTTGGCGATGAAATACGGACGCAGCAAGATCTCTTTTTCTTCATCGTTCATATTGATTGTTTTGACATTCAGCTCAATTCCTGCACCCTTGCGTGCACATTCGTTGAAAATATCATACATGACGGCATCGGGAATCAGGGACAGGGCTTCGGTTGTTCTGCTTTTGAGTATGTGTCCTGTTGTCAGATGTGCAATGCCGATTTTATGAAAGGGAAGATCCTTTATCAACAGATTTTCGAGCTTGTCAACCCAATGAAATGCCGCTTGGGCAGGTGTCGTGATCGCAGTTCTGACTGTATGTCCGGCAAGATGCAGATGTGTTGTGGCAACGATTATAAAATCAAAGCAATCAAATCGTTCTTTGCCGACCCCGAGCACATTGTTGAAATCCATATCGGTTTCACAACCGAACAGGAATTCAATCCGATCGTCTTCCGGCAACGGCAGAACGGAAGAAACAAACGAAAAATTGTGGTCCTCTATCCATTCCGCTTCACTGCTTACCTTCTCATCCCAGAAATGATTGGTCAGACAGATTCTGCCGAATTCGTTCTTTTTGGCATATCGCAGAATTGCATCGGGTGTCTGCGTGTCGTCGTGACAGCAACGCGAAACCGTTGAATGAATATGAAAATCATGGTCTGCAATGTATCGCATACCGACACCGCCTTCTGTTTGAATTCAATTTTATAACGCATCGTGTTTGGAATAAACAACCATGCCGACGCCGTGATCCTTTACTAAGATGTCATCGGGAAATTGAGAAAATTTTATTGTGACAAAAAAATCTCCTGCCGCACCTGAAAGATTCATGATCTGCAAAATATAAATAATCCAGAACCATTCGGTCGGAACCAATATATTTACAACGGCAAGTACAATTCCCCATAAAACAACAGGTGCCAGTGCAATAAAAATATAAGGTTTCTTCGGGTAAAAATCCTCACTGCCTGCAAAAGCGTATAAGCCTGTGAACCCGTATTTCACTTTTTTGGTTCCGCACAGCTTCATGGCGACACCATGCACCAGCTCGTGCAGAATCATGTAGACAACCAATAACAAAACGAGTGTCAGCATTTTGAAGATATACCCTTTGCTAATGTCAAAAAGAGTTGTTATCGGCACAACAAAATGCATCGGTATTACCATAATTACGCTGATTGCCAACGCAATCCCGTTTACAAGCAGTGCCTTTTTCTTGTCCTTTTGCAAATCCAGAGAATAGAATTCTTTATACCCTTCCGGTAAAACATTAACTGCGTTCATATAATCGCCTTTCCATTATTTTTTAAGAATTTCTCAATTCTTCATATGCATCCAGCAACCACTGATGTGCAAAGACCAACAAGCCGTTATCAAATTGATGCTTTATGAAAAGATAACAAGCCGAATTCAGCATTGCCGCAGTGCCGTTTTGCAGTAAATCGTCATATTGCGGCACATCTTTCGGGTCACGGGAAATTTTGTCTGCAATAAATATGATTTTATCAAAAACACTTGCATTTTTCTTTAAAGTCGTGTGGCATTCGACGGCTTGCAGAATCTGCACATCCGTGATGCCGAACTCCTCTTGTGCAATGAGTTTTGATATTCTTTGATGTAAAAGTGCGTGATATTTTTCTTCCGCAGGGTCAATTTCCAGCCCGCGTTCTTTTGCAAGTGTATACATTTCCTGCGGTGTCATGATTGCACTGATGTCATGAAGCAAGGCAGCAAGTTTAATTTTTTCAAGATCAAGATTGTATGTTTTTGCCAACCCGACGGCAATATCCGCCACAGCTTCAACATGATTCAATGCTTCTTCCTGCTTGTTGCTTACATATTTATCTTTGATTAAGTCAATGAACGGCATTCCGATATCACCCCGATCGTTCATTCTTTAAAAAATGTTTTCAGAAAACAAAAAAGATGACTGCACAGAAAACGGAAATAAATATTGCTGCTGTACCTATAATACGGGTGCCTGCGATATACCAATCTGTGGGTTCCCCATTTTTACGCTGAAGAAATGCTCCATTTTCCAAATAATATCCGGTCTTATCAGCATCAGTACCCCCAAGGCCGCCAAAAAGATACAAGCTATGATTTTCAGAAAAAGCTCCACGCAAGAACACCTCTTTCATCAAATTCTTGTTTGTAAAAATGATTATATCACAAATCTTTATAATATGCAACGAGCAGGTTTGGTAAGAAAGAAAGACAGTTTTGCATAAATTACAAAGCAGCAGACAATAATTAAAAATCTCGCATCAGCTTATGTTCCTGCGGAGTAAAAAATGAGCAGAAAGATCTTCACGGTCTTTCTGCTTAAATCATTTATTCAATGTATTCGTGTTTTGTCGGTTCGTAGTTTTTGTTGTCGTATTTTGCATATTTTTCTGCTTTTTCAGAGTTTGAATCAGAATTATCAGAATACTCAATCGGAAGATTGGAAAGAGCATCATACAGTATTTTTTCCAGATGTTCAAACTCAGAATATTTGTCAAGACTTGCAAGTACAAAAGAGTTTCTTACATATCCTGCATTGACGGACATGAGCTCCTGATCAAAATAATATCCGTAATGTTCTGCAAAAAATGTTATGAGCATTACGATGGTTCTTGTGTTGCCCTCGCGAAAAGGATGTACTTGCCAAATAGCAGGGAATAGTATGCTTAAATTTTTTGCAAATTCTTCTTTGGAAAGTGTTTGCCAATTTATTCTGTTGATTTTTTTCCAAGCTTTTTCAAGATCTCGTTCAATGTCTGTACAGTTTGAATACCAGACACTTTTGCCTGCAAGGATTGATTCTCTTTTTTGAATATTGATTTTACGGTACTCGCCGGCCCATTCATAAACATCACCGAACAATTCTTTGTGTATTGAGCAAAGACCGTTTGATGTGAAGTCGGAAAATCCTTTTTCATACAACAGCATCATATTTGCTCTTGATAATTCGGCTTCAGCTATATCCAATGCTTTTTCATCCTGAATTCCGAGTTTGTTTTGCAGAACTGAACTGTCAGGAAATAAATACAAATCACTCATACGTTAAACCCGTGTATGAACAGCAATCAGAGCTTCTTTCATTTGCTGTCCCGTGATTTCACCTTTTGCCCATTTTTCAGACAGCATGCGTGCATAATCCGAAACAGGGACTCCTTCAATCTTGTTCAGGGTATCAGCAAGTTTTATTGCTGTTTTTCTTTTTGCGTAAACTTGTGGAGACATTGCAATCGCTCCTTTCAATAACAGTATAGCACAGAATTATAAAAATTACAATACATCATAATAGGTTAATTGTATGGTAATATTACGATGCACGGGAATTGGTTTCAAAACAAAAAAAAGCATTAGAAAAACCATTAGAAACACAAAAGAAAAAACCTTGTAAACGCTTTGTTTACAAGGTTTTTCCATGGCAGGGGTAGTAGGAATCGACTCTCGCATTGCGATGCTCGGTCAGGCACGGCTCTGACAATTCACCGAATTGTCATTCACTCCCGCGCCGCTTCGATTCCTATATCATACGAAAAACAAAAACGGACACCTTACGGTATCCGTTTCTGTTTTGGCAGGGGTAGTAGGAATCGACTCTCGCATTGCGATGCTCGGTCAGGCACGGCTCTG